>JBQEAN010000021.1:38829-53365 GCA_052109075.1 Alcaligenes sp. | reverse complement strand
ATATTTGGTCGGAACGGAAGGATTTGAACCTTCGACCCCTTGCACCCCATGCAAGTGCGCTACCAGGCTGCGCTACGCCCCGAAAGAAATAAACTATAACCCTGCTCTTCCTTTTTCGCAAGTGTTTTTTAGGTTTTTTCTTTCAATGTAAGATTTTTGATAGCTAATCTTAGTATCGATCGAAATCCACTCTTGCCTGAACAGGCGGTCTGACTCTCAAAGCCCGTATTGACGAAGCTAATCCACATCAAAACCGTGAAGGCAGAAGTATACCTACTTGGAGTAAAAATGCAAAGCGACCGCTCTCAGCCCCCTACTCCGGACTGCGCGGCTCGCCATTGAGACAAGCTAGGGCCACCTGGATAAAGCAGTCGTTCAGCAGGTAAACGCTGCCACGGCAAATCCGTCGTACGCATGGAAACGCCACCTGGTGCAGCCCCTACGATGATCCGGTCACTGATGCTCCCAAAGTCTGCTCTGAAATGCACGGCGCTTTTCAGCACCAGTATCTTCATCTGCTCCGGTTCTATGCCGACGAAACGGAACATGCTTTGATCCGCCATTTGCGATTTGTACGAGGCCAGCACGATACGTACCCCCTCAACTCGCAAGCAGGCGCTTGGGCCTAAATTCATCGCACAACCTGAGTAATACGGGCCTGTGGCAGGAAACTGGCCGTCAGACACTGACTCAATGTAAAAACGAGCATGTAAAGGCATGTCCCCAGGGATACCGGACTTACCGCCCAGGGACAGCTCAATAGTTTCACCCACACCTGCTTGATGCACCAACGCCGCACTTTCAGGGTCTACGATCAGACCTAAAGCCGCCTCTGACACCTTGGCTTTAAGCAAAGCGCGCAAGAGTCCACAGGTATCAGAGCTGGCGCCCCCACCCGGATTATCGTGGGCGTCGGCAATAATCACCGGCCCGGTACCGGGATGATTCAAGGCCCATTGCACTGCCTCGTCAGGTTCATAGAGCTTGCCTTGAAAACCTTCAGCCTTACTCAAGACCTCATCCAGAAAATCCGCCAGACGACTGTCGGCCTGCTCCTGGGTTTGGGCGTAGGCCCATAGGACGGCCCCGCACTCCGGCACATCAGCGGCGGGAAAACCCATTGCAAAGGACACGCTGCCGTCACCGTCTATCACTTCCAACGCTGACAGGCTGCGATACAGGCTGGCAGCTGGCTCCATCTCGGTGCTTTGCCAAATCGCTGGGATAAGAAAAGGCAGTCGGTGCCAGGCCAACTGAGGGATCTCCCCACTGTGCAGACATCGCATCAAAGCGTGAAAAGTGCGCTCTCCGGTCTGGCCCATATCCACGTGAGGGTAGGTTTTATACGCCACCAACATGTCTGCTTGCGTCAGCATGGTATCGCTGACATTGGCATGTAAGTCCAAACTGGCGACCACAGGCACGTCCGGCCCCACCAGTTCACGCACCAGAACCAGTAAATGCCCTTCCCCGTCGTCTCTATGCTCGGCCACCATCGCCCCATGCAAATCCAGGTACACCGCATCCACCGGCAAGACCTCGTCCAGACGATGCAGAATCTCCGCCACAATCGCTTCGTAGGTCAGGGCTTCTACCGGCGCGGAAGGACTGGCGGCGGCCCACAGTAGCGGGACGCACTCGACCCCGGCCTGGACGGCAGCAGCCATAAACCCGGCTGCCGGAATGTTAGCCCCTCGCAGGGCAGGTTCAATCGCCTCGGCCCGGCACATGCCGGGCCAGCCGCCCCCATGCTCAAAATCCGCCATCGTGGCCATGGCAGGACCAAAGGTATTGGTCTCGTGCTGAAAACCCGCTACTGCGATACGCATCACTTGTCTCCGATTTTGCTATTTAACCTGACCCGCCAATTGAAGGCAGAGCTGCTCGTAAATGTCCTTGGCCCCCAGCACATCATCGATAGCCACCGATTCATCCGCCGTGTGCGCCTGCGCTTCCTCGCCCGGTCCTAGACCGATGGTTGGAATGCCACGCCGTCCCGCCGACTCGGACCCATTGGTACAAAACCACCAGGTATCCATTTCCACCGGACGCCCGGCCTGCTGGACAGCCTGCACCATGGCTTGTGCCAAGGGCGCAGACTCATCCAGCCGCCATGCGGGCAAGTCTCGCTGCGGGCTGGCTTGCTGACCTGTATAGGTTTGTACCTGACTGCCCACCACTTCCAGTGAAACCCCCTCTACCCCTGCGGCCTGCAGGCATTGCTCCATCTGACCAAGCACAGATTCGCTGCTTTCACCCACCAAGGTGCGACGATCAAAACGCACGGTGACCGACGAAGGTATCAGTGAAATGGAGGGGTGCGGATCGGAAATAATGTCAGTTGGCACCAGCAGGGCTTGCCCGACCAGCGCATCCTGCGGCAAGTCCAAAGTTTGCAGGGCTGAAATCGCTTTGGCCGCTGCCTGAATCGGATTCACCCCCAGATGCGGCAAGGCAGCATGCGCGGGCCGACCTTGCAGACGCAGCAAAATCTCCTGCCGCCCTTTCTGCCCCACCATGATGCGCAAGCGCGAAGGCTCGCAAATCACCACAGCCGCAGGCGTGCATTGCTCTAAAGCGTGCGACAAGGCATAGCCTTCGATGACTTCCTCCATCACACTGGCCGACACGGCGATACGTTGCTTTAACGTGCCCGACCGTGCCGCCGCCGCCGCCCCGCATAAAGCCGCTGCCAAGCCGGCCTTCATATCGCTGGTGCCACGCCCATACATACGACCATCTTTAATCTCGGCTCCGAACGGTTCTACCGTCCAGGTTCCAGCAATCGGCACCACATCCATATGTGCATCAAAAAGCAATGCCAACGGTGCCTGTGTCGGGCCTACAAAGCCCAGCACCGAGCCTTTCTCGTCCACCGTGATCTGATCAAACCCCAGCTCCTGCATGACTTGCCGTACGAAATCCGCCATGCCTTGTTCTTGCCCGGACAAGCTGGGGATACGTACGAAGGCTTGCGTCAAGCTCACCGCATCCCAGGCCGACGCCATGACTTTATGTTCGTTCACGCCCATGGCACGACCGCTCCACGTTGCGAGCTGATCAAACCATACGCTTCTGGTCGACGATGCCGCTCGAAATTGAAGGTGGTGTTCTTATAGGAATTGCATAAATCCAGATCACAACGGGCTATGGCCAGTTCGTCCCCCTTGGTCGAACAAGAGGCCACAATCTCGCCGGACGGCGCAATAATCACGCTGCCGCCAATCATTTCGATCCCCTCTTCGCTTCCCGCCTTGGCCACCCCCACTACCCAGGTGCCGTTCTGATAGGCCCCCGCCTGCATCACCAGATGGTTGTGAAACATGGACAAATCGTCGTGTTCTGGCGCAGGCGGATTATGGACGGGGGTGTTGTAACCCAACATGACCATTTCCACGCCCTTCAAGCCCATGACACGATAGGTTTCCGACCAGCGACGGTCGTTGCACAGGGCCATTCCCATCACGCCCCCAAAGGCCGACCACACACCGAACTCCTGACCCGGTTCAAAGTAGTATTTCTCCAGATGTTGAAAGGCGCGCCACGGCTCATCCTGTCCATGGCCCGGCAAATGCACCTTGCGATACTTGCCCACAATCGTTCCGGTTTTATCAACCAGGATGGATACATTGAAGCGACGCTTGACACCATTTTCAATAGTAAGCTCGGCATAACCCAAATAAAAACCAATCTGCAGGCGCGCCGCAGCATCAAACAACGGTTGGGTGTCCGGCCCCGGCATCTGGGTTTCATAAAAACAATCAAAGTCCGAAATATCCTCACTAAACCAACGTGGGAAAAACGTGGTCAGCGCCAGCTCCGGAAACACCACCACATCAACATCCATTTTCTTGGCCTGATGCAAATGGGCCAGCAAGCGATCGACAACCTGTTTTTTAGTTTCACTGCGGGCGATAGGACCCAATTGAGCCGCTGCTACATTGACAAACCTGGACATGAAATTTGAACTCCATCAACAATTAAGATCCGCCCAAGGCGGGATTCGGTACGCCTTGACCCAGACAAGGACCAGGATTGAGCCGTGCATCTACAGCACCGCTGCAACCGCCGCTTTAATCAGGCATAAGCACAAAAATTCTGAAAATCCCAATGCACCCCTGGTGCGGATTCCACCAGTTCACGCGTATAGGCTTGGCTAGGCTGGCTGATCACACGACTGGGATCGCCAGCCTCCACAATCCGGCCTTTTTGCATCACCACAATGCGGTCGGAAATCTGGGCGGCCACCCGCAGATCGTGCGTAATGAACAAAATCGCCACGCCGGTTTTGCGTTTGATATCTACCAGCAGCTTGAGCACCTGTTCCTGGACCAGCACATCCAACGCTGACACAGACTCGTCTGCAATCAAGACATCCGGTTCCATCACAATGGCGCGTGCCAGACACAGCCGCTGCCGTTGCCCACCCGAGAACTGGTGCGGGTAGCGGTCCAGCACATCAGCGTCCAGCCCAACAATGGCAAGCACCTCGGTGACGCGCTCCAGCGCGATCTTGGGAGAGATGCCTATGTTGTGCATGCCTTCGGTCAAGGACTGACCGATGGTCACGCGAGGGTTCAAGGATCGATACGGGTCTTGAAACACAATCTGCACCTTGCGCCGCTGCGCCAGATTGCGATCTTTGCAGGCGGCGGGCAAAGGCTCACCGTTTAAGGAGATCTGTCCCGAACTGGCTTCAACAAGGCCAATAATGCAGCGCGCCAAGGTGGATTTACCCGAACCCGACTCCCCCACCACACCCAGCACTTCGTCCCGGCGTATATCCAGATTGATATCGCTTAAGGCATGCATCTTGCGACCCTTGGAGAACCAGCAGTCCGAGCCGTAAACCTTACCCAAGCCGCGCGCACTCAACACGATCTCGTTTTGTACTTCCGCCTTTGCGGGTGGATGCACATTCGGGACCGACGCAATCAAAGAGCGCGTGTAAGCTTGCTGCGGATTAGACAGAATCTGCTGGCAGGTACCCATTTCCACGCTGTCGCCGCGCTTCATGACCAGAATGCGGTCCGCAATATCGGCCACTAACCCAAAGTCATGAGTCACGAAAATTACGGAGGTACCGCATTCGCTTTGCAGTTCCTTGATCAGACTTAAAATCTGCTTTTGGGTGGTCACATCCAGGGCCGTGGTGGGCTCATCCGCAATCAGCAAACGGGGCTGCAAGATTAAGGCCATGGCAATCATGATGCGCTGGCGCTGGCCGCCAGACAGCTCATGTGGATAGGCCATGAAGAGCTTTTCCGGCTCAGGCAAACGGACTCGTTCCAACATGCTGATCACACGCTGATGGCGCTCCTGCCTGGAACAGTTTTTCTCGTGGATGCGGATCACTTCGTCGATCTGCTCACCCACCCGCTGTACCGGATTCAGAGCGGTCATCGGCTCCTGAAATACCATGGACATGACCGAGGCCCGCAGGGACAGCAAATGCTCCTTATCCATCGTCAGCAGATTCTGGCCCATCAATTCAATGCTGCCTTGGCTGACGCGCAAGGTATCAGGCGGCAACAGTCCCATGATGGCAAAGGAGCTCAAGGACTTACCCGAGCCGGACTCGCCCACAATGCACAGCGTCTCGCCTGCATAAACCTCAAAGCTGAGTTTGCTCACCAACTGGCGAGGCTGAGCGGCCCTGGTTTCAATGCACAGGTCTTTCACCGACAAGACACATTGAGTGGTAGTAGAAGAAGTATTCATTGTTATGTCTCCTGCCCTTGTCACTTACAGTCGTGTGACCAGCTTGGGATCCAGCGCATCGCGCAACGCGTCGCCCAGGATGTTGATACTTAAAATCGTGATGGACAGCACAATGCCCGGATAGAGCACGATGCCCGGAATCAGCTGGAAGTACAGGCGACCTTCAGCAATGATGTTGCCCCAGGAGGCCATTTCCGGCGGAATGCCCGCCCCCAGAAAACTCAAGATCGCTTCCAGCAACACGGCCGAGGCAAACACATAGGTGCCCTGCACAATCAAAGGTGCAAACGTGTTGGGAAACATATGGCGCGACAAGATCACATAGGCCGAGGTTCCCACCGTCATGGCTGCTTCCACATACGGCTCAGAGCGCACACTAAGAATCACGCCACGAACCAATCGGGTCATCCGTGGAATTTCGGGGATAGCAATGGCCACCAGAACGGTGGTCAAACTGGCCCCGGATACCGACACCAAGGCGATCGCCAGTAAAATGCCTGGAATAGCCATGACCCCGTCCATCACCCGCATGATGATGGAGTCCAGACGGCGGAAATAGCCAGCCAAGGAACCCAGAATCACACCGAAAAAGACACTGATGGCCAAGACGCCAAAACCCACCATAAAGGACACTTGAGCGCCATACACCACACGGGAGTACAGATCCCGGCCCAGTGCGTCCGTCCCCAGCCAAAACTGCGCGGAAGGCGGCTGTAAACGCACGCTGGGGTCCAGCTGGGTGGGATCTTGCGTACCTAGAAAGGGAGCAAAGAGGGCCATGGCCGCCATCAGAATCAAGAACAGCAAGGCGGCACGAGCCGACGTGCTGGCGACCACTTTTTTCAATTTGTTGAGCTTGTGCATATTGTTCTACCTATAAAAAGCGACGGCTCAATAATCGATACGGGGATCGACCAGCATGTAAGAGATATCAATCAGCAGATTGATCCCCACATACACCAGTGAAAACAGCACGATCAGGGTCTGAATCACCGTAAAGTCGCGTGACAGCACCGCATCCAACACCAGACGGCCCAGCCCAGGAATGTTGAAGACCGACTCCGTCACCACCACCCCGCCGATCAGCATGGTGATGCTGATGCCAATAATCGTCAGGATGGGGACGGCCGCATTGCCCAAGGCATGCCGTGTCAGCACACCTCGTTCATTCAAACCTTTGGCGCGAGCCGTACGGATATAGTCCTCGTTCAAGGTGTCGATCACACTGGTACGCACAATGCGGGTAATCAAGGCGATGTACACCGTCCCCAGGGACACTGCGGGCAAAATTAAATGCCGCAAGTGTTCCCATAGGCCATCGCTCAACGGCTTGTAACCCTGTACCGGCAACCAACGCAGCTCCAGCGAAAACAGCAAAATCAGCAAGTACGCCACGATAAATACCGGCACAGAAAAGCCCGCTACCGAACCTGCCATCACCAATCTATCCAGAGACTTGCCGCGATACCAGGCCGAACACACGCCCAGCGGAATCGAAATAGCCAGGGTGTAGATCAGCGTCAATAAGGTCAGTGACACGGTTGGCCCCAGCCTGTCGAGCACCAGATCCTTGACCGGGCGGCTGGAGATCAGGGACATACCAAAGTCCCCTTGCACCATGCTGCCCAGCCACTGCACAAACTGCACAGGCACAGGCTGGTCCAGGCCCATCTGATGGCGGATTTCCTCGATCTGCTCGTTAGTGGCGCTATCGCCCGCCACCAAAATGGCAGGATCGCCGTGCGACATGCGCAGGACCACAAAAATCACCAGCGCGACAATCAGCAGTACCGGTATGGTCGCCAGGACGCGCTTGAAGATAAGCCCAATCATCGCTTCTCCACATTCCAGAAGACCGGAACCGGGGTTTGCAGGAAGCCATTCAGGTTCTTGCGCATGGCGCTAACCATCTTGAACTCGCCCAGGGGCACGATGACACCTTCGTCCATGATGTGCTTTTGCAGATCCGTGGCCAGACGATTCAAGTCAGACTCGCCACTGGCACGGGCAAACTCCATGCGTGTCTTTTCAATAGCAGGAATATCCGGCCAACCAAACCAGGCCTTGTCACCATTGGACGCTACCGCCATAAAGCTCAAGGGATTGCTCACATCCACCAAACCCGAATAGGTAGTGATAATGCTCCAGCCCCCTTCTTGCACGGGACGTTTGGACGTCCGGCGGGTCTGCACGGTCTGCCAATCCATCGCCTCCACATTCACGGTAAAACCAGCATGGCGTAGTTGCTGGGCAATCACAGGGACCACAGGAGAAGTCAGGAAGTCCGTAGGGTGCAACAAGACGACGGGTTCACCCTTATAGCCAGATTGTTCCAGCAGCTTTTTCGCACCCGCCGCATCACCGTTGAAATAGGCCTCCGAACCTGCTTGCGAGGGGAACACACTGTGGCAGCCGAAGACCGCGCCGCAGGTTTCAAAGTAGTCCGGGTTGCCCACCTGTGCCTGCATCAAGGGCTTCTGATTCAAGGCCATCATGGCGGCCTGGCGCACTTGCTTGTTATTGAATGGTGGCTGCAGGAAGTTAAAGCGCATTTCGGTTTGCGCACCACGGGCCGTAGAAGCGTTCAGGACAATATCCGACTCATTTTGCAGCAAAGGCAAGAGATCCAGCTGTACCTGATCGATCACATCAATCTCACCACTGCGCAGCGCGTTCACCCCCGTCATCGCATCTGGCATGGCCACCCAGCGCACGCGATCCACTTTGACCTGCTTGCCTCCAGCCAGGCCGCTGGCAGGTTCATTACGCGGTACGTAGTCCGGGTTCTTCTCAAACACAGCCTGTACACCGGGGCGGTACTCTTTATCAACAAAACGGAATGGCCCGGAACCCACAGTAGAGGTAATGGCCTGGCTAATGGGCGTACGCGCCACCTCCTTGGGCATCACGAACAAGGGCAAAGAGCTGGGTTTGCCCATAGCACGCAAGGCAATGTCGGTAGGTAAAGAGAACTGCATCACAAAGGAGCGCTCGTCCACCACATCCATCCTGGTCAGAAACTCCGTCATGATTTGGCCCATCTTGTCCAGCTGAATCCAGCGTTTGATGGACTCGACGGCATCCTCCGCCCTGACCGGTGAGCCATCATGCCAGCGCAGATTGTCACGCAAAGTCATGGTGTAGGTCTGACCGTCTTCGGAGACTTTCCAACCTTCCAGCATCTGGGGGTGGACCTGGCCCTGTGCATCCTCAGCCAGCAAGGTGTCATACACCATATAGCCGTAGTTACGCACAATGTAGGAGGTGGTGATGACCGGGTCCAGGGAGCGCAAAGGCGCTTCCATGACGGCCGTCAAGGTGGTTTGAGCGCTAACGGCCACGGGGGCAATTGCGGTCACGGCAAGGGCAGCCCAGACGGCGGCTAACGATTTGGCAGGACGCAAGCGGTCCTTAAGCAGGTTGCTCATTTTTTGTCTCTCCAGGTAGTTAAAAGCGGTCCGCCCTTGCTCTTATGGCGGCGGTCCCGTCATGGGGGTTTACAGCTTATTCACGGGCCAACGCCACCAAGCTCAATAGCAAAATGGAACATCCGGCGATCAAGTCTTTGTCGTGGGTAAACTCGGCCGGGTTGTGGCTCAAGCCACGCACACTCGGTACAAAAATCATGCCTGTGGGGCAGGAACGGGCCAGCATCTGCGCATCGTGCCCGGCACCGCTGGGCATACGCTTGACCGAGCAATCCAGTTCCTTGGCGTACTGCTCGACCCTACTGATCAAACCTTCATCAAACTGCACAGGATCAAAGCGGGCCAGATGGCGATGCTTGATCTGTACACCTTCGCGCTCGGCAGCCTGACGAGCAAAATCCAGCACGTCTAGTTCAGCCTGGTCCAGTCTGGCCTTGTCCACATTGCGCAAATCCACGGTAAAAACCGCTTTACTGGGGATCACATTGACCAGGTTTGGGAACAGCTCACAGCGCCCTACCGTGCCTAACTGCGGCGCGCCATAGCGTTCGGTTAGTTGACGTACAAAGCTGCTGATCTGCTGGGCCACCACACCGGCATCGTGGCGCAGGTGCATAGGTGTCGTGCCGGCATGGTTAGATACGCCTTGCACTTCAAATTCCAGCCAGCAAATACCCTGCACCCCGGTTACAGCACCAATATCAATGCCCTCGTGCTCCAGCACCGGGCCTTGCTCGATATGTAACTCCATATAGGCATGTACATTGGGCTGGCCGCAAGGCACAGGACCGGCGTAACCAATGCGCTCCAGATTCTCGCGCACGGTGCTGCCATCAATACCAACCGTATCCAAAGCCTCTTGCAAGGACAAGCCTCCTTGAAACACCAGACTGCCCATCATGTCTGGCGCAAAGCGCGCGCCCTCTTCATTGGTGAAAGCCACCACTTGCAAGGGACGATCCAATTGCACATCAGCATCATTCAAGCTAGCCACAACTTCCAACCCAGCCAGCACACCCAGATTGCCGTCATAGCGCCCGCCGGTACGCACCGTATCAATATGCGAACCCGTCATGACGGGAGCCACATCCAGACGACCGGCACGGGTGCCGATAATGTTGCCGATCTGATCGATCTGCACACTCATCCCCAGTTCACGCATCCAGTTGACGATCTGATCTCGACCGGCCTTGTCTTCGTCAGTCAAGGCCAGACGGCAAACACCTCCCCCCTCAATCGCCCCGATCTGCGCCAACTGCGCAATACGCTGCAGCAGGCGTTCGCCATTAATGGCTAGGCTTATGCTGGCTGGGCTGCTCATACCGTCTCCTGAGCCAGAACCTCTTGGGCGCTCATACCCACAATGCGTTGATACAGTTCCGCATCGGTATCGCCTTCACTAGCAAAAAATAGGATTTGACTGTTTTCATCAATGCCCAAAGCCTGACGCCAGTCCGGTTGCTCGCAAGCGGCCATACAAGCGGCCACACCGGCCACGGCAGACTCACCGGCCACAATCGGTGCATCCCCTTTATCCGCACGGGCCAGACGGCGCATGGTTTGCAAGGCCGCATCGTCTTCCAGCGTCATGTAGGCATAGGTACCGGGATCCAGAATTTCCCAGGCCAACAAAGAGATTTCACCGCAAGCCAGACCGGCCATCACCGTATTCAAATCACCCGTCACCGTTACAGGCTTGCCTTGCACAGCGCTCTGGAACAAGCAATCGGCCTTGTTGGGCTCGACCACAATCAAACGAGGTCGCTGAGCACCCAAACGCTCCCACATATGAGCGCACACTGCCGCCGCCAAACCACCCACGCCCCCTTGAATAAAGACATGACTAACCGGTTTGCCCGACCCAATCTGGTCCAACGCCTCTTGCACCATCACCGTGTAGCCCTGCATCACATCCTTGGGTACATCCATATAGCCGGGATAGGAGGTGTCGGACACCACGAAGTAGCCATGCTCACTGGCATCTTCAGCCGCCTGACGGACCGAATCATCGTAATTGCCCGGTACACGTACAACCTTGGCCCCATAAGCCGCAATCGCTCGTTCACGGCCTGTACTGACATGCTCATGGATATAGATCACACACTGGCAACCTGCATTCTTTGCCCCCCAGGCGACCGAACGTCCATGATTGCCATCGGTCGCGCACGTCACCGTCAAGCCGGCAATAAAATCTTTATAAGCTGGGTTCTGCAGATCCTCCAGCGTCAAGCTGGCATTGCCGGTATGAGCGTGCAGCTGGCGCAGCAACAAGCGATTCACGGCATACGCACCGCCCAAGGCCTTAAAGCTGCCCAGACCAAAACGCCCAGCCTCGTCCTTGTAATACACACCGCTCACGTTCATCTGTGTGGCCAAGCCTGGCAGATGACGTAGGGGCGTAGGCGCGTAACCAGGCCACTGCACAATACTGGCATGAGCCAGCTCATAGCCGGCTACCGACAAAATCGATTGCAAGGAGGCGTCGTACTCCTGACTATCCTGAACGCAACGGGGGTTCAGATACAGTTGCACCGTGCCTTGCTCCCGAACGGCATGTTTGTTCATGTCTGCTCCACTTTTATGGGTTTAATTATTGGACTTCAAGTCCTGAAAACTACGATGGATGGATTCAATCTTCTGCAACTTGCGCGCCACCTGCGTCTCGGCCTGCAAAGCCACTCGGCTAACCAAATAATTGATCAAGCTAAGCGTGCCGGTGTGCGAATCAAACAGGTACTCGCCGCGAGTAGCTACCGTAAAGGCAATGTCTTGCGAACGCAGCAAAGAACTTTCCAGACCATCGGTCAAGAAAGCCATCTGTACGGACTCACCACGCAGATGTTCCACCAACGAAGGCAACAGCACCGAGCGACGACGAAAATCCATCACCAGTGCCAAATCCCCTGCTTCCACATCGGCTAGCTGTTCAGTCAGATGGGCTACCGTGCCCACCGCCAGATGCACATCGGAACGCAGTTGCTGCAGTAAAGAGTGGGCATAACAAGCCAGGATCTGGCCATTGCGGAAACCAAACACCCAGATACGCCGCGCTTTCAACGCCGCTTGGGTGAAGTTGTCCAAATGCTGTTCGGTAATGTTCTGAAAGGTGGTGGAAATGTTCTGTACATCCGCAGTGATAAACGGCGTCATATTGGCCTGAATACCACTACTGGACATGGTGTTCAAGCGTTTGAAAGGCGCACCATCCCCCATTTGCTCACGAGCGGTAAGCCGAAATTCGTTGAAACCGTTAAAACCCAAACGCCGAAAGAAACGCACGGCAGTGGCCGCGGACACGCCTGCTTTCTCAGCCAATTCCTGTGCGGAATAAGTAGCCAGCTGTCCCATATGGGACAAGACCACATCGGCCAAACGCCGCTCCGCACTGGGCAGGACATCGAGAATATCCAGGATCGAATCTTTGATGACCATGACACAACCTAAAGTTGAAATTTGTTTTTCATATAATACTTAATTAAATTTAAATTTCAATTCAGGACGAGATAATTTGGCTCCGTATTTACCCTTGGAGACACTGCGACTAGAGTAAACACGAGCCCCAGAAACCCTGAAAAGCCCTGTCTATAGGGCCTGACAGGATATTCAGGTATTAACCCTTGCTCTTATTGAAGTACCCGATCGGCAGACGAAAGCACAAAGCAAAACATGAAATTTAAATTTCATCTCTACTATCAGTAAGGGGGGCAGCCAAACTAGTTCCTGCAAAAGGTGGGATCAGGCTGGGAACGTGGCATCACTTTGTCCTCGATTCAGGCCTCCCCCCATCTGACCCAAAGCTGCCCATCGCACGCTGAGCAGCACAACAAAACACGGAATGTTAAAAAAGCCGCAGTCGCGGCTTTTCAATAATTCACAAAAACTGGGTAGACACAAAAAAGCCTGCATATTTCGCAGGCTTTTTCTTTTACAGCATCCCTAATTGCAAGCGGGCTGATTCACTCATGCGTTCGCGGCTCCATGGCGGATCCCAAACCAGGTCGACAAGGGCCTTTTCCACCCCCTGGATGGTTTCCAGCTTGTAGCGAGCCTCATCGGCAATCATCGTCCCCATGCCGCAGCCTGGCGCAGTCAATGTCATTTCCATAGTGATGGAATAAGCCTCTGGCCCAGTCTGAGTGACGTGGCAGGCATACACCAAACCCAAGTTGACGATATCCACCGGAATTTCCGGGTCGTAGACACTAGCCAGAACAATCCAGGCTGCATCTTCGATGGTCTTTTCACTCAAGGGCAACTCGGGCACAAAGACCTCGGCCTCGCCTTGAGTCTCAAAACCCAGCGCATCCGCGTCTACACCTTCAATCCGGTACAGGTTGCCCTCTACCATCACGGTATAACTGCCACCCAGCTTTTGGGTAATCGTTGCCGTACAGCCCGATTCAATTGTGACGGGCGCACCGTAAGGAATACTGACAGCCGGGACATCCCGGGTGACCAGCACATCATGTCGTTCAAAGTAGCTCATGGCTTGCTTGCGCCTTTTATTCAGTTTGCGCGGTTTCTTTGGCCTGATTGATAGCGTTGTGCAGGGTATGCCAGGCCAAGGTGGCACATTTAACCCGTGCGGGAAATTCACGCACACCCGATAACACTTCCAGCTTGCCCATGTCTCGATCAGGATGGGCCTCAGTCAGCATGGCGTGCATATCTGCAAAGAGAGACTCGAATTCGGCCAGACTCAAACCCTTCACTGCTTCAGTCATCAAGGATGCCGAGGCTTTGGAAATGGCGCAGCCATGCCCCAAAAAACTGACTTTCTTCACTACGCCATCTTCGATGACGGCATAGACAGCCAATTGATCCCCACACAGAGGATTGTGGCCATTGGCGAAATGGCTGGCGTTTTCTATTACTTCAAAGTTACGCGGGCTACGGTTGTGGTCAAAAATGACCTCTTGGTAAAGCTCGCGCAGCCCGTTGAAATCTTGGCTCATTTAGCCAACTCCAAATAGTTTTTGAGCTTTGCGCAGGCTGCCCAGCAAAGCGTCAATATCAGCGTAATCGTTATACAGAGCAAAAGAAGCACGAGCAGTACCCGGAATGCCAAAGCGTGTCATCAACGGCATGGCACAGTGGTGGCCAGCACGTACAGCAACCCCGTCCATATCCAGAATAGTGCCCAGATCATGAGGGTGAATGCCGTCAACCAAGAAGGACACAATGCCCGCCTTGTGCGCTGCCGTACCAATGATGCGGATACCAGGCATGGCCAGCAAGGCGTCCGTGGCGTATTCCAACAGCACGGCCTCGTGGTCGGCAATACGCTGCATACCAATAGCCATCAGATAGTCAATGGCGGCCGCCATGGTAATGGCACCGGCAATGTTAGGGGTGCCGGCTTCAAAACGCTGCGGTACAGGTGCGTA
>JBQEAN010000021.1:34424-38729 GCA_052109075.1 Alcaligenes sp. | reverse complement strand
AGCACCGGCACCACACGAATGACGGCGCCTGTGCGCTGGGCAACCAGCTGCCAAGGCACGATATTGGAGTGATGCTCCAAGCCTGTCAGCAAGATTTCATCACCGGCTTTCAGGTTATCCATGCCCCAGCTATACGCCACCAAGTTGATGGATTCTGTTGTGCCGCGCGTAAAGACAATTTCTTCATCACGGGCAGCATTCAGAAATGCCCGCACTGTACTTCTGGCCTGATCGTACAACTCAGTTGCATGCTGTGACAGCCAATGCACACCACGGTGGATGTTTGCATTGGACTGTTCATAGAAGCGCGCCTCGGTCTCAATGACCGAACGCGGCTTTTGCGTTGTCGCCCCGTTATCCAGATAGGACAAGCGTTGGCCCCGGATGGGGCGCGCCAGGATAGGAAAATCCTCGCGGTGATTCAGCAAACCAGTAGCAGTTACGGGCATAGGCGCATTCATGCAAGCTCTCCAAAGGCAAGACCGCCAGGCAACAAAGCGTTGATACCAACCATGGCACGGCTGCGCAGGCTCTCCGAAGCGATACGCTCCAAAGACTGAGCGGCAAATGCATAAATCAGCATATTGCGTGCATCTTCCTGCGTCATACCGCGCGAGCGCAGGTAGAACAGGCTATCCGCGTCCAATTGGCCGACGGTGGCACCGTGTGCACACTTCACATCATCCGCATAGATTTCCAGTTCAGGACGGGAATCTGCGCGCGCCATCTTGGACAAAAGCAAGCTGTCCGAACGCTGTACCGAATCGGTACCGTCAGCACCCTTGCCCACCAGGATACGGCCACTGAATACACCTCGAGCCGTGTCAGTCAGAACACCACGGTAGAATTCGCGGCTTTGGCAATTAGGCTGAGCATGGTCAATGACCGTGTTGTGATCGACGTGACGGCGGCCGTCTACGAAGTACAAACCATTGAACAGGGTTTCGCAGCGCTCGCCGTCGAATACAGTGGCGATATCGTTACGGGCAATCCGTGCACCGAAGGACAAGGAGTGCGAATTAAAAACCGACCCGCGCGCCTGCCGAACATCAATATTGGCCAGGTGGAAGTCTTGCAAGGCTTCCTGCTGCAATTTCATGTGTGTCAGGTTCGCATCAGGAGCCACGTTCAAACGGGTGACCGCACTGCTCAAAGATGCATCCAGCCCATCCTGACCGACATAGTGTTCAACGACGGTCGCACTGGCACCGGATTCCAAAGAAATCAGGTTGCGGGTAAAGCTGGCGCTACCGCCCTGGGTGCGCACAAATACCAGATGAACAGGCTGTTCCAGATGCTTGCCAGCCACAAGGCTCAGCACCGCACCGTCCTGAGCCAAGGCCAGGTTCAAGGCAGCCGTAGATGCCCCGGTGGATTCATCCCCATAAGCCTGCTGCAACCAATCTGCATCTTGTTCCAGACAGGCGCTAAGCGTAGTCAAACGGACGCCGGATGGCATCTCAGCCAGATGCGACAAGGATGCGTCGTAATGACCATCCACAAAGACCAGGAAATACCCGTCTTCTTCTTGGCGCACCGACGCAACCAGAGCCGCTGCCGATGCCGACTTCTGAGGAGCAAAAACTTGCTGCTCCAGCAAAGCCAAAGACGTGTGGTGCCAAGCTTCAATACGAGTCGTTGGCCAGCCTTCCTGGGCAAAACGATCCAGGGCGCGCTGACGCACAGCGCTTAGCCAAGGCAGGCCGGCGCCAGGTGCTTGTGCAGCCTGAGCGGCAAAGCTGTTGACCCAATCCGGCAGACTCATACCGCAGCTCCCTTGGCTTTTTGTTCGGCAGCCGCTTGTTCAAGCACCCAACCGTAGCCACGTTCTTCCAATTCCAAAGCCAATTCACTGCCACCGGAACGGATAATCTTGCCACCGGCCAGCACGTGCACAAAATCAGGCACGATGTAGTCCAGCAAACGCTGATAGTGAGTGATCACCAGCAAGGAACGCTCGGGGGAACGCAGACGGTTCACGCCGTCAGCAACCACACGCAGAGCATCAATGTCCAGACCGGAGTCAGTTTCGTCCAGAATGGCCAGCTTGGGTTCCAGCAAGCTCATCTGCAGCACTTCATTGCGTTTTTTCTCGCCACCGGAAAACCCTTCATTCACGGAGCGATACAGAAACTCTTCACGCATTCCGACGGTCTTCATTTCGTCTTTGACGCGCTTGAGAAAATCCATGGCGTCCAGTTCAGGCAAACCCTGATGACGACGGACAGCATTCACGGAAGCACGCAAGAAATAGGCGTTAGAGACACCAGGAATTTCAATCGGGTACTGGAATGCCAGAAACAGACCGGAACGAGCACGGTCTTCAATCTTCATTTCCAACAAATCTTGACCCAGCCATTCCACCGAACCACCTTCAACGGTGTAGTCTTCACGGCCAGCCAAAACCTGGGACAAGGTGCTCTTGCCCGAACCGTTCGGGCCCATTATGGCGTGGACTTCACCCGGTTTGATTTCCAGGTTCAGGCCCTTAAGGATAGGTTTGTCTTCAACCGAAGCGTGCAAATCTTTAATCGTCAGCATTTCATTATTCTCCTTAACCTACACTGCCTTCCAAGCTGACGCCGAGCAAGTTCTGTGCTTCGACCGCAAACTCCATGGGCAATTCTTTAATCACTTCTTTACAAAAACCGTTCACGATCATGGAGACGGCGTCTTCGGCTGTCAGGCCGCGCTGCATTGCATAAAAGAGCTGATCCTCACCAATGCGGGAAGCCGTCGCTTCGTGCTCCACACTGGCAGTCGGGTTCTGCACTTCCATCGTTGGGAAGGTATGTGCAGCACAGCGCTTGCCAATCAGCAGCGAATCACACTGGGTGTAATTACGAGCGTTTTCTGCCTTGGGGGTGATACGAACCAGGCCGCGATAGGTGTTGATACCTTGGCCAGCCGAAATCCCCTTGGAGATAATAGTGCTGCGGGTATTGCGACCCATATGAATCATTTTGGTGCCGGTATCCGCTTGCTGGCGGTGGTTGCTCAGGGCGACCGAGTAGAACTCGCCCTGGGAATCGTCACCACGCAGAACCACGCTGGGGTATTTCCAGGTGATGGCCGAGCCGGTTTCAACCTGTGTCCAAGAGATATGGGAACGGGCGCCACGGCATTCGCCACGCTTGGTGACGAAGTTGTAAATACCACCCACGCCGTCTTTGTCGCCGGGATACCAGTTTTGTACGGTGGAATACTTGATCTTGGCGTCGTCCAACGCGACCAGCTCCACGACCGCTGCGTGCAATTGGTTTTCATCGCGCATCGGCGCCGTACAGCCTTCCAGATAACTGACCGAGGCCCCTTCTTCAGCAATGATCAAGGTGCGCTCGAACTGACCGGTGTCGCGGGCATTGATGCGGAAGTACGTGGATAGCTCCATGGGGCAACGCACCCCTTTGGGGATATACACAAAGGAGCCGTCCGAAAACACGGCCGAGTTCAACGCAGCGTAAAAATTGTCGCTAGGCGGAACCACTGTGCCCAGGTACTTCTTGACCAGCTCCGGATACTCACGCACGGCTTCGGAAAAAGAACAGAAGATCACACCGACTTCTTCCAGCTCTTTACGGAAGGTGGTCGCAACCGAGACCGAGTCAAACACGGCGTCGACAGCCACACCGGCCAGCCGGGCACGTTCGTGCAAAGGCACACCCAGTTTTTCATAGGTGCGCAGCAATTCGGGATCGACCTCGTCCAGACTCTTGGGGCCGTCGGCCTTGCTCTTGGGCGCAGAATAGTAGCTGATGTCCTGAAAGTCGATAGGTGGGTATTCCACAATCGACCATTTCGGATACTTCATGGTCAGCCAATGGCGATATGCAGCCAAGCGCCATTCCAGCATGAACTCCGGTTCGCGTTTCTTCGCGGACAGGAAGCGGATGACGTCTTCGCTCAGACCTTTCGGTATGGTTTCAGACTCAATGTCGGTGACAAAGCCTGCCTCGTAATCACGATCGAGGAAGGTGTCCAGATGTTCGTTGACGGTACTCATTCGGTTAACTCCACGTTGGAGGTGCTCGCCTTGTTTCTGTTTTTCAATTCGGGACCCGGCTTGTGTGTCAGGGGAAATTCGTTAACGGGCACGCGTATCATGTCTGCAACACTGACGTCTTCCAAAGTGCGCCGGACAATATCGTTGATTCGCTGCCAATTGCTGCGTATATGACAATCTGACTCCACGGAACAGGCCCCGGGAGTGGCAACACACTCGGTCAAGCCAAAAGGCTGTTCTTCCAGTGCGTCAATAATCTGCGCTACACTTATCTGTTTGGCGGGGCGGCCCAACACATACCC
>JBQEAN010000021.1:24914-34324 GCA_052109075.1 Alcaligenes sp. | reverse complement strand
GCTTTGGTACTATATGGTCAAATTATCCCTGCAAACTTTGCTGGATATTCCACATGCGGGCATAGACGGCACCCAGAGCCAAAAGCTCCTTATGCGTACCCTGCTCCACAATCTGCCCACGCTCTAAAACAAGGATCAAATCAGCGTCTGTAATCGTGGATAAGCGGTGGGCAATGATCAAGGTAGTCCGCTCACGGGCGATCTCGTTCAACTCGGATTGAATCGCGCGTTCGGTTCGCGTATCCAGGGCACTGGTGGCCTCATCCAGAATCAGCACAGGCGGGTTTTTCAATAAGGTGCGGGCAATCGCCACGCGCTGCTTTTCGCCGCCGGACAACTTCAAACCACGCTCGCCCACCACGGTCTCGTAGCCGTCGGGCAAGCTCAGAATGAAATCGTGAATGCTGGCAGCACGGGCAGCGGCCACAATCTGATCCTCGCTGGCACCAGGACGACCATAGGCAATATTGTGCAAAATCGTGTCATTAAACAGGACCGTATCCTGTGGCACGATGCCAATATGACGGCGCAGGCTTTCTTGCGTCCATTCACGCAACTCACGGCCATTCAGCAGGATTCGGCCTTCGGTAACATCGTAAAAGCGAAACAACAAGCGCGACAACGTGGATTTACCTGCCCCGGAAGACCCCACAACCGCCACCGTTTTGCCGGCAGGGATCTCAAAACTCAGGTTCTGGATGACAGTGCGGCGGCTGTCGTAGGCAAAACTAACATCCTCAAAACGGACACTGGCCTGCTCACAGACTAGCTCCTGCGCATCTGGCGCATCCTTGACCTCTTGCTTGCGGCGCAGTAGCGAAAACAATCGCTCCATATCCGCCAGCGAATTCTTGATTTCGCGGTAAACAAAGCCCAGGAAGTTCAACGGAGCATAGAGCTGCGTCAGAAACGCGGAAACCAGCACTACATCCCCTACTGTCATGTTTCCGTTCAACACACCTTGCGCTGACATGAACAGCAAGGCGGTTACCCCGATACTAATAATTGAAGCCTGACCAATATTGAGCAAGTTCAGCGAAACCTGATTACGCACCGCCGCATGAACCCATTGCCCCATGTTCTGGTCGTAACGATTGATCTCGTAATCTTCGTTACCGAAATACTTGACCGTCTCGTAATTGAGCAAAGCATCAATCGCTCGGGAATTGGCACGACTGTCTAGTTCGTTCATGGCCCGTCGATAGCGCATACGACGTTCCGTCACCAACAAGGTGAACACAATGTAGGCAGCAATCGTTCCAAAGGTCACGGCAGCAAAGGGCCAATCGTAACGCCACAGCAAGATGCCACAGACCAGTGCGATCTCCAGCAAGGTGGGGAGAATATTAAAAACCAAAAAATTCAGCAGGAAACTGACGCCTTTGGTCCCTCGCTCCATATCCCGGCTTAAACCGCCCGTCTGACGCTCCGTATGGAAACGCAATGACAGGTCCAGTAAATGACGAAATACATGATTGGCAATTAGGCGCACCGATCCTTGCGTGACCCGTGCGAACAAGGCATCCCGTATTTCACCCAAGGCGCTGGAGGCCAGGCGCACTGCCCCATAGCCCAACAAGGCCGCTACCGGCAACATCAAGGCAGTTGCAGGCAAGCTCAAAGCGTCGATCAGCTGTTTCAGGTAAATCGGCATCATGACGGTTGCCACTTTGGCCAGCAGCAAACAGGACAAGGCCAAGACAACACGCGTCTTGAATCGCCAAACGTAAGGAAATAAGGATTTCAGGGTGCTCAGACCACCGGAGACACCATCAAGCACTTCAGGACGAGGAGGCACACGCAATAGGCCCGTATTCAACAGCACAAGGTTGAAGAACAGCGGACGACTTATAAATGAGTTACAGCACAACGCTGAGATCAAGACCAAAGGGGTGTCGCACCCTTTTCATGAGCAGACCGGCTCATGTTATGTCCTTGATGCGAATACAGAAACGAGGCTCGCCAATGAATCAACACTTAAGGAAAAATCTGCTGGCGGGCAACAAAGAAGTATAGCCTTTTACAGCCGCTTTCCTGGCCAAGACCCTGCGACCAACGCTATTGTTTAGCGGATTGTTTGCCTGCAAACCACAGTGCGTGACGCAGCCATCCCTGTCATCACTCACAGAGCGCTGCAAATTGGTAAATGTACGGCTTGCCACTGCAAAGAAAATGCTGGCAATCCAGCACTTTGTTACCTTCAAGCCTCCGGCGAAAAGCATACAATATCTGCTTGCCTGAAACAGGGGCATGGGCACCGCCAATACCCCTGTTAAC
The DNA here is from genome assembly GCA_052109075.1 of Alcaligenes sp. GTDB lineage: Bacteria > Pseudomonadota > Gammaproteobacteria > Burkholderiales > Burkholderiaceae_B > Alcaligenes. Next base: position 32,047 of record JBQEAN010000021.1, on the reverse strand, counting down.
AAGACATCCGGTTCCTAACCCTCTATACCGTGCAAAATTCATCCATGCCGTCTTCTTCTTTTTCGTATTCCTCTTCCCTGGATCAGCTAGCCGCACAAGACAGCCAGGCGCTGGACCTGCTATACGACCAGGAAGCACCGTTGATGCTGGCGCTAGGCCAAGCCGTATTAGGCCGACGCATCGATGCCGAAGAGGTACTGCGCGATAGCTTCGTATTGCTATGGAAGAATGCCGCTGGTTATGACCCTGACCTGGGTGAAGGACGCGCCTGGATTTACAGCATTTTGCGATTCAGGCTGCTGGCCCGATTGCGTCAGCGTACCCAAACAGGTGATAGCAACTACGCCCTACCCGCTATCAAACCACAAGCCGGTCAGCGTTTTATTCCTGCCTTGGGAAAACTGGACGGCACCAGTCAACGTGCCATGATCCATGCCTATCTGCACGGCAATAATTACGAGCAGTTGGGCCTTCAGCTTAACCGCTCGCCCGCTCAATTGCGGGCTGTTGTTCAGCAGGGCCTGCAACAGCTTAGCCCTTTGATCAATGAGGGGAACGCCAGCGATCCACGCCACGCCATCATGATTGGCGAATATACGCTGGGCTTACTGAGCCAACATGAGCTGGCCCAAGCTCACACCTTGATGCAACAAAATGATCAGGCTGCCCGCCTGGCTTTGGCTTGGGAGCAAGCCTGGTTGGAGCTGGTGGACTGTTTGAGCCCCACCTTGCCAGCACCGACCAGTCTGGCGCACATTCACCATACCTTGGGTTTACCACCCCCGACAGCACGTCGTCAGGCGGGGAGTGCCGCCAATACGACCAGCGAGACAGCCAACAGCACTAACGCTGGCAGTAGTGGCACTACAAACACTGGCAACACGACGGTCAAAATTGAACGCCAGGAGCCCAGCATCAAAAGCAATGCGCCGGCAAAGGAAACTTCCAAGCCGGAGGCGGTCACCCGTACCGAGCCTCGTTGGTCTGCCACTAGCTCAGGCTCCGACCATAAGGCTGATGATCACACCCCGCCCTTCCCCACCCTGCTGCGCGCTGATTCGGACCCAACGGCCAAAGTCGCTACGCCCGTGCCTGTCGCCACGCCGGTCGTCCCAAAAGTTGCAGATAAGAAAAAATCGATTAAGCCCGAGGCCGAGGCCGTCACGATTGAGAAACATAAGCCGGAAGCCGCCGACACCGAAGACAAGACCCATGGTTTTGCTGTCTCTCGCCCTCTTTTATTAGGCGGCCTGGCTACTGTACTTATTCTGGGACTAGTCATCGCTTTGTTCCTGAACATGAACTCGGAGCCACCGGTGAACGTAATTGAGATGAAGCCGCGTCAGGCCGCCATTCTGCAGGCGCCCGGCCAATCATCTACCCCGGCCTGGATTGCCACCGTCGACCCTCAGGGCAATGTGCTGCTGGTACCCAAGGTCAGCACGGAAGTCAAAGCGACTCAATCAGTACAACTGTGGACACACACTCCTCGTGGCACACAAATCCGTTCTTTGGGTTTGATTGATCCGAATCGTCCCATCACTGTTCCTGCCGGCTTGATCGGCACCGTGGAAGACGAGCAGATTTTTGAAATGACGCTGGAAACTGAGGGCGGCTCCAACAGCGGCGCACCAGAAGGGCCTGTGCTTTATATTGGCCGCATTGTGAGCTTTGGCCAGCTGGACGCGTTGCCCAGCGCCAATAATGACGCCAGCGCATCAGCCACCCGCTCTTAAACACCGCACCCGATAAGGCTATACCAACGCGCCATATATGGCGCAGTCTGGCTGACCTTACCCCTGACCCTTTTTGCGATACCAGCAACTCCCTAGAGCCACATACTTTGCTGCATCGTGCATGATGATCGCAATTGCTGGCAGCGGCCTTCTCATCCCCGGCCTTCATGAAAAAGGCCGGCACCAAGGCCGACCTTACTATTGCTGCAAGGCAATGCAAAACTATTGAACCGAGCCCGGCTCCGTCATTTCCAACGCTTGATCCAGCATGGTTTGAATCTGCCCAAGATTGGTTCGCAAGGCCTGCATTTCCTGCCCGGTCAGACGCACTGCGGCTTCCTGATCAAAAGGCATATCCGGACCATCGCCTAGGCGATTACGCGCCCCACTGATGGTAAAGCCTTCGTCGTAAAGCAAACCGCGAATCCGGCGAATCAGCAGCACTTCATGGTGCTGATAATAGCGTCGGTTACCGCGTCGCTTGACGGGTTTCAATTGCGTAAATTCCTGCTCCCAATAACGCAGGACATGGGGTTTGACCAGACAAAGCTCGCTAACCTCACCAATGGTGAAGTAACGTTTGGCTGGAATAGGAGGCAAGGTCGCCGTCTTTTCGTTTGTGCTCATGGCTACTAATGCTCATCGACAATAGGAGTGATTTTACACGTTCAGTCAGGCAAAACTGTACGCAAACGTACCAGGACTTAGTCCTGTTCATCCTCATCAGGAGACACAGGCGCCCCTTCGACGACGCTTTTGAGCTTTTGACTGGCGTGAAAGGTTACAACCCGTCGCGCCGAAATCGGAATGACTTCACCCGTCTTGGGGTTACGACCCGGACGCGGGGGTTTATCCCGGACCTGGAAATTACCAAAACCGGACAATTTAACCTCTACACCCTCAGCCAAGGAGTCACGAATCTCAGCAAAAAAGGTATCCACAATATCTTTGGCTTCACGCTTATTCAAGCCAACACGCTCAAACAAGAGTTCGGCCAAATCCGCCTTGGTCAACGTACGCTCTACGTTCATTGTGTCTCCTTATGCCCTTGCCCGCGCACCATGCGCAGACACCAGTGCCGCCAACAATACCTCTAGGCATTGCTCGACACGCTCATCGTCCAGCGTGGTGGCGCTGTCTTGCAGCCAGAAGCGAATCGCCAGACTCTTTTCCGATGCATCGTTCTTGTCGCGCCAGACGTCAAACAACTGAATGTCTTTGACGATAGCCGCTTGCTCTGCACTGCTGCGTACCTTGTTCAAGGTATCGAGCACAGCTTGATAGGATACGTCTTTATCCAACCAAACTGCTAGATCTCGTTGCACCACAGGCTGCTTGGATATTTCTTGTGCGTGAACCACTTCGTCGTGGGAAATGGCGTCCACATCCAACTCAAAGACCACGGGAGCTTGTTTAAAGCCAAACTCGCTTAACCACTGAGGATGGATCTCACCAATCCAGCCTATGGTTTTACCATCCAGAATCACACTGGCACTACGGCCTGGGTGTAAAGCCGGGTGAGCCTGAGGCTCGAAACGCGCGTCTGCTGCGCGACGACCTAATAAGGTTTCCAGATCGCGTTTGACATCAAAGAAGTCAACCGGACGATCAGGCTGGCCCCATTGCTCTGTATATACAGGGCCCCAAGCAGCCGCCGCAATGCGGTTGGGCTGATGGATACCGGCTACGGTCAAAGGACCGTTTTCTTGACTGGCGTCGCGCATGAAAACACGACCGAATTCAAACACACGCACACGCGACTGACGACGGTTGGCATTATGTTCGATATTGGCCAACAAACCCGGAATCAAGCTGGTACGCATCACCGCCAATTGGCTGGCAATAGGATTTAGCAAACGAATAGGATCGGCATGCCCGTTAATATCTTTTTCCCAGGACTCCTGGACAAAGGAGAAGTTGATCACTTCCTGGTAATCCTGAGCGGCCAGCACAGCACGCAACGCGTGTGGACCGCGCAGGGTTTCGCTAGGCACGCGAATTTCTGCAGCAGCCACTGGAGGCAGATCAGGAATGTTTTCAAAACCGTAAATACGGGCGACTTCCTCAATCAGATCCTCTTCGATGGTCAAATCGAAACGGAAGCTGGGAGGGGTCACGGTAAATACCCCCTCATTGACCGAGAAGCTCAGACCCAACAGGGTAAAAATGCTTTCAACCTGTTTTTGACCCAGAGAAATACCCAGAACACGGCGGCATCGATCCAGACGCATAGCAACGGGCTTGCGCTCTGGCAGAGCCACAACCTGATCGTCCATAGGACCAGCCTGACCACCGCAGATTTCCAGGATCAGCGCTGTTGTACGCTCCAGATGCGGGATGATGGAATCAAAGTCCACACCACGCTCAAAACGGTGACTGGCATCTGAAGAAAATTTGTAGCGACGCGCACGGCCCATAATGGCTTCTGGCCACCAGAACGCACCTTCAAGATAGACATCGCTAGTATCCAGAGTGACCGCGCTTTGCTCGCCACCCATGATACCGGCCATGCTTTGAGGCACATCGTTAACAGTGATTACGCCGACATCGGTATCCAGCTCTACATTCAGGCCACTTAGCAGTTCCAGCTGTTCGCCCTTACGCGCCCAGCGCACTTCCAAACCAGCTTGCACGTGCTGCAAATCGAACACATGGGTAGGACGACCCAGTTCCAGCATGACGTAATTGGAAATATCCACCAAAGCGGAAATCGAACGCTGGCCGCTACGTTCCAGACGACTTTTCATCCAGTCTGGCGTCTTGGCGCGTGCATTCACGCCACGGATCACGCGACCAGCAAAACGGCCACACAAATCGGCGTCCTTGATGGTCACTGAAACGCGATCATCAATTGTCACTGGAACAGGAGTGAAATCTGGCAAAGTCAGTGGCTCGCCAGTCAGCGCAGCCACTTCACGCGCCACACCCAGAACCGACAAACAGTCAGCACGGTTAGGCGTCAACTTCAATTCAATAATCTGGTCATCCAGATCCAGCAATTCACGCAAGCTCTGCCCCACTGGTGCATCCGCATCCAGTACCAGCAAGCCATCGTGATCCTGGGACAAGCCCAGCTCTCGACCCGAACACAACATGCCGGCGGATTCCACGCCACGCATTTTGACCGGACCAATTTTCATGCCACCCGGCAGTTCTGCACCGACACGAGCCACAGGAATTTTGATGCCCTGTGCCGCATTAGGTGCACCGCACACAATTTGCAGCAGCTTACCCGAGCCATCATCGACCTGGCACACGCGCAGGCGGTCTGCGTCGGGATGAGGGGCGATCTCGGCGATCAAACCCACCACCACGTTTTCAAAGGCAGGCGCGGCAGCTTGAATTTCTTCAACCTCCAAGCCAGCCATAGTCAGCTGGTGACCCAGTTCTTCAGTTCCCAGTTTGGGATTCACAAAGCGGCGCAGCCACGATTCGGAAAATAACATGATGCAAAGATGGAGACGATAAACGGCGTATATCGGAACCGACCGGACCTAACAGGTCCGGCGGCGCGAAGTAGGAATCAACGATTGAACTGCTTCAGAAAGCGCAGGTCGCCTTCAAAAAACTGTCGCAAATCGTTAACACCATAGCGCAACATAGTCAGGCGCTCCAATCCGGAGCCAAAGGCGAAACCGATGTAACGCTCTGGGTCCAAACCGAAATTGCGCACCACTTGCGGGTGAACCTGCCCTGAGCCAGAGATCTCCAGCCAGCGACCCTTGTTAGGACCGGAGGAGAACATCATGTCAATCTCAGCGGATGGTTCGGTAAAGGGGAAGAAAGAGGGGCGAAAGCGCACCACCAGATCATCGCTTTCAAAAAAGGCACGCAGGAAATTGGTGTAGACACCTTTAAGATCGGCAAAGGAGATGTTCTCGGCAATCCACAGCCCTTCCACTTGATGGAACATCGGCGAGTGGGTGGCATCACTATCGACACGATAGGTGCGGCCGGGAGCAATCACTTTGATCGGCGCCTGGTTCATGCGGGCGTAACGCACCTGCATGGGGCTGGTATGCGTGCGCAACAAATACGGTTCGCCTGTTTCGTCCTGCATATCCACATAAAAAGTGTCATGCATGGAACGGGCGGGATGGTTTTCAGGGCTATTCAAGGCCGTGAAGTTGGTCCAGTCGTTTTCAATCTCGGGGCCGTCAGCCACTTCAAAACCGATAGAGCGGAAAATAGCTTCGACACGTTGCCAGGTCTGGATAACCGGGTGAATACCACCGGTCCCACGACCACGGCCAGGCAAAGTCACATCAATTTGCTCTTGAGCCAAACGTTGGTTCAATTGCTCTGCCGCCAGGGCAGCACGACGATCATTCAGCAAATCTTCAATTTGGCGCTTGAGCACGTTAATGCTGGCACCGGCTGCTTTTTTCTGCTCCGGCTCCATCTGGGCAAGGCCTTTCATCAAGGCAGTGATCGCACCTTGTTTACCCAAAAATCGGGCTTTGGCATTTTCCAGCGAGGCGGCGTCCTGAGACTGCTCAAATAAATCCCGTGCTTGGGCAATAAGATCGTCGTGGGAGGAAGTCATGGCGTGTTACTTTCCAAAAACAAACGGAGCCCCAAAGGCCCCGTTTGTGAACTATACAGTCAGATACCGCTTAAGCAGCCAGAGCGTTCTTAGCCTGTGCAACAACAGCAGCAAAACCTGCTTTGTCTTTAACAGCCAAGTCAGCCAGAACCTTACGGTCCAAAGCGATAGAGGCTTTGTTCAAGCCGGCGATAAACTGGCTGTAGCTCATGTCCAGTTCGCGGCAAGCTGCATTGATACGGGTAATCCACAGCGAGCGGAATACACGTTTCTTGTTACGGCGGTCACGGTAGGCATACTGGCCTGCCTTCATGACAGCCTGTTTGGCTACACGGAATACATTACCGCGGCGACCGCGAAAACCTTTAGCTTGGGCAATTACTTTTTTGTGGCGTGCGCGTGCGTTAACACCGCGTTTTACTCGTGACATGTTCGATTCTCCCTAATCAAGCGAAAGGCATCATTGCTTTTACGGAAGCAACGTCGGCTTTATGAACCTGGACGGTACCGCGCAATTGACGTTTGTTCTTGGTCGTCTTCTTGGTCAGAATGTGACGTTTGAACGCTTGGCCCCGCTTGATGGAACCGCTACCACGAACCACAAAGCGCTTGGAGGCGCTTTTTTTGGTTTTCATTTTAGGCATGAAATTACTCGACTAATTTATGTCTGCGGGTGGCCGGCCTTGGAAGCTGGCTGGCACTTGTATGACCCAAAACAGGCACTTATTTTTTTCTTTGTCCGCTGCCAGAACAGATCCAAACAGGGGAAAAGCCCTTGATTATAGGGTGATTCCTGGGAAATTGTCTAGGCATCAAAGGGATTTTTTACAGTCCGACAAGGTCCGGGTTGC
>JBQEAN010000021.1:0-24814 GCA_052109075.1 Alcaligenes sp. | reverse complement strand
GGAAATTGTCTAGGCATCAAAGGGATTTTTTACAGTCCGACAAGGTCCGGGTTGCGATCAAAGATAGGCAGCTGGGCTACCGCCCTGTGCTGTGCCCTGTTTTGATCAAGGGAATACCCCTTTGCACATCTCTCAATGGCAACCTTAACTCTATAACGTCCAGGCTTGTCTAGCGTCAAGCAATAGGAGACAACGTTCGGCTCCGAGCTTATGGGGTAGACGCCTCGCCCTGCGAAAACCCGACATAATGTCATCGACAAATTGGGCCAGAAAAACATCAATACCAACATTTTGCTGTTGGCGCTGCCCTCTTGCCCATGTGAATTACGGTAAATCAGGGCGAAACTGCAAGGCCTCTGCAATATGAGGGCGAGCAATCTGTTGTGCCCCCGCTAAATCTGCAATAGTGCGTGCCACCCGCAGCACTCTACCCTGCACTCTTTCTGACCAATGCCAACGTTGCCGCGCACTGTTGAGTAGCTGCACAGCCCCCTCAGATAAAACACTATGCTCACGAAGGCAGGCAACGGATACGCGTGCATTACTTGCTCCCTGCCGGCTTGATTGTATTGCCATTGCCTCCTGTACCCGTTCCCTTACCTGACTGGATGCCGATGCGGCTAGGTCTCGCTCCGGGTTGGACTCACTCATTGTCACCAACAGATCAATTCTGTCTAGCATGGGACCCGATAAGCGTTGCCTGTAAAGCTCACGCTGGGCTGGAGAGCAACGACAAGACCTATGTCGGCTCGCCGCCCACCCACATGGACAAGGATTCATGGCAGCTACAAATTGAAATTGCGCCGGAAAGACGGCTTGCTTCTGAGCCCGTGAAATACGCACGCAGCCTTGTTCCAGAGGCTCACGCAGTGCCTCCAGCGACCGGCGACTAAATTCTGGCAGCTCGTCCAGAAACAATACTCCGCGATGAGCCAAGGACACTTCACCCGGCCTGGGTCGACTGCCTCCACCGATCAAGGCGGGAGTGGAAACACTGTGATGGGGAGCGCGAAATGGTGGCCGCCTGCTAAAAAAATCTTGCTCTTGCACAAAAGAGTACAAAGCGGCCACTTCCAGTTGGGCATATCGATCTAAATCAGGCAACAAACCCGGTAAGCGCTGTGCCAGCATGGTTTTACCTACGCCCGGTGAGCCATTAAGCAAAAGGCTGTGCCCGCCCGCAGCGGCCACCTCCAAGGCTCGGCAAGCCAACGACTGCCCCAACACATCGGACAAGCAAAGTTGTTGATCCGCGTTCTGCTCGGGCCAGGACCTGGGCGCGGTCTGCTCCAGCTCAGTATCACCACGTAGATAGGCGGCTGCTTCAGCCAGGCTGGTGACACCGCGCACATGCAAATCCGGCACATGCGCCGCAATTTCGGCACTCTGCACAGGCAAAAGCAAGCAAAGCCCGGGGTGCTGGCGAGCCATACCCAAAGCAATCGTTAAGGCACTTTGAACAGGAACAACAGCCCCCGTCAAAGACAATTCCCCTGCCATTACATAACGATCCAGGCCTGTGATGGCCTGCTCCCGTTGCTTGTCGTCTGGGCGGCTGAGCTGGCCACTGGCCAATAAAATCGCCAAAGCCACTGGCAGGTCAAAACGCCCCGATTCCTTAGGCAGATCAGCCGGGGCGAGATTGATCGTCAGACGAGCTGCGGGAAAGTCAAAACCACTGGCTTGCAAGGCAGAGCGCACACGTTCACGGCTTTCTCGTATTCCCGCATCCGGCAATCCAACAATATGAAAGGCCGGTAAACCGGGTGCCACATGTGCTTCAACACGCACATCAATAAAATCCAGGCCCGACAAGGCGCAACTGTTCAAGACGGCCAAGGACATGTGTCCTTCCCCTTTTATACTCAAACAACCAGTCTGCCTGTGGAGGGCATGAAGCTCTAGAGGTCAGCCATCAAAGAGCACAGCGTACTTATACGTAACCGGCGTTATTGCACCATCACGCCCATGGAGCTGACCAGTTGAACAGCCTGATCGACAGATAAGCAAGCCCCCTGAAACGAATGATTCAAATCGTACAAGGTAATGCTACCTAATTCGACACTGCGCAAATCCGCGCCTTTGAAGTTCACCCCCCGCAGACTGGCACCGCGCAAGCTGCCGCCATCAAACACGGTATCCTGGAAATTGCAGCCACCTAAATCCGCATCTGAAAAATCCAGCTGCACCAAGGTTTGTTTGCGGAAATTGACGGCACGCAAGGTAGTGCCGACCAGCTTGCAATCACGCAATGTCAAATCCAATCCCTGGTTCTCGTTAAAAACAGCCCCACTTAGTTTGGAGTCTTCGATATGCAGTGCTGCTATCCGTGCACGCACCCATTTGCTCAAGTGCAGATCACAGACCTCGAAGCGGGCATTACTTAAGTCAGCCAGACTGAAATCCGCACGCCCCATTTTGCAACGTTGCCAAACGGTATCCTGTAGTTTCGAGCGCGTCAGCCGTGTATCCAGAAAGCTGCAGCCGGAGAAACGCAACCCCTCCAGAATCAGACCTGATAAATCCTCCGCATCGAAGGTACACGCCTCAAAGCTCAAAGACGCTTGGTGCGAGGCTAGAAGATCGACCAGTTCGTCACGGGTCACCTGGGCATTACTGATAAGCATACTGCGTCACATCCTTCTAAAAAACAAAGCCAGCGTAGACAAACTCGCTGGCTTTTGCTGATACTTAACGGCGTAACTATCTACACCTTATCCAAAATAGTCACACTCATCCTTTAGGCAAGCCCAGCCGTGACAAACTCCAAGCAATGACCAAGCCCAACACAGCAAAGCTAACCGTTGCGATCCAGGCCCACTGCCACCCTCCCAGGGTATGCACGACCCAGGCGACTACCGGCGGCCCCACAAACTGCCCCAATGATGAGCACTGTTGAACCCAACCCACTGAGGTCGAGGTCGTTTCGGGTGAGGGAGCAACCGTCACAGCCAAAAAGAACAAGGTAGCGGGAATCAGTCCACCCACAATCGAAAAGAGCAGGATGGCAACAAATTGAATCGTCAGGCTTTGCGTGAGCCCGAAGGCAACGACAGCACAGACGATCATACCCAGATAACCGGCTTGAAGTAAGCGATGCGGCAAGACTCCGGCATGCAGGAAACGCCCTGCGCCTAGATTTCCCACCACATTGCCTGCCGCAATAAGGGCCGTCAGCAGTCCCCCTGTACCTACCGCGATTTCCGCCTGATTGTAGATAGTAGGCATAAAGCCCACCACTGCAGCCCATTGTGCCGCATACACCCCAAAGGCCAAAGCCAACAACCAGACCCGGCTAGAGCTTAACGTCGTACGCAACAGATTCGGCCAACGATGGGAAGACGCCTTCTGTGCAGCGCCCTTGGTCTGGGTTTGGGAGTCCGGGGGAACAAGCAAGAAGGTCAGCACCATGACGATCAGTGTCAGGATGCCCAAAACAAGCCAAAGCGCACGCCAGGAGCCCACCGCTAACCAGGCAGCACCGGCCCACAGCATCAGCACTGCACCGGCAGGCATATAACAACCCCACAAGCCCATGATTCGGCTCAAACGCGCGGCATCCGTAATACGTTTGATCAAGGCTGGGATGGGTAGCACCACCATCAAAAAGCCACAGCCCTCTACGATGCGCCCCAGCAGCACCAAGGTGCCATGCTGAAAAAAGGAACCGAGCAATGAGGACGAACTCAAAATACCCAGTCCAATCAGGATGCAACGTCGTAAACCGATTTTCTCGGAAACCAAGCCAATGCACAGGCCCAGCAGCATGCCGGCCATCTGTACGCTGGCCAGCAAAAACCCGGACTGCACCAGATCCATGCCTAGTTCGCGCTGCATAAACGGCAAGGCCGGGGGTACTTTCCACACATGCAGTGCGGCGCACACCCCGGTCAAGACAAGAAAAACAGCAATGAAAAAGGGGCTGGCCGAGTTTGGTCCCCTAGGCCTGGTGACGGAGCTCAAAGGAAGTGATCAGCTTTGGCTGCCTTCTTTAGCCGAGGGATCGCTCTCTTGGGGAACCGGCGTTTGCCGGCCCTCCAAGGTCTGCAAGCGAGTCTCTAGAGCCGCTACACGTGCTAAAGCGCGCTCTAGCATCAACTTGTAGGTATCAAACTCTTCACGGGTCACCAGGTCCATCCGGTTAAAGGCCTGACCCATAAAGGCTTTCACATTGCGCTCAATATCGGCAGCCGGACTTTTGGCGATCAGCTCCGAGACGTTCTTTTGTAGATCTTCCAGCCACTCGCTACGATTAATCATGGTCCTCTCCTGAAAATATTGACACTACCAGCAGTATAGAAAAAGCGGGTGCCAAAGGCACCCGCTTTTTTCATCTGGCCAAATAATCAGCCTCGTAGTTCAAACCTTAAGGTTTGGATTGTTCCGAAGGAACCGAGGATGGGGAGGAATCTACGCCATTACCCAGCTTGCTTTGAATTTCGCTATCAGCCTTGGCAGCACCATCTTTAATGGCGGTACCCGCACGGCTGGCGGCATCAGATACAGCATCTTTGGCCTCGACTGCTTTTTCGGCGACCTTATCGCCAGCGGCCTTGGCATCTTCCTTCAGCGAGTTAGTATTTTCTTTGGCGTTTTCTTTCTGTTCCTCAGCTTCCTTTTTGACGTCGTCAGCAACCTTCGCGGCGTCCTGCTTCAGTTCTTCCGTTTTTTGCTCCAGGGATTTATTCGCTTCTGGTGCAGGTGGGGTGGCAGGTGCTGTCGTTTGAGGCGCAGCGACAGGAGCAGGTGGCGCGCTCGTAGCAGCGGTATCGTCCTCTTTGGAACACGCAGCCAAAAGAGTCATCGAAGCAGCAGCGGCCATGACAGCAAAATGAGCACGAGTCAGTTTCATAAGATTTCCTTCCTACTATTCCAAGGTCGCTAGATAGAATGGGCCGATGCCTGGTGCGACTTCCGGCTCGGCCTTGGGTCTGTTACAACTCCCCTAAGAGCCATTCTATCGGTGCGGAGCACGCAGACCAATCTATTAGTGTAAATCCTGATTTCAATTATTCGGACGATCCGTCCAAAGCTTTATGACAAACCCTTTAACAACAAGCACCTAGCAGCTAGTAACCAGTGGGGGGGTAGTTACAAATGGATTCGCTCCCAGGGCTACAGCTTGGGTTTGTTACATATTTGCCAAATTAAATAGACTTACTTTCAAGCACTTAGGCAGCTAACGTGGCCAGGTCAATACGCTCAGCACGGTTCAGTGCACTGGCTACCTTGACGCGTAAAGCATTAGAGTGCGACAGACGCACTTCTTTTTTGACATCCAGCAATTGCTGCGGATGCATGGAAAACTCTTTCAGGCCCAGGCCCAGCAACATGCGGGTAACTGACGCGTCCCCCGCCATCTCGCCACACACCGCCACCGGTTTACCGGCACGATCAGCCGCATTGATCGTGTGGGCAATCAAACGCAAGACGGCTGGATGCATAGGGTCGTACAGGCTGGCCACTTCGGCATCGCCCCGGTCTACGGCCAACACGTATTGAATCAAGTCATTGGTACCGATGGACAGAAAATCCAGTTCCTGCACAAAAGGTTCGATAGCAATAGCAATGGCGGGGACTTCAACCATGGCTCCTAACAAATAATTACGCGCAAACGGCGTCCCTGATTTTTCCAGTTCACGTGCAGCCGACTCAATAGCCTGACGGCTGGCATGCACTTCGGTCATGGAAGAAATCATGGGGATCAGAATACGGATTTGCCCATGCAGGCTGGCACGCAACAAGGCACGCAGCTGGGTGGCAAACATTTCTGGCCTATCCAGGCAATAGCGAATCGCACGTAGCCCTAAAGCGGGGTTGGTAGCGACGGTTGCATCACCATCCAGCGTCTTGTCCGCCCCAATGTCCAGAGTACGTATCGTCACGACTCTGCCGTCCATGGCCTTGACCACACGGGAATAAGCCTCGTATTGCTCCTGTTCGGACGGCAAATCCGTACGCCCCATGAACAGAAACTCACTACGGAACAAACCGATACCGTCAGCCCCTGCCTTCAAGGCCAATTCGGCCTCTTCTGGAAGCTCGATATTAGCTTCCAGACGTACGCTAATGCCGTCCAGCGTTATGGCGGGTGCATCCAGCAGTTCCTCTAACTCGGCACGTTCACGTCGATACGCCTCCTGACGCTCCCGGTATTCGGCTAGCACCAACTCCGAAGGATTGACAATAACCGCACCCGAAAAACCATCCACTATCAGGTAGTCCCCATCGCGAATCAAGCTGCGAAAACTGCCTAGTCCTACTACGGCGGGAACGCTCAAGCTACGAGCAACAATCGCGGTATGAGAGGTAGGTCCGCCCAGATCGGTCAGAAAGCCAGCAAAATGGCCTCCTCGTAAACGCAGCATATCAGCGGGTGAAATATCGCGGGCCACGACGATCAGAGGCTCGTCTTGTGTCGCCGACAAACCTGGCAACAACGTAGGTTTGCCCGCCAAAACACGTAGCACCCGCTCGATCACCTGGCGCACATCCGCACCACGCTCGCGCAAGTATTCGTCTTCCATTTGGGAGAACTGCTCAACCAGCATCTGACCTTGCGAGGTCAGCGCCCACTCCGCGTTGTAATGACGCTCAGCAATGATGGCGCAGGTTTGCTGTGTCAGCATAGGATCATCCAGCAACAAGCTGTGCACCGTCAAAATCGGCGCAAGCTCTCGCGGGGCGTCTACAGGCAATTGATCGACCATATTGCGCAATTCATCACGCGCACTGGCCATGGCACTTAACAAGCGCTGGCTTTCAGAATCAACATCTTCGATGGCAATTCGATAGTGTGGCACTTCCAGTGCGGCAGCACTCATCACTACGGCTTTGGCAATGGCATAGCCCTTGCCCACCGCCTGACCTTGGGCGGTAAACATCGAAGACAGATCAGACGCCGGAGTTCGAGCAGCACTATTCATGACCAGATTCTTTCCTTACTCGTTTTCACCAAATTTTGCGTCAAACAACGCCTGGATATCCGCTAGGGCCTGATCGGCATCATCGCCCTGAGCATCAACAACCACGGTGACCCCCATTCCGGCGGCCAGCATCATGACACCCATGATACTTTTTGCATTGACGCGCTGTGATCCACGCGCGATAAAAATCTCACTGCTATAACGGCCAGCCAACTGGGTAAGCTTGGCGGCTGCCCGTGCATGAAGACCTAATTTATTACTGATCGTGATGGAGATGCTGGGCATAGGGGCAACTGGAAAAATGAAAGTGAAAATTCAAATTAGCAATGGCAGTCGGCATGGACAATGCCACGCAAGGCGCCTGCCATGACATCCTGAGCAAAACACTCAGGGTTGTCACGTCGCTCGGTCAACGCTTTTAACACCATGCACATATTAGTGCCGGTTAATAAATAAGTGCCTTGCCCTTGATCTTGCAAGGCTTGCTGGACTCGGCGGGCCACGTTGAATGGTGTGGCACCATACAGGTCACACAGTATCAATGTGGCCGGCGAGTCGGGCTCTTGCGACTGCAATTGCCCCAACAAGCGCTCTACTGCCGTGTCCGTGCATTCGTCCGCCTGAATATCAAAGACAAACAAATCGGGCTTTTCGCCCAACACGTGCTCGGCACAGCTGGCAAAAGCGCTAGCCAGGGGCTCATGCATGATCAAGGCAAGGCGAATCACGTGCGTTCCGTCGCTTTCTCGACGGCCTCTGCAAAACGCTGCGCCACATCAAAGCCGGTCTGCTCAGTAATTTCCACGAAACAGGTAGGGCTGGTCACGTTAATTTCGGTGACGTAATCGCCAATTACATCCAGACCGATCAGCAACAGGCCACGCTCGGCCAGTGCCGGACCGAGAGTACGGGCAATGTGCCAGTCGTGTTCGGACAAGGGCTGAGCAACCCCGCGGCCACCGGCAGCCAGATTGCCGCGCGTCTCGCCTGCCAAGGGGATGCGCGCCAAGGCATACGGCACGGGCTCCCCGTCAATAATCAGGATGCGCTTGTCACCCTTGACGATTTCCGGGATGTAACGCTGCGCCATAATGGTTTGCGTTCCATTGTCGGTGAGCGTTTCCAAAATGGCGCCCAGATTAGGCTCAGGATCTTGCAGGCGAAAAATCCCCATGCCACCCATGCCGTCCAGCGGCTTGACGATCACATCCTTGTACTCTTGGTGAAAGGCGCGCAAACGGGCCATGTCACGAGTCACCAAGGTAGGCGGCGTAAATTCCGGAAATTCGGTAATAGCCAGTTTTTCAGGGTGATTGCGAATGGCAGCACCCGAATTGAAGACGTTCGCCCCTTGCTCCTGCGCAAAGCTGAGCAAGTGGGTGGAATAGGCATATTCCATATCAAAAGGCGGGTCTTTGCGCATGATGACAGCGTCAAAGACGTTCAATTCCTGTTCAACAGCAGGCTCGGGGTGGCTCCACCACGCTGGCGCACGCAAATCCGCATCAGCCGCGATACTGACAGCCTGACTACGCGTACGTACCCGGCTTTGGGCAATATACAAGTCGGACTGCAAGGTCACGCTGACGCGATGACCACGCGCCAGAAATGCACGCATCATGGCAACGGAGGAATCCTTGTAAGCCGACAGGCCAGGCAAGGGATCAATGATGAATAAAACGTGCATATCACACCTAGAGAAAAACGCCTCTGCAGACAAGCTGCAAAGGCGAGTGTGCCCGGCTGCTACTTGGGAGCAAATCGGGCGACGCATAATGCTCCTGGGCGGACCCAGGCCGTATCGTGCAAGAGTATCAGGACGCTTTCTTGCGAGGCGCCAGAACCATGACCATTTGACGGCCTTCCAGCTTGGGCATCGCTTCAACCTGGCAGATGTCGGTGACTTCGTCACGAACCCGCTCCAGCACCCGCATCCCAAGCTCCTGGTGGGCCATTTCCCGACCACGGAAACGTAAGGTCACTTTGACCTTATCGCCATCGTCAATGAAACGCTTCACATTACGCAGCTTGACCTGGTAGTCGCCTTCATCCGTACCGGGACGAAACTTGACTTCCTTGATCTGAATAATTTTCTGTTTGGACTTGGCTTCTTGCTGGCGCTTTTGTTCCTGATAACGGAACTTGCCGTAATCCATCAAGCGGCATACAGGTGGTACGGCCACTGGGGAGATTTCCACCAGATCCACATCATGCTGCTCTGCCATAGCTAAGGCGTCAGGCACGCTAACGATACCCAGCTGTTCACCCTCGACTCCAATGAGTCGCACCTCTGGAATACGAATTTCACCATTGATGCGATGTTTTTTCTCGGTTGCGATGTCGAAAACTCCTAAAAATGTCGATAAAAACGATAGCGTTCCTGTTTTACTGACGACTATCGATCTCTTGCTTCAATCGTGTAGAAAAATCGGCTAACGGCATGACGCCCAAGTCCACACCACCACGCGCACGCACGGCGACTGCGCCGTTTTCACGCTCTTTTTCACCCACGACCAGAATATAGGGCACTTTTTGCATACTGTGCTCACGGATTTTACGAGTGATTTTTTCACCACGCAAATCCGAAGAGGCACGAAAACCCATTTTCTTCAGATTTTTCGCGACCGATTGTGCATAATCGGCCGAACTTTCGGAAATGCAGCATACCACTACATGCTCTGGAGCCAACCAGGCTGGCAAAGCACCGGCATGGTTTTCAATCAGCATGCCAATAAAGCGCTCGAAGGATCCTAAAATAGCACGATGCAGCATAACCGGCACACGGCGCTGATCTTGGGCATCCACATACTCGGCCCCCAAGCGGGCTGGCATGGAGAAATCCACCTGGATCGTACCGCACTGCCAATGACGGCCAATGGCGTCTTTCAACGTGTATTCAATCTTCGGACCGTAGAAGGCACCCTCGCCTTCGGAAATCTCGAATTCACAGCCCGTACGACGCAAACTCTCGAGCAAGGCCTGCTCAGCCTTGTCCCACACGGCATCATCACCAATGCGCTTTTCAGGACGAGTTGCGACCTTGTACAGAATTTCAGTAAAACCAAAGTCGGCATACACAGCCTGCAGTTGAGCCGTAAAGGCGGCGCACTCATCTTGCAGTTGATCTTCCGTACAGAAAATGTGGCCGTCATCCTGCGTAAAGCCTCGTACACGCATCATGCCGTGCAAGGCACCCGAAGGCTCATTGCGGTGGCACTGACCAAACTCGCCGTAACGAATAGGCAGTTCACGGTAGGAATGCAGGCCAGAATTGAAGATCTGCACGTGGCCTGGACAATTCATAGGCTTCAAACCATAAACACGGCTCTCGGACTCGGTCGTGAACATGTTTTCAGCGTAGTTGTCCCAATGACCCGTTTTCTTCCACAGGGACAGGTCCAGAATTTGCGGCGCCTTCACTTCCTGATAGCCGTTGTCCTGGTAGACACGGCGAATATATTGCTCGACCTGTTGCCAGATCACCCAACCCTTGGGGTGCCAGAAAATCAGACCTGGAGCTTCTTCCTGGAAGTGGAACAAATCCAGCTCACGGCCCAGTTTACGGTGATCGCGGCGCTCGGCCTCTTCCAGCATGGTCAGGTAAGCTTGCTGCTCTTCCTTGGTGGCCCAGGCCGTGCCGTAAATGCGTTGCAGCATTTCGTTATTGCTGTCGCCACGCCAGTAAGCCCCAGCCACTTTCATCAGCTTAAAGACTTTCAGCTTGCCAGTTGATGGCACGTGAGGACCACGACACAAGTCGATGAAGTCGCCTTCGCGGTACAAACTGATCGGCTCATTGGAAGGAATAGAGGCAATAATTTCCGCCTTGTAATCCTCGCCTATGCTCTTGAAAAAAGCCACGGCATCGTCACGCATCCACTCTTCGCGCGTTACGATTTCATCTTTCTTGGCCAGTTCGGCCATTTTCTTTTCAATCGCTTCCAGATCGTCTGGCGTAAAAGCACGCTTGTACGAGAAGTCGTAATAAAAGCCGTTGTCAATGACTGGGCCAATAGTGACCTGGGCATCCGGGAACAGGCTTTTAACAGCGTACGCCAACAAGTGAGCCGTGGAGTGACGAATCAGGTCCAGGCCATCAGCGTCTTTAGCCGTGATAATCGCCAATTCGCTGTCTTGGTCGATCACAAAAGAGGTATCCACCAGACGCGACTCGGTGCCTGTCGTGCCTACGCGGCCAGCCAGAGCGGCACGGCCCAGGCCAGTACCAATTGAGTTAGCCACTTCGCTGACGGAAACCGGGCCCTGAAACTCTCTTTGGGAGCCATCGGGCAATGTGATTCGGACCATAAGACTTCCTGAAATAAAAAGCGCGGCCTTGAAAAGGCCGCGCTTTTGAATTGAACGTTCTTGGAAAGCAAACGAAACGCTACGCGGCCACGGCTAGTTTTGCCGACGGGTAGTTCGCGTTGATTTCATAAGTTTCTGCTTCCCAAATAACACATTTGATTGGATAAGTTTATCACCTTCGCCTGCTATCGCGGCGCTGTATCGCCACAAAAACCACAACTGAGGGTTTTTTTCAGTCCATTCGGGGATACCAACTACGATAAAACGCCCACTCTTCGGACTCGCTACCATCTTGCATCAGGCAGGTTCCGTAAGCACCACGCACATGTTCATGCACAACGGTTTGACCACCCATACGTTGACAGAAGGTAGAAGCCAGATTGGCTTGGGCCACAGGTTTGGTACTTTGCGTGGAGCTGGCGCACGCTGTGAGCATCAGAGAGCCTGCGCAAGCAGAAATTAAGCGGAAAAACATGATTTCCTTCTCCTTGACCTGCCTTTGGCGGATGCTTCACAAACCATGTCACGCCATGATTTACAAGCCTGTGCCGGCTGTTAGCGCAGGCTTGGGGCAAGCCTTGACGCGCTGGTCGCGAAACAGATCGTGGAAATAGCTTACTACACTTGTTTGACACTGAAAGGGCGCGGTGACAAGCGTGCAGCAAAAGCAACACGTCAGGTAAAAGAAAGAAAAGAAATCAATCGTAAATCGTGAAGGTTTGTTGCAGAGAACAACAGGGCTACGCGTGAATCAGGAGCAATGCAGCCAAAAAGACAGCAAAATAAAACCCAAAATACCGCAGCCAGCAAGCATTAATACCATAGGTACATAATCGATCAAATTCGAGGCATTAATCATGGCGTACATCCCAAAATCCCAACTCAACACTAGCTTGAGATTATGGTAACGGCCCGCCCTCAGAACATGAAGTCAACGATTGTCAAGAACCGACACAGAGGCGACACAAAGATTAGGATCAGGCTACACAGGCTTACTTTTGTAGCAAGAAACACTGCAAAAGTTCATAACACGCAACAAAAGTCGCCTGGATAAGGGCCGGCGCCCTGGTTTGCATCAACCCAGCATCGTGAGCAAGGCGTAAACCACGGGCACTGCCAAGGGCGTAATCATCAATAAAAGAGTGTCTCGCTTCCAACTTTTAGGTCGGGTATAAAAAAGCGTGACGCCAAGTAAAACCGTCACCAGCAGATATAAACCCACAATAATGATGATGGCCGCCATCGCCCTTCCTTCACACGGTTTTTTGTATTTATAAAGCCAGGACTTCGTCCTCGCCCTGCCCAAATAAGGGAGGAAAGGCATTCGCCGCCCACTGCCCTAATCGTGCTGCTGCTGCCTGACTGGCAAACTGCAACGCGTGGGATGGCCCCAAACCCCGTTTCCAGGCCAACGCAAAACTGGACAGAAACGCATCGCCTGCCCCGACGGTTGAGCACACGGCAACCTGACAGGCGGGTTCAAAATAATGCTGAGCATTCACCGCCACCACCGCCCCCTGCCCTCCCAAAGTAATGACCAGGGCTTGTTGAGGATGATGTTGCAAACGAGTCGCTAAGGCGCTGGCCTGTTCAACAGATAAATCCAGCTGAATATCTGCATCCTGGACGCCAGCCAGCATTTGGGCCTCCACGGCATTCAAACCCAACACATCCGCCTGAGCATAAACCTGCTTGAACCCCCGCCCTTGCTCCCTCAGACAAGCCACACTGGGATTTACAGCCAGGCAGGTCAACTCTTTATCTCTTTGAGCCAGCGCTTGCGCCAGGCTTTCCATAGGCTGTAGCGCCAAGGGAGCCACGTAGATCAAGTCAGCCTGCAAATCCTGCGCTTGAATACGCAAGCAGGCATTGGCACCACGCCGAGCCAGCACAGAGGCACTACCTGAAGGCTCTACCAAGACGATGGCCTTGCCTGTGGGTTGACCAGGGCAAATCTGTACACTGCCGACATCAATCCCCAGCTGCTCAATATGTGCGCACAAACGTTCACCTAAGCCATCTCGGCCCAGTGCGCCCAGTAACCGTACCGATTCGCCTTGCGTCATAAAAGCAGCCGTCGCATTCAAGGCGCCCCCGCCGGGGTACAGGTCTATAGACCCGACTTCTTGCTTATCTCCACGCGCCAGCTCTGCAGGCATATCGGAGACCACAATATCAACGGTAATACTGCCAATCGCTACAACCTGCACCCGGCACCTCGGTCATGAAAAAGAGAGCGTGAACCTGTGTGAGGCAGTATACCTATGAGCGGAGCAAGATAGTTTATGGCGCAAGCTCGTGTCTGGCAGACCGGCAAAAGACCGGGCAAACCGGTCCTGTCTTCAACCTGCTTTCAGGCTCAAAAGATGTCGACGAATAGTTGATGCAACAGACATTATAAAAATCTAGCTCAAGATAAAAAGACGTGCTAAATTACTGTTTATCCATACAGCAAAAAGAAGCATCATGTCCTATACCATTACTTTGCACGACGCTCCTTCCGATATCACCGAGCGCGGACGCCGCGAGGCAGAAGAACGCTTTCGCCGCAGCTTAGAGAAAGCCATGCAAGGCCCCGAAGCCGTAGTCCAGGCCTATTGCGCCTGGCAGTTGGCCGAGGAAACGGCAGAGACCGAATTATCGGGGGAAGACATCGCCTTGGCCAAGAAATGGATCGTCGCTGCCACCCGCGCCATGAGTGATGGTTTTCGCGATTTGGGCGAGTCCGAAGCGTATTTTGAAGTCCGCATTGAGCGCTGATTAGCAGCCTCTGCCAACAAACCCATGCCTGACTGTCGTAAGGTTGGGCAGATTGCGCTTGCTAACCTGCGCTTATCGAACCTTGAGTATTTTGGGGACGCTGTGTCAGCCGATACCAGAAGCTCTGCGACTTTCAACATCCTCAATCAACGACGCAGCGAGCCAAAAAAGAAAAGCCAGCAATTCGCTGGCTTTTTTCATCATGCATCAAGACTGTGCCGGAGGATGATCACGGCGCATCAATTCCCATTCTTCGATCACGCTGCCGTCGGGCAAGGTGCACATGCCCACCTGCCCTGCCACGGTGTTCACAATCTCCAGGCGTCCACCTTTTTCCACGCAATACGCCGAAGCCGGATTGGCAAGGCCAATAGGCGGCTGTGTCGTGGCTTGGTTTGCACAAGCGGACAAGAGACCGGCCAGCCCCAGGACTCCCCATTTTTTCATCTTGCTCTCCGAATAAAGTCTGTGTTGCAGTGTACTGTGCGCTGACTACTTTATGAGTGGAGTCCTTGGGCCTGACAAAGGATTGGAAATAGTCTCCCACTGCTTGCAGTGGACAGAACGATGTTCACCAACCGGGATAAATTCGCAGTCCATGCCGACCTTGGCCGTGCCATGTACAAAGGGAAAGGCAAAATCGTAGCGGGCTGGAATCTGGATCGTCAAAGCCTGATCATGGAAACCCATTTTTCCCTTGGACACAAAACGAGCCAGACCCTCCTCGAAATAATCGGGGCCGTTGTCGTAGATCAACGGACGCAGGATAGGTTCACCTTGATCATTCACATAGACCCAACCTTGCGCATCCTGTATCAAGCTTTGCCCTTGGGCGATGGCGCTTAGCGCGAAACCTGACGCACACCATAAGACCGATACGCGACAAGCCCAACGCCGCGCTCTGGCTCGGAAAGAACCAAGTTCCTTGTCCTCAATGGGAGACGACTGGCGCATACATACCACCTTCAAAGCCACATTCACTTCCCTGGTTGAAATAACTGCTTTACAGTTTGCGCGCTTCAAACGAAATAATCCCATCAGTATCTTGAGGTGGCTTACCATACTGATACCCACCCGATATGACAATTTCGCCGAAACCCAGTTGCTCCAGGGCCATGCGCAGCTCTTCTACGCCCCACCAGCGCAGCGAGAATTGTTCCAGTTGCGTCTCCAGCAAGACGCCCTGCTCCCACAACTCATAGCGATGCATCTCGCGAGTCACTTGAGCGCAATAGTCCTTTTCCAAGGCCGAGGCATTTAGGGTAATCAAACCATGCGGTGGGGCTGACCAGGTTCGCAAACCAGGCAGCACATTCAACATCGCCGCTACAGGATCCAGATCCAGCAACAAACGCCCACCTGTTTTCAAGCTGGTATGAAAACGACGTAAGGCCGCGATACCTTGCTCAAAAGAGTCCAGCAACTGGAAGGAACCTGCGGGTACCACAATGGCCTCTAAAGGCCGATCGGCCTTGAAATCACTGAAACCCGCAAGCTCAAGCTGAGTCTTCAAGGAACGAAGCCCCAGTTCGCGCTGGCAATAGTCCAGCATCTCTTGGGATAGGTCAAAACCACTGACGTCCAATCCCGCTTGCAGCAAGGGAATCAGAATACGGCCGGTACCGACAGCTGGTTCCAGAATAGGCCCGCCTATGCCCTGCAAACGTGCCAGGTAATACTCGACATCGCCAAAGGAGCGCCCTATTGGTTTATCCAGGTGATACACCAAAGAAGCCAGCTTGCCGTAACGATTGTTCATCATTGCTCTATACCCTGCTATTTGTCTTATTCAACAGCCTGAACACGCATTTCAGCGCCGTCTACTGCCAGGACCACGACTGCAACACCCTGCTCCAGATCCTGAGCCGCCGTGGCGCTGTAATAACTGTCGTTAAGCCGAATACGCCCACGGCCATTCACAAAGTTATCGCTGACCAGTGCCCGAGCACCGACATAGCCACTTAGGCCGGTATTGAGCACATCAGGCTGACTGGCCCGGCTGCGTCGCTGCCAACGCACCCCAACCACCACCCAACCGAGCATGGCGACGGCCAGAATCAACCATTGCAGCCAGGACGGCGCATCAGGCCAGACGGCGGTGAACAAGCCCACCGTCAACGCCCCCAAGCCCAGCCAAAGCAAATAGACGCCGGAGACGACGACCTCAGTGGCGATCAACACCACACCGGCCACCAGCCAATACCAAAAGGAATCGAAAATGAACGCCAAGATCAGCACCTCCCGCTATCCGCTTACGCTTAACCCAACTTGCTGCCAGAGGACTTTAGCAACTCCGTCACGCCAGCTACGGCGCCGGTAATACCACTGGCTTCCAAAGGCATCAGAACCAGCTTGCTGTTCGGACCATTCCCCACATCGCGCAAGGCTTCCACATACTTCAAGCCAACAAAGTATTGCAAGGCTTGGACGTCACCACTTTTAATGGCTTCAGACACTTCGCGCGTGGCACGAGCTTCCGCTTCGGCTTCACGCTCGCGCGCCTCGGCGCGCAAAATAGCGGACTGCTTTTCACCTTCAGCGCGCAACACGGCCGCCTGCTTCTCGCCTTCGGCTTGCAGTACTTCCGCTTCTTTTTGGCCGCTGGCTTTAGTCACAACAGCACGTCGGTGACGCTCGGCGGTCATTTGCAGATTCATGGCTTCCTGCAACTCGGGGGCCATATTCAAATCACGGATTTCTACTCGTGTCACCTTCACTCCCCAAGGGGTCGTGGCTGCATCCACAGCGGCCAGCAGGCGATCATTAATCATTTCGCGATTGGACAACATATGGTCCAGCTCCATCGAACCCAGAACCGAACGCAAATTGGTAGTGGTCAGATTAACGATTGCCTTTTCCAGATGATCAATCTCGTACGCCGCCTGGGCGGCATTGTCGATGCGATAAAACACCACACCGTCTGCCGTCACGGCCACGTTATCGCGAGAAATAACGTTTTGCGAAGGAACATCCAGAACGGATTCCATCATTTTGAGCTTTCTGCCCACGCGGTCCATAAACGGCACCAGCAAAGATAAGCCCGGTGTCAGCGTGCGGGTGTAGCGACCAAAACGCTCCACGGTCCATTGCTGGCCCTGCGGCACTACTTTGACCCCAGCCATCACCACTACGACGGCCAGAAACGCCACCATTACTACAAAAGTAAAAGAGCCACTCATGTCGTTACCCCCTCCAAGAACACAGCTGAAAGCGCGATTTTAGCCCAGCCTCGATGACAGATCCGCTAAAGATGATCTTTGGCCGCCCTATAACTCGTCTAAACACATCCAGCGCAGCAGAGTCGGAAAACAAACGCATGGAATGATGCGGAGCGAATCCACACAGACCCATAAGAGGCATCAGCCCCCGAAGCCTTCTCAACAGAAAAAACAGCGTGAATCGCACTAAGCCGTATCACGCCATTAATTCAGAATGTCATACAGACGGAAGATCCATTGCCCTTTATAAACCAGCGTCAAAAAGACAAAGGCAGCCTGATAGCGCTTGCTGGGTACGATCACGGCGATGATCCCCAGGACAATAAGCACGAGCTGCTGCAGGGGGTATTCAATGCCCAGGCTCAGGAAATACTGTTTGCCCTTGATAGCGGTGTCAATCAGATCCATGACCTGAATCAGCACAAAAACGCCGTATAAGGAGCGCCGCCGGGTCTGAAAATAATCCTCGAAACCCCGATATTCCTCCATATTGGACGGAAACAGCAAAGACGCCATGATGGCAAACAGACAGGTATACAGGATCAGGAAAAAATACAGCTGAAATGACCAGACCTGCACCTTGGCCAGACTGAACTCGTACCACCAGAAATGAATAATCGTCAGGAACAGGTACAGAACCCATCCCAGGTGAATGGGATAGATACGCTTAGCTTTGGGATGTTGGATGAACTCAGATACGCCCACAATCAGCCGTGAAATGCTGATACCCAGCACCATACCAATAATGATGCGTACGTGAACAAAATGCTCTGGACGGATCAACTCTGGCAGCACGGCCTGTCCTTGCAAAGGGGCTAATTCTGGCACACCTTAACAGAGTCATTCCAGGGTTCCAAGCGCGTAGTTTCCCGCTAATAGCTCATGCTTTAAGCTCTCTGTGACGGCTCAATCCACCACAAGCAGATGCAGCGTTTGGCGGATTGACCATCAAGCCTTAATAGCGTGGGGGCGGAGCGTACTGTTCCTTGCTGGCATCCCCTGGAAAGGGATTCGCCGTCGGGGTGGCGGGCGGGCTGAGCTTGACGGGACGGACCTCGTAAAGCACCGCACCGATCACACCAATATTGCGCGTGTCACCCGCCAAGCTATTAGTGGCATACGCCCTGTCTTTGCCAGAGAAACGAAAAGCGGCCACTTCCTGTGCACTTTTACGAAAACCTTCAATACGCAATACCGCCCCGGCTTGCAACATATAGCCGTTATGGCTGCGGCTGCCGGGCTTGCCCGACAGGACATCCAGGCCATCTACTGTTGTGATGATTTCATAAGGTGTCGCGCTGCGATTGGTATAGACCAGCACATAACGTTCACCCGCTTGGCCAGCCAATTGGTAATTGTTTTGGCCAATGCTGCTGTAAATCGTCAAAGGCGTATCCCGCGCGTCATGTACAGACAACTCCACCTTGCCCTGATCCAGCAAAATGCTGCGCTGCGCATCCAGCTTCTGCCCCAGGGCCTGACGAATACTGCGCTCATCGGAGTACGCCAATTGCAACTTGTCCCGCTGCGGCTCTACGCGTTGGGCCGGTACGGAATAAACCCGCGATTCACGGCCTTCTCCCCATTGAGTCCCTAACGTAGACGCTGTTTGCGGTACTGCAGATGACAGAGCGGTAGTCTGGGCACGCTGTTCCGGTTGCTGCGGCATATTGCTACAGGCTGCAATCAGCAAGGCGGCAGTCAGCAGGCTCCAGCGGCCCAGGCTTCGTGCCGCAAATAATGGCTGAAACAGATTCATACGCTTCCCCTTTGATCAAGGCAGGGGTCATAAACGCCCCTTGCTGAGCGCGAGTATTGCTGATGTCACTGCATTTGGGTGGTGAGCAAATTTCAAAATTGAAATCGCCTGTATCAGAGAAAGTTGCAATGACCATAGGCTTGAGGGGGCGAACGGGCCTACTATGCAAACAGTCCCCTTACCACGAGCCGAAAGCATGAATATCAGCAAGCTACCTTTTTGCACCGTCAACTGGTCTGACATTACTCCAACCGAACACCAAGGCGAAACTGGCATGGCCTTATGGCGCACGCAGCAGTTTGGCCCCATCCGGGTACGCATGGTGGAGTACAGCCCCGGCTATCTGGCAGACCACTGGTGTGTCAAAGGCCACATGTTGTTGTGCCTGGAAGGCAAGCTGGATACAGAACTGGAAGACGGACGCCGCTTTACGCTGGAGCCGGGGCAGTCCTATCACGTGGCTGACAATGCCGAGCCGCACCGCTCCTCCACCCAAACCGGTGCCAAGCTGTACATCGTGGATTAAAGCCTGTTACGTAAAAACCCGCTAAGGCAGCCCGAAACGGCTGCTTTTCTGCTTTCCAGGCCCCCAGAAACTGCCCCCTGCCGATGCCTTTTCTAGGTATCTACTCCCCAGCTCCCCTCCTCCCAAGCACCGCCTTCACAACATGGTTTGCCCAAAACCGTCGGGCTGATGCCTCACTGAGCTGAGACCACCCTTTTCTGCCCCTCTCCTTATCCACCTTAGCCTGCACGTTCTATGCCTGCCCTCGCTGTCCTTTGAGGATGTTACGCATAAAGAAATAATCCTTATTTGCTTTCCAGAGCAATTTTCCACAAAACCATAAATACACTACCAAAACGTTTTGGTTACGCATAAAATTAGAACCAAATCGTTTTATTCGGAAATTTGATAAAAACCCATAGGACTGCAGCAGGCCCTTGCAGAGCTGAGCATGCAGCACAGGAGACAACAATGAAAAACACCCCCACTGCGCAAGTGGACGAACTGTATTCCCCCCAGCGCATGATTGCCTTCGGGCTGCAACACGTACTGGTCATGGCCGCCTCACCCATCGCCGCTGTTTTTCTGATGAGCAAGGCCTTGGGCTTTGACACGGCACTGACTACTCAACTGCTGAGCGCCACATTTCTAGTCTGCGGTATAGGCACCTTGCTCCAATCCTTCGGCCCGGCCGGCATAGGTGCCAAACTGCCTTTTGTGATGTTGCCCGGTGGTGCACCTATTATTTTGTTCATTCTGATCGCGCAGCAAACCGATTTGCCCACCGCTTCCGGTGCGGTGATTTTGTCTGCCCTGCTGTACTTTTTGATTGTGCCCATCTTCAAACGCTTTCTGCGTTACTTTCCGGCTCTGGTGATTGGCATCATGCTCTTGCTGGTTGCCATCAATCTGGCGCAGATCTCGGGCAAGCTGATTGCAGGTACGCCAGGCACAGCGAATTTCGGTGATACGAACAATCTGCTCCTGGCCTTGATCACCATTGCCGCCACCGTCCTGTTTGCTCGCTTGCTCCAAGGCATGTGCCGTCAGTTGGCTATCTTGCTCGGTTTAGTCGTCGGTGCCTTGGCGGCCGCCTTGATGGGCGATATCAGCCTGAGCGGCGTGGGTTCAGGCCCGCTTTTAGCACTGCCTTCGCCGTTTCCGTTTGGCCCACCGAACTTTGACCTGATTGCCGCTTTGCCCTTACTGCTATTTACCTTGATTTCCATGGTGGAGGCCACGGGCCAAACCATTGCATTGAATGAAGTGCTGGGCAAAGAAGATGAAGCTGAACAACAAGCCCAAGTACCCAATACCATTCGCGGCGATGGGCTGGCCTCCTTGCTGGGCGGCATTTTCGGGACCTCTCTCATTATTACCAGCGGCGAGAACATCGGCATTATCCGCGCTACCCAAGTTCGCTCCCGCTATGTCACGGCTGTCGGGGGTCTTTTCCTGATCTTGTTCGGCGTGCTCTCTCCCTTGTCCGCCCTGATCAGCGTCATTCCGGCAGCGGTAATTGGCGCAACCGGTCTGGTGGTGTTTGCCATCGTGGGCACCATGGGCATAGACATGTTGCGCAAGGTGGATCTGCGCAGTCATTCCGCCATGTATGTAGTGGCCACCGCCCTAGCCATAGGCTTGCTGCCCATTGTGGTGCCGGGCATTTATGACCAACTGCCTTCACAGCTGCGTTTGCTGCTCTCTAACGGCGTTGCAATGGGTGCCTTGACAGCTGCCGTCTTGAACTACCTGTTCATCCATGTGGGTCAACGTTCCCCAAAAGCCGCCCCTCTTCACCATTCTTAATGAGCTGTGCCATGAATAACGCTTCTTTATTCCAATCCCAAGATCTGGCCCAGGCCCGCATTCTGGAGCCTGAACACTTGCTCCTTCCGAAAGGACCGGTAGGAGGACATGCTGTTGTCATCGAGGACGGCCGCTTCAGTGATATCGGTACAGTGAAGGACATTGCCGCCCGTCACCCCGAACTACCCCGCTTAAGCCTACCCGGCCATTTGCTGATGCCCGGCTTTGTTGATGCGCACCATCACATTACCCAGTCGTATGGGAAATCGTTGGTGTACGGCGAGCCCTCGGAGATTTTCCGCCGCGTCTGGGTACCTCTGGAAAGCACCTTGAATGCCCGCCATCTGTACGCCTCCAGTAAGCTGTCCGCGCTGGAAGCCTTGCGCGGTGGATTCACGACCGTCTGCGATGCCGGTACCCGCTCTTCCGAAGACCTGGATGCCATTGTGCAAGCCACCACAGACGTAGGCATACGCTGCGTGCTGGGCCTGATCTGCAACGACAAGCACAGCGCGGTACTATTGGACGCCGAGCCTATTCTGGCTCGCGCTCAAGCCCACTTACAGCAATGGGAGCACCACGATTTGATCAGCCCCTCGCTGGCTATCTCCATTCCTGAAGCCGCCAGTGACGCCATGTTGCATCGTATCTATGCCATGAGCGAAGAAGCTGGCCGCGTCTTTCAAACCCATGCCAACGAACACCTGGTTGCCGTAGAGCGCTCCTTGAACGCCCATGGCCGTCGTCCCATCGAGCATTTGGCGCATATTGGTGCCTTGGGCCCCGCCTCTTTGCTGGCCCATGCCACCTTGGTGACACCTAGCGAAATTCGACTGCTGGCCGACCTGGATGCGGCTGTGTCCTACAACCCGGTTGCCAGCGCCTGGAAAGGCAATGCTGTCGCCCCGGCGGAGGCCATGCGGGTTCAAGGCATTCGTTTGGGCATGGGCACCGATGGCACGCGCAGCGACGCCTTCCGCATGATGGATTATGGCGAAGCCGCACAACGTTTTGCCTTTGGCATGATGGTGGGCGACTCCTCCTGCGGAGCGGGTTGGACATGGCTGGACATGGCGACCCGAGGCGGGGCCGACGTTATTGGTCTAGGTCAGCAAACCGGACAAATTCGAGTTGGCGCGCAGGCTGACTTTCTGGTGGTCGATCTGCAAGTGCCCGAGATGACACCGTCCTGGGATTTACCTTGGGAATTGGTACGCATTGCCGCTCGCGATCAAATCCGTGCCGTCGTAGTCCAAGGCAAGCTACGTCTTTGGGAAGGCCAGCCTGTCGATTGGGATCCTTTGCCCTTGCTGGAAGAAGTACGCGAGCTGGCTCGTCATGCCGTCGCACAGTCTGATATACGCAAACTGCATGCCCCCTCTACCGAGCATCTTGCCCGTCACGCCCAGCAAGAAAAGGCGATGGCATGACGGCAGGTTTGTTAATTGCTTTTGCTGCTGTCTTAGTTGGCGCCTTTATCCAAGGTGCCAGTGGCATGGGCTTTGCCTTGATTGTGGTTCCGGTACTGGCTTTGGTACACCCCGAAGCCATTCCTGGCGCACTACTGTTTCTGATGTTGCCGCTTAACGCTTATGTGGCATGGCGGGAACGCGAAGCGGTGGATCGCACCGGAGCAGCCTGGATTACGGTGGGCCGTTTTGCAGGCACCTTTGCCGGCTTGGGCATTTTGCTGGTGCTGTCAACCTACTGGTTAAATCAGTTCGTCGGTATCAGCACCTTGCTGGCCGTACTGGCCTCGGTCCTGGCCCCTAGCTTCACACCCGGTAAAAAAGCGTTTATTGCGACCGGGCTCGTCACCGGCATCACCGAAACGGCAACCGGTATTGGTGGCCCACCCTTGGCCTTGGCGTATCAGCATGCTCCCGTGGCAACCTTGCGCTCTACAGTCGCCTTGTGCTTTCTGGTGGGGGAAGTGATCTCGCTGATCGTGCTGGGAATTTCAGGCGCACTGGCCTGGTCGCACCTGAGCTATGCCGTGTTATGTCTGCCTGCCCTGGTACTGGGGATGGGCTTGAGCAGTCTTGTCCACCACAGGCTGGATCAGCGTCGGTTGCGGATAGGCGTACTTGTGTTTGCGACCGTCTCGGGTATTGCTGTGATGCTGGCTAATTAAGCATCACGCTGAGTAGAAGCGCGGGCCCGAAGCTCCGGCTTTGGGCCCAAGACCGACATGCGGCTCTTGTCACCCGACAAATGCTCGAACAGCAGTTCTACCGCCAAGGTCGCCACCTGCTCCAAATGCAAGTCCACCGCTGTCAAGGCAGGTTCTGCCGTACGGGCACGCACGCCATCGTAACGGGTGGCAATCATCACATCTTGCGGGACGCGCAAGCCGGCTTGCTGCACCGCGCACAAGGCCCCGACGGCGAAAGCGTCCACGGGCACACATAAGGCGTCAGTATCGGGATATTGCGCCAAGAGTTTGGTGCAAGCCTGCTGGCCTCCTGCTTCCCCTAGACTTTCTTCTACCTGCATATAGCGCAAAGGCATGGCATGCGCCGTGGCAAAGTTTTCATAGGCTTTCTTATGGCTGGCGTATGAATCCCGCAGGGCGCTGCTTTGCACCAACGCAATACGCCGCCGTCCTTGCTCCCATAAATGATTCAGCAATAAATGCGCTGTGGCTGTGGACTGCAGATCCACAAAGGGTAAGCGATCAGCACCACCGCCTTGACGGCCAATAGAGACCAGCGCCACTCCGCGCTCTTGCAGCAAACGCACATTGGGATCGTCCGTCATGGGTTCAAGCAAAATCGCCCCGTCTATATCCAGTCCTTCCAAAAGGGCTTGGGCATCCTCCAACGGGGGCACAAATACCAAGGCCAGGCCACGTCGCATGGCCGCCTCTGCTGCAATACCCGCCACTTCCATCATGAAACCCAGACGCGATACGCCTCCCGACACTGCAAAGGGCATGGACGATACCAGCGCAATGCTATTGGCCGAACCTGAGCGTAGGCGTTGCGCTCGCACATTGGGGCGATACCCCAGGTCCGCTGCCACCTGCTTGACCCGCGCCCGTGTGACGGGGTCCACCACACCACGATCATTTAAGGCATGAGATACCGTCGTCAGGGACACCCCTGCCGCTTTGGCGACATCGCGGATGGTGAGACGACGAGGGGAGGAAGCTATTGGACGCGACAAGGCAGGATCAATTAGAAAAGGGAAAGAAAAGAAAATAGCATAGCCTGGAAAACATCTGACGCAGAACTAAGCGGTGCATCAACCCAAGAGCCACTACTAAGGAGTACGAGACCACGAAACACCAACGCGGCGGCAACTAGCCAAGCATGCCCCAGGATATACCCAAACGTTGCCCAGCCTCCGGCCCCATTCCCCTCCTTGGCGGAGAGCTCCATCATCAAGACAATGGCCAGAAGCATTACCTCCAGACCAATAGCGGCCTTCACAAGCCAAATCCACAGAAACGACAAGCGGTAAACGAAGCCTTAGGGACGGTCTGATCAATCAGCCAGCCGACCCAAATTCCCCACTGGTTGTCGCC
>JBQEAN010000020.1:38585-58657 GCA_052109075.1 Alcaligenes sp. | reverse complement strand
ATAAGGCCGCCGATCTAGGCTCCAGGCCGATAATCGTCGCGGCGTGCTCTACACCATCCCTCCTCTGCTTTTGCCGCATTTTCTCCTAGAACTTCTAGCTATAGAAACTCTTGCCCCTCCTTGAGCGGTTTCCTGTGCTCGCTCTGAA
The DNA here is from genome assembly GCA_052109075.1 of Alcaligenes sp. Classification (GTDB taxonomy): domain Bacteria; phylum Pseudomonadota; class Gammaproteobacteria; order Burkholderiales; family Burkholderiaceae_B; genus Alcaligenes. The sequence continues at coordinate 58,509 of JBQEAN010000020.1, read as the reverse complement.
CAGTGCTCCTGTGGCGTATTGTTTCAGTCGCGCAATGACTCCATCACTTCTTATTCCCTACCTCTAAGATGGTCAAATTTGACCGCTTCTTGCTTTGATCTGTTCCTAAGTCATGTTGAACTATCAGTTCTGACTGAGTTATTTCCTTCCTCCTAAGACGCCTATTTAACTGTTTGACTTGTATCAATCAGGTGCCGAGCTAATGTGCTCAAGAGGGAAGGGAGTGTGTCAGTCTAGTGCTGGTTCTGTTTGCTTTCAGGGAATGAAGATGGTGGCTCAAGACATTGCCGAGCAGGCAAGCGATGATGGTTTGGCGGATTCACGGCTAGTGGCTGGTGAAGGGCCCGGGCGTTGGAAACGCATACAGGCGCAGCTGGCTCATTTACCTATATTCAAAGAGCTGCCTGCGGAGCAGCTTGAACCCATTGCCAAAGGCACTCAAGAAGTCCACGCTTTACGCGGGACGACGTTGTTTCACTGCGGTGACCCTTGTCTGGGTTTCCACATGCTGGTGTATGGCCGGGTGAAGTTGGTGTTCGTGTCGTCTTCAGGGCTTGAGCGAGTGGTGCGTCTGGTAGGCCCAGGAGAGGGGTTTGGAGAGGCGCTGATGTTTATGGGCCGTAACTATATTGTGACGGCTCAGGCTTTGGTGGATTCCTTGCTCTTGCATATCAGCCGAGAAGCCTTGTTGGAGCAATTGGAAAAAGGTAGTGACGTAGCCCGGCTGATGTTAGCAGGCTTAAGTGAGCGGCTTTACCGTTTGATGGGCGAGTTGGAGGCTTACACCTTGCAAAATGGGGTGCAGCGTTTAGTCAGTTATCTGTTGCAGGAATGGCCCGGCGAGGACGGTGCACCGTTCAGGATAGATGTAGGTAAGTCGGTGATTGCTTCGCGCCTGAATCTGACCCCGGAACATTTGTCGCGTACGTTACGTGACTTGATTGACCGGAATCTGATTCGTGTACAGCGCCGTAATTTCACGATTCTGGACAGTGCTGCGTTGCGTCAATATGGTGCTTTGCCTGATACACGCGCATAGCACGCAGGCTTTGGCGATAGCGCTGCCAGGCTGTCCATAGATTCCAGGCAAGGGTGGCAAAAGACAAAAACAGTACAGGGGCAGCGACCCAGGCGAAAAATTCTATCCCCAAGCTGGCGCCTGCCCAGATAAGGATGCTCAAGCTATGTAAGGCCCAATGTGCTCGCCCGGTAAAGGTGGGTATGTATTGGGCCGTCTTGGGGATCAAGCGCAAGAGTGCGCGCGTGTGCTCGGTATTGTCAGTGTCCATACTGACGTGCTCTTGGGCCTCGCGCCAGAGCAGGAAGGGAACGATGGTATACAGCATTCCACAGACCACTGAACCTAAGGTTCCCATGATGAGCAAGACACCTATGGCCAGATCGGCATTGGGTGCAGAAGGGGAGTTGGCCCAGAAGTTCAGGAGAATACAGGCTAAAAGGCTGCTTAAGGAGCTGTACCAAAATAAGGTACTGGTTCCGGCTGTGGGCCGTTTTCGTTTCCAAACCCGGGCCCAGCTGACCATAGCCCATAAGCCGTAAGCCAAAAAGATCAGGTAGCTGACCAGGTCACGAACGGGCAACCACGGGCCAGGTAAAAAGGCTAAGGCCCATTGTGCGATCAACAGCGCGGTAACTCCCCAAGGCAGCCAGCGGACCAAAGGGGCGGGGTATAGCTCGGTAACCTGGAATATTGGCACTAATTGAAAGGACATGCCCATCAGCAGAAGGCCCGCCCAGGCTGCCAACCCCATCATTATGTGCAGGCCCACCAGGTTGGGCAGGTTCTGCTCGGTTGCCAGGGCGATCAACATGATCAGCCCTGTTGAGACGGTCAGCACCAGGCCCAGCAATGCCAGCCGTACGGGAGCAACAATCTCTTTGGCACCCCGAAAGACGTCGCGTCGAGACCGCCATAGAGCCAAAACCAGGGTGATGATATAAGCGCCCAGGGCAAGGCCCAAGCATAGAGCGGCCAACTGATACGCCCAGCTTTGCCAGCTTATAAAGCCGGTAATCAGCAGTAAGGTGCCGACACTAAATAGCCCCCAGAAAGTCAGCGCTCTGCTGCCAGGGATCTGAATGCGCACATTACAGGCCACCGCCAGAATATGAACCAGTGATGCAAACATGGCACTGCCCACAATACCCAAAGTCCAGGCATGAGTGAGCGCTACTGTCGCGGGATGCCAGCGGGAATTGAATAGTTCGGGGCCACTATAGAGCGCTAGTATGGCGGCCAATAGCCCAAAAAAAGGCACGTTCGCGAACAAGGGAAGGGTCAATGACAGGGATGGAGATTGATCCAGCGATAAAGCGCGTTGCATAGACTTAGTTCCTGCGGATGATGAGCTGAAAGCCGCTTTCTTGTATTGAACCCTGATAGTTGAAACCACTGCGGCGCAGGATTTCATACAAGGGAAAGGGCTCTCTATCCAGCCACATGATCAAGGCTTGTGCGGAACCCAGCTCGGCCAATGCTTCCAGGCAATGCTCCATAGGCTCGGGCGCGGACAGGCCACGGGTATCCAGCGTGATCTCAGTGTGCGACATCAAAGACTCCAGCACGAAAGGCTTGGCAGGCATTGTGGACCATTCTGGGACCTCATGGGAGAGGCAAAGTGTGATTTGTTTGCCGTCGGTCAGGAGGTGGGGAGAATTTGATATGCGTTAAGGCCCCTTAATTTCAGAGCAGGCATAGTGGTGGTCTTGTCGAGCCAGGTTCAGCCCTGGCCAGATTGCTGATCGGGGAGTGTTATGAATACAGCGTCCACGGCCTTAGCCGCGTCCGAGAACCCACAACTGGAATTGGTCTGCCCAGCCGGTAGCTTGCCTGCTTTGAAAGCGGCCATTGATAACGGCGCCGATAGTGTCTATCTAGGTTTTCGTGATGCCACCAATGCCCGGAACTTTGCCGGGCTTAATTTTGATGCGAGGGCGATTGCACAAGGCATTGATTACGCGCATCAACGTGGTCGCAAGATCTTGCTGGCACTCAATACCTATCCGCAACCTAATGCCTGGCAACAATGGCGCGATGCGATCGATCGGGCAGCCGAGGCCAACGTGGATGCTGTCATTGTGGCTGATCCGGGTTTGATGGCGTATGCCAGCCAGCAGCATCCGAATCTGCGCCTGCATTTGTCGGTACAGGGGTCGGCTACTAACCCGGAAGCCATCAAGTATTACTACGAGAACTTTGGCGTTCAGCGCGTGGTATTGCCGCGCGTGTTGTCACTGACACAGGTTGAGCAGGTCTGTGAGCAAGTCCCCGTCCAAGTCGAAGTCTTTGGTTTTGGTAGTTTATGCGTGATGGTTGAAGGCCGTTGTGCCTTGTCCTCGTATGCCACCGGCGAATCCCCCAATACGCATGGTGTTTGTTCGCCCGCGGGGCATGTACGTTGGGAGCAAACTGAGCAAGGTCTGGAATCGCGCTTGAATGGCGTCTTGATCGATCGCTATCAGGATGGCGAAAACGCGGCTTATCCCACTTTGTGCAAAGGGCGTTTTGATGTCGCGGGCGAAAATTATTACGCCCTGGAAGAACCCACCAGTCTGAATACTTTGTCCTTGTTGCCCCAGCTGTTGGCGGCGGGCGTCAGTGCCATCAAGATTGAAGGCCGACAGCGCAGCCCGGCTTATGTGGCGCAGGTAACTCAAGTCTGGCGTCAGGCTATTGATCTGGCCAAGTCCACGCAAGCTCGTTATTCGGTCCATCCGGCCTGGATGGGCGCTTTGAACAAATTGGCCGAAGGGCAGCAACATACGCTGGGTGCCTATTCTCGGCCCTGGAAGTAGAGCATGGGAGGCTCAAACATGAAATTATCCTTAGGCCCCTTGCAGTACTATTGGTCACGCGTTGCCACCATGCAGTTTTATGAGTCGGCCTGCGATTGGCCAGTGGATGTAGTTTATTTGGGTGAGACCGTATGTTCGCGCCGCCATGAGCTACGACTGGATGATTGGCTGGATATCGCCCTGATGCTGGCCCAGGCAGGCAAGGTGCCTGTTTTATCTAGCCAAGTCTTGCTGGAATCGGGGCGGGACGTCAATACGCTACGCAAAGTGACCGAGCAGGCCGAATATCTGATCGAAGCCAATGATATGGGTGCAGTACGTTTGATGCAGGGCCGGGACTTTGTCGCCGGCCCTTTTTTGAATATTTATAACGGACCAGTGCTGGATCTGATTGCGTCCCAAGGCGCGGTGCGCTGGGTGATGCCGTTGGAAATGGGTCGGACCGGTTTAGCGCAGTTGCAGCAAGACAGACCTGCCGGTTTGGAAACAGAGGTCTTTGCCTTTGGGCGTTTGCCTCTGGCTTTTTCGGCGCGCTGTTTTGCGGCTCGTAATCGCAATTTGCCCAAGGACAATTGCCAGTATGTGTGTATGGACTATCCCGATGGCCTCTTGCTGGAAACACGTGAAGGGCAAGGTTTTTTGACCATCAATGGTATCCAGACTCAATCTGCTTGGGTCTATACCCTGCTGGAACAAATACAGGATTTGCGCGAGCTGGGTGTCGATATGCTGCGTTTGAGCCCTCAGTCCCAACATATGGAGGCCGTAGTACACCTGTTTAACGAGGTGGCGCAGGGGCGTATTCAGGCCAAAGATGCACATGGCGATTTGCTGCCCTTGCTGCCAGCCAAAGCGTGCAATGGCTTTTGGCATGGTCGGCCCGGTTTGGAATGGGTCTCGCCGCTCGCCGAACGTTTTTAAAGGATGGATTCAGGTGTGAATGAAATAACCAGCACTTCCCCTCGTTTGCCTGCTGCGGTAGCGGGTGTATTAAGCCGCTTGCCGCCCTGGCCAGGTTCTCGCTTGTTTTGTACGGGTTTAAATGTGTTGATGCGTCCGCATTTGCCGACTGATATTGCGGAGCGCTTGGAAGGCCGGGCTTTGCGTATACAGGTGGCGGATGCAGGCTTGGCCTTTGACTATACATGGCGTCAAGGTGCTTTTTATCCTTTGTCGGCCAGTGCGCAAAGCCCCGATCTGATTCTGAAGGCAGACCTGTGGGCTTTTTATCAGCTGCTGCAGCGGCAGGAAGATCCGGACACCTTATTCTTTAATCGGCGTCTGTCTATTGAAGGGGATACGGAGTTAGGGCTGATGGTAAAGAACACTCTGGATGCCCTTGATCCCGATATTTTGCATCCGCGCGCAATGCTCAAGCAGGGACGGGCCGCCTTGCAGGATGTGCTGCGCCGTCCGATTCGCTCGCCTGCTTCCTCATAAAGACTCTCAAGAGCGCCGCACTTCAAAATGCGGGAATAGCCCTTGTAGGTTTTGCAGAACATCTTCTCCTGGGTAGGCCTGTAAAGCCTGCCCAGTCTTGTTTAGGAAGTCATCACTACAGCCTTGCGTGCGGAAAATCTGCACGGCATAACGCTTGACGCCTAGCTTGTGTAAATGTTGCCCCAAGGCTTGGACGGAAGCAGGGCTATGCAGCTGAGGGTGCAGGGTGCTGCGACACTCGAACAAGGCGTCTTCGTTTAGCAGTAGCTGCAAACTGCGTAAGGGAGCAGCAGCACTATTGGTGCGCTGGGTAATAGCGTCGTAATGGCTGAACTCGGCCTTGATGTCCAAACCTATCCAGTCCACCCAGGGTAAAACCTCCAGCAATCTGGCCGGGTGTGTCCCGGCTGTGTGCAAACCGATTTTGAAGCCTAATCTGCGTACAGCCCGTATGGCTGCGCCTAGTGCGGGGTCCAGTGTGGGTTCGCCGCCGCTAAAGACCACGGCATCGAGCAGCCCTACTCGTCGATTCAAAAAGTCCAGCAAGGCATTCCAATCAATGGCGCTGTTTGGGCTGCGCTCCTGCAGATGGGGGTTATGACAGTAGCCACAGCGCCAGGGGCAGCCCTGCACAAAGATTACGGCGGCTAATTGGCCGGGGTAATCTGTGGCCGAAAAAGGGGCGCAACCGCCCACTTTCAATGCCACTTTGTGGGAGCTGTCAGTGGCTGGATAAAGATGGCGCGTGGCGTGACTCATGGTGCTTAGGGCTTTTGTACTGTGCTGTTCAAGGAGGCGCTGGCTTCGGTGAAGTAGCGCCGTTCGTGGAATTCGCCTTGCTTGCCGATATTGAACGAGGACAGGGGGCGATGGTAGCCCATGACACGGGTCCAGATTTCGCAGGGTTGGCGCTCAGAATCATTCAGGGTGATAGCGTTGGTGTTCATAAAAAACTCCCTTAAGAAAAAATCTGTCAGTCAGAGTTGAGAGGGCGCGCTCGAGATGACTGGCAGGGGGGCGCCTGGTGGCGCGGTTCAAATAATGGCTGCGAGCAGGTGGGCCGCAGTCAGGTTAAATAGTCTTAATTGATGAGCGAGCAGTTTGAAGCGGGCTGATCAATGAATAGGAGCCTGTGTCTGAATGGGCCCTGCAGTTTGCTGATGGGCCGGAGCGTGCCCAGCTTTTTCATGAGGCCCATCCTGTGTCTCGGCATCAGATTGAGCCGCTTTCTTACGGGCCAGGAGGTCGCTATCGCAATGCGGGCAGAACTCATGCTTTCCAGACAGATAGCCATGCTTGGGGCAGATAGAGAAGGTGGGGGTGACCGTGATGTAGGGCAAGGAAAAACGGTTCAAGGCTCGTTGCACCAGATTGCGACAGGCATCGGCGCTGGAGAGGGACTCTGTCATGTACAGATGCAGTACGGTGCCGCCGGTGTATTTTCCTTGCAACTCGTCTTGTCGTTCCAAGGCTTCGAAAGGATCTTCGGTAAAGCCCACCGGCAGTTGCGATGAGTTGGTGTAATAGGGCATTTGCTCGGTACCGGCCTGCAGAATATCGGGCCAGCGGGCACGATCCTCTTTGGCAAAGCGGTACGTAGTGCCTTCGGCAGGCGTAGCTTCCAGGTTGTACAGATGGCCGGTGCTTTCCTGGAACTCCACCATGCGGTCCCGAATGTGATCCAGTAAACGCAATGCAAAGCGATGGCCCCACGGAGTGCACAGGTTTTGTTTGTCTTCAGTGAAGTTACGGATCATCTCGTTGATGCCATTTACCCCCAGCGTGGAGAAGTGGTTACGTAAGGTGCCCAGGTAACGGCGCGTATAGGGAAACAAGCCCTGGTCCATGTGCTGTTGTATGACTTTGCGTTTGATTTCCAGGCTGTCACGGCCCATTTCCAGCAGTTCGTCCAGGCGCGCAAACAGACCCGCTTCGTCGCCTCGGTATAGATAGCCCAGGCGTGCACAGTTCAGGGTGACGACACCCAGGGAGCCGGTTTGTTCAGCGGAACCAAACAGGCCATTGCCGCGCTTGAGCAGTTCGCGCAAATCCAGCTGCAGGCGGCAGCACATGGAGCGAATCATATTGGGCTCTAGTTCAGAGTTAATGAAGTTCTGAAAATAGGGCAGGCCATATTTGGCCGTCATGGTAAACAGGCGCTCGGCATTGGCGCTGTGCCAGTCAAAATCGCGGGTGATGTTGTAGGTGGGGATAGGGAAGGTAAAGGCGCGCCCGCGGGCATCGCCCTCGCTCATGATCTCGATATAGGCACGGTTGATCATGTCCATCTCGATCTGCAGGTCGCCGTAGAAAAAAGGCATTTCCTTACCACCGATTTGCGGCACTTGCTGGCGTAGATCCTCAGGGCAGACCCAGTCGAAGGTTAAGTTGGTGAAGGGTGTTTGCGTGCCCCAGCGCGAAGGCACATTCAGGTTGTAGATCAGTTCCTGCATGCATTGGCGCACTTGCTTGTAGCTCAAAGCGTCTTTGCGGACGTAGGGTGCCATATAGGTGTCAAAGGAACTGAAGGCTTGAGCACCCGCCCATTCGTTTTGCAAGGTACCCAGGAAATTGACGACTTGGCCGACGGCACTGCTCAGGTGTTGGGGTGGCCCGGATTCGATTTTTCCGGGTACCCCGTTCAGCCCTTCGTTCAAGAAGGTGCGCAAGGACCAGCCCGCGCAGTAGCCAGACAGCATGTCCAGATCGTGAATATGAAAGTCCGCTTGCCGGTGTGCCTGGCCGATCGCTTCGGGGTAAACATGGCTGAGCCAATAGTTGGCGATCATCTTGCCCGAGCTGTTTAGAATTAATCCACCCAGCGAATAGCCCTGGTTGGCATTGGCCTGTACGCGCCAATCCTGGCGGTCCAGATATTCGGCGATGGAGCGAATGATGTCTAGCTGAGCAGCCGGACGTAGTGTGGTTTCCTGGGTAGCCATTTTTTCACAAAAACCTATATATAGTGTTTTTTAGGATTAACGACACTATATATGGTGGTTTTTGATGGAGCTAGACGATTATGGCGTAGGCTTGATCTAGGTTAATTTCGGGCTTGGAGAGGGGGGGGTTGATGGCCTTTGCGAGGGACGTCCCTTAGGCGCGCAGAGAGGCTTGCCAGGGCTGGTACCTGGGCTTCAGCGTAGGTCAGGGGGTGTTTTAAGCGGTGAGCTTAGCGGCCAAACCCTGCTTGCAGTGCGGTGCAGAGAGCGTGGTGATAGCTGCTTACGTGTTCAAGCAGGTGTTCCTCGTGGGAGGTCCAGCTTTGCTTTTGTTCCGCTGTACGCTCGGGTGCAGGAGACCAGGCCGAATCTGGAAAGAAAGGGTCATCCTTCCAGCGGGGGATGATGTGCCAGTGCAGATGCGGCACTTGATTCCCGAATTGGGCTAGGTTGATCTTGGCGGTACCCAGCTGCTCTCGTTGGGTCTGCTCCACAAGATAGACGGCAGCCATGATGTGCTGCCGTTGCTCGTCGGATAGATCGCTCATTTCAGCCACATGCTCTTGCCAGATGACACGTGTGTAGCCAGGAAAAGGGCTGTCTGTAACGGCCAGCACCTGAATTCCCGCGCCCGACCACAGTAATTGATCGGGCTTCAAAGCGCATAAGGAGCAAGCGCTTGGGCTCATGCAGGCTGACCAAAGAACAGATTTTGCAGCGCGACGCCAGGATCGGGTTCGCGCATAAAAGCCTCACCGACCAGGAAGGCCTGGACTTGATGTTCGCGCATCAGCGCGACGTCTTCGAGGGTGTGAATGCCGCTTTCTGTGACCACACGTTTTTCGTTGGGGATGAAAGGCAATAGATCCAGGGTGTTCTGGGTGCTGGTTTCAAAGGTGCGCAAATTGCGGTTATTGATACCCAGCAGGCTGGTTTTCATCTGCAGGGCAATATCCAACTCGGCGCGATCGTGTACTTCGACCAGTACGTCCATGCCCAGTTCGTGGGCCATCTCCTCGTACTCCATCAGTTGATCCTGCTCCAAGGCGGCGACGATCAGCAAGATGCAGTCGGCACCCATGGCGCGGGCATGGATGATCTGGTAGGGGTCGATGATGAAATCTTTACGCAGCACAGGCAGTGCGCAGACGGCACGGGCTTGGCGCAGGTGATCGTAGGAACCCTGGAAATACTGGATATCAGTCAGGACCGATAGGCATGCGGCGCCGTGCGCGGCGTAGCTGGAGGCAATTTCGGTCGGGTTGAAGTCAGCACGGATTACACCCTTGGACGGGGAGGCTTTTTTGACTTCCGCAATAATGGCGGGTTTACCTTGAGCAATCTTGTCTTCAATGGCGCTGGCAAAGCCGCGCAGGTCGTTCCGGTTCTTCGCTTCGCGCAGCAGATCGGACTCGCTGCGCAGTTGGCGGGCGGTGACGACTTCAGCTCTTTTGGTGTCGAGGATCTTGGCCAGAATGTCGTTCATGGGTTTAACTTCCTTGTATAAGCGCGGAATTGTTCGAGTTTTTCGCGGGCAGCGCCGTTGGCAATAGCTTCAAAAGCCATGCGCAGGCCTTGTTCAATGGAATTGGCGTGGTTGGCGGCATAGATAGCCAAACCAGCATTGAGGCCCACGATATCACGAGCCGTACCCTCTTGGTTATCGAGAGCTTCCATAATCATTTGGGCCGATTCTTCACGGCTGGTCACACGGATGCTGCGGTTCGAGGTCATGGCCATGCCAAAATCTTCGGGGTGAATTTCATATTCACGCACCTGACCGTCTTTCAGCTCGCCCACCAGAGTCGCCGCGCCCAACGAGGCTTCGTCCATGCCATCTTTGCCATGTACGATCAGCACGTGCTTGGCACCCAGACGTTGCATCACACGGACCTGGATACCGACCAAATCAGCGTGGAATACGCCCATCAGCTGGTTGGTGGCACCGGCCGGGTTGGTCAGCGGGCCCAGAATATTGAAAATAGTACGTACGCCCAGTTCTTTACGGACGGCGGCGACGTTTTTCATGGCACCGTGGTGAGCCGGGGCAAACATAAAGCCGATATTGGTTTCGGCAATGCTTTGCGCCACTTGTTCGGGCGAGAAGATCAGGTTGACCCCCAGTGCTTCCAGTACATCGGCACTGCCGGATGACGAGGAGGCACTGCGGTTGCCATGCTTGGCTACTTTCACGCCGACCGAGGCGGCCACAAACATGGCTGCAGTGGAAATATTAAAGGTATTGGAGCCGTCGCCGCCCGTGCCGCACATATCCAGCAGTTCGTCGGGATTAGGGGTGATGACAGGCGTGGCAAATTCGCGCATCACCTGGGCAGCGGCGGAGATCTCGCCCACGCTCTCTTTTTTGACACGCAGGCCCATCAGCAAGGCGGCTGCGATTTGGGGCGACATTTCGCCACGCATCAGCATGCGCATCAGATGCAGCATTTCGTCGTGGAAGATTTCCCGGTGTTCGATACAGCGCACCAGTGCTTCGGTAGGAGTGATGGTGTTCATGATATTAAAGATCCAGAAAGTTCTTCAGTAAGGCGTGGCCATGCTCGCTTAGCACCGATTCGGGATGAAACTGCACGCCGTAAACAGGCAGTTCACGGTGTCGTATCCCCATGATCTCGCCGTCTTCGGTTTGCGCGGTCACTTCCAGGCAGTCGGGTAAGCTGTCGCGCTCGATGGCCAGAGAGTGGTAGCGAGTGACGTTAAAGGGCGAGGGCAAATGGCTGAATACGTCCGTGCCTTGGTGAGTAATGGGCGAGACTTTCCCATGCATGATTTGTTGCGCACGGATAATGCGTGCCCCAAAGGCATGCCCGATTGCTTGATGGCCCAGGCAAACACCCAGAATCGGCAGCTTGCCCGCAAAGTGCTGGATCAGTGCGACGGACAGCCCGGCATCCGCTGGGGATTTGGGGCCTGGCGAGACGCACAGATGGCTGGGATTCAGGGCTTCGATCTCTTCAAGCGTGACTTGATCGTTGCGTCGTACCACTACCTCCTGGCCCAGTTCTCCGAAGTACTGGACCAAGTTGTAAGTGAAGGAGTCATAGTTGTCGAGCATGAACAGCATGGGAATACTCCGGCAAAAAAGGATGGCAGTCAGGCGATTAGATGGGCTCGTCCAGACCGAATTGCACTTGTTCGGCAGCGCGGATAACCGCGCGCGCCTTGGCTTCGGTCTCTTGCCATTCTTTTTCGGGGTCGGAGTCGGCCACAATGCCGGCGGCAGCCTGTACATACAGCATGCCGTCTTTAATGACGCCGGTGCGGATGGCAATTGCCAGATCCATTTCACCCGAGTAGCTCAGGTAGCCGGCAGCACCACCGTAAACGCCACGGCGCACGGGCTCCAGCTCGTCAATTACTTCCATGGCGCGTACCTTCGGGGCGCCGGTCAGGGTGCCAGCCGGAAAGGAGGCTCGCAGCACGTCCATTTGGCTCATGCCGTCTTCCAGTTCACCGCAGACATTGGAGACCAAGTGCTGGACATGCGAGTAACGTTCGATGGCCATGGTGTCTGTGACCTGTACGGTGCCTGTTTTAGCGATGCGGCCAATGTCGTTACGGGCCAGATCAATCAGCATCAGGTGTTCAGCGCGTTCTTTGGGGTCGGACTTCAGTTCGGCCGCCAGAGCAGCATCCGCCTCGGGGGTCGCACCGCGTTTGCGGGTACCGGCCAGGGGGCGAATGGTGATGCGTTCCTGGTTACGGCCGTCCTGACGGTGTTCTTCCTGGCGTACCAGAATTTCTGGTGATGCCCCAACTACCTGGAAGTCCTCGAAATTCCAGAAGTACATGTAAGGCGATGGATTCAATGAACGCAGCGCGCGGTACAGGGACAGCGGCGAGTCGCGGAAGGGTTTAGTGATGACCTGGCCTACTTGTACCTGCATCAGATCGCCGGCGGCAATGTATTCTTTGGCGCGGGCGACCGCCTTCAGGTAGTCCTGTTTGTCGAAATCGCGCTCGCATTCGGTTTGCATGCTGGCGTAGGCGTAGGGGATCACGACCGGTGAGCGCAGTTTTTCGCGCAGGTCTTTCAAGCGGCGCTTGGCTTGTACGTACGCCTCGGGCTGGGCCGGGTCGGCGTAGACCAGCAAGTAAGTGCGGCCGGCCAGATTGTCCACAATGACCAGTTCATCAACTTGTAGCAGCATGATGTCGGGTACGCCCTCTTCCTGGTCAGCCGGGAAGGGTTTGCGGTTCATGCCTAAGGACGGCTCGATGTGGCGCACGGTGTCGTAGCCAAAGTAACCGGCCAGACCGCCTGCAAAACGAGGCATGCCGGGGCGCAGAGCCACTTTGAAACGGGCCTGGAATTGCTCGATGAAGTCCAGTGGATCGCCTTCGGCGGTTTCAACAGTTTTGCCATCTTGCAGCACGGCGGTATGTCGGCCGTAGCTACGGATCACGGTGCGGGCAGGCAGGCCAATAAAGGAGTAGCGACCGAACTGCTCGCCGCCCACAACCGATTCCATCAAGCAGCTGTAACGTCCACCTTCAGGGCCGTTATGCGCCAATTTCAGATAAATCGACAGGGGCGTATCCAGGTCGGCATAGGTTTCCGCAATCAGGGGAATGCGGTTAAAGCCTTCTGCTGCTAGGGCATTGAATTCTATTTCTGTCATTGGGGTCTCGAGGGTCAGTGGGTACGACGAGCCGGACAGAAACAAAAAAAGCCCGGTCGTTGTGATTACCGGGCTTATTTTCCTGGAGGCGGTCCGCTGTGTACTACTTTGCAGGGACGCCAGACTTCAAGGTTATATCTACCCGATACACGAACGCCACCAGCGCCAATAAGCGCCGTAGGTGGTGGATGCGTAAGTGCGAGTAGACATGAATTTTATGACGTAGATAGTGTGTTGCGTTTAGCGCGTAGCCAAATGGCTGCGTCGGCAATAGAGGCAACTATACCATCGGAATCCAGGCTTTGCACATCCCTGCCTTCGTTGTAGCCGTAAGGAACCAACAGAACCGGGATCTGGGCTGCACGGGCAGCCTGGGCGTCATTCATTGAATCGCCAACAACCAATGCCTGGCTGGGAGACAGTTCCATTTGCTCGCACGCGTAGAGAAAAGGCATGGGGTCGGGTTTTTTGCGTGAGCAGGTATCGCCACCCACAATCAGCTCAAAGTAATGCGCCAAGCCCGTTTTTTCCAAGAGAGGGCGCACGAACTGTTCGGGCTTGTTAGTGACAACTGCCAAGCGCAGTCCCTGGCTTTGGAAGTCGTTCAATCCTTCTAGTACACCGGGATAGAGGCGGCTATGTTGCCCATTACATAATTGGTAATGGTAATAAAATGATTCCAATGCGTGGGAGTAGTCGGCGGGAGGATTGGGCAGATCAGCCAAGGCGCGCTGCACCAGATTTTCCGAGCCTTTACCGACAAAGGTGGCAATACGCGCCTCTGGGAGGGCGGGCTGACCAAGATCGATGCGCATGGCATTACAGGCAGAAGCCAGATCCGGAATGGTATCGAGCAATGTGCCGTCCAAATCAAACAGTACAGAGAAAATATTCATCTTTTTGTAGCTAACTTATGACAAAATATTGTTGAATTCCTGTTAATGTCGAGCAGAAAAAGTTTCCGGGACATCCGGTTTTAATTTCGTTTGATTCATCATGGTAATGCTCCTTACTGCATGCGGGCTTATCGATTTAGTGAGCAAACCGCATTTTGTCACAAGATTGGTTTTCGATTATCCGTTCAGAAAGGCCCTAGGAGCGGAAGTATGATGCTCGATACATTTCATCAGATCCTCGTAGAAAAACAAGTTACGCCCGTCTTTCAGCCGATTGTCGATTTGAAATCGGGCTTTATTCTGGGTTACGAGGGCTTGATCCGGGGGCCTAAAGACACCAGCTTTTATTCGCCATTGGCCTTGTTCGATGCTGCCAGGCAGTGCGGACGCCTATGGGATCTGGAAGAGCTGTGTTGTCATACCTTGATCGGTAGTTTTAACCGACAGCGCTTATCGGGCAAACTATTTTTGAACTCCAGCCCTGATGTGGTGATGCGTATGCTGCCCTCGGCCCGTATTGACCGGCGCTCGGGCATGCCGCAGCTGGAAGGCATCGACTGGAGCCGGGTAGTCGTTGAACTGACCGAATCCGAGCGCACTGACAGTTATGACTATCTGAACCAGGCCATTGAACTGTACCGCCAGGAAGGGTTGCAATTTGCGATTGATGATCTGGGCGAAGGCTACGCTTCGTTGCGCTTGTGGTCAGAGTTGCGACCTGAATACGTCAAGATCGACAAATATTTTGTGCGCGATATTGATACCGATGTGCTCAAGCAGCAATTGGTGCGGTCCATCTGCGATATTGCCAGCCACGCCCACTCCATTGTGATTGCTGAAGGCATTGAAACCACTGCCGAACTGCGCACCTTGCGGTACTTGGGAGTAGCCTGTGGTCAGGGGTATTTGTTGTGCCGTCCCCAACCTAATCCCCCCATTCAGTTGGAACCCGCCCAGGCGGCTTTGTTTGGGCCATCGGCGGCGCGGGTGCAGCGGCAGGCTCAAGGCCGTGATCCCATCAGTGTGCGGCGTTTGTTGCGTGCGGCACCGGCCGTCCTCGATAACACCCCCACTAATCGAGTGTATGAGCTGTTTCAAAGCCATCCGGATCTAAGTGCGGTGGCCTTGTTGCGAGACGGCAGGCCTACGGGCATTTTGCGTCGCAGCCAGCTGTACGATCAGCTGGCCCGGCCATATCACCGGGAGCTCTACGGTAATAAACCTTGCTCCCTCTTTATTGAAACCCCACCCCTGATTGTGGATTGCGATACCAGCCTGCTGGAGCTGGGTACCTTGATGACTCAGGGGGCGGGCGATGCCTTGAGCGATGGTTTCATCATTACTGGGGCGGGTGAGTATTTAGGGTTGGGCTCCAGTGTGGAGTTGATGCGTGAGATTACGCAGATTCAAATCATGACGGCGCGCTATGCCAACCCATTGACGCAGTTGCCGGGCAATGTACCGATTGATGAGCATATCGACGGCTTGCTGAGTAACCGCCAGAATTTCGCGGTGTGTTACGCCGATCTGGACCACTTCAAGCCCTATAACGACTTGTACGGCTATCGCAAAGGCGATGAGCTGCTGCGCTCAATGGCTGAACTCTTTACCCGCCATGCTGTGGCACGCCTGGACTTTGTTGGCCATGTCGGGGGCGACGATTTTATTCTGGTGTTCACCAGCCCGGATTGGGCAGAGCGCTGCCAGGGAATCCTGGACGAGTTGGCGATAGAGTTGGAGTCCTTGTATCGGCTGGAGCACCGGCAAGCGGGTGGTTATCTGGCTGAGAACCGTCAAGGCGTACAGGTCTTTCACCCCCTAGTGAGCCTGTCTTTAGGTGTGGTCACCGTGGATGAGCCCGAATTGTATTCGGGCTCTTTGATTGCGGAACTGGCCAGTTCCGCAAAAGCGCAGGCCAAACGGGTGCAGGGCAATGCCTTGTTCGTGGAGCGCCGTCGTCCGGATAATCCAGTGCGGCAGGGCGGCTATAGCCGCAGCAGGGTATTGCAGTAGGCCTGCCCGCAGGCAGGCCTGGGCCCCGTATGCTTAGGCTCGTTCGGCCTGTGCAATCTGGGCACGCATATCGCTGATGACTTGCGCGTAGTCGGGTTGTCCGAAAATAGCCGAACCGGCTACAAAGGTGTCAGCCCCGGCGGCACGAATGGCACCGATATTATCCACTTTGACACCTCCGTCGATTTGCAGCAGGATGGGCTGGCCGCCTTGTGCTGTCCAGGCGTCGATACGGGCACGGGCCTGACGCAGTTTGTCCAGCGCGCTGGGGATAAAAGCCTGGCCCCCAAAGCCGGGGTTCACCGACATCAGCAACACCAGGTCCAGCTTGTCCATCACGTGATCCATCCAGTCCAGCGGGGTGGCTGGGTTGAACACCAGGCCGGCCTTACAGCCGTGGTCACGGATCAGTGACAGGGTGCGATCCACGTGGCGCGAGGCTTCGGGGTGAAAACTGATGTAGTTGGCACCGGCCTTGGCAAACTCGGGGATCAGGGCATCGACAGGTTCAACCATCAGGTGCACGTCGATCGGGGCGGTGGTGTGCGGGCGCAGCGCAGCACAGACCATGGGGCCGAATGTCAGGTTAGGTACGAAGTGATTGTCCATGACGTCGCAGTGAACCCAGTCGGCTCCGGCGGCGATGACATTGCGGACTTCTTCGCCCAGCCGGGCGAAATCGGCCGATAAAATACTGGGAGCGATACGTGTGGAGCTGGCTTGGGACATAATAGGTGCCGTAAAGATTAGACATCACGAAAATCGTGACCATATGTCATCATTATAGTTTCAAGCGGGGTCGCGTGCAGCGCCCCGTATTTGTACAGCCGTAACCTGGAATCCATTATGAAGCCTGACGATATTGAGGTGCAGATAACGCCCCAGTACCTGCCTGAGCAATCTGAACCCGATAGCAATCAATACGTTTTTGCCTACACCGTTCGGATTACCAACAATGGAGAGCAGACGGCCCAAATTATCAGTCGTCACTGGATCATCACGGACGACAATCAGCAGGTTCAGGAAGTGCGCGGCCTGGGCATCGTCGGGCAACAGCCGGTGCTGGCTCCAGGTGAAACCTTTGAGTACACCAGTGGCTGCCCTCTGAATACGCCGTTTGGCACGATGCGCGGCAGCTACCAATGTGTTGGTGAAAATGGTGTGCCCTTTGAGGTCGCCATTCAGGAATTCATCCTTTCCTCTCCCCGTACCTTGCACTAAGGGCCAAACCCAGCCATGAAGATAATTTATTGCGTGCCAGCCGTACTGCTGGCATTGAGTGCCTGTTCCACGGCTCCCGTGGATCAGAGTTCTTCGTCCACGGCTCCGGGTGCGGCAGACAGTGGCCCCGATATAGCCCTGCAAGCTTTGCGTGTGCCTTCCTTGTCGGCCCTGCCGGAAACTCCGGCGCGTGCGCTGGCAGGCCGTTATCAGGCTGTGAACTGGTCCGCTTTGCCGGGCTGGCAGGCTGATTCACTGGATCATGTCTGGAAAGGCTTTATCAATAATTGCAAGGGCTTGATGCGCCCGGTCAGTGGCTCGCTGGCGATGCCGGCGCGGGCCAATCCGCGTGCCTGGCAGCCGGTGTGTCAGGCTGCAGCGGCAGCGGGCTTGAATGCCGAGACCAAAGATACAGCGGCGGTACGCAATTTCCTGCAGCAGCAATTGCAACCCTGGCGCTTGTTGACTGGCGATGGTGCGGTGGCTCAAAACACCGTCACTGGTTATTACGAGCCGCTGCTTAAAGCCTCGCGCACGCGCAGCGCCGGCTATCAATGGCCGCTGTTTGCCGCCCCGGATGATTTGCTGACCATTGATCTGGGCAGCCTGTATCCTGAGCTGGCTGGCAAGCGTATCCGTGGTAAGCAGCAGGGCAAACGCGTGGTGCCTTACGACACCCGCGAGCAGATCATGGCCAATCCAGAGCGTCAGCCTCCGGCAATTGTGTATGCCGAAGACCCGGTAGAAGGTTTCTTCTTGCAGATTCAAGGCTCTGGCCGCGCCATCCTGCCTGACGGCAGCGCGGTACGACTGGCTTATGCCGACCACAATGGTCGTCCGTACGCCTCGGTAGGCCAGTGGTTGGCCAAGCAAGGCGAGATGCCCTTGGCACAAACCTCCATGCAAAACATCAAAGCCTGGGCCAAGCGCAATCCGCATCGCGTTCAGGAAATGATGAATGTGAACACCGCCATGGTCTTCTTCCGGGAAGAGGCGATTGTGGATCAGGATCTGGGCCCCAAGGGCGCTTATGGCATTCCCTTGATTGGCCTGCGCTCCGTTGCGATTGACCCCACTTATGTGCCGCTGGGCACGCCTGTGTATTTGTCGACCTCGCAGCCAGCGACCAAGCAGCCTTTGCAGCGCCTGGTATTTGCTCAGGACACGGGGGCGGCCATTAAAGGGGCCGCACGTACCGACTTGTACTGGGGCACCGGTGACCAAGCAGGGGCACAGGCAGGACGCATGAAGCAACAAGGCCAAATGTGGCTGTTGTGGCCACGTCAGGCAGGAGCACCGAGCGCACGATGAAGAGCAACGAACGTATTGTGGTGTGTGGCGGGGCTTTGGCCGGTATGGCCAGCGCCCTGGGTTTACGCAAGGCTGGGTTTGAGGTCAGCATCCTGTCCCCCGCCTACAAGCCGATGGAACTGGCGGCAGGCCAGTATCACCCGCGCGTGTATGCCGTATCGGTAGCCAGCCAGCGCTTTTTGGCGCAGCTGGGGGTTTGGAATTTGATGTCGCCCCAGCGGATTTCGCCCGTGCAAGCCATGGAAGTTCATGGTGATGGCGGAGGTTGTCTGAATCTGCATGCCTGGCAGGACGCGCAGGATTATCTGGCCTGGATTGTAGAGTCCAGCCAGATGGAGCAGGCCCTGTACCAAGCGTTGCAGGTTTTTGGTGTGCCCTGGATTGAAGACCGCTTCGAGCGTCTGGAAGGCAATACCATTGTGACCGCGGGGCAGAAGCGCATGAGTGCCGACTTGTTTGTCGGTGCAGACGGGGCGCGTTCAGGTCTGCGTACTGCCGCAGGTATTGAACACCAGGCACGCGAATACGGTGATGCCGGTTTAGTTGCCCATTTCAATGTGGAGCGGCCGCACCAGCAAGTGGCTTTGCAATGGTTTACGGGCGATTCGATTCTGGCCTTGTTGCCTATGCCGGATGTCGATGGCAAGCCGCAAGTGTCCATGGTCTGGTCCGTGCCGCAAGCTCAGGCCGACAAAGTATTGGCGATGGCGGCTGAGGAACAGGCCCAGTACCTGCAAAACAGCCTGTTCTCTCTGTCTAATGGGCGTTTGGGCCACTTGAATCTGCGCAGCTCTGTACACGGCTTTCCCCTGACTTTTGAGCGCAGCGGCCTGGTGTCGCCGGGTGTTGCCTTGGTGGGCGATGCCGCGCATCGAGTCCATCCTTTGGCTGGTCAGGGTTTGAATTTGGGTCTGGGCGATATCGAAGCCCTGATTACGGTCTTGTCCGAGCGTGGCACCCATTATTCGGTCGGCGAGATGCGTGTGCTTAATCGTTATAAACGGGCCCGCGCCGAGCCTATTGCTGCCATGCGTGCCGCAACCGATGGCTTGTATCGTTTGTTTGCCGCTCCGGGCGCTCCCGTTTCCATGTTGCGCAATGCAGGTATGCAGGTGGTCGACCGCCTGCCCTGGGTCAAGCGCCGCTTGATTGCGCACGCTGCCGGATTCAGTCCGGGCTCTCTCTTGTTTTGATGTCACTAGAGTCTTGTCGATTAGCAAAGGAAGTAAGTCATGATGTTGCACCTTCGTTCTGTATTGGCTCTGGCGCTATTGTCGCTGTGTGGTCTGGCTCAGGCAGTCAGCCCCAAAGCGGACCCGCGTTTTGAGCCCACACGCCAGGCCTTTGAAGCGGCCTTTCCGGGCGTGACGGTGGATAGCATTCGCGCTACCCCATTTGCCAATTTGTTGGAAGTGGAGGTGGGTGGCACCTTGCTATATACCGATCCCCAGGCCAGCTATGTGCTGCAGGGCTCTTTGCTGGATAGTAAAAGCCGCGTGGACTTGACCGAGCAGCGTATGCAGGAGCTCAATCGTGTCTCGTTGGACGATCTGCCCCTGGATAAGGCGATTAAGTTAGTGAAAGGCGACGGTAGCCGTCGACTGGTTGTTTTTGAAGATCCCAACTGCGGTTATTGCAAACG
>JBQEAN010000020.1:33501-38485 GCA_052109075.1 Alcaligenes sp. | reverse complement strand
CTTTTAATGAGAATGCGATTGGAAAATAAACCCAAGAACATGCAAGGAGTAAGTCTGGTGTTATTTTGAAGACAAAAAATTTCAAACGCCACATTTGACCATTCTTTACTTTGTGCTCCGTATTCTTGAAGTGATAATTCTAACTATTGATAAAAATAGTATTGTCGAGCCACGCTGGGTCCCGGGCGCAGTCGACAATAATTAAATAGTAGGCGCTTATGGAACATGCTCATTGCGTGTTGGTTATTTTGGAAGAAGGCGAGGGCTTGGACCACTGGCAGGAGCAATTGCGGGTTTTT
This sequence comes from Alcaligenes sp., assembly GCA_052109075.1. GTDB lineage: Bacteria > Pseudomonadota > Gammaproteobacteria > Burkholderiales > Burkholderiaceae_B > Alcaligenes. The sequence continues at coordinate 38,186 of JBQEAN010000020.1, read as the reverse complement.
GGTACCAAGACAAGCGTTATAAGGTCTTTGGATCGGGTAGCCGACGCGCGGCAAACACAGGTGGATTTATTGCTGTTTCCCGTTGAGGCGGGCTATGTCCCCTTGATGGTGGCCAAGCTGCGCAATGATTTTGGCTCTTTGGGCATTGTGGCAATGCAGTCCGGCCTGACGGCCAGTGCCCGCGTGCAGCTTTTGCTTACCGGTGCCGATGCCTGCCTGTCCCTGGATATCCAAGTGCCCGAGCTGATGGCTTGGTGCCATGCTGTGCGCCGTCGCAATGTCTATGCCATGGTTGCCGAAGTCCAAGGGATGGAAGAGCAGCAGGACCACAGCGGCCTGCAGGAATGGACATTGCGCGACAAAGGTTGGACCTTGGTCGCGCCCAATGGTGTGGGCCTGGAGCTGACTCATAGCGAACGCCAGTTGATGGATGCGTTTGTCCGGCATACCGATGCTCGTTTCAGCCGCGAGGATTTGATGCGAGACAAAGGTCTGGCGGCCAGTGACAGCCGTGCCGTGGACTCCTTGATCAGCCGTTTGCGCCGCAAGGCCAGCCAGGCGGGCGTTGCCCTGCCTATCAAGTCGGTGCACGGTTGGGGTTATACCTTTACGGGCAAGTTGATGGCTCAGTTGGAGCCGCAAGACTCTGAAGTCATGGAGTTTTATACCCCCCGTGACGAGCCTGAATCTGCTCAGCCCACCCCGCTGGAGCTGTTGCGTGCGTTGGAAACATTGGATGTGCTGGACCCGCAAGCCAGCGAAGCCCTGTCCTTTTCGTATCAATTGCGGGTAGCAACCAGCACGGGCCAATACAGCGGTGTTGATGCCCAGGTCTTCTGGACTTCGCCCACGGGCCTGCGTCTGTCTTCAGATGTGGTCTTGCGCCATATGCCGGACTCTATTCACCGTCAGGCTCTGTGCGAGTGGATGTTGCGTACCTTGTTGGTTGATGTGCGCCGTTGGTGGCAGGAGTACTCCTTGCGTGCCAGCCATATCGGTCTGAAATTGCCGGTCGATATGCTGATGCCTATTCATAAACACCTGCCTAGCTTGTTGCGCCAGTTTGAGTTGCAGCCTTGCTGCCTGGAACTGGACTTGTTCAGCGACGAGGAACTGGAAGGCACACCGGAACTGATCCAGGCTTTGCAGTATCTGAAAGACCATGAGATTCAGGTCTGGCTGACCAGCACGAACATTGAAAACAGTAAGCTCAATCGCCTGCGCGGCTGGCCCATTAATGGTGTCAAGCTTGAGGCCGAAGTCATTCACCGCGCCTGTCGTGAACCCACCTTCAAGGCTTTGCTGGAGACCGCCTGCCATTTATTGACTGAGCAGGGCTTTGAACTGGTCATTAAAGGGGTGGACACCCTTGAACAGCGTGATCTGGCACTGAATCTGGAACTGGGGCACTACCAGGGCCGCCTGACCTCGGAGTTGATGTCCGAGGATGGTTTTTTGCTGACGCTGGCCAGTAGTGAACCTTCTTTCGGACAAGGCAATGAGGCCGCCCGACGCTTGAGCGGTAGCACTCTGTAAGCCGCCTTAGCATCTAATCGTCTCTATATGTAACTTTAATTAAGTAATTCAAGCCAAAAGCCGTTACTCAGCTTGTTCGATGGGCTTTCTTGCAGGCCGACCGCGTGGACGCGGTCGGTTTTTGCATAGCTGAGACCTGTCTTTTCTGCATTGCTCGGGGAATATGATGCGTTTGGGCTTGAAGCAAAAGTTGTGGTTACCATTGATCTTGTGTCTGATGGCCTTGGTGGCGGTATTTACGTTTGTGAACTATCAGCTCTATCAGGCACAGATGGAGGAGCGGAAAAGCAGTTTGCAGCACATCATCAATATTGCGGTGAACATCACGCAGGACTACCAGCAACTGGTCAGCAAAGGCGTGTTGAGCAAGGACGAGGCGCAAAAGCAGGCTTTGCAGCGTATTGCCAGTATTCGTTTTGGGCAGGAAGGCTATGTGTCGGTTTTATCCACCGATGTCGTGTCCATCATGAATCCTAGCCGACCGGAGCTGGATGGCCAGAATGTCAGCGCAGTGGTCGACAGCAATGGAGTCCATCCCTTTGCCGAGATGAGCCGCATTGGCCGTAACGGCGGCGAGGGCTTTCTGGAGTATCACTGGCCCAAGCTGAGCGATAAGAACAACGCACCCAAGCTGGCCTTCGGTAAAGGGGTGACTCAGTGGGACTGGGTGCTGACCTCGGGCGTGTATATCGACAATATTCAGGCACGTTTCTTCAGTAATCTGCTTAGTTCCTCGGTGGTGTTTTTGTTGATTGTGGCGTTGGTCTCCGCCGTTACCGTGTTCCTGGCGCGCCAGATTATTGCCGAGCTGGGTGCCGAGCCCAGGATTCTGCATGAAACCGCTCAGGCCATTGCCAATGGCGATTTACGCGTTGCCCATTCCTTGCGTTTGATTCCCGAGAACAGTGTGATGGCATCGATCGAGCAGATGCGCTTGAAGTTAAGCGAGGTGATGCGCACGTTGCAGCACAGCAGTGGTGTGATTGCCGATGATGCCTCGCAGTTATCCGTAGGCAATCTGGAGTTGTCCAGCCGCACGACTCAGCAGGCCGCTGCACTGCAGGAAACCGCATCGGCTATGGAGGAGATGACGGGAACGGTGCGCATGAGCGAAGAGAACGCCATGCGGGCCGAGGAAGTGTCCAGCCAGGTGCAGAAAACAGCGCAGCATGGTGGGCAGATGGTCAGCGAACTGGTGGACCGCATGGGTGCGATCCGCGATACCAGTGGCAAGGTGGCGGACATTACAACTGTTATTAATTCGATTGCGTTTCAGACCAATATTTTGGCTTTGAATGCGGCAGTGGAAGCCGCCCGGGCCGGTGAGCAAGGTCGTGGCTTTGCTGTGGTGGCGGGTGAGGTGCGCGCCTTGGCACAGCGCACCACTGCTTCTGCCCAGGAGATTGCCCAATTAGTGGAGGCGTCCTCCAGCAGTACCCGCGAAGGTGTGCTGCTGATGGGGCAGGTGGGGGAGGTCATTGATGAGATGGTGACGGGCAGCGCGCAAGTGATGGCTATTGTTCACGAGATTGCCGCCTCCACCCGAGAGCAGACGATTGGTATTGAGCAGATCAACGTGGCGGTGGGGCAGTTGGATTCGGCCACGCAGCAAAATGCGGAGATGGTTGGCCAGGTGGCGCACACGTCCAGCGGATTGCAGGAGCAGGTGCAGGAGCTGGATCGTTTGATTCAAGCCTTCCGTCTCGTTTGATAAAAGCTGCTGCCTCGCGCCAGCCAAGGGGTGTGCCGATTATTTTTGATCGTATACTGCCTCTTGGGACTGCGCTTGTCCTGCGGCAAACCGGCATTGAGGAGGATGTATGTTGCGTGCACCTGTTGCAGCTGTATTGATGATGGGAATGGCCGGGTCGGCCTGGGCGGCAACGTTGCCCTCGGCTCAAGGTGAAGTTCAGGCGCACGAACATCATGAACGGATACTGAGCTTGCAGCACAATGAGCTGGTGCAAGGCAGCTGGCAGCACAGTGGTGATGTGGCCCTGGAGTTGTTCGGCCCGGACGGCAAAGTGATTCGTCATTGGGCGGATGCACCGGAGCGGGATGGCCCGTTTGGTTTTATTGCCAGCACGACCGGCGAGTATCGTTTGCGTGTACTGGGTCAGGGCGAGTATCAGTGGCAGGTCAAATCGGTCACGGCCCCTCAAACGCCCGCCCAGGCCGAGCCTTTGCAAGGGGATGTGATCCGTCAGTGGAGCATGCGTTTGCGGGCTGGCGAGCCGTCTCGTGGCTTCTGGGATTATGTACAGCGGGTGGGCTCTCCTTTGGTGGAGCGCTACAGCACCACGCATGATCGCGTCACGTTCGTGTGGCGTGGTGCCCAGCAAGAGGTCCGTCTGCATGGCGGGCCGTTTACGTACAGCGATCGCATGCATCGTTTGGGTGAGTCGGATATTTGGTATATCACTTACGATTTGCCGCGCGATGCCCGTTTCTCGTATCGCATGGCACCGGATGTGCCTTATGTGGGGCCAGATTTGGCGCGTGAGGTGTTGCGGGCTGCCTTGCAGCGCGATCCCCTTAATGCCCAAGCTTTGCCGGAAAACAGCGTAGATTTTTTTGATGGTGATTCAGTGTTGCGTTTGACGCAGGCGCCGGCCGAGGCGGTGGCGCTGGAGCCGCAGCAATTGGGTCAGGGGCAATGGCGCACGGAACGTTTGCCCAGCGAGGCCTTAGGGGTGGAGCGGCAGGTTCAGATTTATCAACCTGCTGGTACTCGGGCGCAGGATATTGATCACACCTTGATTTTGTTTGATGGCCGCGACTATAAGAATTTGGCGCGGGCTCCCGCTATGCTGGATACCTTGATTGCCCAGGGGCGTGTGACGCCTATGTGGTTGGTGCTGGTGGACAATCCAGGCATGGCGGAGCGGGCGCGTGAGTTACCGCCTAATGAGGCCTATATCAAGTTTCTGGATAAGGAGCTGATGCCTTGGTTGAATGCTCAAGGTGTGCAGTCGGCGGCAGACAAGACGGCGATTGGTGGCTCTAGTTATGGTGGTTTGGCCGCCCTGAATGCGGCGTGGCGTTTGCCTCAGTTGTTTGGCAATGTCCTGAGTATGTCGGGTTCGTTCTGGTGGGCTCCGGCTGGAGATGCCCGTGGGCAGTGGTTGACGCGTCAGATGGCGGATTCG
>JBQEAN010000020.1:10711-33401 GCA_052109075.1 Alcaligenes sp. | reverse complement strand
GGCTCCGGCTGGAGATGCCCGTGGGCAGTGGTTGACGCGTCAGATGGCGGATTCGCCTGCTGTGCCGGTGAAGGTTTATATGAGCGCCGGGGTGTTTGAGTCTTCAGGGTCGAGTCGGGATGTCAGCCTGGTGCAGGCGAATCGACATCTGGAGGATGTGCTTAGGGCACGAGGGTATGACGTGCGTTATGTGGAAAGTGCTACGGCACATGATTTTGTGGCTTGGCGGGATGCGTTGGCGTTGGGGTTGGAGTATTTGTTTGGGATTGAACAGGTTGACGTGCCGGTTCAGGAAAAGAAGTAGTGTTGCGGGTTCAGGTTGCTGGACCAGGGGCGCTGTTCAGATCGAGGCAGGCTCAGGCGGTGCTGTAAGGGATGTGCGTATGCTTTTGTCCGGAGTCTTTCGGTAGGGCGATAAAAAAGGGCGGAATATCCGCCCTTTTTTGTGCCCGGTTGTTTTGTTTAACCTTGGTCCAGCGTGGCACCGCCGTCGACTCGCAAGTCGGACAGGGTGATGTGGCTGGCGCGGTCCGAGAGCAGGAACAGGACGGCTTCGGCGATTTCTTCGGGGGTGGCGATTTTCTGCAGGGGGATGCCCAGGCGGTAGTGTTCGCCGGAACCTGCGATGACGGTTTCGCGTGAGCTGCCTTGTGCCCACATGGCTTGTTGCATGGGGGTGTCGGTGGAGCCGGGGGAGATGATGTTCACCCGGATGCCGTAGGGGGCCAGCTCCAGTCCCAGGCAGCGGCTAAGTTGGGTGACGGCGGCTTTGGAGGCGGCGTAGGCACCCATAGCGATGCGGGGGGTAGCCGCGGAGTTGGAGCTGACGTTGACGATGGCGCCTTGTTTGCGCTCGATCATGCCTTTGGCCACGTTGCGGCAGACGTTAAAGACACCGGTGGTGTTGATGGCGAAGGTGCGGTCCCATTGTTCGTTGCTCAGTTCGGTGATTCGTCCCATCTGGAGGACGCCCGCTACACAGGCCAGGCGCTGGATAGGGCCCAGTTCTTCCTGGCCTTGGGCGAGGGCCTGGTCTACGGCGTCTGATTGGCTGATGTCGACCAGGTGGCAGGAGACGCGGTCGCCGTAGCTGGACTGGCTCAGTTGGGCCAGGCCTTCTACGTCCAGATCCAGGGCGATGACGCGTGCGCCACGTTCCAGCAGTAGTCGGGTGACGGCCGCGCCGATGCCACGGGCTGCGCCCGTGACGGCGATACATTCACCTGCAAATTCTTGTGTGCTCATGTGTGTGTCCTGTTCAGGCCTGCAGGCTGTCCTGGATCTCGGCGCAGGTCAGGCTGACGCCGCAGCGTTGCGAGACGTGGCGGATGGCTTGGTGATGTTCTTCCAGCGAGAAGTCGGCCACCCCATCGATTGCCAGGAAGGGTTGCACGTCTTGCATGAAGGCTTCCAGTGCCGTGGTCATGCAGCCGATGTGGGCGTAGACGCCGGTGATGATCAACTGATCGCGGCCCAGTTCGCGCAATTGTTCACGCAGGTTCGAGCGCTGGAAAGCGCTGTAGCGCCATTTGGTCAGCATGATGTCGGTGTCGGCCGGTGCCAGTTCGGGCACGACGGCTTGCTGTTCATGAAATTCGGTGGCGGTCAGGCCTGGGCCCCAGAAGTCGTTCAGCAAAGCACGGTCTTTCTCGGGTTGCTCGGTAGGCTGGGCGGTGTAGAACACGGGAATCCCCAGCTTGTGGCAGATGTCGCGCAGGGTGGCGATGCGTTCGATCAGCATGGGGATAGGAGCCTGATTCATATCGTATTTCTGCAGAAAGTAGGTCTGCATATCGTGAATGAGCAAGGCGGCACGATTTGCCTGGGGGCGCCAATTGACGCGGTTGGCTACGGGGGTTTGAGGCAGCTCGTAGCTGGGCAGCGCGTGAATGGTCATAAGTCGTGTCTCCGTTAAAGGGTTATGTTTTGCGCCAGACCCAGTGAGTTGATCAGGGTCATGAGTTTATTGCCGGTTTCCTGGCGTTCCAAGGCAGGGACGGAGCCGTCCACAATGCCGGCACCAGCCGATAAGGTCAGGCCCCGCTGGGTGTAGTGGCCGCAGCGGATGGCTACGGCCCATTCGCCGTTACCCTCGTGGTCGTTCCAACCTATGGCGCCCGCAAAGTAGCCGCGGTCAAAGACTTCAGTCGCTTCGATAGCTTGCATGGCGGGCTGGGTAGGCAGGCCGCAGACGGCTGGCGTGGGGTGCATGGCCAGTGCCAGCTCCAAAGAGGTGACGGATGGCTCGCGCAAACGGCCGCTGATACGAGTGGACAGGTGCCACAGATTGGCGGTGCTGGTCAGGCTGGGGCCATCAGGCACTTCCAGGGAGTCGCAGAACTGGGACAGGATGCGCACCACGTCCTGGATCACGTAGGCGTGTTCGCGCAGGTCTTTGCTGGAGGCCATCAAACCTTCGGCACTGGCCTGATCGCGTTGCGGGTCGGCAAAGCGCGGGGCTGTGCCAGCCAAGGGGTTTACGGTGACCAGATCGCCCTGACGGCGTACCAGCAGTTCGGGGCTGGCACCAAAAAACAGGTCCGGGTCTTGCGTATTGCCGCCCGGCAAGGGCAGGGCATAGGTATAACCAGCAGGATTGCTGTGGAGCATATTGCTCAACACAGTCTGACGGTCCAGCGCTTCGTTCAGCGTGATGGTGACAGTACGGGCCATCACGGTTTTGGAAATGTTCTGTTCGCGCATTGTCGCCAGAATGCGGCTGACGCTGTCTTCGTAACCTTCGCCGTCAGGCAACAGGCTTTGGCTGGCAATGGTATTGCCGGATTTAGCCAGCGGGGGACGCTGGACCGGACGCAGTAATACGGGATCGCGTCGGTATTCTTTGGGGACGCGCAAATAGGCTTCGCGGGCCGGGTTAAAGGGAATGACACCCAGCAACAGGGGTGTGTCCTGACCTTCTTGTGTGGCTTGCGACAGCAAGGTCCGGGCATCCGCCAGCAATTGTCCTTGGGCATTATGGGTATGCCGCTCCAGTGCCGTGCCGTGTGCCATCAAACTGATAGTGGGAGAGGCAAATACGCTGCTGTCGGCCTGGTAATGCTTTAACCATTCTTCAATGGTGGCATGGCGGACTTGGTCGTCGATACGGCTGTTCATAGGAGTCCTTTTTAAGGGCAAGGGTTTTGCCGTTGCGCCCCTTTTTATGAAAGGGGCGCAACGGGCACTTACTTCAGGTGAATACGTGTGATGCGGTCGGCAGTCTGGTCATCCTTACCTTTGGATTTGTTGACCAGATAGGCATTGCCTTCGCCATCCAGGGACACGTGGTTGGGGAAGCTGCCACCATCCAGGTTGGCAACGATTTCGCCTTTACCGTTCACCGCGGTCAGGGTGCCGGCACCACGGGAAGCTGCGTAAGCCAGGGAAGTCTTGGGATCGAAGACCACGTTCAGGGCGCCTGCGCCGATCTTGATGTCGTGCTGAATGGCACCGTCTTTGGCGCTCATGATCAGCAGGTTGTCGCTGCCTTGGGCGACTACATAAACTTGGTCATTTTTGCTGTCCACCGACACGCCGGCCAGGCCACGTGCGCCGGGTACGGGGAACACGGTTTGAGCGTTGTCGTTTTTCAGATCAACAATAATCAGTTCGTTGGTGCTGGCGCTGACGGTGTACAGACGGTCTTTTTCAGCGTCCAGGATCAAGCTCATGGTGCCAGGCTTGTTGCGGGTTTTCGATTGCAGTTCAATCGGGTCCAGCTGAGTCAGCTTTTTGGTGTCGAACACGGCCAGGGTGTCAGCGCCGGGCGAGGATACGTAGGCACGGTTGGTTTTTTCGTCCACAACGACATCACGCGGGTGGCTGACGACGTCGTTCTCAAATTGCTTGACCAGTTTCAGGTCTTTTTGGCTGTACACAGCAATGGAGTTGCTGCGGGTGTTGGTGACCCAGACATTACCTTGCTTGTCGTCCACGTCTACACCGTAAACGGCTTGAACCTGACCATCGTCACGGCCTTTTTGGGCTGCAGGCGTCACGCTGGCTTCAACGGCCAAGGTTTGGGCGTTGACTTTGACCAACTGGGATTGCTTGACGGGTGGGCGGCCCACGGCGGAGGTCACGAACAGCGCTTTGTTCTTGGGGCTGTAAGCACTTTGGTACAAGCCGGGCACCAGGTGCTGGGATTGCAGCTCGAACTTGTCTTGGCCGCTCAGTTCAACTTTAGGGGAAACCTTCAGGTTGAAGATACCGGCTGTAGAAGGCTTGCTGACCTGCATGACCACGGGGTGCACACCGACGGCGGCGTCAGCAGGGATGGCAACGGTAGTGCTCAGATTGCCTTCTTTATCGGCGACCAGGGCGGTAGGAGTCAACGTATGACCATTTTGCAGCAGGATGACTTCCTGGCCGGGGGTGAAACCACGGCCTGCCAGCTGGGCTTGTGCGCCTGCATAGACCACGCCAGCGGCATTCAGGGAACCGCGAAAGTCAGCATCTGGCTGGTCAAAGGCAGGGGCAGCAAAGGCATTGGCCAGGGACAGGGACAAGACGGCTGCGCTCAGGCCGGCCTTACGCAGCAAGGCTGCAGGGGTACGGCGAATGCAATTGACATTGATTAGCATCTTTTAATCCTAAATAAAGGTTCGGTCGACAAGATGGTCCAGGTAGGAGATCTTTCTACAGGTGTGCAGCAGGCGTGGGTGGAACAAAATCGAGATGTCAGGCATGAGGAGGGCCATCCTGTTTACTGGCCGAACGCAGGCCTTGATTGAAAATTCCGAAACCACCCGCCACGGCCGCACAGGCCAAACCACCCACGGCCACGGCCACGGCTGGGCTGAGCAGGCGGGACAAGTAGCCCATTTGCATATTGCCCAGGGCTTGGCCCAGGGAATACTGCGTCATCCACAGGCTGGAGACGCGGCCCAGCAGGTGGTCCGGTGTGTGGTGTTGAACCAGCGCCATGCGCATGATTTTGGAAATGGTATCGGCAGCGCCCATGATGGCCAGGCAGATCAGGGCCCACCACAAGGTGGGTTGCAAGGACAAGGCGGCAACGGCCAGGCCCCAGATCAGTACAGCAAGCACAATCGCCGCGCCGGGGCGGGAAACCTGGCGGCACCAGCCACTGGACAGGGCCGCCAACGTTGCGCCCACGGCGGGGGCTGCATAGAGATAGCCGGTGGCGGTCGCCCCCATTTTCAAAATGGTGTCACCCCATTCGGGCATCAGGGCTAAAGGTGTCGCCAGAATCAAGGCGGCCAGATCGATCAGCAACAAGGCACGTAGCAAAGGGTGGCTGGCGACAAAGGCCAGACCATCGCGCAGGGATTGGAAGGCGTTTGTTTGCGGCTGTTTACCGGCCTGGGGAGGCAGCGGTGGCAGGGCACGCAGCAGAAAGGGGGTGACGATGACACCGCACAGCACGATGACGTAGCAAAAAACCAGGCCGGGGCCGGCGATCAGCACGCCAGCTAGTGCGGGGCCAATGATGCCGCCCAACTGCATCGCCAAACCGGATAGGGCAGCGGCAGCAGCCAGCTTGTCGCGCCCCACCAGGGCGGGGGTGGCCGACATCATGGCCGGGACGCTGATCCCGCCGGCAGCGCCACCAATAGCGGCGGCCACGTAGATCAGCCAGACCTGGGGGTTGGGCAGCAAAGTATTGATCAGGAACAGCACCACGCTGATGATGTAGACGCTGCGCGACCAGACCATCAAGCTACGTCTGTCCATACGGTCAGATAAAACACCACCCACAATCAATGCCAACACCATGGGCGTAGCCATGGACACGTTCAGGAAGGCAACGGCCACACTGGATTTGGTCAGTTCATACAGTTGCACGCTGGCGGCCACCATCAGCATGCCGGTGACCAGTACGGTGGCGGCGCGAGCGAAGTAGGCAAAGCGGAATGCCCGGCTTTCGATCAGCGGTGAAATATCCAGGAAGAAACGTCTTACAGACATGGCTTATACATTGAGTTCGGGTTGGGCTTGTGCCTGTTCGGCAAAAGCCATGGCCGAGTCCATTAGCGGGGCCATGATGGCCACGGCTTCAGTACCGGTCAAATGAGCGTGCAAAGAGGCAATATCGTGTACATCCAGCTGCCCTGCGTAGGGCTTCCACAAATCGGGATGCAATTGTGTACCTGCGTGATCCAGGGCTGCGCGGAAATACAGCATGGGGCCGTCATACGCGTGATGCTCGTACAGACGTACCAGACGGTTATTGTTTTCTACCACCTGGAACACGCTGTCCAGACGCGTGTCAGGCAGCTCGGCCAGCGGGTGCGCGCTGCGCTTGAGGAAGTCCACCACACCATGCCGGGTCAGGGATACATCGGGCAAGCTGTCTGGGTCGTGGCCGGCAATATGCAGCAGTGCCTTGTAGATGGCATTGGGCTCGGGGGCCGGTTCATTACGCCAGGCGTCGCTAGGATAAGCGTCCAGTAGAGACAACATACCGACCAGTTGCCCGCGACGGCGCAGTTCGACGGCCATTGCCTGAGCAATAATGCCGCCCACCGACCAGCCCGCCAGATGGTAGGGGCCGTGGGGCTGCACCTGCTCGATACGGTCTACATAAACCTTGGCCATCGCATCCAGACTGCCATCCAGACTCTGCGAGGCGTCAGACAGCACACTGGCTTGCAAACCATAGACGGCACGGCCTGGTGGTAGGTGACGCGCCAGGGCTCCATAGCACCAGGACAGGCCTCCGGCAGGGTGGATGACGAACAGCGCAGGCTGATCATTCTGTGCCGGGCGTAAAGTGATGATGGGACCAAAGCCATCGGCCGCCGTACTTCCTGCCTGATCCAGATGTTTGGCCAGACGGGCAATGGTGGGAAATTCAAAAATAGTGCCAATCGAGACGGCTTGGTCGCGCGCCTCTCGCAGCATCAACGCCAGCTTGGCGGCCAGTAAGGAATGTCCGCCCAGGGCGAAAAAGTCGTCATCAGCGTAAAACATGTCGCTGCTTTCCAACACGGTGGCGAAAGCGGCGGCGATTTGTTGTTGGGTCGCGCCTTCCAGCGGCAAACCCGCCGAACGTGCGTGCAGGGCAGGCACAGGCAAGGCCTTGCGGTCCAGCTTGCCGTTGGCGGTAACGGGTAAGGCGTCCAAGCTGATCCAGGCGCTGGGCACCATATACGACGGCAAGTGTTCGCCTATATAGGCGGCTAGGGTGTTGTCATTGCACTGGCTGCCTGCTTGCGGCACCCAATAGGCCACGATGGCCATTTGACCGGGTACATCTTCACGGGCAATAACGGCGACGTGGGCCACCTCGGGATGGCGAGCCAGCAAAGCTTCAATTTCGCCCAGCTCGATACGTTGACCGCGTAGCTTGATCTGGTGGTCGGAGCGGCCCAGGAAAATAACGGCCCCATCGTCGCGCCAGCGGGCCACATCGCCCGTGGCGTACATGCGGTCGCCATGCAGGGCGTAGGGATCGGGCACAAAGCGCTCTGCCGTCAGGTCCGGGCGGCCCCAGTAACCTTGCGCCAATTGACGGCCCGCCAGGTATAGATGGCCGGCCACACCGGGCGGCACGGGCTGCAACTGTTCGTCCAGAATGTACAGGGCGGTGTTCCACACGGGGAAACCGATGGGTACAGGCTGGGACTTATCGTCACGCGACGCAGGCCAGTAGGACACATCCACGGCGGCTTCGGTGGGGCCGTACAGATTGTGCAGCTCGGCGTTCAGCAGGGAGTGGAAGCGGTCGCGGGTAGCCGCCGACAGTTCTTCACCACTGCAAAATACTAGACGTGGTGTCAGTCCGCGAACGGCGGGCTCGTCCAGAAAAGCGGACAGCATAGAGGGTACAAAGTGCAGCACCGTGATGTTCTGATCGCGCATCAGGCGGGCGATATGGGCCGGGTCGCGGTGAGCCTGTGGGGGAGCCACGACCAAGGTCGCACCCGACAGGAACGGCAGGAAGAACTCCCAGACCGACACATCGAAGGTGGCCGGGGTTTTTTGCAGAATGCGGTCACCGGCAGCAATGCCGTAATGTGTTTGCATCCACACCAGACGGTTGACGATGGCGTCGTGGTTGAGCAGCACGCCTTTGGGTGTACCGGTCGAGCCGGAGGTGTAGATCAGGTAAGACGGGTCATGTGGTCCGGCGGCTGCCCAGGCTTCTGCGCTGCAGGCCCGTTCAGGCTGGGGGACCAGCAGTGTGGCGTTCAGGGTGCAATCGGCTTGGCCGACCAGCAAACGTGGCTGGGCCACGCCCAGAATCTTGTTCAAACGCTCGGTGGGCTGATCCAGATCCAGAGGCAGATACGCGGCGCCAGCACGGTGAACGGCCAGCAAGGACAGCACCAAGTTCAGTGAACGGGGCAGGGCGACGGCCACAATATCGCCCGTTTGTACGCCTGCCAGACGCAGCTGCGCGGCCAGATTGGCCGTTTGCTCGTTGATCTGGGCATAGCTGAGCGTTTGGCCTTCAAATTCCAGGCCGTTTTGTTCTGGGTGGGCTTGTAGCTGGGCGTGGATCAGGGCCCACAGCGTAGTCTCGGGAACCGGATGCGCTGTCTGGTTAACGGTCTCTATCCAGTGATGGTGCTCCGCCTCAGTCAGCGTAGGCACGGCTGACAAGGTGTCGGCTTGCAACGCGCGCAGCAGGAATTGTTCCAGACGCAGCAGGTGGGTCTGGATGTGCTCTTCGGTGTACAGGCGAGGGTTGGCCTCTACTTCCAGACGCAAACCGCCCGCATCGGGCTGGGCGCGGAAGGTGAAGTTCAGGTCTTCTACCGGGCCTGCGCACAGCACCGTCTGGCTGGCCGTCAGGCCCGCTTGTTCGTAGGGCGCGTCAAAGGGCAGCACGTTGATAATGGGACCATGCAGCCTGCGCATGCCGCCCAGCAGGCCCAGATCACGGCGCAGTTGTTCGCTGCGATAGCGGCCATGACGGCGGGCTTGGCGCAGTGCCTTGGAAACCTGGATCAGGTATTGATTTAACGACTGCGACTCGTCAATCTGCAAACGTAGTGGAGCCACGTTCATAACGGTAGACACGATACGGGCACTGATATGGCCCAGGCGTCCCATCCAGGGCACACCGACCGTGCATTCGTCCTGGCGGGTGTGGCGGCGCACATAGGCCGCGGTCAGACCTGTCAGGATGTCTGGCCAGCTGATATCGGTGCTTTGAGCCAGCGTTTGCAAGCGCTCGGTGAGCTCAGACTTGACGGCGCTGCGTGCCAGCAGGAAGTGATGATCGCTTAAAGCCTGAGATTCACTCAGGCTTTGGGCGGGTTCTGCATTGCTTAAGGTGTCTAGCCAGAACTGTCTGTCCTTGCTGCGGCGCTCGCTGTCCCGATAGCTTTGGTCGTCATCCTGCAAGAGGGTGAACGATTCCAGCGCATGCCCATGATCTCCACAACCGCTCAACAAGGCTTTGTAGAGCTTGACCACTCGTGTCTCGATCAGCGCCATGCCATAGCCGTCAGCGGCTAGGTGATGAATACGTTGATACCAAAGGTGATGCGTGGGCCCCAGCACAAACAGAATATGGCGTGCCAAGGGCGCAAGGGTCGGGTCCAACGGCGTGCGCAGGTCGGCCATCAGCAGCGTTTGAGCTTGTTCGGCACCGTCAGCGTGGGCGGACAGGTCAATAATCTCCAGCTGAATAGGCTCTTGCGGGCGCAGGTACTGGGCAGGGCCGTCGGGCGTATCCACCATGCGCAAGGTGAGGGCCTCGGCCTCGGTCAGCGTCAGCGTGATGGCTTGTGCAAACAGGGCTGTGTCCAGCGCTGAATGGATATGCGTGCAGTGCCCGGTATTGAAAATCGGGTTAAGCGGGTCCAAACGCTGGGCGTACCAAAGACCTTCTTGTGCTTCGGTCAGGGGGCGCAATGGCAGTTCGGAAGAAGAGCTAAACATAAGCGTGTTGCAGTAAAAGAATCAGCGGCCGTTCTGTTGGGCACGCTCGATCAGCGACCACCACTGGCCCAGGGTGACGACCGAGGCCATCTCAGAAAACTCGATAGGCGCGCCCGCTTCACGCCAGCGGGTGGCCAGGGTCATGACACGCATGGAGTCCAGACCCAGGTCGATCAGATTGTCGTCGTCCAGGATGTCCTGGGGATCTTCATGCAGCATGGCGGCAATGTCTTGCCGCATGCGTTCTAAGGTAAGTGCAGTACTCATGATGATTCTTGGGTCGTGTTTTCTAGTTGCTCGCGCAGCTGAGCGCGCAGTTCTTTGCGGCTGATCTTCAAGGCTGCCGTTTCCATGAAACGGTCTACAAAGACGATCTGGTCCGGCACTTTGAAGTCGGCCAGCCCACGGCTGCGTATCCATTTCTTCAGTTCAATGGCGCGAGGCTTGTCATCCTTGGGGATGATGAACGCGCAGCTGCGCTCGCCCAAGAACTCGTCAGGCACCGAAACTACGGCGGCATCAAAGACCTGCGGGTGAGCCAGCAGATGGTCTTCAATTTCTTCGGCGGAGATTTTCTCGCCAGCGCGGTTGATGTGGTCGGTGGCCCGGCCCTGAACCATTAAATAGCCTTCAGGCGTCATGCGTACCACGTCGCCCGTGCGGTAAAAACCGTCCTCGGTAAAGGAGCGGGCATTGGCCGATGGGTTGTTGTGATAGGCGCGGATGGTGTAGGGGCCGCGCGTCAGCAGGTAACCGGTCTCGCCAGGGGCGACCGGGTTGCCGTTATCGTCCACGATCAGGATTTCATCGTCCGGGCTGATCGGGCGGCCTTGGGTATGGATGATGGTGTCTTCCGGGTCGTCCAGACGGGTGTAGTTGACTAGGCCTTCCGCCATGCCAAACACCTGCTGCAAGGTCACGCCCAAAGTGGGGCGTACGCGCTTGGCGGCTTCCGAGTTCAGTTTGGCACCGCCAACCTGAATTACTTGCAGGGTGTCCAGTTTGGCGCTGGTTTTGGTGGCGGCATCCATCCATAGCATCAGCAAGGGAGGCACCAGGCTGGTGTCGGTCACGCCTTCGCGCTCGATCAGCTCAAAGCAGACGTCCGGGCTGGGCGCAGGGCTAAGAACCACTTTGGCTCCGACGTACAGCGCACCTAGAAAACCGGGCGAGCTCATAGGGAAGTTGTGCGCAATGGGCAAAGCGCCCAGGAATACGCTGTTCTCGTCCAGACCCGCAATCTTGGCGCTTTCGCGCAAGGTGTAGATGTAGTCGTCGTGCGTGCGGGGAATCAGCTTGGACAAACCGGTGCTGCCGCCGGAAATCTGCAGGAAAGCCACTTCGGAAGGCTGGGCAGCCGACACGGGCACATCGACATTCGCGGCGCTGCTTTGCAACTGGGCCAGCGAGGTGAATTCTTGGGCATCGCCCACGATGTAAACCTGTTCTATTTGCGGGCAGCGTTCACGCAGTTCGCGTACCAGGGGCAGGTAGTCAAAACCGGCGTGCGTATCCACGCCAATATAGGCGCGTGCGTCGGCGGTACTGGCAAAGTGCTCCACTTCGGTGATGCGGTGTGCGGGCAGCACGTACACGGGCAAGAGACCGGCACGGAACAGACCAAAGATCACACTGACAAATTCAGGGATATTGGGCAGGTGTACCAGGACGCGGTCGCCTTTGCGCAGACCGGCTTGCAGCAGGCCTGCCGCGATCTGGCTGGCGTACTGATCCAACGCGCCATAGGTCCAGCGCTGCTTGCCGCCAACGACTGCTTCTCGTTCCGGGTGGTGTTGCGCGCGTGTGTGCAGCAAGGCACCAAAGGTTTCCCCTTGCCAGTGTCCAGCATCGCGATATCGCTGAGCAAAAGCGTCAGGCCAAATTTGTTCAACAGGAATAGATTTCATCATGGTAATGAGAACTATTACATAAATAAGTAGGCTTGTCAGATTTACTCATGGTCGGTCAGCTTGGCGTCAGGTAGTTGAACACTGTCTAGAAAGCTGACTTTCCGGGGAGCAAAGGCCGTGTTCAGACAGACGGCAGCGGCATAGTTTTCCGCTGGCCGGTGACTGTGCACCACCAAACCTTGCAAGATGGGATGGGGGGATTGTACGGTGCATCCGCGATCTGGATGACCGTCCAAGGATAATTCTTGAGGCTGGATATGAAAACCCGTGCCCGCGTGTTTCAAGGCGGCTTCTTTGCCGCACCACAGCGCATAAAAGTCCAGATCGCTCTTTAGCCAAGTGCGCTCAGAAGCCACGCTGCAATGTTCCAACAAACCCGGTTTGACGGGCAGACGCATGGCTTCAATGTCCACGCCCAGGTTTTGATCGGCGATACCCAGCAGTACGCGTTCGCCGCTATGGGACAGGCTGAAGTGCAGATCGGCATCGTCCAGGTCCAAGACGGGCTTGCCATGCTCCAGATTCTTGATGGGCACACCTTGTGGCGTACAGCCTAGCAAGGGAGCCAGAAAATGACGCAGGGCACCATGGGCCAGCAGACTTAAATGCTGGTCCGACTGCCGCCTGCGGCGGGCAATCACGGCCAAGGTGCTATCGGGTATCTGCTCTTGTAACCAGGACTCCAGACCCGGTGGCAGGGGAAGGGACAGGCTGTACAGACCCAGCATGTCAAAGCCCCAAATGGCGCTGCAAAAGGGCGGCGTCCTGGCGCAGTTGCTCGGCCGGGCCGTCGTAAACCAGTTGACCATGCCCCAGCAGCAAGGCGCGATTAGCCAGTTGCAGGGCCAGACTCAGATTTTGTTCGGCCAGCAAGACCGTAATGCCTTGCTCGTTCAGTTTTTGCAGCTGGGGCAGCAAGGTGTCCTGAATGGTCATGGGGGCCAGACCTTCGCTGGGCTCGTCCAGAACAATGATGGAGGACTGAGTCAACAGGGCGCGGGCCAATGCCAGCAGCTGGCGTTCGCCACCGCTCAGCGCAGAGCAAGAGGACTGACGGCGCTCGTACAGGCGCGGCATGGTTTCGTAGATGCCTTCCAGCGTCCAGCGATCATCCGGCCGGGGGCGACGCGCCAGCCCGGCCAGACGCAGACTTTCCTGCACCGTCAATGTTGGAAAGCGGCCCCGGCCTTGCGGCACCAAGGCCATGCCCAGGCGGGCAATCTTGTGGGTCGGACAGCCCGCAATATCTTGACTATGCACGCTGATCTGGCCGCTCCATTGCGGACCCATATTGAACAGGCAATGCAGCAGACTGGTTTTTCCAGCGCCATTGCGGCCTAGCAAGGCCACGCTTTGCCCGGCTGGAATCTCCAGCGAGATGTTTAGCAGGATGTCGGCCCGGTCGTAACGCGCATTCAGGCCCGAGATCTTCAGCGCTGTGCTCATGCTGTCTCCAAAGCCAGTTCGCCCAGATAGGCCTGGCGTGCCCCTTTGTGCTGGCGCACCGCGTCCGGTGTATCGCAGATCAGCAAGGTGCCGGAAGACAGCACCGCAATGCGATCACATTCTTGAAAAACAATATCAATGTCATGGCTGATCAGCAGCACGGCACATTGGCCGCGCATGGCATGCACCAGCGCCATGACGTCACGGGATTCGGACTCGGACAGGCCAGCGGTGGGTTCGTCTAGCAAGAGTACGCGGGGCTGCTGTGCCAGAGCAATCAGTAAATCCAGAATTCGTTGCTCGCCGTAGGACAGGGAGCGCGCCAGCACATGGCCGCGACCTGCCAAGGCGCTGTGTTCCAGCAGTTCTTTAGTGGCTTTCTGGCTGGCAGCACGGGCGGCCTTGCGGCCCCACCAATGGTAAGCGCAGTCTTTTTTGATGCGCACGGCCAGAGCCAGATTCTGCAGCAGGGTCAGTTCAGGAAAAATACGGCTGGTTTGAAAGCTGCGCACCATGCCTTGTTTGGCGCGTTCAATCGGGCCCAGACTGCGCAAGTCTTTGCCTGCCAGAAAGACCTGTCCACTGGAGGGCGTGGCCAAACCGCTGATGAGGTTGAACAGCGTGGTCTTGCCTGCACCATTGGGGCCAATTAAACCCAGGGTTTCACCGGCGTGCAGCTCCAGGCTGACATCAGCCAGAATATCCAGGCCGCCCACGTGCAGGGCCAGTTCGTGAGTGCTTAGCAAGACGCTCATGTGGATCTCTTTCTGCGATCGGCCAGGCCATTGGGCATGAACAGGACCGTCAGCACGAAGATCAAACCCACCAGCAATTGCCAGCGATCCGTGTAGGAGCTCAGGTAGGTCTGCGCAAACAAATAGAACGTGGCACCGATAAAAGCGCCGCGCCACGTGCGTATGCCACCGATCACACCCATGATGATGAGCGTGGCCGAGAAGCTCCAGTGCACTTGTTGCGGGCTGACGTATTGATTGGCAAAGGGATACAGGCCGCCTGCGGCACCGGCAACCGCCCCGGCAATCATGAAGGTGTAGAGACGAATGCGCCAGGCTTGATAACCCAGGGCAGCCATGCGCAAGGGCTGGTCGCGCAGCCCTGTCAAAGCCAGCCCAATTGGGGCACGACTGAAGGAGCGCAGTAGCAGCCAGCAGATCAGGGCCAGAACCAGGGCCAGAATCATCAAGGTATAGGGGGCGCTCAGGGGGAGATCGCCCAGGCTCAAGCGTGGAAAACCGCGCAGGCCGTCGGCCCCGCCAGTCAGATCACGCCAGCGAAATGCCAATTCCCACACCAGTTGGCCAGCCACTAAGGTAGCCACCATAAAAAAGAGTTCAGAGCTGCGCAGGCTGATCAGCGCCATCAGCATCGATAGCAGGGTGCCTGCCAGAATGCCCACCAGCAGCATCAGCGGCAGTGAAGCGCCCCAATATTGGCTGGTGATAGAGGTTGCATAGGCCGCAAAACCAAAGACCGCGCCGTGACCCAAGGAGACCAGACCGCCGTAGCCTATCAATAAATTGATGCTAAGTACCGCGCAGCCAATCAGCAAGGCTTCGGTGGTGAAGCGCCACAGAAAGGAGTCGCCCCAGAAATAGCTGCTGAGCAAGAGCAGGCTGGCCAGAGCAGGCCAAAACGCAGTGCGTTGCAGGCAGGTGGTGAGCTTGTTCATTTAGACCTGACGCGTAGCGGATTTGCTCAGGCCATTGGGCCAGCAAAGCAATAAGGCCAGCATGACAGCCAGAGTGGCTGCATTGGCAAAAGCCGGGACCCAGACGCGGGCAAAGGTGGTGACAAAGCCCAGGATCAGCGCGCACAGCAAGGTGCCGCGTACCGAGTTCAAGCCACCAATGACGACGACCAACAGGGCCAGCAGCAGGATTTCTTCATCCAGACCGGGGTAGACCGACAGCATGCCCGCCCCCAGCGCTCCACCCAAACCGGCCAGACCGGCGGCTAGTGCCATGCCGATGGCGAACAGGCGGCGTGAGTTCAAGCCCAGGGTTTCGACGATTTGGGCGTCCTGCACGCAAGCGCGAATGGCCGCGCCCCACAGGGTGCGATCCAGCAGAAACCAGAACAGCAAGGCCAGCGTGAGGCCAGTGACGATCAGGAACAAGCGGTAGGTGGGGAAGGGCAGGCCCATGATCCACACCCCGCCACGCAACACTTGCGGCAGCATGGGCGAGAGCGTGTCGGCACTGAACCCCCAACGCATCAAGTCCGCTAGAATCACGGATAGGCCGTACGTCAGCAGCACTTGCATCAAGTGGGTGCGCTGGTAGAACTGGCGAAAGGGGAAGCGGTCCAGCAATAAGCCCATCAGACCGCACAGCACAAAGGCCGCAGGGAACGCCAGCCACCAGGGTGCGCCGGATGCCAACCACTGCACGCTGATATAGCCGCCCAGTAGGAAAAAAGAGCCGTGTGTCAGGTTGATGAAATTCATCAGGCTGAGCACTAAAGACAGCCCAAGCCCTGCCAACATCAGCAAGGCTGAGAAGGACAGGGCGTTTAGGATTTGGAGCAGAAAGTAAGACAAGGTGTGGCTCAAGAACGCGGGCCGGGGTCCTGAATACGTTGGTAGGTATGAACCACGGTGTTAAAGGGGCGGCCTTGTGTGTCTTTTTCAACCCGGTTGACGTAAATATCCAGAATTGACTGGTTGTTGCGCGGGTCAAATGCCATGGGGCCAAAAGCGGTGTTGATAGGCTTGTCCAGTAGAGCTTGCTTGAACGTGGCCTTATTGGACAGATCGCCCTTGACGGCATCCAGGCCGGCCTTGATGACTTGACCGGTGACGTAACCCGAGGTGCTGGCCTCGCCGGGTAAACGGCCACGGCTGGCTTGGTAAGCGGCCACAAAGTCCTGGGCAGCCGGAGCGCCAGGGGACTGATGGAAGGTGCTGACGCCACCCAAAGCGGCATCGCCGACGGCGGTGATGACGTCTTCCTGGTCGAACAAGGCACCGGGCCCAACAATCTGAATCTTGCCGTGCAGCTGGTAGTCCTGCATTTGCTGGTGGAAACGCACGGCGTCGGCACCGGCCAGGAAGGTGTAGACGAATTTCGGGTTGCTGGCGGCCAGGTTCATCAAAATTGGCGCAAAGTCGGGCGTGCCCAAGGGTGTCCAGATGCGTTCGCCCAGTGTGCCGCCTTGTTCCTGATAGGTATTGGCGAAGTCTTCAATGTATTCGCGGCCGGCGGTGTAGTCCGAACCCAGGGTGATACCACCGGATTTTTCGATATGCTCGAATGTCCACAAAGCGCCGGTATGGCCCAGCATCCAGCTGGTTTTCGTGGGGCGGAACACATAAGGGCTGGCCGCTTCGCGGGCCAGGCCATTGGCAGCGGCATTGGAAATGAAGGTAGGCAGTTGCGCATCATGCACGATGTCGCGAATGGCCAGGGCGATATTGGCACTGATGACGCCGCCCAGGATGTCGATCTTGTCGCGCTCGATCAGCTTGCGGACTTTGCGGATGGCTTCGTCAGGTTTGCCGTGGTCGTCCTCTACCAGCAATTGAACCTTGCGCCCGCCCATCTCGTAATTGCATTGTTGCAGCATCAGCTCCAGACCGGCACGCATGCTCTCGCCCAAAGAGGCGAAGGGGCCAGACAGGGACGTCAGCAAGGCAATTTTCAGGGGACCGTCTTGGGCACGAAGCAGGCGGGGCACGCCAAACAGCAATGGGCTGGCCGCTGCGGCCAGCAAGAGCTGGCGACGTCCAGCACGGGTAGGGGAGAGAGTCACGAGTTCTTATTTCCGTAAGAAAGCCAAGCGTACCTGGCAAGACATCTCAGGCAGCGGCGCTACTACTAAATGTTAATCATTATCATTTTATGGACTTTCGCCCGGTAAATAAAGGCTCATCGCCCTGGATTGTCCATTTTAGGGTTGGGCTATCAGGGGCGAGAGGCTCGATGTGGGGCTGGACCGGCAGGCGTTGAGTGCTGAAAAGCGGCCAGACGGACGCTTTTGGGGGGGATTGTGCGGCCAAATACGTTATGGCGTGTTGCCGTTGATATTGGCACGGATGCGGTTCAGAAACTGGCGCAACTGAGTCAGTTCTTCTACTGAGAAGCCTTGAATGGCGCGGTGATGGATTTCCAGCGCGGCGGGCAGAACATGCAGAAAATGCTCGCGGCCTTGCTCGTGCAGATGGATCAGTACCCGGCGCTGATCCAGGGGATCGGGCTGGCGGGACAGGTGGCCGGCGTTTTCCATCACCACCAGGGCGCGTGACAGGGTGGTTTGATCCACATCGGTGTATTGCGCCAGAGTGCTGACACCCAGACCATCGGTTTCGTTCAGGAAAGCCAGAACGCGCCAATGCAGCAGGGTTAGTTCGTGGCTGCGCAGCAAGGTTTGAAAGTCAGCGTTTAAGGCCGAGGTGCTGCGGTTGAGCAGATAGGGAATAAAGGTATCGTGCCCGGTATAGGCGTCGGTCAGAGGACGGCTGGCCATAGTGAAGCGGCTTCCTTGATGCAGAAAAAAAAGCAGGCTACTCGTTCTAGGTGATTGAGATAGCCTGCGAAGTCCCGGTCAGCGCTGCAAGTTGACCGGGCAAGTGGCTGGTTCAGTGTTCATTGAAACTAGTTCGTATGATCCACTTTGCGCTGCAAAGCGGCAATCGTCAGATTCAGTGCGAAGCCCAGGACACAGATCCAGACCAAAGGTACAAACATATCAATTGTGCGGTAACTGCGTGCGGCGGCGGTCAGCATATGGCCCAGACCATCGGTGGAGGCAATCATCTCGGCCAGAAACACCACCACGCAAGCAATGACGCCTGCGACCCGTACGCCTGCCAGCACCGTTGGGCTGATGGCGGGCAAGATGATTTTCCACAAGCAGGCGCTGCGCGATGTTCCGGCGGCGCGAGCCGACCAGATCAGCTTGCGGTCCACGGTTTGCGCCGCTACCCAGCTGGCCATCAGCACAGGGAAAATAGCGTCGGAGACGACCAAGGCAATTTTCGATGAGCTTTCAAACCCCATGATCAGGATCAACGCCGGGTAAAGGGCAATCTTGGGGATAGGGGCCAACAAGCGGATCAGCGCATCCAGCAGAAAAGAGCTCCAGCGCGTCAGTTGGGCAATCAGCGCTAGCGCCACGCCAGCCACACAGGCAATCAGCAAGCCGCTAATCAAACGGTAAACCGTGATGCCCAGGTTCTGCCAGAAGTCCGCCTGACCGGCCAGTTCCAGCACCCGTAAGAGGATGGAGGACGGGGCGGGCAGCAACTGCGGGCTGACCCAGCCCGAACGGGTGCACAGTTCCCAGATAATCAGCAGTATGGCCGGGCTGATGCACAAAGACAGGCCGGACAGATCTCGACGCTTGGCCGGACGGGTTTCAGTATCACGCATCGCTTGTCCTGATGAAGCTAAGGTTTTAGAGGTCATAGCGTCATCCTTTGTCCATCAGGCTCTGGGTGGAGTCATGCCAGTGGGTGCAGCGTTTGCGCACGAACTCAAACAGCGCATCAAAGGCAATGCCCAACACCGCCAGTAGCATGATCACGGCATACACCGTGGAGTACTGCGCCATATCCATAGAGGTGAACAGTAGATTGCCTATGCCTTCCTGACGGGCAATCATCTCGGAGGACACCATCACAATCAGGGCCATGACGACACCCACGCGGCAACCAATCATGACTTCCGGCAAGGAGGCCGGCAGCACGATTTTGCCCAGACGGGCCAGCGGGCCCATGCCCATGGACTGAGCCACCCAGATCAGCTTGGGCTCGATACGGGTTGCGCCGTGATAGCTGTGATAGAGCAAAGGCAGGGACACACCCAGCGCGATGACCAGAATTTTGGAAAAATCCCCCAGACCAAACCACAACATCAAAATTGGCATCAAGGCCGCTTTGGGCATGGGGTAGGCCAGGGCCACCAAAGGATAGAAGGCGGTATAGACCAGGCGGCTGCGGCCCATGGCCAGACCCAGCGGCACGGCCACGACCAAAGCCAGGGCATAGCCCGCAAACATGCGGCCGACGGATTGCAAGATGGCCGACCAGGCCATGGGGTCGGTGATCAGTGCAGGCAGCTCGCCCAGGGCCGCCCAGGGGCTGGGAAAGGAGTCCAGGCCAACCCAGCGGGCCAGCCCTGCCCAGGCCAGCAGCACCAGAATGGCCGCCATGACCAAAGAGGCCCAGCGATTTTCATACCAGTGCTGTGGCGTCATGGGTGGGCCTCCGCCATCAAGGATTGCTCCAGACGGATGATGGTTTCCTGGTAGACCGGATTGCGTAGCAGTTCGCTACGGACGCGCGGTCGTGGCAAGTCTATATCCACAATCTCTTTGATGCGGCCAGGCGAACCCGTCATGACAATGACGGTATCGGACAGGAACACCGCCTCGTCCACGCCGTGGGTTACAAAAACCACGGTATTGCGCAACTGCTCCCACAAGCTGAGCAGCTCCGTTTGCAGGGTGACACGCGTATGGGCATCCAGTGCCCCGAAGGGCTCGTCCATCAGCAGGATGTCCGGTTCATAGGCCAGGGTACGGGCAATGGCCGCACGCTGGCGCATGCCGCCGGACAGCTCACGGGGATAGAAGGACGCGTAAGGTCCCAGCTTGACCTTGTCCAGCCATTCGATGGCGCGCTGTTCGGCCTGGGCTTTGGACATGCCTTGTTCGCGCATGCCGTAGGCCACGTTTCCCAGCACGGTTTTCCAGGGAAACAGAGCATATTCCTGAAATACCGGGCCCCGATCGGGGCCTGGGCCGGTAATGGGCTTGCCCTTGACGCGGATCTGGCCGCTGGAGCAGGACTCAAACCCCCCTAACATATAGAGCAGGGTGCTTTTACCGCAACCGCTAGGTCCCAGAATAGACACAAACCGCCCTGCCGGAATGCTCAAGGCGATGTCTTGCAAGGCCGTATGGCTGCGGCCTTGCCGGGTGTTAAAGATTTTACCGACACCATCCAGTTCAATCATGGTGTCGCCTCCCGTAAATCAGCCCGGTAAAAGTCCTGTACGTTCAAGGCTTGCTTTAAGAAACCGGCTTCGTGATAGCGGTCGTAAGTCCCTTGAATGGACTCCAGGTTAGGCTGCATATCGGGAACGCGGGCAAAGTCCTTGTCCGTGAACAGATATTGGGCCAGCAGGTCTTTGGGGGCGCGGGTAATCTGCGCCGTCACATCCACGGCTAGCGCGGGGTCTTTGCTGAGCATGCCCATGGCGGTCTTCAAGTCCTGCACGTAGGCGCGCACCACTTCGGGGTTGGCATCGCTATAGGACTTGCTGCAGGCCTCAAAAATCTGCACCGAGGGGCTGGCGACTTCTGATAGGGAGAACAGCTTGCGCAAGCCGCCTTTCTTTTCGTTCAGCAGGGCAAAGGGCTGGGCCATGGGGCCGGCATCAATACGGCCACTGCGTATGGCATCAGCCGCAGGTGGGAAGCCGGTTTCAACGATTTTTACGTCTTTATCGGGATCAATGCCGTTCTGGCGCAGCCACAGCAGCATGTCGAAGTACACGCCCGCGCCATAGGCATTGGTGCCAATTACTTTGCCTTTCAGATCAGCGGCTGTCTTGATCGGGCTGTCTTCCTTCACCGCCCAATAGACGGAGAAGTGATCATCGTCCGAGTGCACGTGCTGGGCCACGATATAGGCTTCCAGACCGCTTTCTATCGCGCCGTTGGCCAGCGACATAGGTGCCATGGTGGAGCAGTCCAGCACGCCGGCGCGCATGGCTTGAACCATGGGCGAGGTGCCCTGGAACTGGGTCCACTGGATTTGATATTTCTTGCCCAGTTGCGGGAACAGCTCGGGGCGTTTTGACATCAGGTACTTAGCTTCCTCGCCCGGGATGGTCCAGCCTACCCGCAGGGTGGGGACTTCCTGAGCCTGGCTCAGACCGTGACAGCTCATCAGGGCAAACAGCAACGCAGCGGTTTTTTTCATTCCTGTGTCTCCTTGGCAAGGTGATCGGCGCGGGCAGGGGCCAGGCCGACGTGATCCAGCATTCCCAGCACGCGGGCCAGCACATCACGGCGATACGCCTGTTGCTGGTCGGCCGGGTATTCGTGAAAGCCCTGTCCGCTACGCAGACCATTGCGGCCACTTTCCATATAGCGGGTAATGATGTCGGGCACGGCGTAGCGTTCCGGGTCCAGGTTCTGCGAGAGGTATTGCCCGGCGTGGTACAGAATGTCGTTGCCACCGTAGTCGATGAACTCCAGCACGCCGATGCTGGCAAAGCGGAAGCCCAGGCCGTAGCGGGTGGCTTTATCAATATCGGCCGCGCTGGCGACACCTTCGTCAACCATGCGAGCAGCCTCGTTCATGATCAGGGTTTGCAGACGCGGGACGATGAAACCGGGGTGGCAGCCACAGACCACGGGCACTTTGCCTATGGATTCCAGATTGCTTTGCAGACGATTCAAGGTCTGTTCGCTGGTGCCGGGGTGGGCGCTGATTTCCACCAGGGGAATCAGGAAGGCCGGGTTCAGCCAGTGCGCGTTCAAAAAGCGCTCGGGGTGGCTCAACATGGGGGCCAGGTCGGAGGCCAGCATGGTCGAGGTGGTCGAGGCGATCAGTGCGTCGGGCTGGGCCAGCTCACCGATACGGCCCAACGCGTCGGTCTTGGCTGCCAGGGTTTCGGGCACGCCTTCGTAAATCAGATCGGCCTGTCCCAACACGTGGGCGGCATCACGTAAAGGGGCGACGCCGATGCAGGCCAGATAGCCGTCGATCTGCTCGGCGGCGAACATGCCCAGCTCGGCCAATTGCTCCAGTGTGGCGCGTAATTCCTGGCGGATCTCGGCCTCCAGACGTTCGCTATCAGCCGCTTGGCGGGGTTTGAAATCCAGTAGGGTCACGGCTTGGCCGCGCAGCGCATAGGCCAGGGCAATGCCCCGCCCCATGCGACCTGCGCCCACCGCAACGATACGTTTGATCGGGGCGGGCGTACTCATCAGGCTCTCCCGGCGTGCAGCATTTCTTGCAGTTGCTCGCGGTTCATCTTGTCCAGACCCAGGCTGGCCAGTGTGCGTTGGCCTTGACGCAGGTCTTCACCCACGATGGCACCGGCAATCGCCAGCAAACCTTTGGTGACGGGGGCATCTACACCGGCCCAGTCGGCTACAGAAGCGAAGAAGGCCAGGCCCAGCATGGTGTCTTCACGCATGTAGCGGTGTTCGTGCAGATCGATCTTCTCGCGCCAGTCACCGCTTTTTACCAGTTTGGAGTGCGAGGAGCGGTCGCCATACATCCACTGGTCGTTTTCGTAGTGGTCGGACAGGGGGAAGTGCGGGGCACCGTAACCCAGCGCTTCACGAATGCGCATGCGCTCATTGTCCAGCTGGGTGGTCACTGCACGTACCGAAGGCTGGGTGCCTTCATTGTGAATGTCCCAGGCCGGGAAGTGCTCCAGCGGGCCGGCGTTCATCATGATCAGTGGTGGGTGGATGATGGGGCCGGCATTCATCAA
>JBQEAN010000020.1:0-10611 GCA_052109075.1 Alcaligenes sp. | reverse complement strand
GCACCGGCGATGGCCTCGCCAATATCGGCGCAGACTTTGGCAATGGGAATGTCGCGCTCGCCTGCTTCGTCTTTCAGGGTCATGACTGGACGGTCCAGCAAGGGCTGCAGCTGAGCCGTATCACGACGCCACAAACGAACTTCGTGGCCCTGTTCGCTCAAGTCTGCCGCTGCCGCGTAACAACCGTGCCCGCCACCTAATACCGCTACCTTCATATTCGTCTCCAATCTCTTTTTTTGATTTCTATGCACTTGCATATAAATACAGACTAAAAGATGTTGAGGCCTAAAACAAGAGGAGGAATGGGGGGAGTTACCCTAGGGCGGGAAAACTTGGATATCGAATGAAACGGCGCAGAATACGCCTAAGAAAAACGCGTCTACGCCGCGCCGTTAGCCAGTTCCAGAGCACGCAGGGTGGCTTGTGCCAACACATGGCCGTGGCCAGCTCCAGGCAAAATATGTAGTTCTGCCTGCATGCCTTGACCTTGCAGCTGAGCTTGCAGTTTTTGCATGGCTGGCAAGGTAGGCACACCATTTTGACGGCCTTCGGGGCCCGCCGCCTGAGCGCTAAGTGGATACCAGGCCTCTGATGCACCAGCCAGAATATCCACCTGCACCGGCTTGCCCAACTGTTCCAGCAAAGACCAGATCAGGGGATCGCGCCACCACAAAGAGGGGCTGGCACACAGGTAATGATGGATGGGCAGGCTGTGCTGGCTAAGTGCATACAGCACGAAGAGCCCAGCATAGGAATGACCGTAAAGACTGATGCGCGAATGGGCCAGCGTGGGCTCCATTCTTTGTGCCACAGCCAGGGCCATACGAACTTGTTCGATCATGGCGGGCGCGCCACCGGCTTGCCATTGCGGCACACGCGGGTCGCTCCATAAGCCGCCATCCGGACCGGGGGGGGTGTAGTCCAGGGCGCGATAACGGGTGATCTGATCGCGCTCGCCCTGGTAGCCCAGCGACAGGATGGCGCAGCGTTCCAGAGCCGGGTGCCCGCTTTCTTCCAGCAGCGGTAAAGTCCACTGACCATCAAGCAGGCACAGCAAAGGCAGGGGGCCTTTTTGGGGCTCCCCGTCGGGCAGGCGCAGCAGTACGTGATGGGGGTGGCCGCCCGCAGGCGGTAGCTCCAGTGGAATCAGGCGGGACATGAAGGCTTAGGGTGTGGGCTTCAGGTCAATCATGTAGGTGCCTTCCATCGGAACCGTCAGAAAGCGCTCGTTCACCTCTTGCAGCGTCTTCAAGGCCGAAACGCCCTGGAAACGATCCGGGTGAATCCAGGCCGCCAAGGCTTCGATAAAGATCATGTGCAGGGGCGAATCGTTGAAGGCGTGCCAGATGCCGTGGCTATTGCCACTACGCACCGCAGGCAGTGCTTGCAGGCGGTTGCCGTCAATAATCGCTTGCAGGCTTTCACGGGCCTGTTCCGGCTCCACGCCTGTGCCGATGCGCAGACCGCCGGAAGTGGCACGTTTGCCCGCGCCCGTGCCAGTGGCTACATACACCACAGGAGCACGCGAATGAATGTACTCAAAGTTCAGCTTGCCGGTGGAGCTTTTCAGAACATCCGCGCCAATATTGTGGCCGCCTGCATAGCTGATCATGTCGTTGAAGGTACCTGCGCCGGGGGAGTTGCAGCAATCGGTG
The DNA here is from genome assembly GCA_052109075.1 of Alcaligenes sp. Lineage (GTDB taxonomy): Bacteria > Pseudomonadota > Gammaproteobacteria > Burkholderiales > Burkholderiaceae_B > Alcaligenes. Next base: position 8,956 of record JBQEAN010000020.1, on the reverse strand, counting down.
CTGCCTGCATGGGCGTGTACGAATACAGGCGGGTGGTCGGCTTTGGGCAGATCGGCCAGTCGCTGGGCCACGCCTTGCATATGCTCTTCGTAAAACTGGATGAATTCGTCGGTGCGTTCTTGTTCACCCACGGCATAACCCAATGCCCGCAGGCTGGGCACGGTGTTTTCCAAGGGGTTCACGAAGAAGTCGATCACGATGACAGGCACTTTGGCCGCTGTCAGACGCTGGATCAAGGCCGAATCACGTGTGTCCTGGCCGGGTGTCAGGCCCGCAAAGGCAGCCGTCAGCACCACTAGATCGGGGCGCAAGGCCAAAGCCTGTTCCACCGAGAAGGTATCTGCCGTATGGCGGCCCACAACGGGAATCTTGGCCAGTTGCGGATAGCGCTTCAAGTAGGTTTCGTATTCGTTGGAAAAGGAGGTCTTGAACTCATCTGACCAGCCTGCAATCAGGTTGGCCGGTTCGGGGTGAACCAGAGCCAACACCGGAAAGTGGCGCGCCTGGGTCAACACAATGCGTTTGGCCGGGCCGGGCAGGGTTACGGTACGACCCATGGCATCGGTAACTTCGATGGGCTGGGCCTGCACGCCCAAAGGCAAGAGCAAGGTCAGCGACAGCAGCAGGTGGCGCAGGATGTTCATGGGTTCTCCGAGGTCACAGCACAGGCTCTTGCAGCCCGTCGATAATGATTTGCAAGGTGCCTTGCGAGCAGCTTTCCACGCGGGCGCGCACGCCATAGGCTTGGGCCAGCGAGTGAGGGGTAATGACCTTGGCAGGCTCCCCTTGCGCCAGTAGGCCACCGCCTTCAATCATCAGGGCATAGTCGCTGTGGCGCAGGGCCACATTCAGATCATGCAGGACGATCAGGGTGATCAGATTATTGTCGTGGGTTTCCTGGGCCAGCAAATCCATCACGTGGAATTGATAGTTCAGGTCCAGGGCGGACAAGGGCTCATCCAACAGCAGCAAGGTAGGCTTGCGGATCAAGGCTTGCGCCAGACCCACCAATTGCTTCTGGCCGCCCGAGAGCTGATCCAGGTAGTGCATGGACAAGTGTGCAATGCCCAGGCGCTGCAGGATGTGCATGATGTGATCGTGATCTACATCGCGGGCATGGCCGCCGGGGGCAGACGCATTGGCCGCGACCAGCACGGATTCAAAGACACGCAGGTGGACCGAGGCCGGCAAGGACTGCGGCAGGTACACCACTTTTTGCGCCCGCTTCTCGAAGCTGACACCGCTAAGTTCCTGACCGTCCAGCAAAATCTTGCCTGTGGTGGGCTTGAGCAGCCCCGCCAACGCCTTGAGCAGGGTGGATTTGCCGCTGCCGTTGGGGCCCAACAAGGCCACCAGCTGACCGGGCTGTAAAGGCTCTATGGTCAGCTTGGAGAGAATGACGCGTTTACCGTAGGACAGGCTGAGATCGTGGACTTCAAGCATGGTTCACTTTATTTGACGTCGCAGCACAACGCCCAGGAAGAAGGGCACGCCCACCAGCGAGGTGACAATGCCAACCGGGATGATGATGCCGGGCACAATGTTTTTCGAGGCAATCGAGGCCAGCGACAGAATCACCCCCCCTACCAGGGCACTGCCGGGCAGGTAGAAACGGTGGTCTTCACCAAACAGGCGGCGGGCGATGTGCGGGGCAATCAGGCCCACAAAACCGATGGTGCCCACAAAGGACACGGCCAGCGCGGCCAGCAAGCTGATACGCAGCAAAGACACCAGACGCAAACGCGATACATTGATACCGAAGCTGGTGGCCCGGTCTTCGCCCAGGCGCAGCGCGGTCAATTTCCAAGTATCGCGCAAGGACAGCGGCAAGATCAGTGCAAAGACCCCCAGCATGATGCCCACCTTGCCCCAGGACGAGCGCGACAGGCTGCCCATGGTCCAGAACACCAGCCCTTGCAGGGCTTCGGCGCTGGCCACAAACTGAACCAGCGACACTAGCGCGTTAAAGGAGAACACCAGCGCAATGCCAAACAGTACTAAGTTGGCGGTACTCATCGCACCCCAGCGAGCCACCGCATCCAGCAGCAAGGCTGAGAGCAGGGCAAACACAAAGGCGTTGGCGGCAATGGTCCAGGCTTGTGGAATGCCAGGAAAAGACAGGTCCAGAACAATGGCCAAAGACGCGCCAAAAGCCGCTGCCGAGGAAATCCCCAGGGTAAAGGGGCTGGCCAGCGGGTTGTTCAAAATGGTCTGCATTTCTGCACCCGACAGGCCCAGCGCCAAACCAATGGCCATGGCCATCAGGGCATAGGGCAGGCGGATTTCCCAGACGATGACGCGGGTGGTCGGGTCGGACTGTTCGGGGTTGAACAGGGCGTGGCTCAGTTCTGACAGGCTAAGGCCCGAGGGTCCCAACATGAAGTCGGCCATGATGGAGGCCAGAATCACGAGGACCAGGGCACCGACCAGGAGCCAGCGACGTCTGAGGATGTGTTGATAGTCGACCAGCGCGGGGGCCGGAACAGCAGATGTGGACATTAAGTGTCTGAATGATAACCGTTTACATAGAAAGAAAGTATAGTTCATTGGCTAGGGTCTGTTAACACTAAAAGCAGTCTTAACTGCGTAGGCTTTCGTGTCACCAGGACCGTAGCTTTGGCGTCCTTACCGCGATTCTTTTATGCAGCTTGAACATCTGGATTTTCTTTCCCCTTTGGGCCGACAGTATCGTCTGACTTTGGCTTGGCCGCACACTTTTGCGCCTGCCCAGGGCTGGCCATTGGTGTGTGTGCTTGATCTACCGCAATTTGAAGCGGTGCTGGCCGCCTGTGAAAAGCAGGCTCCACAAGCCTGTGCCGTGTTGGGCATCGGATATAGCGGGGAGAGCTGGCGCGATCAGGACTTCACGCCTGCCCTGAACGGGGAAGCCGGTCATGCATCGAATTTTCTGGCGATGATGCAGGACGTTTTCTTGCCCTGGGCTTATGCACAGGCCCCCTTGAATCCGCAGCGGCGTTTGCTGTGCGGACATTCTTTGGGCGGTTTATTGGCGTTGCAGCTTCTGTACCAGCAGCCGGAGCTGTTTGATGCGCTGGTGGTGTCCAGCCCCTCGGTCTGGTGGGGGGATGCTTACTTGGCTCAATTGCTGGCGCAGCCTTTACCCAAGGCGGCGTTGATGATGCCGGTGCAGTTTTCTGTCGGCGAATACGAGCAACGTCTGGGCCCGGCAGAACAAACCCTGCCCGAAGACAAGCGCGAGCAACGCCGACTGCGTTTGCTGGAGCGACGCATGGTGGATGGCACCCGCGAACTGGCCCAGGCTTTGGCGCAGCAACAGGGGGGCGAGCCGCGTTTTCGCATCGTGTCGGGCTGTAACCATAGTCAGTCTGGTTTGGCTGCTTTGCCACAAGGCTGTCTGGAATGGCTGGCTGATTAGTTGTATCGCTAGGTATTGCCCTGTTTTTTCTCGTCCAGGGAGACGTTCCAGTCGGTGGTTACATGTATCCTCTGAACGCAAAGGCCAGACCCGTATAATGCTGCTCACGCTTGCTTGAACCGGCTTTTCTGCCCTTCTTGTTCTCTTTTTCCCGTATTTCAGGTCCCCGCCCTATGGTTGCGCGTCGCGCTTCGTCTGTTCCCGATTCCTCCGTCCCCACTCAAGCGGGTTTGCTGCTCCATCCCCAATGGCTGGACTACCCGCGCCTGGAAGGTGTGGCTCGTCAGATCGCCAAGAAAGCGCGCTTTCAGGACCGGGCAGGGATACGACGGCTGTGGCTGAAAGCCTGGCGCTTGCCGCAGGACGCGGCCTTTTTCAATCAGATCATTACTGCCGAGCTGGGTTTGAAGGATGCGGAGACGCGTCTGGAATCCCAAGGGGTGCCCGAGGTCGTCATTCGTACCCTGCGTCTGCTTTATCAAATGAGTGCAGACAAGCTGGAGGCGGATATTTATGAAGTCCTGCGCGAGCAACTGCTCGAACAGCGCGGCCAATTGGCGGGGGCGATTGCTTCCCAGTCTTTGCCCTTAAGCGAGAACTGGCCCGAAGCCGAGCGCAGCCCGCGTTTGCTGGCTCTGGTCGAGGCGTGGCAATCCTTGCCCCTGGCACAGACTTATTTGTGGCAGTTGCAGGCCGAACAGCGCGACCGCGATCAACGTGCCCAGCGTTGGGAACAAGCTCAAAAAGAGCGTGAACAAGCGCGTCAAAAAGAACAAGGCGACAAGCAGCGCAAGTTTGATCAAGCCCAGGAACGCTTGACGGCCTGGTTGCAGGAGCAAGGGTGCGAGCCTCAGCGCATTACGCTGGACGCTTTCGAGGGCTTGCAGGCTGGTGAGCCCGCCCATTGGTTTATGACGGTGTATGGCCGTAATGCCAGCGCTGCCGTACTGACCCAGGAGCTCAAGCTGGACGCCGAGCAACAGGAGTTCTTGCTGCAGGCACAGGCTCAACGACAGGAACGGGTACGTGAACAGCGTCAGCAACGCTGGGCCTGGGAGCAGGAATGCATAGGCTCGGAAGAAACCATGGCCTTGCTGGGTATTACCCGTCAGGAATACGAACTGTGGACGGCTGATCGCCGTTTACCCAGCACCAAGCTGGAAGTGCGCGGCGGGGCCACGGCAGGGCGTGATCGTATCGCCCACCATCCCGATCTGCTGGCTGCTATAGACCAGAGCCAGATTGAGCAGTGGCGCGAACAACATGCCAGCAGCTTGAGCGCACGCGATCGCTCGCCGTATCAACGGGCAGCAGACCGCGCTCGCACGCAGTGGCGGCAGCAGCAGGTGCTGAACCAGATTAAAAAGCAGGAAGACGGTGACTACGAGATAGACCCGCAAGATCCGCAGCGTCTGTGGTGGCATAAGGATGTGTGGCTGGCCGTGAATGTGGCCGTGGCCGGTGAGCGTCAACATTGGCGTGCCAATGTGCGTATGCAGGCGGCGGTCTCGTTGCCGCGTACGGGCTCGGAGCTGGACAGGCTGCCCGCCCGTGTGGCGGTACTGTTTAATATTGCCGCTCAAAATCGCTTATCCCAACGCCTGGAAGATTCGCTGGATGCTTTTTTGCAGACCCAGCGTCCCCTGATTGATGGTGCTTCCTTTTTGGAACTGGCCAAGGCCTTGCGCATGGCGCTGGAAGAGGGCATTGAGCAAAAGGAAATCGAGGCCGGGGATTTTGAAAAGCATCTGCTGAATGGGCCGGTGCGCCGCATTCTGGAAAGCGTGGAGCAACAGCGCGCGCAGGATTTGATGCGCTTGGGCGACTTCCCGCAAATATTCAGTTTGGCCCGTGGCATACGCCGCCATCTGGTGTTCCGCTTGGGGCCGACTAATTCGGGCAAGACGCACGAGGCTTTGGAAGCCTTGATGGAAGCGCGTTCCGGGGTCTATTTGGCCCCCTTGCGTTTGCTGGCGATGGAAGTGCGCGACCGCCTGATGAATGCTGGCATCCCCTGCAATCTGGTGACAGGTGAAGAGCGTGTCATGGTGCCCGGTGCTCAGCATACCGCCTGCACGGTGGAGATGATGGACCCCACGATGGAAGTGCGCGTGGCCGTTCTGGACGAGATTCAAATGCTGCAGGACGAGCAGCGTGGTTGGGCCTGGACTGCCGCTTTGGTGGGTGTGCCCGCCCGCACCTTGTTTGTGTGTGGCGATGCTTCAGTGCTACGCCCTTGCGAGCGTCTGGTGCGCTCCATGGAAGAGAGCATGGAGCTGGAGTTCACCGAGCGCAAAACGCCGTTAGAGATCATGCCCTATCCGGTTGATCCGCCCCGCGCCACCGGCAAACAAGTGCGTCAGGAAGCCCCTTGGCGGGGCCGTAAAGACCGTCAGCGCGAAGCCCAGGGTGTTGCTAAAGGCGATGCGGTGGTGGCCTTTACGCGTAAGGATGTGCTGACGTTAAGCGCCCGTTATCGTGCTCAAGGTTGGAAAGTAGCGACGATTTACGGAGCCTTGGCCCCTGAAGTGCGACGCACGGAGTCCGAGCGGTTTTCGCAAGGCGAGGCGGATGTACTGGTGGCGACAGACGCCATTGGTATGGGCCTGAACCTGCCGATTCGCCGTGTCCTGTTTTCTACCGTTCACAAATTCGATGGTCGCTCCATGCGGGCTCTGACGGCCACCGAAGTGCGCCAGATTGCGGGCCGGGCAGGCCGTTATGGCTTGTACCCTAAAGGCTATGTGGGAGCGATGGACAAGCAGGACTTGAACCATGTGCGTAGCCAGTTGCAAACCGATGCAGCCAGCGTGGACCTGCGTCTGCCCATTGCGCCCAGCCCGGAGCACGTACAGGCGCTGGCGGACTTACTGGACAACAACAATATTGGCGCCGTGCTGCAGTATTTTGCGCAAAAAGTTGCCTCGGACAGCCCCTTGTTCCAGACGGCGGGGTTGAAAGATGCCATAGAGCTGGGCTTTTGCGTAGACCGCTTGGCACCGAAGCTGGAACTGCGTGAGAAATTCACCTTTGCTTGCGCGCCGGTGTCAGTGGATAAGGACACTGAGCTGGATTACTTCAAGCGTTGCTTGTCGGCTTATGTGGCGCAGCGTCCCATGGCCTTGCCACCTGCGCCGTCCTGGTTGAAATCGGCCAGCCCCTCGCGTCTGGAAGATGCGGAATTGCTTAGCAAGCAGATCAGCCTGTATGCCTGGCTCAGCATGAAGTTTCCGCAAGTATTTGATCAAGGGCCGTGGTTGCCGGAAGTGCGCTCTCAGGTCAGCCGCTTCATTGAGCGCAGCCTCTTGCATCAAAGCGGTTTTGGCCAGACCAGCCGTGAAGCCTATGGCACGCCATCGCCGGGACGTCGTTCTTAAGTTTTAAGGAAGCGGATACAGAGCGGGGCCGAGCTAGGGTGCAGTGGTTTTGGTTCGACCTTCTATATATCGTTTGATACATTATCCCCCGTACGGAAAGTGTCCGTACGGTCCGGTTAAGGGGTACCATTCCCCTATCCCCGCGCCGATTCTGGCGTCCTCCCTGTTTTCCAAAGCTATCTATGAACTACCGCAAGCTGACCCTGGTGTTGGCGGCCTTGGCCATGTTGGGGCCGTTCGCCACGGATGCCTATTTGCCTTCGTTTCACCGTATTGGTGAAGAGTTTCTGGTAGACCAGTCCCTGGTCCAGCAAACCCTAAGCGTTTACCTGTTTGGCTTCGCCTTCATGAGCCTGTTCTGGGGCACGCTGTCGGACAGCTTCGGGCGGCGTCCCGTTATCCTGGCCTCCCTGATTTTATTTCTGATTGGTTCGGTGGGCTCGGCGCTAGCCCCCAGCTTTTCCTGGCTGCTGTTCTTTCGCATGTTGCAAGGCTGTTCGGCTGGGGCCGGGCGTGTCGTGGGGCAGGCGCTGGCGCGGGACTGTGTGCAGGGCGTGGAAGCCCAGCGCTTGTTTGCCCACATCACTATGGTGTTCAGTCTGGCTCCGGCGATTGCACCTGTGCTCGGTGGCTATTTAAGCGCCTATGCAGGCTGGCGTTCGGTGTTCTGGCTGCTGACGCTGCTAAGCCTTGCGCTGATGGCCCTGTGCTGGCGGCAATTGCCTGAAACCTTGCCGGTCGCCTCGCGCCAACCCTTAAAGCCCATGATCATCCTGGGCAACTATGCCCGTGCGTTGCGTAATGGCCGTTTTGTATTGGCGATCTCCGCTGTGGCCTGTGCTTTTTCGGGTTTCGCCTTGTATATCTCTTCCGCAGCCAGCTTTGTGATTGGTGTGCTGGGCCTGACAGAAACGGCGTTCGCCTGGCTGTTCCTGCCCTTTATTGGCGGTATGTTGGGAGGTTCCATCCTGAATGCGCGCTTTGCAGACAAATTGCCCCCGGCTCGCATGATTCGCCTGGGCCTATCCATTATGCTGGGCGGCGCAGTATTCAATACGCTGTACAACCTGCTGTTCCAGGCCGAGGTTCCTTGGGCAGTCATGCCGATTTTTGTCTATGCCTTTGGGATGTCCATGGCCCTGCCGGGCATGACGGTGGTGACTTTAGGCACCTTCCCGACCATGCGTGGCCTGGCCTCTTCGATACAAAGTTCCTGGCAAATGCTTTTGTTTGCCACGGTATCCGGTGTGGTAGCACCGTTGCTGTTTGAAAGCGGTTTGCTGCTGGCATTAGGCATGTTGTGTGCTGCTGCCTTGTCGGCGGGTTTCTGGTGGTGTAGCCAGCACCGTTCTAAATCGACTGAGGTCTAAGCCTTTATCAAGACCGGGTGTGACTGCTTTCCTTATGCTCAGCACCCGTGTTTTGAGCAACGCTCTGACTGCTACTTCGAGCGCCATTGTGATCCACAGTGGCGTTTTTATTTTCAGCCGTACCGCTGGACATCGACGGTGTAAACCATTGCACCAGGCCCATGCCTGCCAAGATCAACAACACACCTAGAATCCGTCCCATATGCACTGGGCGTGGAGTCAGCCCCATCAAACCGTAGTGGTCGATCAGCATGGAACTGAGCATTTGCCCGGCCACGACACAGACGATGAAGCTGGCGGCTCCCATACGGGGGGTCAGGATCAGGGCCGCGCTGATATAGATGACGCCGCCAATACCACCCGTCCACACCCACCACGGGGCATGCGCCAATTGCGCTGTCAGGGGGGCGGGGGCGCGCATCAGCCACAAGGTTGGCACAACCAGGGCGGCACTGATGCACAGCGATACCAGCGTTGCCCACAGAGGATGCCCCAAGACTTTACCCAGAACGGCATTGCTGGCCGCCTGGAAAGGCACGGCAGAACCGGCAAATACAGCCACCAACATACTGAACAAAGCGGTACCGGGCATAAACGTATCTCCCTAGAAATCAAAGCTCTATCTTGCACTATTCGTTGTTCTTATTGAAATTAATAGTGTGCACAGTCATTATTCGTTCTATGGATGAACTGCGACGTATAGATTTGAACCTGCTGCTTAGTCTGCATGCTCTGTTGACCGAACAGCATGTGACCCGTGCGGCCCACCGACTGCATAAAAGCCAGCCGGCGGTCAGCCATGCCTTGGCGCA
>JBQEAN010000019.1:58496-59882 GCA_052109075.1 Alcaligenes sp. | reverse complement strand
TATCCACACCTGTCATGGCCTGGATGCGCTGGCAAAACACGGATACGCATCGCGCATCCCGTTCCAGCCGGAAGGACAACAAGACTGTCTACCAGTCAGCTTTTTTTATCGATAGGGAATTCAGGGCGACGGTCTGCACCGGCGTCACTGCATTCACACTTCTTTTTTCAACAACACCATGGTGGACGAAAGCTGTGCAACGGCATCGTAATCCTTGAAGACCGCCACCACATCCAGCCCATACTCTTCCACCAAAACCTGCTTCATCTCCTTTTTGAACGCCTTGATCAGGTACAGATCAGCCAGGTCCGCAATATGGGCGTTCTCGCGACTCAGGGTCTGCAGTGCGGGCTGGCGCTTATGCACCGCCAACATGCTGATCCTGTCCTCGAGCACATCAATCTTCAGCGTCACCACGCCTGATGCAAAGATACTGCTGTTAATGCGGTTGTAATCCCGGGTCAGCGCCTGCTTGAATTCGCCTACAGAAGAAAAGCCTGCCATTTCCATTGCCTACCCCCAACATTTTTGAATTATTTTCGTTTTTCAGTATGTGGTCTGCGCCTCCTGGGCGGTCTGCCCCAATCGGAAACGGCGATACGCCAAGCCGGCCACGGCGATATCCTCAATCGCCACACCCACTGATTTATACACGCAAATACCCTGTGAGTCGTAGCCCTGGCCACGGCTCAATTGCAACCAATCGCTTAGCTCACACAACTTGTCTTGAATACGGCATTCTGGTGCCGCCAGGATCAAGTCGCCTGCCTCAGACAGAGTTTGTTCACTCCACTCCACCACAATTTTGCTGGCGCGCTGCAGGCAAGCATCATCCAGTTCACGCGCAGCAGGCAGGCTGGAGCCTACGGCCGCCACAAAACAGCCTGGTTTCAAGGTATGCCCATCAAACAATGGGTCGCGACTACGACTGGCCGTGACCAGGATATCCGCCTGTGCCGCGATTTCATCAGGGCGAGCAGCACGCACCGGCACACCACAGTCCAGCTCCAGTTGACGGCAACGCTCCTTGTCCACATTCGGACTCCAGACCAATACTCGGCGCAAATCAAAGGCCTGACAAAACTGACGCGCATGCGCTGTCCCTTGAGCCCCCAGCCCCAACACACCCAAGGTCTGGGATTGAGGGTTAGCGCCGTGCTGCGCTGCCAGAACCGAACAAGCCGCCGTACGCCACTGCGTAATAGCACCGGCATCAAAAGTAGCCAAAGCCTGCCCATTGAGCGCATCAAACAGCACAATCACGAAACTGAAGGCGCCCGATACAGTCGTGTAAATTTTTGCCCCGGCCACCTGCTGGCCCGGTATCACCGCCCCCAGCGTAGACAGGCGAATCCCTTCGGACTCTGTGCGCACACGACGTTGCTG
>JBQEAN010000019.1:51227-58396 GCA_052109075.1 Alcaligenes sp. | reverse complement strand
TTGAAAGGGATTCCGCCACGCTCTCGTATGGAAACGCGCAACAAGTTGCTGTTTTCGGCGGCGGAGACCACTAAGTCGTTATTTGAAGCAAATGTAATCTGAACCATACTCTGCTACCTCAGGATTGCTGCTGTGCAAAAGCCTGGGCTTTTGTCGTCGTCTCGGGCCTTGTACACTTGCGCAACTCGGCTTGTTGCGTGCCAAACCGCGTCAAACCAGCCAGCTCTTCGTAAGCTTGCTCGGGCGTCGCAAACTTTTCCATCTGCCGAGTGGGAATATCGTTGGTCGTGCCATTCGGTGTTTCTTCCACGATGCGCACGCGCGACTTTTCCTGAATACGGGCAATAGCAAACACCGCCTTGAAGCGGCCATGAAAATAGTATTCATAAGCCGCGACGATCTCCACGCCCACACCTGGCTCGGTACGGTATTCGCCCGGTTTGCTGGTCAGCACCACATACATCACTGCACCTCCTGTGTTTCAACTTGCTCCAGAACGATGTCCTGATTGATCCACAACTGACACGTCAGCCGCCAGCCCTGATCCAGCCGCTCGCCCAATTGTTTTTTCTCTTTCCAATTGGCCGCTGGCAGATGCTCGGCCCCCTCCAGAACACGGCAGGCGCACTTGGCACACTTGCCCATGCCACAACCGTAGGTCAAATGGGGAAAGGGGAACTGTTTGATGCCCGCCCTGACCACCAAATTAGTGTTCTCCTGCACGTCGCCCACATGAGTCTGGCCGTTTTTATGAAAAGTAATGGTTGGCATAAGACCTCCTGCTTGCTGCCAATAATGCGACCGGATTGCGAGCCCTGACCGCCTGAAAAATCAAGAACGGTATACCTATTCAAAAATTGCGTTCCACAAACAACGATTTCTCCTGTTTTTAGTCACAAATCTCCGCCAATTTGAGTAGAAACCCCTATTGCGGTATACTTAATTCAATTCAATCAAACTAATGAGATCATTATGAAAACCCCCGTCGAACTTCGCTATCTGCAGCGTCCCGTCGGCGAGCAGTTGCTGCCCCACTTGGCTCAGCGCAAGCATCTGCGCCGTCGTATCCCACTAATCAATCTGCCTTCACTGAGCGAACTGTTTGGTGTCCGCAAGAAAAGCGATCACGATGCCGCGCACGATCAACTCCCCCACCGCGCCTAAGCAACAGAGGGCTCGACAGGGCGGCTATCGGACTGAAAGTTGAACGCATCAGCATAGATGAATCGCTCATCGGCCCCATGCTCTTTGAAAAGGCTGGACGCCTGCTCGATCATCACGGGCGAGCCACACAGGTAAATGGCATGCTCGGACAAGTCCGGCTCGTCCAGGCAAACCTGCTGCTGGACATAGCCTCTTGCCCCCTGCCAAGCCTCATCCGCGTGTGACAGCACAGGGACAAAACGGAATTCGCACAAACGATCCGACCAGGACTCAATTTCTTGGGCCAGATACAAATCTTCAGGTCGGTTCATGCCCCAGTACAAGCTGACAGGCGGGCAATCGGCCTTGTCCAGCAAGGACTCCAAAATAGCCTTGATGGGGGCAATGCCAGTGCCAGTTGCCACCATCACCATGGGCCGCCAGTCACGTTCGCGCCAATAAAACACGCCCAGTGGCAGCTCCAACTGCAACTCATCGCCAAGCTGCAAAGTAGGCAGGCACTGTTGAGTGAAACGCCCCCCTTCCACTTCCCGCACATGTAGCTCGATTTGCCCATGGCGGGCATCGGCATTGGCCATGGAGAAACTCCGTGCTCGCCCGTCCTCAAACAAGATATTCAAGTACTGACCAGGGCGGAACAGTACTTCCACTTGCGTGGGTAGTTGCAGGCTCAAACGCCAGATACCTTGGCAGGCCTGCTGCACACCCAGTACGCTTGCGCTAACTTGCTGGGCCTCGGGCAACACATCCTGATGATTCGCCAGACTGATTTCAATATCCGCATCCAGTCTGGCCTGGCAGGCGGCGGCATGGCCCTGCTCGTGCTCTTCATCGCCAATGCTCATGGGCAGGCAGTCATCCTCATAGCAGACCTTCCCGCGAGTGACTTGAATGCGGCAAGTGCCACAACCGCCAAACTCGCAGTCGCTGTAAATGCGCACTCCTTGCCGCTGGGCTGCCTGCAAAATAGTCTCTTGCGGCTCTACCCAGAACTGCTCGCCGGTTTCCCGGATATCGACACGATGGGCCATGACCTGTCCTCCTGATGCCACTATTTCTTGATGTCCGCCTGAACCAGCACGTCCAGACCCTCGTCTTTCAACGCCTCGGCCAGCGCCTGCAAACCGGCTACGCCCGCTGCCGTGTCCTGCTCGCCGTTCCCCCCGCTCAGGCCAATGCCGCCAATCACTTCGCCATTGACCACAATGGGGTAGCCGCCAACGAAGGCTGCAAATCGTCCTTCAAAACTCAGCTGAATCCCAAAAGCCTCATTGCCTGGCAAGGCTGGCCCATTGGGAGCTTGGGTGAACAGATGGGTAGAGCGCTTGTGGCCAGCGGCGGTAAACGCCTTGTTCCAGGCAATCTGTGCGCCCGTAATACGCGCCCCATCCATGCGTTCGAGGACGATGGGATAGCCCCCCTCGTCCACTACACACACCGTCTCCAGCACCCCAATTTCTTTGGATTTGGCAATCGCGGCGTCGACCATCAAGCGCGCTTCGCGCTGTTCGAGACGTAGGATTTTTTTCATCATTCTTCTCAATATTTCGAGTTAGTAAAATTCAGATGCCGCGATACACGGTCTTGATCTGGGTGTAGAACTCCAGACCGGCCCGACCAGATTCACGGAACGTAGAAGTGCTGGACTGTTTCAGCCCACCAAAGGGTGCGTTGATCAAATTGCCGGTTGTCGTGCGATTGATCTTGACCGTGCCCGCCTCAATATCATTGGCAAAACGATGCGCATACTCGGCACTGCGAGTCACGATGGCCGCGGCCAGGCCGTATTCGGTGTCATTGGCCATGGCCAAAGCCTGCTCGTAAGAATCAAACTCCAGCAGCGCAATCACCGGGCCGAAGATCTCTTCACGGGCAATACGCATCTGTTGAGTCACATCGGTAAACAAGGCCGGGCGCATGAACAGACCGCGGGCATACTCGCCCTCTGTCAGGCGTTCGCCGCCCAGCAGATGAGTGGCTTCCTGTTTACCTATGGCGACATAGTTCAGGATGCTTTCCAATTGTCTTTCGGTCGCAATAGGCCCCAGATCTGGGTTGCTGCTTAGCCCGTTACCCACGGTTAAGGCACGTACCTTTTCCACCAGACGAGTGGTGAACGCTTCCTTCACCTGACGATGTACCAACACACGGCTGGTACCGGTGCACGCTTGCCCACTCAATGAAAACCCGCCTTGCACCACCAGTTTGACCGCCAGATCCAGATCAGCGTCTTCCATCACAATCAAGGGATTCTTGCCGCCCAACTCCATCTGGGTACGGGTGCTCATACGCGCTTGGCGACAGATGTCTTCACCCGCTTTTGTCGAGCCGGTAAACGAAATTGCCCGCACTTGGGGAGCCTGCACCAGTGTCGGCCCCACTTCCCCGGCCCGCCCATGGACCAGATTGAGCACGCCCGCAGGAACACCCGCTTGCGCAAAGGCTTCACACAGGTAGTAGCCCGTCAAAGGCGTATCCGAAGAAGGCTTGAAGACGACTGTATTGCCGGTAATCAGCGCGGGCGCAATTTTGCGCGCCGGAATAGAGATGGGAAAATTCCAAGGGGCAATCACGGATACCACACCCAAGGGTTCGCGCTGGGTGTAGACCAGTTGCTGCGCATCATCCTGCGGGAACGTCTCGCCGCTGTATGTCTGGCCCTCCACCGCATAAAAGCGCAGGGTCTGGGCCGAGCGCCCCACTTCCATCTTGCTTTGCGCCAGCGTTTTGCCTTCCTCCCGCGTCAGACCCTGAGCAATGCGCTCCACATTGGTATCCAGCCAGTTGGCTGCTGCATTCAAGATACGTGCCCGAGCCGAAATAGGTGTCGCCCGCCACCCGGCAAATGCCGCCTGAGCCGCTGCAACAGCTGCTTGCGCATCCTCTGCTGTGGACAGGGGAAAAGCCCCCACCACATCGTCCCGATCAGCGGGGTTCAGATTGGCTTGCGTGCGCCCGCTCTGGCTGGGCAGCCACTGTCCATCAATGTAATTGTCGAAAACGACGTCCTTGAGATTGTCCACCGCTGTACATCCTTGTTCTAAGTCGGCGGGCCGCCCATGCGCCCGCCCGGCTGATTGGCTCAGGCTGCTTCCAACTGCAGCTCTTGCAGACTGATCTCGTTCTGAACGTAATCGGTGTACAGCGCAGTGGTATACAGTAGACGCATCTCGGCACCAATTTCGCAGATACGAAGGCAACGCTGTTGCAGTTCGATGGTGTTGGCGTGCTCAAGCACAATCTGGTAGCCACGCTCACCGTGAATTTCGTCCGACACGATGTGCAGATCAAAGAACTCAACCTCTTCATCGGTAAAACCGTATTTCTCACGTAAGGTCGGTGTCTGTTTGCGATAAATAGACGGCACTTGCGACTCCAGCCCCACCACCAGGCCAGCCACAGCGACGACCGGATCTTCGCGCATAGCAATGGCATAACACCAGGCCTGCAAAGCTCGGGTGGTGGCATTCATATTGTCGGGATTCTCAATCCGTGCCCGTGTGGTGCCGCAGGCTTCGCCAAAGCGGATCAGCAAATCAGTGTGACGGTCACCACCGATTTCTTCCTCGTACATATTGGCCAGCAAGAAGTCTTTGGCTTCGACATATTCGGCTGGAGTACGGGCATACAGGTAGCCCAGATAGTCCGCAAAGGGGCCCACATAGTGATAGTGGTTCTCCGCCCAGCGCGCCAAGTGCTCGCGGCTCAATTTGCCGGTGGCCCAAGCAATGCTGAAGGGAGAGGTATTGGCACTTTTACCTTTGATGGCCGTTTCCAGCGCAGCACGAAATTCATCGCGATTCAGCAGTTTTTCCATGACTATTTCCTTATTGAAAGCCGGCGCTTTTACCGCAGCCGATGAAAGATGAAGTTTGGATTATTTAAGTATATTGTATACCGTCTACTGTTTTAGAAAGTAGGGAATAACCCTGCCAACTTACTAAACCAAAGCCACGCAGCCGTCTTTGCGCGGATCAGAAACCGCCTTCAAACGGCCATCCGCCAGACGCTCAACCGCTTGTGCGCCGCCAAAATCGCTACGCCCAGCCAATTCACCTACGCCCTTATCGGGTGATGGATAGCCGTTTTCACGCAAAAAGCTCGCGCAGCCCGGATCAAACCCCTCTTCCAGTGCCAAGCGGCCTGAGCCTTCCAGCCGCCATCGAGCGGCGTAAAGCGCTTGCTCCAAAGGCCAGCCGTCACGCAAGACACGCGTCCAGATCTGAATTTGGCCCTGTGGCTGCATCAAACCGCCCACCACACCCAAGCCCATATGAAACTGATCAGCCCGCAAGGCCAGAGAAGGTACAACAGTGTGATAAGGACGCCTGCCCGGCCCAGGCCCGTTGACATGCCCCAGCTCCGAAAACCCGAAGCCCCGGTTTTGCAGCACAAAGCCGCAGCCCGGCACGGCATAGCCGGACCCAAAACGCTTGAAAATACTGGACATAAAAGTAACCGCCAGTCCATCGCTATCCACCACCACCGTGCAAACCGTATTACCTGCCGGATCACAGACTACCCTGGCGGCATTGGACATAGCGGTTTCCGTGGCCTGCACCAAGGCCAGCTCAGCCTCGTACCCATCCGCAGGACGACTCCAGGCCGCTTGAACGGCTTCCAGAACGGCTACTCCATGTGTATTGGGCGGGCATTCAAACAAGCTGTATTCCCCCAGCGTGGCGCTGACCGGCTCACAGAAAGACCCTTGATGCCGACGAAAGTCTTCAGCACACAAAAGACCTTGCACTTGCTCCATCGCCTGCTCCGCCCGCTGCGCCGGACGACCCCGATAAAAAGCATCGGGGCCCTGCTCGGCTATTTCCTGCAAGACAGCAGCCAACTCAGGATTGGCATAGCGCTCCCCTGCCTTGGGCGGGTTCGCTGCCCGATACAGGGCAGCACAAACCGGATCACGATGCAGCACGAAATCAAAAATATGCCATTCGCGTGCTGCGACGGAGGCAACCTCAAACCCTGCTCGTGCCGCCTCAATAGCGGGCTGGAACAAGCGGGCCCATTCCAGCCGACCATAACGCTGATGCACATCCCACCAACCACGTACCAAGCCCGGCGTCGTAATGGACAAGACATGGCGCTCCGGAATCCGCGCGCCCGGTAGTCCCTGGACCTGTGCTGCAGTCAATGTCATTGGAGCGGCACCGCTGCCGTTGTACGCCAAGGGCCTGCCATCGGGTGGCGCAATCATGGCTAACAGATCCCCCCCTATGCCCGTCGCCATAGGCTCGACCACGCCCATGACCGCATCAGCAGCAATAGCGGCATCCACAGCACTGCCATTGAGTGCCAGCATGCCTTGCGCAGCGCGTACTGCCAGGGGATGGCCCGTCGCGACGGCCCAACGCGCACCCAGCCCCTGTTTTTCCCCCGCCGTATAAGCAGTCGTACTCATGGGCTTAGCCAAACACCAGTACGGCGCAGATGGTCGATATCCCCATGCCCACCAGCACGGGGACTGTCAGCGCCCGCACCAGGTCTAGAATATGGACCCGCGCAAACCCCGCCACCGCAATCAGGGACGACCAGGCGATCAAGGTGCCGCCCCCCGTCCAAATTGCACCAATCTGCCCGACCGCCGCCAAGGTCTCAATCTCCAGGCCAGAGACAGGGCTCAAGGCGGAAGCCAACGTGCCGGTCAAGGGCAGCCCCGAAAAGCCCGAGCCATCAATCCCTGATATCACTCCCACCAACAGCACGCCAAAGGCCACCAGAAAATGATTGTCCGGAATAAGGTGCTGACCTGCCGAAATCAGCTCGAACAGCAGGCTGGGCGTTTTATCCAGAGGTGTACCCAGGATGGCTGAAGTCGCTTCGCTGGCCCCCAGAAAGAAGAAACCGGCAATCGGCAGCACCGATCCCATCGCACGAAAAGCAAACACAAAGCCGTCTGTCATATGATCCGGGCAGGTGTCCAACATACGACGCGGCCCTTCAGCCATACAGGTAGCCACCATCATCAACATAAAGGCCACTCCACCGACCAG
>JBQEAN010000019.1:27121-51127 GCA_052109075.1 Alcaligenes sp. | reverse complement strand
TCCAGCAAGCGGCTGTCCGCTGGCTTGAAATGACGCCGCATCATCAAGAAGGCCAGGGTCAAGGCCACCGCTCCCGTAATCCAGGAAAGCACCAGCGCCCGGTCGGCCAATATCGCCACATCCGCACCGACACCTGCCGCCTTGGCGCTGATGCCGGGTGCCACCCCAATGATGTAATCGGAAGACAAGGCCATGCCTTGACCACAAATAGCAATCACCATGGCGCCGACCAAGGGCGGCAAACCCGCCGCAATAGCAGCAGGTAACAGAATGGCCGACACCAGCGGTACAGCGGGAGTGGGCCAGAAGAACAGGGAAATAAAGTACGTGGCCGCCGCAATCATCAGAAAAGACGAGGTGCTGTTGACCATCACCTTGCGAAAAGGAGCCACCATTTTCACGTCCGCTTCCAGCCGCTTTAAAGAGTTAAGCAGCGCGGTCATGAAGGTGATGACCAAGAAAATATTGAACAGCTCCTGGGCCGCTACAAAGCTGGCCGAAAAAATGCTGATGAAACCCTGAATAGGGCTGCCTGTCATGGCCGTGACAACCGCTAGTGTGCCAATGACAGACGGCACCACCACGTTGGCTCGAAAAATCATCGTAATAATGATTACCAAGACACTGATCAAATAAGCCCAGTGCGCCGCACTGAGCACCACATCGCTTTGCATGAATCCCCCTCCGTTTTCTTTTTTCTAAATATCGCGCACCACTACAAACGGTATACTATCTTCAATTTAGGCATTCAATTAGAAAAAAATACCAAAAACTGGGGAAAACTCTAAGTATTTAAGACCTGAAACAATTTGATTGAATACCTTATGCAAATAAAAAGGAAAAACTCATGGCAACTCTGCTTGATCTGGTCGACCCACTTTCTTGGCTGCTGATGGCCTGCCTGGTAGTTCTGGCAGCCTTTTTACAAGGAGTCGGGGGGATTGGTTTTGCCATGTTGGTAGCGCCGATTGCCGCCTTGGTGTTTCCCCAACTTGTACCGGGCCCGCTGCTGGCCTTGGGCGGAAGCGTCTCTTTATTGGCTGCGCTGCGAGAGCGTCAATCCATCGTGCCCGGTGTCGTTGTCTGTGCCTTGGGCGGACGCGCCGTAGGTTCAGTCATCGCCGTGTTGGCCATGACGCAGCTCCCTCTAGAAGCTATCAATCTGGGTTTTGCTTTCGCCATTTTGACGGCGGTTGCTCTCAGCGCCTGGGGACTGCGCATCCTGCCCACCCGAGGCAATATGAGTCTAGCTGGAGTGGCTTCCGGCATCATGGGTACATTAACCTCAGTAGGCGCGCCGGTCCTGGCCATCGCCATGCAGAATCTGGCACCTGCACAGCTACGTGCTTCCTTGGGCCTGATTTTGTTTTTAGGTGCGAGCCTGTCTTTATTGTTATTGATTCTGACTGGCCTGTTCACCGTGCAGCAAGCCATGCTCAGCGTTGTACTCTACCCTTTCATGCTGCTAGGATTCGCACTGTCGGGACAACTTCGGCATAGAGTCAGCTTGCCGCTGATGCGTCGTCTGCTGTTGGGAATCTGTTCAATCAGCGCCCTGACCTTGATCGTTCGTACGTTGTGGGCATGAATGCTTAGGCTCCGAACTGTATACCATATTCAGAAAAGCGCGCCCAAGCCGTATAATCTCGTCTGGCCCTTTTGCCTGATTGCACAGGTCGCATCATGACTATCCCCAGTTTCAGCCTTCCTAGTAACTTTGCCAGCGCAGACAGCCGCCGTCTGGGTGACCAGCACGCGTCCCTGTTTGCGGTTATCCGCGACCAATTGCGCGAACGCATCCTGAGCGGGGAGTTTCATCCCGGCGACCGTCTGGTAGAGGGCAAGTTGGCCACCGAGCTAGGAGTCTCGCGCATTCCGGTGCGTGAAGCCCTGCGCGAACTGGCATCCGAAGGCCTGGTCACGATCGAGCCACGGCGCGGGGCCTCTGTGGCGGTGCTATCGGCAGAGATTGCCTACAACATGGCCGAAGTACGCGCCACCCTTGAAGGGCTGAATGCCAAACTGGCCGCCCAACGCCG
Organism: Alcaligenes sp.; assembly: GCA_052109075.1. Taxonomy (GTDB): domain Bacteria; phylum Pseudomonadota; class Gammaproteobacteria; order Burkholderiales; family Burkholderiaceae_B; genus Alcaligenes. The sequence goes on along the minus strand of JBQEAN010000019.1, from coordinate 49,088 downwards.
CGACCCCGCCAATATCGAGAAGCTGCAGACCATATTGAGCCAAGGCCATGAGGCGATGGATGCCGGCAACCTGGAGTTGCTCAAGTCCCTGAACCGACAGTTTCATGAAACCTTGGCCACCATGTCGGGCAATATCGTACTGACCGAGTTGATGCGTTCCTTACGCGACCGCACGGCTCTTTTGTTTGCCCCCAGCAATTTGCAGCGTATCCGCCAGAATTGGGAAGATCACTCCCAGATTCTGAATGCCGTCGTTGCGGGCAACGGTGATTTGGCCAACCTGCTGGCTACCCAGCACGTACACAACGCCGCCAAGGCCTACCAGGACGCGCAAACAGGCTGAAAGCTGCTCAGGCAGGATGCGCCACGGCTGCTTCAAACACAGTCCAGACTGCAGTCAAACGACGCCGATACTTTCGCGCACCACCAAACAGCAGCTCACTTTGCAGGCTCTCTATCATTGCCATACAGGCAATCGCCTGTGTCTCCACCTCTAGTGGAGCCAATGCCAAAGGCGAGTTTTCCACCGCCTGGCGGATGATATCTTCCAGGTCGTCTATGAAGATATGCATGGGCTGCATGACCTGCTCGTACAAATGCACAGGTGGGGAAAACAAGATGCGCATCCAGAACCTGACCTGAGGCGAGCCATCAAAGCGCTCCTGAATTCCGTGGAAATAGGCCAGCAATTGTGCACGAATGGCCTCCCCTCCCTGGAACACGCTACGCGCATGGGCCAACTCGGACTCAATCATTAACGGGATCAGGCTCATAAAGAGCTCATCCTTATTGCGAAAATGCGCGTAGACCGAGGGTTTTTTGATCCCCACATCAGCCGCAATCTCGTTCATGGTCGTCGCGTCAAAGCCCTGGACCGCAAAGCGGGCCAGGGCAGCATCCTGCAAGCGTTCAGTAGTCGTTTTGCTCAAAATCCAGTCTGCTCAAAATCAGAAAAACAACCTGATACTGTAGTTCAAAAAGGTGGCCTAGATGCAGCCTAAGCTCACCCCTCACGCATTATCCACACTACTTAATCCACAAGCCTGGAGCTTGTCCGGCAACGCGTGGCAGCCCAGTAGAGCAGCAATGCTATCAATCCGCAGCCCCCAATGGCCAAAGGCAAGGTCTGAGGGCCAGGCGAAGCCAAGCTGACCACATAACCCACCAAGGCAGATATCAGGTAGTGGAAGGTGCCCATCAAGGCGGCAGCTGTCCCCGCTTGTGGGCCAGCCACATTCATTGTCAGCGCCGTTACGTTCCCGAACACCATACCCAAGGAACCCACTGCAATCGCCACCAAAGTGGCATATAAGGGCAGGTTCGCCACACCCATTTGGACAGCAATATACAGAAGCAGAGCCGAAAGCGTATGGATAACGAGTCCGAGAACCAGCACCCTGGCGGTGGGCATACCAACACGCAACAGATAATTGCTGACAAAGCCACCCATTACTAGGGAAATCGAGTTGCCTGCAAACACGTAGCTAAAGACAGCCGGTGTCAGCCCAAAATGCTGGGTAAAGACAAAGGCCGAACCACTGATATACACGAACAGTGAAGCCAGCGCGAAGCCGCCCGAGCCGGTGTAGGCCATGAAGACCTTACTGCTCAACTCGCGACCATAAGCACGCAGAATGTGGCCGGGATTCAAGGGCACACGCTGCGCGACGGGCAAGGAGTCCGGAATAGTCTTCAGTCCCCACACCATCCCCATCACACCCAAAACTGCCAGCATCCAGAAAATGGCACGCCAGTCTGCGTGGATCAAGAGGTAGCTACCCAGCAAAGGAGCCACAATCGGCGCGATCATCATGACTTGCATCAGCAAGGAAAAAATACGTGCTGACTCTTTCATGTTACACAAATCAGACACAATGGCCCGCGGCGCTACCAAACCGGCAGCCGCACCCAACGCCTGAATAAAGCGGGCCAGCAACAAGGCCTCGATCGAGGTGGCCAGTGCGCCAAAGATCGAACCCAGCACAAAAATAACCACCCCTATTAGCAGGGGAAGACGCCGACCGTAGCGATCCAGGAGCGGTCCGTAAAACCCTTGCCCAATTGCCAGCCCGGCCAAAAAGATAGACAACGTCTGCTGAATTCGGCCCGGCGACACGCCCAGTTCCTGAGCGATGGCGGGCATACCCGGCAAATACATATCGATGGCCATGGCATCCAATGCAGTCAGCAACGCCAACAACAGAATCAAGGCCCAGCCTAATCCGCTAGAACGGGTAGCTCCACTCACGCAACACCCCAGCGACGGAAGATAAACACAGCACAGCTCATGATGAACAGCTCCTAGAGGTCAATCCAAAGCCAATGCTTCAGGCGACATAATATTCATTAACCTACCGACCGGTAGGTCGCGACGCGTACTCTACTCTCTTTTAGCTGCGGGCACAAAAAAACCCTGACCATAGTCAGGGTTTTTAATCAGGGCTTCACAACTTATAGATCCAGCAAATCGCCCATATCGTCTGCGTGCTCTTCCTCGACCGCCATAATTTCGACCAGCATCTGGCGCGTGGTCGGGTCGGTATCGCCAATACGCTCAATCATCTGCCGATAAGACTCGATAGCAATCCGCTCGGCAATCAAATTAGCGCGAATCATGGACTTGATGTCACGGCTGTCGTCATATTCTGCATGACTGCGCTGCACCAGGTTTTGAGGGTTGAAATCCGGGTCGCCATTCAACTGTACGATACGTTCGGCAATCCGGTCTGCATGATCAGCTTCTTGCTGAGCGTGCTCCAGAAACTCGGCTTTGATGGGTTCATTGTTCAGGCCGGTAGCGGTGAAGTAGTGGCGCTTATAGCGCATCACACAGACCAGCTCAGTGGCCAGGGCCTCATTCAACATCTGAATGATTTCTTCGCGATTGCCCTTATAGCCAGATGCCACCGCCCCATCGTCCACAAACTTCTTGGCTGCTGCCCGGATAGCGGCAACATCGATTGGACCTTGGCTTGGATTGACAACTTTCTGCTTACTCATTGCATTCCTCCGTATTGATTCCCACCGCGAAAGCGCGGCGCTGTATCACGCGACAACCGGAAACGAACACACTGACTCCATAACCAACAAGAGCTTGTCTAAAGACAAGCGCTTTACCTAAACCTGGGTTTGAAGTCTGCACGCTGCATGTGGTTGAGACCGGTCGTGCAAGAAACTGAACAAAGTGGATAGGTGTTTTTATAGTAGCCACTGCTCCCAGGCTTGAAAAGCACAGCCTGGCTTGTTGGGTCGGCTGAAACAGGGGGACGCAGTACTAGCCGGTCAGCACCCCCAAGGCTGGGGACAGGCCAGGAATCCCGGCACATGCGGCTTAGGCAAGGAAGCACCGACTTTCCTGCACCAGAAAAAACAGGCGAAAGCCTGTTCAAGCAGCGATACAAGACCAAACACTTAGATACATGAACCGGCCTTTATCGGTCTGTTCATACCGAGCTCCGTCCTCTTTTTTTGTCCCTCCTTCTTTCAAGTGCCATAAAGTTCGATTAGCATGAAACGATCGTTACTTTTAAATAGAAATTATGACTTCAATAACTTGGTTGCTACTGACCTATAAGGTTCCTTCCGAGCCCAGTGCAAAAAGGCTGGCACTTTGGCGGCGCCTGAAAGCCTTGGGCGCGGTGTATCTGCAAAACGGGGTATGCGTACTGCCCAAGACGGACGAGCATGTGCGCCGCCTGAAAGTGCTGGAGAACGACATCAGCACCATGGAAGGCGAATGCGTGCTGCTGGAGACCATTGCGCTGGACAAAGCACAGGCAGACAAAGTCATCGCCCGTTTTACCGATGACCGCAACGAGCAATACCAAGAACTGCTGGGCCGTTGCAAGGACTTCGAGGCCGAGATCGCCAAGGAAATTTCGATCCAGAAATTCACCTACGCCGAGCTGGACGAAGAAGAAACCGATCTGAAGAAGCTGGAAAACTGGTTCGAGAAAATCCAAAAACTGGATTTCTATGGCGCCCCCCTGGCACAGGTTGCACAAGCCCGCCTGCAAGAGTGCAAGGCAAGGCTGGATGAGTACGCCCAAATGGTCTATGACGCCCATGAAGAAAACCGCTAAACCGGCGCCAACACGCATGCCCAGCACCCCACGAGCCAAAATCCATCGCAGCGTCTGGGCGCTGGGCTTTGTGTCCATGTTCATGGACATTTCTTCGGAACTGATTCACGCCCTGCTGCCCATTTACATGGTCACGGTCATGGGCACCTCGGTACTGGCCGTGGGTTTTATAGAAGGCATTGCCGAAGCCACGGCCTCCATCATGAAAGTGTTTTCCGGAGCAGTCAGCGACCGTTTTGGAAAGCGCAAATTACTGGCCGTCATTGGTTACGGTCTGGCCGCCCTGACCAAACCCATTTTCCCGCTGGCGAACTCGCTGGACTGGCTGGTCGGTGCCCGCTTTGTTGACCGTATCGGCAAAGGCATACGCGGCGCACCACGCGATGCCTTGGTGGCCGATGTCACCCCACCCGAACTGCGTGGCGCAGCCTATGGTTTGCGGCAAACGCTGGATACCATTGGCGCATTCATCGGTCCCTTGTTAGCTATCGGCTTAATGTGGTGGACGGCCAATAACTATCAGCTGATCTTCTGGATTGCCGTGCTGCCCGCCTTTGCGGCCATCGCCATCCTGGTGTTCTTTGTGCGCGAGCCCACACTGCCCGCCAGCACCCGCCCCCGCAAGCTTCCCCTGAATCGGGAGGACCTGAGCCGTCTGGGCTCCCGTTACTGGTGGGTCGTGGCGATTGGTCTAGCCTTCACCCTGGCCCGTTTCAGCGAAGCCTTCCTGATTTTGCGTGGACAAGCCAGCGGCCTGCCTCCCATGTGGGCACCGGCGGTACTAGTCGTCATGGGCGTGGCTTTTTCCCTGTCCGCCTACCCGGCTGGTGTGCTATCGGATCGCATGCGCAAAACCGACCTGCTCTTGATTGGGGTGGCCCTGCTGATTGCGGCGGATCTAGTCTTGGCCTTTGTGCCCGGCTTGCTAGGGCTGGGCTTGGGTGTCGCCCTGTGGGGCCTGCATATGGGCTTTACTCAAGGCTTGTTCAACGTGCTGATTGCCGACAACGCCCCCGACCAACTGCGTGGCACAGCATTTGGCATGTTCCACCTGCTGACGGGCATCGCCCTGCTGCTGGCCAGCGTCATCGCAGGCATGCTCTGGGATACCATCGGCTTTCAAGGCACCTTCGCCGCAGGTGCGCTGTTTGCTGGCCTGACCGGCATAGGACTGATCACCTTACGGCGCTCGGCTCAGGGCAGCTTTTAAAGCGCCTCTAAAACCTGTTGAACGACCCATTTAAAAGGAAAGCAATGAGAATCGCAGCGATCTCTGACATTCACGGCAACCTGTTAGCTTTGCAAGCGGTTCTCGACCATATCGCCGCCCAACAGGTAGATCTGACCGTTAATCTGGGTGACATTCTGTCCGGGCCGTTAGCCCCATCTGCTACGGCAGATTTTCTAATGCCGCTAGACTTGCCAACCATACACGGCAACCACGAACGACAAGTGCTGACCCAGTCGCTGGCTGAGATGGGGGCCTCAGACCAGTACGCCCGTATGCAGATCAGTCCCGCGCATCTGCAGTGGCTTGAAAACCTCCCCTCCGAATTAACGATAGGCAGCGATATTTTGCTGACCCATGGTTCACCCGGCAACGACCTGCTGTATCTACTGGAAACGGCGGAAAACAATGACATACGCCCCGCTACCGAGGCAGAAATCAGCACCAGGTTGGGGGGAAGCTACTACCCTCTTGTCCTATGTGGTCACACCCATACTCCCCGTATTGTCCGGCTTGCCGACGGGCGCTTGATTGTGAATCCAGGCAGCGTCGGTCTACAGGCTTATGAAGCCGACTACCCCTGTCCACACACCGTCCAAACAGGCTCCCCCGAAGCACGGTACGCCATCGTCGAAAAAACAGAGACTGGCTGGACGGCTGAGCTTCATGCGGTGCCCTATGACTACGAGGGTGCTGCTAAGTTGGCTGATGCCCGTCAGCGTGAAGACTGGGCCACAGCCTTACGTAGCGGGATACTCAAGCCCCCCAATACCTGACTGACATCATCCTGAATCTGCTCTGCGCCCCACCCCATCACCTGGGTAGCAAGGCATGAAAAAACCCCGGTAAACCTAATGTTTATCGGGGTTTTTTAAACGGATTCGATCAAGCCTGCTTCTTGAAAAAGCGCACTTGATCAGCCGCTTCAAATAGACAGGCTCAGCAAATGCTTAGAACGGAATATCGTCATCCATATCGGCCAGATTGTCCGACATAGGAGCTGGATTATTACGTGGAGCCTGCTGCTGTTGTTGCTGAGGCGCTGCGGGGCGTTGAGCGCGTTGCTGGGGTGCGGGAGCACCGCCACCGCCACCGCCGTATTCGGCACCACCCATGCTGCCGCCGCCACCCATATCACCACCATCACGGCCACCCAGCATTTGCATTTGCTCGGCGATGATCTCGGTGGTGAAACGCTCCTGACCATCCTGACCTGTCCATTTACGGGTGCGCAAACGACCTTCCACGTAAACAGGGCGACCTTTACGCAGGTATTCACCTGCAATTTCAGCCAGACGGTTGTAGAACACCACACGGTGCCATTCCGTTTCCTCGCGCTTTTCGCCGGAGGTACGGTCTTTCCACTGCGAAGTCGTGGCAATGGAAATATTGCAGATGGCCGAGCCTTCCGCGCTGTAGCGTACTTCTGGGTCACGACCGAGATTGCCCACCAGAATGACTTTATTTACCGATGCCATGAAAAAATCCTGTAGTCAAAATTTCAATATCAAGCCGTATTATCGTGGATTCGTGCCTTAATTAACACTCCCTTCCCACTCCAGGCAGGGCAGTTTTGTCTATGCAAACGATCCGCGTACGACACGTTGAACTGCACACCAGGCTTACCGCAACAGCGCAGCCTGCCATGCCCAGCTCTTAATGCTTAGGGCCGATCCGGCCACTTTACTTGCTGCGGCCTGCCACGTCTTCGTGCAAGCGTAACAGGCAAGACCTTTTAATATTTATCTTTGAAACCGCGCGCTGTCAGCAACCAGAGCAAGGCCAACGCCGCGCCCGTCCACAACACCCATTGGGTGTGCCCTCGCCCCGCCAATACGCCCCCAATCAAACCACCGGCAAATACGCCCAGCGATTGGGAGGTGTTGTAAAAACCCAGCGCCAAACCTTTGTATTCTGGCGGCGCAACGCGCGACACCAAAGACGGCTGCAAGGCTTCCAGAATGTTGAAGCCAACGAAGAACAAGGTCAGTGCTGCCACCATCGGTGCCAGGGATGACCGCGCCCAAGGCATCAAGGCCAACACCACCATCAACAACAACACGGCCAGTTCCAACGCGTGTTTATGACGTTTACGAGTCTCTGTCCAGAAGACTGCCGGCACCATCAATACAAAGGACACCAGGATGACCGGCAGGTAAACCTTCCACAAATCCTGAGTGCCGTAACCGCCCAAGGTAGCCAAAATTCCGGGTACCACGATGAACAGGGACATCAGGATAAAGTGCAGACAGAACACGCCAAAGTTCAGGCGCAGCAAATCCATGTGACGCAGAACCTGCCCGGCAGTGACCTGCACGATGGAAGCCTGCGCTTTAGGCGCGCTGGGCACCACAAAAGCAGCAACCAATAAGCAGATGAAGCCAAGCAAGCTGATGGCCCAGAACAGCCCGGACAGGCCAAATTGCCCCACCAGCACCGGCGACAGCACCAGCGACACGGCAAAGGACAAGCCAATCGAGCCGCCCACCATGGCCATTGCCCGTGTGCGCACCTCGGGACGTGTAGAATCAGCTACCCAAGCCGAGATCGCAGCAGAGACTGCGCCCAGGCCCTGAACACATCGACCGACGGTGACCCAGTCAATATTTTGGGCCATCGCCGAGATCACCCCGCCAATCACGAACAAGGCCATACCGATAACGATAATTGGCCGACGCCCAAAGCGGTCCGAGGCCATGCCCAAGGGAATTTGCAAGACGGCCTGAGTCAAACCATAGGCGCCCAGGGCCAGCCCCACACGGGCAGCGTCGTTACCGCCAGGCAGGGAGTGGGCGGCCACCGCAAAGACCGGAGTCAGTAAAAACAGACCTAGCATCCGACAGGCAAACAACAAAGCCAACAAGAGGCTGGCCTTACGTTCCTGCGGAGTCAGACTTAGACGTGCTGGGCGAGCCCCGGCCGTATTCATGGTTTGGTGTGTACTCATTTAATACTCTGTCACAACTGGGCTGCCAGAGAGCCCGGCTACCCGATCACATAAATCCTGACGCAACGCGCTATAGTAGCAAGTTGCCTTTTGACAAGCCTAAATAAAGCGATGGAAGCCATCCGCATTCGTGGTGCTCGTACCCACAACCTGAAAAATGTCTCCGTAGACCTGCCGCGCCACCAGTTGGTCGTGCTGACGGGGCTGTCCGGTTCTGGGAAATCGTCCCTTGCCTTCGACACTTTGTATGCCGAAGGCCAGCGGCGCTATGTGGAGAGCCTGTCCGCTTATGCACGTCAGTTTTTGCAACTGATGGACAAGCCAGATGTGGACTTGATCGAAGGGTTATCGCCTGCCATTGCCATCGAGCAAAAGGCGGCGGGACATAACCCGCGCTCCACCGTAGGAACCACGACCGAGATCCACGATTATTTGCGCCTATTGTACGCGCGGGTCGGGACTCCTTACTGCCCTGAACACCACTTGGCACTGCAGGCTCACAGCGTGAGCCAGATGGTAGACCAGATTCTGCAATGGGAGCCTGAATCGCGCATTGCTATACTGGCACCTATGCATCGCAGGCTGGTGGGTAATCTGCAACTTGAGCTGCGCGGGCTCCAGGCCCAAGGCTTTGTACGGGTAAGAATAGATGGCGAGATCTCCAGCATTGAAGACCTGCCGGCGCTCAATGCCGAGCAAGCGCACGATCTGGACCTGGTCATAGACCGGTTGCGCATTCGGCCCGATAGCCAACAGCGCTTGGCCGAGAGCCTGGAAACCGCCTTGACTACCAGCAACGGACGTTGTCTGGTCGTCAATCTGGACACCGGTCTGGAACAACCGTATTCCAGTCACTATGCCTGCCCGGTTTGCGATTACTCCCTGCCCGAACTGGAACCGCGCCTGTTCAGCTTTAATAATCCAGCGGGTGCCTGCCCGGACTGTAGCGGGCTGGGACAAGTAGATGTGTTTGATCCAGAACGCGTGGTGGCTTTCCCAGAGTTAAGTCTGGCGGGCGGTGCCATTGCGGGCTGGGACCGACGCAACGCCTTTACCTATACCTTGCTGACCAGTCTGGCGGCCCACTATCACTTTGATATCGAGGCCCCATTCGACTCGCTGCCGGCGGGGCTGCGCCACACCGTGTTGTACGGCTCCGGGGCTGAGGAAATCCCCTTTCTGTATCTGAATGAGAAAGGCCGCACCACGGTTAAAACTCACCCATTTGAAGGGGTGATTCCAAACCTGCAACGTCGTTGGGCCGAAACCGATTCCAGCGCCGTACGCGAAGAACTGAACAAGCTGCGCCGCACCCAAACCTGCCCGGCCTGCCAGGGCGCACGCCTGCGGTTGGAAGCACGCCATGTACGTATTGGTGACGACCCAATCCCCAGCCATGCCGGATGCAAACACCATGCTGGCATCGCGTCTGTCAGCACAACAGCCATCAGCGCCGAGAGCCTGTCCGAAAACACAATACTGTCCGCAGCAACACGTTCCGCCCCTCAAGGGCAAGCCAAGGGTTTGGCCATCTACGAAGTTGAAGCCTTGGCCTTGTCGGATTGCCTGCAATGGTTCAAGAACCTGTCACTGACAGGTGCGAAAAAAGAAATTGCGGATCGCATCGTGCATGAAATCCAGCTACGGTTGGAGTTCTTGAATAATGTAGGCCTGAACTATCTGTCTCTGGACCGCAGCGCCGATACCATTTCCGGTGGCGAGGCCCAGCGTATTCGCTTGGCCAGCCAGATCGGTTCCGGCCTGACGGGTGTGATGTATGTGCTGGACGAGCCATCGATTGGTCTGCACCAACGCGACAACGACAAGCTGATCCAGACCTTGCAGCACCTGCGCGACCTGGGCAACAGCGTGATTGTGGTCGAGCATGACGAAGACATGATTCGCACCGCCGACTATGTCATTGATATGGGTCCCGGCGCAGGTGAACACGGCGGTCAGATTACCGCCCAAGGCACGCCCGCTGAATTGGCGGCAGATCCAAACTCGCTGACAGGTCAGTATCTGTCCGGAAAGCGCCAGATTGCCATTCCCAAACGTCGCCCGGTAGACGACAGCCTGAACTGGCTGCGTCTGTACGGTGCCAGCGGCAATAACCTGAAATCGGTAGACCTGGCGATTCCGGCTGGGCGACTGGTCTGCATTACCGGCGTGTCCGGTTCCGGCAAGTCCACGCTGATCAACGACACACTGGCCACCGCCTTCTCACATTTGCTGCACCGCGCCCATGCCGAACCCGCGCCTTACGACCGTATGGAAGGCTTAGAGCATTTCGACAAGATCATCAACGTCGACCAAACCCCGATTGGTCGCACACCGCGCAGTAACCCGGCCACTTACACCGGTATGTTCACCGCCATTCGCGAACTCTTTGCCAGCGTGCCAGAGGCGCGTTTACGTGGCTACGACCCAGGGCGTTTCTCCTTCAACGTCAAAGGCGGCCGCTGCGAGGCTTGCCAGGGCGATGGCGTGGTCAAGGTAGAGATGCACTTTCTGCCCGACGTGTATGTACCATGCGATGTCTGCCAAGGACGTCGCTATAACCGTGAAACACTGGATATACGCTATCGCGGTCGCAATATCAGCGAAGTGCTGGAACTGACGGTCGAACAGGCGATGGCGTATTTCGATGCCGTGCCTACCGTGGCCCGCAAGCTGACGACCTTGATCGACGTGGGCCTGTCCTATATCCGCTTGGGCCAAAGCGCTACCACCCTGTCAGGCGGCGAAGCCCAGCGGGTGAAATTGTCACTGGAACTGTCCAAGCGCAGTACCGGCCAGACGCTGTATGTGCTGGACGAACCCACAACCGGCCTGCACTTTCAGGACATTGCTGTTTTGCTGGAAGTCTTGGACAAGCTGGTGGAGTCCGGCAATAGCGTCGTTGTCATTGAGCACAATCTGGATGTGATCAAAACGGCGGACTGGGTGGTCGATATGGGGCCGGAAGGCGGCCATGGTGGCGGCCAAATCGTGGTGCAAGGCACCCCGGAAACCGTCGCGGCCTGCGAGCAAAGCCATACAGGCCACTATTTGAAGCCTTTGCTACAGCGTTAAGGGTTAATAAACCTACATCTTGAAGATGGCGTCGTGCTCGCGGATCGCGTGGCGGTCCGTCATGCCAGCGATGTAGTCGGCAATGGCACGGGCCTGTGCAATCGGGTCCTCACGCCTATGTTCCGCTGCCAACAAGCGCGGATCTCCCACAAAAGCCTGGAACAGTTCACGCACAATGTTTTGCGCCTTGCTCATCATGCGCACCACTTTGTAGTGGCGGTACAGATTGGCGTGCAAAAAGCGTTTTAATTCATCGGCCTGTGCGCGTAGCTCCGGCGAAAATCCAGCCAAGCGCGGTAGATGTCGAATCGCATCCACACTGTCCGGGCGATGCTCCTCCAGCTTGGCGCGTGTCGTTTCCGTCAAATCCACCACCAGGGTGTTGATCATGCCTCGAATGATTTCCGCCACCAGGCGCTGACCACTCAAACCCGGATACTGGGCCTGAACGCGTTCGTAATGGCCACGGAACAGCCGCAGTTCCAACAATTGCTCCAGGCGGATCAGGCCGGAACGCAGCCCGTCATCAATATCATGATTGTTGTAAGCAATTTCATCGGCCAGATTGGCCATTTGCGCTTCCAGAGACGGCTGGGTACGTTCAATAAACCGTTGGCCGACATCGCCCAATTCGCGGGCATGTTTCAACGAACAGTGCTTCAAAATCCCTTCGCGGGTTTCAAAACACAGGTTCAAGCCATTGAAAGCGGCATAACGCTCTTCCAGCTCGTCCACAATGCGCAGGCTTTGCAAATTGTGCTCAAAGCCCCCTGCTTCGGGCCGCAAACTTTGCATGCAGCTATTCAACGTATCCTGACCTGCATGACCAAAGGGCGTGTGGCCCAGATCATGAGCCAGAGAAATCGCTTCGATCAGATCTTCGTGCAAGCCCAGATTACGGGCAATGGCCCGCGCCAACTGGGCCACTTCCAGGCTATGCGTCAATCGTGTCCGGAACAAATCACCTTCGTGGTTAATGAAAACCTGGGTTTTGTATTCCAACAAACGAAAGGCATTGCAGTGAATGATTCGGTCACGGTCTCGCTGAAAAGCGTTACGGCCTTGAGGCGCTGCCTCTGCATAACGCCGACCGCGGGACTGCTCAGGGTGACAGGCATAAGCGGCAAGCATCTGCATCGGTTTTACTCCTGTTCCACCGTTGTAAAACGAGCCAACACCTGACGCACAACGTCAGGCGCAACCGCCTGTACCTTGGCATGGCCTAGCTTATCCAGCAGAACAAAACGCAGTTGGCCACCTTCATTTTTCTTGTCCACCTGCATCAGCTCCAGCCAGCGCTCAGCAGGCCATTGCGGCGGGTTGATCGGGCAGCCACTGGCTTGCACCAGCGCCTTGATACGGGCCACATCCTGAGCAGGCAGGCCGCACACCAAGGCAGATAGCTCGGCGGCCATAATCATGCCGCAGCCCACCGCTTCGCCGTGCAGCCATTGGCCGTAGCCCATGCCGGATTCAATTGCGTGCCCAAAAGTGTGACCAAAATTCAGGATCGCACGCAGACCAGACTCGCGCTCGTCCTGGGAAACAACTTCGGCTTTGACTTCGCAGGAACGGCGAATCGCGTAGACGATCTGCTCTTGCTCCAAGGTGCGCATGGGGCCAACCTGCGCTTCGCACCAGTCAAAGAAGTCCAGGTCGTAAATCATGCCGTACTTGATGACTTCAGCCAAACCAGCGGAAATCTCGCGGGCGGGCAAGGTCCTGAGCACGTCAGTGTCCACTTCAACCGCAATAGGCTGATAGAAGGCGCCCACCATATTCTTGCCCAGCGGATGGTTAATCGCTGTTTTGCCACCGACCGAGGAATCTACCTGCGCCAGCAAAGTCGTAGGCACTTGCACAAAGCGCACACCCCGCATGAAGCAGGCAGCCGCAAAGCCCGCCATATCACCAATAACGCCACCGCCCAAAGCCACGATCAAGGCTTTGCGATCAAGGTGAGCGCCTAGCAGCGCATCAAAAATCAGATTCAGGGATTCCCAGTTTTTATAGGCTTCGCCATCGGGCAGCTCAATCACATGGATAGGTTTGCCCGCTGCGGCCAGTGCTTCTTGTACAGGGACCAGATACAAAGCGGCCACCGTCGGATTGGTGACAATGGCGATGGCAGACGTATCGGCTGGTACCGTGTCTGCAAGCTGCGCCAGACGCCCAGCGGCGATATGGATGGGATAAGCGCCACCCTGGGCGTCAACATGCACTACAGACATTTAGCAACCTCGTTCTTTCAACAGGGACAATAAATGGCGCACCGCATGATGGACTGGCGCCGAGCCAGTCTCAAAGCGGACATCTGCCACTTCTTCATAGAGGGGTTCGCGCGCTTGCAGCAGTTCCTGAATGCGGGCGCGTGGATCCGCCGTTTGCAACAGCGGCCGGTTACGGTCTCGGGCAACGCGGCGGTACAGTTCATCTACCGTGGCGCACAAGTACACTACGATACCGCGATCCTGGATAATCTGGCGATTGGCCTCGGACAAAACTGCCCCGCCCCCGGTAGCCAGCACAATACCAGTCTGGCGCGAACAAATATCGAGCACCGCAGATTCACGTTTGCGGAACCCTTGCTCACCTTCGAACTCAAAGATAGTGGACACTCGCACGCCACTACGGGCTTCCAGCTCGTGGTCCAGGTCCATAAACTCGCGTTTGAGCTCTCGCGCCAGTTGACGACCGATGGTCGTTTTACCAGCGCCCATCATGCCCACCAAAATAATGGGTCGTGGACCAGTTTGTTGTAAATGGAGCAGCTCGGCGTCTGATAAGGGATCAGGATGTTCTACAGGCATCAGCTCGGCGGGTAAAGAGTGGTTCATTTGTGTATTATCCCATTAGCCTTCCCTAAGCACAGTCCGCTGCTTAGTATTATTTTGTTACATTGATACTTGATTTGAGGCCCAGTCCTGTTGCGTTTGGACTTTAAAATCAGCCCTAATGAGTTCTTCTTCCCGCTCCCCTAATTCAAAACCCGAGCAAAGCTCCGGTTCCTGGCTTGCCCGCCTCATCATCAAGACCTCGGTCTTTTTTGTGGGGCTTGGTCTGTGTGCCGCCCTGCTCGGGTCGCTGGCGCTGGCGCTCGCCTGGCCAAACCTGCCAGATCTCAGCGCCATGATCGACTACCGCCCCCGAGTGCCACTGCGCATTTACACGGCGGACAAGGTATTGATTGGCGAATTTGGCGAAGAACGCCGCAATGTGTTGCGTTTTGACGAAATCCCCGATGTCATGAAATCGGCCATTCTGGCGGCCGAGGACGACCGTTTCTACCAGCACGGCGGGATTGACTGGATGGGAGTTGGCCGCGCTGCCCTGGCCAATATGACCCATATGTCCAAGACACAAGGGGCCAGTACGATCACCATGCAGGTAGCGCGTAACTTCTACCTTTCATCAGAAAAAACCTATACCCGGAAGTTCTACGAACTGCTGTTGACCTTCAAAATTGAGGCCACGCTGTCCAAAGATCAAATTCTGGATCTGTACATGAACCAGATTTATCTGGGCCATCGTGCATATGGTTTTGCGGCGGCCTCCCGCACTTATCTAGGTAAGCCACTGGGCGAAATCACTACGGCGGAAGCCGCCATGCTGGCCGGTATCCCCAAAGCACCTTCGCGCTTTAACCCGATTGCCAACTTCGAGCGTGCCAAAACCCGCCAAGGTTATGTGCTGGGCCGTATGCGCAACTTGGGCTATATCACCGATCAGGAATACCAAGAGGCTCAGGCTCAGGAAATCGTCGTTAAATCGGCGCTGGGCACGCCTGCTGGCGGGTACGCTATTCACGGCGAGTACGCCGCTGAACTAGCTCGCCAACTGCTGTACGGTGTCTACCAAGACAATGTGTACTCGCGCGGTTTCAATATCTACACCACCATCAAGTCCAGCGACCAGGAAGCGGCTTACCTGGCCGTGCGCAATGGTATTTTGGACTACACCCGCCGTGCGCCGTATACCGGCCCACAAGGTCAGGTGGATTTGCCCGCCGGCATTGAAAACGATCACGCCCAGCTGGACGCTATTTTGGACGAGATGCAAGACAAGTACCCCGATACCGGCGATCTGCTGACGGGTGTAGTGCTGGATGCCAACCCCAACCAGATTCGTGTTGCCCGTACCGCCCAACAGATTATTGACGTCAACGACAAGCGCGCTTTGAAAATTGTGGCTCGCGGTCTGGTCAATAATGCCAAGGCAGACGTACGTATCCAGCGCGGCTCGGTCATTTACCTGTTCCGCAACGGCGATTACTGGGAAGTGATCAATATGCCTGCGGTACAAGCGGCCTTTGTCTCGGTACGCCCACAAGATGGTGCTATTCAGGCCATGGTAGGGGGTTTCCACTTCTCGGACGGGAAGTTCAACCGCGTCACCCAAGCGTGGCGTCAGCCCGGTTCGGCCTTCAAACCCTTTATTTACGCCTCCTCGCTGGAGCGTGGCCTGACCCCTGCCACCCAGATTTCGGACGAGCCTTTCGTTCTGACAGCGGCCCAGACCGGTTCCAAACCCTGGACGCCCAAGAACTACGGACGCACCTACGAACCCATGCTAACCATGCGTCAAGGTTTGTATAAGTCCAAAAATATGGTGTCCATCCGTATCATGCAGGCCGTCGGCCCCAAGTACGTTCAGGAGTATGTAACCCGCTTTGGTTTCGACAAAGCGCGTCAACCTGCCGTTCTGCCGCTAGCCTTGGGTGCTGGTAGCGTAACCCCACTGCAAATGGCCGGTGCTTACTCGGTTTTTGCCAATGGCGGCTACCGTACCGAGCCCTTCCTGATCGACTACGTAACCGACAGCACGGACAAAGTCATCATGCGCGCCAAGCCGATTGTGGCTGGTGATGCCGCTGCCCGCGCTATCGATGCCCGCACGGCTTACGTTATGAACGACCTGCTGCGCGGTGTGGCCACCTCCGGTACCGGCGCCCGCGCCTCGCGCGAATTGAAGCGTACAGACATCGGCGGCAAGACGGGTACCACCAACGATTCACAGGACGCCTGGTTTGCCGGTTACACGCCAGATCTGGTCGGTATTGCCTGGATGGGCTTTGACAAGCCACGCAGCCTGGGTTCGGGTGAAACCGGCGGCGGCGCATCCATGCCGATCTGGATCAACTACATGCGCTCCGCGCTCAAAGACAAACCTATCGTGCCTCAAGGCCCGCTGCCTTCGGGTCTGTCGCGCATCAATGGGGATTTCTACTTTGACGAATTCCCACCCGGCCAAGCGATTGCCCGTGTAGGCTTGCCCGCTCCCGGTGACGGCAGCCTGCAACAAGATGAGGGTGGTGGACAAAACGATGGCATTGGCGACCTGCTGCGGCAACTGGACTCTGACTCCGGTTCCTCGGGTGCCCAAACCCAGCCTTTCGTCCCCTTCTAAACCTTTCTACCCAAACGCCGGCTCAGCCGGCGTTTTTTATGCTTTGCCCTTCCCGATGGCATAATGTTCTGCATTGTCCGCACTAGCTCACTACCTTATGAACAAACTCCGTTCCTCACGCCTGCTGACCTTGCTGGCGCTTAGCGTTTTTCTCAGCGCTTGCGGCTACAAAGGCCCCTTGTACCATCCTCCTGCGCAGGAAGCAGCGGACGCCCAAACAGCGCCGCGCTGATTTCCGCCCTGCTCGCTTAACCCCTGTTATTTGACGACACCATGACTGTTGCACCTCACTTCCAATTTCAGAACAACACGCTGCACGCCGAGCAAGTTCCCCTGAACAAGCTGGCTGAAGAATTCGGCACCCCTCTGTATGTGTATTCTCGCCAAGCCTTGCGCGACGCCTGGGAGTCCTATCGAGTGGCAGGGCAGAACCGCGAGTTATTGGTGTGCTATGGCATGAAGGCCAACTCCAATCTGGCAATCCTGCAAGAATTCGCTCGCCTGGGTACCGGTTTTGACATCGTTTCAGGCGGTGAGCTGGCCCGTGTGATCGCCGCCGGTGGTGATCCAGGCAAAGTGGTGTTTTCCGGGGTGGGCAAGCAAGTCTGGGAAATCGAAGCCGCCCTGAAGGTAGGCGTGAAATGCTTTAACGTCGAATCAGAAGACGAACTGGAGCGTGTTGCCCAGGTTGCTGAACGCATGAATGTGAAAGCACCTGTTTCCTTGCGTGTGAATCCGGACGTGGACGCTGGCACCCACCCATACATCTCCACCGGCCTGAAAGACAATAAATTTGGTGTGCCTATCGATCAGGCTCCGCGCATTTACGCCCGTGCCCAGCAACTGCCCAGCCTGAACATCGTGGGGGTGGACTGCCACATTGGTTCGCAGATCACCGAAGTCAGCCCCTACCTGGACGCGCTGGACAAGCTGATCAAGCTGATCCTGGCCCTGAAAGAACAAGGCGTGAACCTGATTCACCTGGATTTAGGCGGTGGCTTGGGTATTCGCTATACCGATGAAACCCTGGTGACACCTACCCAGCTGCTTACTGAAGTCTTTGCCGCATTGGACAAGAACGGCCTGGGTCATCTGGAAATCGTGCTGGAGCCCGGCCGCTCCATGGTAGGTAACGCTGGCGTGCTGCTAAGCCGTGTGGAGTACCTCAAGCATGGCGAGACCAAAAACTTCGCCATCATTGACGCAGCCATGAACGATTTGATCCGCCCTACCCTGTACGACGCCTGGCACAGTGTGGAAGCTGTCGAGCCTCGCCCTGTGACCGACAACACGCCCCATTACGATCTGGTTGGCCCTATCTGCGAAAGCGGTGATTGGCTGGCTCGGGATCGTCAGCTGGAATTGAAACAGGACGATTTGCTGGCCATTATGTCGGCCGGTGCGTACGCCTTCACCATGGCCAGTCAGTACAACACCCGCCCACGCGCGGCTGAAATCCTGGTCGACGGCGATCAAGTTCATTTGATCCGCCCCCGCGAAACCCTGGAAAGTCTATTTGCCACCGAACAATTGCTACCCTGATCTCTTGCAGGAATACAGATAACAACCATTCAGCCTTAAAGAACTCTCGAATCTGACCGTAAAACAGGCCGGGACTGTACTGCCATCAGCAGGCAAAGCAGTCCCGGCCTGTTGCGTCCTAGCCGGGAAAGCACAGATTCCGCTGTCAGTGGCCAGACAGTTCGATGGTAAGCGCTGGAGGCTGTACCACCATCATGACCACCCCAGGGATACCGACACACGGCTTTGAGCCTGTTACCTCGGCCAGCGAACGCTTGATTCGCGGCTTAAGTCTTTACGTCATCCCTTTGTTTCTGATCGTGCTCACCTTATGGGCACTGCTGTTTCTGCCCAATCGCTACCCCTCCGCCCCCGGCCAGAGTTTGAGCATTCAGGCATTGGCCAGCCAGCAAGAGCATGCGGATCCAAAGTTACTGACACAATTGGAAAGCGCCCCGACTGGGCCTCGGCTGCACCTGAGCGAACCGCACTGGTTGCTGCTCAAACTGCCCGAACCCCATACTCAGCTGGAAGAAGTCCTGCACTTTCCTGCGTCACCGGTATCCTCGCTGCACTGTGAAAATGCTCACACGGGCGAAACTCTGCGCAGCAGCGAGCTGGCCCCCCCAGCCCTCCTATCGCCTGCCCCCGTCAAAAGCTTCACCTTGGAGCTGGGCTCAGCCAATAACCCCACTGCGGTTTTATGCCGAGTGGAAACCTCGCGCCCCACGCTGCTGCAAGCCCAACTGTGGGCCAGTGCCGACATCACGAACTCCTCGATTCGTCTTAGCCGTGGCATAGGACTGCTGGAAGGCGGCTTGCTGACCATGGCCATGTTCATGCTGGTTCTGGCGGCCACCAACCGCGCCTGGATCTATTTGCTGCTATCGGTCTGGCTGATTGGCAATCTACGCCTGGGTTCCATGGCCATGGGCTGGGACACCCAATGGCTAGGCCAAATACTACCGTCGCAATACATGCCGGTGCTGCGCCAGGTGACCATCGCCTGCTACTTCATCCTGAGCTACTCCCTGTTCACTGTTTTGCTGGGCAACTCCATCACCACCAGCCGTCTGCAACGCCTACTGCCTACAGTGGGCATATTAGGCCTGGTCATGCTGCCCGTGGCCTTGCTGGCCCCGCCCTACCTCTTCCAGCCCATCATGTGGCTCAGCACCATCTACGCCCTGTGTTGCGTCTCTGCCGTCTTGCTGTCCATCCTGCTGCATACCCGCTCGCGCATCCTGCTGTGGCAACTGGTACTGCTCAGCATGGCGTTATGCATGCTGATTTCGGCCATCTTCCTGGTGGCCTTTGGCCGTTCCAGCTTTGTAGAAAATTTCAACGGCGTCATCGCCTTCTTGTTGTCTAACCTGATGGTGGCCCTGGCGGTAGGCGAGCGCCTGCGTGAAGACCGTAGCGAATCCCTACGCGCCCGTAACGAACTGATGGCGCATTACCTGCTGACCCCTGTTGGCATGTTCACTCTGAACGAAGCCGGAGTCTTTGTCCGCATTAGCCCCATGCTGGCCCGTATGCTCAACATCGAAGACGACCCGAACGAAAGCACCATTTACTGGACCGACTTCTTCCCAGAACAAGACTGGAAAGCCGTCGCACAAAGCACCCAGAATGGTCAGGACGTCACCATTACCCACTACGACACCGACGCCCAGCCTTGCCAGTTCGCCTTGCGCGTTGCCATCGTTAACCAGAGCATTGAAGGCTCCTTGCAAGACATCACGGCCCGTGCCGAGACCTACCGCCAACTGCGCCTGATGGCCGACAACGATCCGGTTACCAACGTCCTGAACCAGCGCGGCATCGAAAAAGTTCTGGATGGCCTCTTGAACCGCGGCCAGGACGACAAACCCTGCCTGCTGGCCTACCTGGATCTGAACCACATCAAATACGTCAACGGCACCTTCGGCCACTCCTCTGGCGACGCCTTGCTGCTGAAAGTCTGCGAACAACTGGAATCCGTCCTGCGCAACAAAGACAAAATAGGTCGTATCGGCAGCGACGAATTCGTCATTGTTTTTGAGGATTGCGAACCCGAACAAGCCCGCGTGCTGGCCAATAGCGTGCTGGAATCGCTGAACAAAAACCCCTTGATCGCAGGTAACCGCAGCTTTAACCTGCGCAGCACACTGGGTCTGGTCGAAGTTGCTCCAGGAATGGCACCCCAAGAAGCCATTTCTGCGGCCAGCCGAGCCGCCCGCGATGCCCGCCGCCTGCATCAAGACATGATCATCTACGAACAGGACTCCAACGCCCTGCAAGAACACGCCGAAGAACTGCGCCTGTTCGAAGAATTAGAAGGCGGCTCGTCCCGCGCGCTGTACCTGGAGATGCAACCCATCGCCGCCCTGCGCCGCCCCATGGACAGCCTGAATTTCGAGGCCCTGCTGCGCGTGCGGGACTCCTCCGGCCAACTCATCCCCACAGGCCGCATCATTGCCGCCGCCGAAGAAAGCGGCACCATCACCATCATCGACAAATGGGTGTTCTCCGCGACCCTGGAGTGGATGTCCAAACACGAATCCCAGTTGACCAAGACCCAATGGGTCACCATCAACCTAAGCGGCGTGTCCCTGAACGACGACACCTTCATCCAATGGTTCTTCGACATCCTGACCCGCTTTGAGCACCTGGCCCGCCGCCTGTGCGTGGAGATCACCGAAGGCGTAGCGCTGGACGACTTGGAGCACACCCGCAACTTCATGCGCCGGCTCCAGCAAATGGGCGTACGCATCGCTCTGGACGACTTTGGGGCAGGCTATACGTCCTTCTCTTACCTGCGCGAACTACCTGCCGACGCCATCAAAATCGACGGTGCGCTGATCTGCGACATGCTCAAAAAAGAAACCAACGTAGCGATCGTGCGTACCATCGTCGAACTGGCCAACAACCTGGGCATGATCAGCATCGCAGAATGGGTAGAAGATGTCCCCACCCTGAAAGCACTGCAAGAATTGGGCGTGGACTACGTACAAGGCTTCATCATCTCCAAAGCCTGCACTCCGGCAGACCTGCTCAAAGCAGGCTACATAACCGATCTAGTCCAAGACGAGGCCGCTCGCCAGTTCCTGATCGAGTCCCAAGCCAAATTCCCGCCCTCCATGTAAAGCAGATAAGCGCCCCAGGCCGCCAAAAGGCCCGGGCAGCAACAAACAGACCGCAGCGCCACTCCCGGGTGGGAGCGCACCCCAAACGCCATAGACAGGCTCTACGAGCCTTCACAACGCCATCGCTCACGCAATGAGCGAACTCATCCCCTTGTCATCAGCCAAAGCCTTAACGGCGATAAAAGCATCACAAGCAGAATCAGGGTTGAAGTCAAAGTCGTGCTTGGAGCAGAGACAGGGACAAAGGCAGAGGCAGAGGCAGAGGCAGATATTCAAATTTAAACGAGCATCAAAAGCCAGTGTTGCCATACATAAACACGGTGAGCCGCTGGGCTTAAGTCCCCCACAACGCCCCCAGCACAACATCAGCCACAAAAAAACCCGAGTTCGGCTGAATGCCGGACTCGGGTTTTTCCAATCACAAGCTATCACTCTGAAACCAAACCATCAGCCTCAAAACAATCAAAAAAGACCTTACAGTTCCCCGTAGGAATGCAGCCCCGACAAGAACATATTCACGCCCAGGAACGCAAAGCTGGTAATCAGCAAGCCACCCAAAGCCCAATAAGCTGCCATCGTG
>JBQEAN010000019.1:16346-27021 GCA_052109075.1 Alcaligenes sp. | reverse complement strand
GAACGCAAAGCTGGTAATCAGCAAGCCACCCAAAGCCCAATAAGCTGCCATCGTGCCACGCAAGCCTTTCAGCAAACGCAAGTGCAACCAAGCCGCATAGTTCAGCCAAACAATCAAAGCCCACGTCTCTTTAGGGTCCCACTGCCAGTACGTACCCCAGGCATCTGCTGCCCACAACGCACCCAGCACCGTCGCCACCGTAAAGAACGCAAAACCCACCGCAATCGCGCGGTACATAATATCGTCCAGCACCTCCAGCGAAGGCAGCTTGCGCGAAATCGGGCCACGGAAATACAGAATTGTCCCCACTATCACGCTACCGATACCGAAATACAGCATCCAGGTAGGCGACAACTCCCGCGAGCCAAAAATCATCGGCTCAGCGCACAAAATCGCACCCAACAAGAACACCGGAATCAGCTTGGCACGCGAACGCGTTTCGCCATTTTCCTTAACCAAATACGCAAAGCCCACCATAGCGGCCAAAGAAAACGTACCGTAACCAATAAAATTGGCTGGCACATGCAGCTTCATCCACCAGCTTTTCAGCGCAGGGACCAAAGGCTGAATCTGGTGCGCATCACGCGTAAAGGAATACCACAGCAAGAAAATAACCAGCGAGCTGATCGCCAACAACACAAAGCCACCCAAGGCACGCGTGCTGTAACGACGTTCGTAATACAAATAAAACAAAGCCGTAATCAAGGCCAGCAACACAAACACTTCATACAGATTGCTGACAGGGATATGACCAATATCCGGACCCAACAAATGGCCTTCGCGCCAGCGCACCAGCAAACCCGTAGTACCGGCATACACAGCCGCCCAGGTCAGCCCCGAACCCATCCAAGCAGCTGTATCGCTGAAAAATCCGGCCCAATACATCACCGTGGCCAGAATAAACAGTGCACACATCCACAAAATAGCGGACTGGGACGAGAACAAATACTTGAGCAGAAAAACCGAATCGGCTTTTTCAATATCACCGGTGCTCAGACCATCGCCCGTGC
Source organism: Alcaligenes sp. (assembly GCA_052109075.1). Taxonomy (GTDB): domain Bacteria; phylum Pseudomonadota; class Gammaproteobacteria; order Burkholderiales; family Burkholderiaceae_B; genus Alcaligenes. Next base: position 26,011 of record JBQEAN010000019.1, on the reverse strand, counting down.
TATACAGCCAGACCGCCAATAAAGCCGTCAAGCCGGCGCCTACCAGCAAGGTGCGAAGCGGACGCCACAACCAGCCCAGCCAGGCCACAAAGGGCACAAAAGCCACCAGAATGATCTTCTCGTAGTAATCCATGCTGGTGCTGTAAGCATTCAGTGCATACGCCGCACCCAAAGCCAACACGACCAGATACAGCACATCCGTCCAGTCGGGACGGCCACGGATACCGCGCCGGTCGCCACTGGAAGCGATATTGTCTTGCCACATAGTGGGAGTGGCCGAAGAAAGGGTCTGCGCCATAGTTACACCTTGTCAGACAGATAGCCGGTTGAATGCCGTTTTCAGGCGATCAAACTCGAGGTTAAAGTCCAAGTTGCGACGTTGAGAAGTCATAGCAGCCATCAAACGGCTACCTTGGTTGTGAGGGCGAATCCAGACCCACACACGGCGATCCCGAATATAGAACATCGAGAACACGCCAATAATCAGAAACAAACAACCCAGATACACAATGTACATGCCTGGACTGCGCGCCACCTGGAATACGCTGGCCTGAACTTGCTCGAAGCTGCTCAAGGTCAAGATAACGGGAGCGGGATAATCGGGCAGGTTTGCAAAGGCCAACACAGCAGATTGAATCCAGCGATTAGCGTCGCTATTTTCCTGGCTGTAATCCAGTTCCGGCAAACCTTGTTGCTGCCTGATCAGATCACGCAATTCAGACAGTGTGAACTGAATCATGGGGATTGCAAAACCCAGAATACGCTCGCGTTCGGCCTCTGGGACTCGGCTGATCAAACCATCAAAGCCTGCCCGTACAAAAGTTTGCAAAGCGGTCTTGGACGCCGAGAACATCAACTCTTTTTGCTCGGGCGAAGACGAATTGCGCTCTGCAAAACGCTCGGCCGCCTGGGACACCAAAGCCTCATTCTGCGTGGCCGCACGCAGATTCATGAATTCTTTCAAAGAACCATTTTCATCAGCAGGGAAGCGGACATAGCGGAACGGCTCAGCAGGAGAGAAACGCATACCGGCCAAGAAAACCAAGGTGCCATCCAGTTCAACGGGCAGCATGTAGTTCACAAACTCACGGGACTGACCTTGATCGTCAATCAAGCGGTAGTTCACGCTGGGGCCCACGTTTTTCAGATGCTGGTCTTTTTTATTGGCTGCACTACCTGTCACAGCCGCGACGTGTTCAATCATGGCCTTGGGCTGTGGATCTCCTTCAGTCAGGTCTTCCACGTTGATGGGCCGCAGCTCCGTCAGCTGGACCGTCAGCGGATGGTCGCTGGGGCTTTGCTGAGCCGTGATACCCATTCTCTCGCCCACTTTGCCGTTCAGTTCAAACGGTTTGGCGCCAGGCCCCACCAAGGGGTAGCCCTGCAGGCTCAGAATGCTGCCACCATCATCAAAACCGGATTGGTAAACGGTAACGCCCTTGTAGCGCAAAGGCTCATTCACCTCGATCGTACGCTCGAAAGTATGGCCCGTTACCGGATCGGTAACTTCCACTTCACTCTTGAAACTGCTGGGCATGCCAGTGGAGTAATACTCCACCAAGAAGCGCTTGAGCTCCAGGGCAAATGGCAAAGGCTGAATCAGCACGCCCTCGCCAGAATTAATGACCGCCGTAGCCGTACGGGCACCTTCAGGTACCAGCATATTGGCGCGAAAACTGGGATTACCCAAGCCAAGACGCCCGGACTCGGGCACCTGAGAAATCAGCATGTTTTCGGTAATGGGCTGTTTGCTACCCAACCAAACTTGCAGTCGCACCGGTAATTCACTGTCAAGCAGGCCGCCCACGCAAATCACCACAACCGCCAAGTGAGCAAAAATGTAGCCCAACCTGTTGGTGCTGCCCTTTTTAGCCGCCATCATCATGCTGCCGTCGTCATCCTGACGCACACGCACGGCATAGCCCTGCGACTGCAACCATCCTTGCACCTGCTCACGACTATGTGCTGGAGCACCCGCACTTTCCAGCTCCACCCGATGCGGAAAGGCTTTCAAGCTACCGCCCCGTACGTGCTCTTTGAACGTGCGCATCTCGCGGATCATCTTGGGGGCATTGCGAATGACGCACAGCGAGGTCGAGACCACCAAAAACGTCATGATGACCATGAACCAGCCACTGTTGTAGATGGTCCAGATCGAGAAATGATCAAAAAATTCAAACCAGTACGGCCCGAATTGATCGATATAAGTATTAGCCGGCTGATTTTGCGCCAAAACGGTACCGATCAGGCTGGCTACGCAAATGAACATCAGCAAGCTGATGGCAAAGCGCATCGAACCGAGCAATTCCAGGAAATCGGCCGCAAAGCGACGTACGGGAGATACTTTTTTCACAAAGGCTAGCTTAGGAGGTGGGGGAGGTTTACCGGAAACATCCCGACTTTGAGTGCGGAATGCGCACAAAGTTCGATTGCGTAACAAGACACCAACAGGAACACTGGCCTCAATCGGCACGGCTCCTTGTTAAGGCACCCAAACCGCTACGACCTTCAGGAAGCTGGTGCCAAAGCGACTGTCAGGCTTTAGACAGTCAGGGGGCCAATGGCCCCCTTAGACTGATTAACGCAGGCCGGCTGCGAAATCTGACACAGCCGCAATGTCGGAATCCGACATGCGATCTGCAATGTCATGCATCATCGGGCCATTGGCACGGTCGCCACTGCGGAACAGTTTAAGCTGCTCGGCAATGTAGGACGGATGCTGGCCAGCCAGGCGCGGGAATTGACCAGGCATACCTGCGCCGTCAGGCGAGTGACAAGCGGCACAGGCAGCAACACCGCGCTCGGGCAAACCACCACGCCAGATTTTCTGGCCACGTGCCATGGAGTCTTCTTTGCTGGCGTTAGCTGCCTGTTCCCAGTCCACGGACTGTTGGGACAGATACAGCGACACGTTTTTCATGTCTTCTTCAGTCAGGCCAGCCGCGATGGCAGTCATCAGGCTGTTGGCGCCTTCTGGGCCACGACGCGAGGGCAAGGACTTTTCGTCCTTGGCACGGAAGTCGTGCAACTGCTTGACCAGGTACTCGTACGGCTGGTGAGCCAGCGACGGGTTCACTGGAATAATGCTGTTGCCGCCATCCCCGTGACAGGTCACACAGGCCAGCACGCCGCGCGACATCTCACCTTGCAGGTAGAGCTGCTCGCCTTTGGCGGCATCGGGCTTGGGCAGACCAGCTGCATTGGCCACGTTAGCGGTAAAAACCACAGAGCAAGCCATCGTCAGGCTGCTTGCGATAACGACTCGGGAAAGCGCACGCTTCATTTGGACCTCGATAATCGCGAATCAATCGGGGTGCCGCATGCGCCCCGCAAAAGCCACCGTAAGCCGCTGGTCAGTACCCAGTGGAATACGACATTACTGTTTCAAATCGAGAGATTATACAATAGGCTCTGAACCAATATGGAATTACGCTGCAACCATGTCGATACTGCACCGCGCTCACTTCACGATTTCAGCTGCTCAGATCGATCAGCTGCCCCCTCCCGGCCCTCCAGAGGTCTGCTTTGTGGGGCGCTCCAATGCGGGCAAATCCTCCGCCATCAATGTGCTGGCCAACCAACGAAAGCTGGCTTTTTCCAGTAAAACGCCGGGACGAACACGTCTGATCAATATGTTCGGCATCCCCGACCCGCTCTCGCCGGGCGACTTCCTGGGCCACCTGGTGGACTTGCCCGGCTACGGCTATGCCGCCGTGGCCCGCCACGAACGCCAGGACTGGGCCGAAATCCTGGGCGACTACCTAGCCACGCGTCCTTCGATTGCCGGCATTGTGCTCTTAGTCGACATCCGGCGCGGCGTCACCGAGCTGGATATGCGCCTGGCCCAATGGATTGCGCCTACCGGCAAGCCCGTACTGGCGCTGTTGACCAAGGCCGACAAACTGCCTTATGGAAAACGCATCAAGGCCGTTGCCGACGTACGTCGCCAGCTCCAGGAAATCGGCGCTTTGCACGCGCTGCCCTTCTCCTCCACCGACCGTATCGGTCTGCCCGAAGCAACCGAATACATCGAAAACTGGATTTCTCCGAAGGTTGTTCCATGACCCGTTTTATTCCTCCTGCCGACTTTCCTAACACTCGTCTGCGCCGTAACCGCCGCGATGAGTTTTCTCGCCGTCTGGTGCGCGAAAACCGCCTGTCCACGGACGATCTGATCTACCCGGTCTTTGTGCGTGAAGGCGAGAAAGTTCAGGAGCAAGTCGGCTCTATGCCTGGCGTCATGCGCTACTCGCCCGACGAATTGATGCGTGTGGGCGAGCAATGCATGGACCTGGGTATCCCCGTGCTGTCCCTGTTTCCCTCTATCGACCCGCCTTTGAAAACTCCGGATGGCAGCGAAGCAGCTAATCCGGACGGCCTGATTCCACGCGTTGTGGGCATGCTCAAGCAGCAATTCCCCGAGCTGGGCGTGCTGACAGACGTGGCGCTGGATCCCTATACCAGCCACGGCCAGGACGGCATTCTGGACAATGACGGCCACATCCTCAACGAAGAAACCGTTGCCATGCTGATCCGTCAGGCCCAGATCCAGGCCCAGGCAGGCGTGGATATTGTGGCTCCCAGCGACATGATGGATGGCCGTATCGGCTCAATCCGTGCAGCCTTGGACAAGAACCAGTTCATCCACACCCGCATCATGGCTTACTCGGCCAAGTACGCCAGCGCCTTCTACGGTCCCTTCCGCGATGCGGTGGGTTCGGCTACCAATCTGGGACGTTCCAACAAGAACACCTACCAGATGGACCCCGCCAACCGTAACGAAGCGCTGCGTGAAGTGGCTGCCGACATCCGCGAAGGCGCCGATATGGTCATGGTCAAACCCGGCCTGCCGTATCTGGACATCCTGCGCGACGTGAAAGACGCCTTTGGTATGCCCACCTATGCTTACCAAGTCAGTGGTGAGTACGCGATGATCAAAGCCGCCGCCCAGAACGGCTGGCTGGATCACGACAAGGTCATGATGGAGTCCCTGCTGGCGTTCAAACGCGCGGGTGGCGACGGCATTCTGACCTATTTCGCCATCGAAGCCGCTAAATTGATGCGCGAACAGAACTCCTGATTCACATCAATCAGAATGCAAAAAACGCAGCCTGTGAGCTGCGTTTTTTGTTGCTTGTACGCGACGGTCTATCGCCTGTCAGACCCAGATAGGGATGATTTCGATCCCATTAAGCGGTTCAAGCACCCGCCAGCACCTCATCAAGCACCTTGGAAAAACGGGCCGCGTCCTGAAAACCGATAACGCGCAGTTGTTCCAGCTGCTTCCCCTTGGAATCAAAAAACATGATGCCGGGAGGGCCAAACAGGCGGAAGTGCTTGAGCAATTCCCGATCCTCGGGGGTATTGGCCGTCACATCGACCTGCAGCAGTTCAAACTGTGCCATGCGCTGCGCCACGGCAGGATCGCTAAAGGTGAAGTTCTCCATCTCGATGCAGGACACGCACCAGTCTGCGTAGAAATCCAGCATCACGGGACGCGTTGCCTTGGCCAGCCGCTCGTCCAGCTCTTGCAGGGTCAGCACGCGCTGGAACTCGACCTTGCTGTGCGCTGCCGCCACTGTACCTGTAGATTTCAAACCTTCCAAAGGGCGAATAACACTAGGGCGCGCCAGGGCAATGCTGATCAGCATCATGATGGCCCAGACGGCCAACAAGACACCCACGCCTTGCCGCAACCCCGACCACGGGGTGCGGGGTGCTGTGCCTCGTCCAAAAGCCCCCAGCAAAGCCGCAGCCCACAAAGCCAGCACCACCCAACCAAAGACGGCGATCGTGCCGGACATCAAGGGTGAGACCATCCACCAAGCCGTCGCCAGAAGCAAGACACCAAAAGCGGTTTTGACACTTTCCATCCAGGCGCCAGCCTTGGGCAGCAAGCTTCCAGAGCCTGCCCCGACAACCAGCAGCAGCACGCCCGAACCCCAGGCCAAAGCAAACAGCGCCGAACCACCCAGAACCACATCACCCGTCTGCGAGATAAACAACAGCACACCCGCCAAGGGAGCAGCCACGCAAGGACCAACAATCAAGGCAGACAACATGCCCATCAGGAACACGCCACCCAGCTGACCACCGGGCAAGCGATTCATTCTCTCGTTCAGGCGTGTCTGCAAACCGGCCGGAGCCTGCAAGGTAAAGACATCCAGCATGGACAGAGCCAGCGCCACCAAAATCAGTGCAAACAAGCCCAGCACCCAAGGATTCTGCAGCCAGCTGGCCAAACCTGCTCCCAGCAAACCGGCGGCAACACCCAGCAAGGTATAAACCAGTGACAGGCCCAGCACAAAGACGAAGGCCATTTTCAGGCCATGCCAGCGCGACGGTGCCGGCTGGTTACGGCCCGCGATGATAGACAGCAAAATCGGTACCATCGGTAGCACGCAAGGCGTAAAGGACAGCAGCAAGCCGAATACAAAGCTCAGCAGCACAATCTGCCCCCAGCCAGCCTGCTTCAGATAATCAGCAAGGCCCACATCGCTCAGACTCAATGCCGACGCCATACTCCCTGCACTCGGGCTGACGCCTGCCGCCTTGGCAGTCTCCGTCTGTTGTGCCGAACCTTCACCGGGAGCCGGTACAGACACGACACCAAACGGCCCAGCCACCTCCCAACCTTGTCCGGTCGGGATCAGAGTCAAGGTTTGGGTAGAGGGGGAATAACACAGGCCCGCATCGGCGCAGCCTTGGCTGATCACATCAATGTTCAGATCCTGGCCGATGGAGCTATCTGCCAACACTGGTAATCGCAGCGTCACAGAATTCCGATAAACCTCCATGACCTCGTCAAAGGTGGGGTCATAGACTTTTTCACCGTCCGGAAACTGCGGCGTCCCCAAATGCTCTGCTTTCTCGGTCGAGAATTCGAAGCGCTTGCGGTACATATAGTATTCAGGCGCGATCTGGAAATGAATATCCAGTTGATCTGGCTGGCTCATGGCCGCGGTCAGGACAAAGGCCTGCTCCGGGTCCAAAAACTCTTCTTCTGCCTGGGCCGTTAAGGGGGCTGCTGCCAGCCAGGCCATGATCAAGACAAAGAAAACAGCAAACCAAGCGCTAAGACGCTGGGGAGAGAACAGGGAACGCTTCAAAGACAAGGACACAAATCTATTCCGGTTTTTTAGGCTGAGTCATCTGGATCAGGCAGGACGCGTCTGGGTCCGCACCCAATCCAGATAAGCGGTGAAACCACCAACAACGGGAAGAACAATCAGTTCAGGCAATTCGTACGGATGCTGCTCTCGCAAGCGATCTGCCAGTTCCGGTAGTCGGGCTACTGTGGTTTTGAAAGTTAGCGTGATTTCCTCATCGCCCTGTAACTCCCCTTGCCACATGTACATAGACAAACTGCTGGGTGCAAGGTTCGCACACGCAACAATTCCATCCTCCACCAGATGATGAGCCAGGTATTTGGCCAGCATCATATCGGGCACGGTGCTTTGCACCAACACCAGTTGCTGCGCATCCAGATCGGGCACAGTCAACGCGAGTTTAGGCTTGGAATGGGAGGGACTATCGGACATGCAAGGCTCCTGATCAGAGCCCGTAGTGTAGCGCTTCGCCTGTACTTAGACGCAGGCTCGGGAGCGACTTAAACCACTTAAGGTTTCGGACGGACGTTCGCCATAGCTGCGCCGGTAATCCGCCGAAAACTGCCCAAGATGGGTAAAACCACAGGCTAAAGCCACATCGGTTACCGACCGGCCTCCGTCCATCAAATGGCGTCGTGCCGCTTCCAGCCGCATCTGCTTTAAGCGCGCCATAGGGGCCATATCTAGATGCTCTCGGAATCCGGCATACAAACTACGCACGCTAACCCCGGCGGCCTGAGCAATATCGCCAATCGTGATGGACTGACTGGCCTGACTTTCCATGAAATCCAGGGCCCGTCGCACAACATGCGGTAAAGCGGCGGCGGTCTTATGCGCGGGCTGATTGTGCTGATGTAACTCGAACAAGGCATAAATCAGAGTTTGCTCGAACTGCCGAACCTGACGCGGCTGATCAAACAAGGGGCCATCCGAGACTTCGGCAAATTGCCAATCCAGCAAACGACGCAAACTGGCGCCGCCAGGCTCATCCAACGGAATGGAAGGTTGAAACTCCAGCGATCCACGCACCGGCTGCGCGAAATAGTCCTGGTAATGGCGTTCCAGTCCTTGGCGTCCAATACGCACAAACAACTTATCGGCCTCCAGGCTGTGTTCCATACTGAAGGCCTGAGTGGGGCTGATAATGGAAGCCAAACGCGATGTGGACGAAAAACGTCCATGCGCGGTATGGATCTGCTCTTGCCCCGCGAGGGGGATCTGCAAGAGATAAAAATCGTCCAGGGGCTGAGGCTCAATCTGCACCTGTGCGCCATAGCGCAAGCGGCCATACGCCACATCCTGACCCTGGCGCAGATACAGACGTGCATTCAGGCGCTGACGCGTATCTGTCAGCGTCAGACTGTGAGGGCAGAAAACCTGGGAGATATAGTGCTGAACGCAGTCCACATCCTGCGAATGCAGCTGGGCATAGCGATTCAGTATGGTGGTCATTAGCGTCGCGACAAGCGATAAAAAAAGCTGTGCCCTAGTTTGGCACAGCCTCTTGCACGGCAACATCGAGACAATCCCTAGGCTGAGCCCACCACTAGGCACAGACCCAGCCAGGAGCAGCTATCCCAACAATTTACTGGCCTTCAAAACGGCCAAAGCGTCCCTGCCAATACAGCAAAGGCGACTCCTGTTCCTGCTCGGCATGATGCACTTGCAGCACCCGACCCACTACCAGGGCGTGACTATGGCGTTCGATCACTTCTACGATCTGGCAGGCCAAGGCCGCGGGCGCCTGTCGAGCCAGCCAAATACCGTGCTCGGTACGCAGCCAGTCGTGCCCAGCGTAACGGGCATCGCCCTGTTCACCTTTGAAACCGGCAAACTGCAAAGCCAGGCTAGCTTGCTCAACACCCAGGATATTCACACCAAACAGACCACTATCGCGCATCAAAGGCCAGGACGAAGAACTTTGGTTCACGCAGACCAGCACCTCTGCCGGGTCGGCCGCCACGGAGGTCACCGAGGTCGCGGTCAAGCCGCTACGCTGCCCCTGATGCTCGACCGTAATGACATTGGCCGTACCACCCAGATGGCGCATCGCCATTTTGAACTGCTCGGCAGAAACCCCCGGCGCTGATAGCGCTTGGTCTGTCGGCAAAAAAGCCAACTCCACAGACATGATTCACCTTTTTTTAATCTTATGGGCAACACCGCCATCGTGACGATGTCGCCTGCATGGCTAATGTGCACTGACCATCCCCCCAAGGCAGAACCTAAGCCTGCCGGATAGCCAGCGGATCGCAGTTAGCGAATGCCACGCTGCTGCAACAAAGGCAGCACAGTATCACGGAAATACGGGAATTCCTTTACATAGTCCACAAAGGACAAGGTTGTTCCCCTGAAACCAGCTGCGTGCAGAGCACACAAGCCGTCTGCCACTTGCTCCGGCGTCCCTACCAGCGGGAATCCGCCATGGCCGGCCGCCATGCGTTCACGAATCTGCTCCAGCAACTCGTGCGGGAAGGAATGAGCATGAGCAAACTGCAGATTCATCAGATTGTCCACGGCACCATTGTCGATATTACCCATGATGCGCTCCCACTC
>JBQEAN010000019.1:0-16246 GCA_052109075.1 Alcaligenes sp. | reverse complement strand
TCATCAGATTGTCCACGGCACCATTGTCGATATTACCCATGATGCGCTCCCACTCACTCTTGGCTTCCCCTTCGGTAGGACGGCACACCACGTGCGAGAAGGTCATGACATCGACCTTACGGCCCTGCGCGTCACCTTGTGCCTTGAGTTCAGCCACTTCTTTCTTCGAGCGCTCCAGCTCCATCGCTGGCGTGAACAAGAAGTTGGCATTGCGGCTGGCAAATTCACGACCCTGGCCAGAACCGGCGGCATTAAAGATAGGAGGATCAAACTCAGGACGAGGATTACCGTACACACCCTTGGCCTGGAAATATTTCCCATCCCAATCAAAACGGCCGTCGTGGTGCCAGATCTTCTTGATGAAGTCGAACCACTCCTGTGCGTAGCCGTAACGTGTTTCGTGATCATCTGGCAGTTTTACACCCAGGGCATCGTACTCAGGCTTGTTCCAACCAGCCACGATATTCAAACCCACACGGTTGCCGCTTATCTGCGCCATGGTGGCAATCTGCTTAGCAACCACAACGGGATGGTTGGCAACGGTATGCACCGTAGCAAACACGCTGATATTGCGGGTATTGGCCAGCAAGGCCGTCGCCCAGGTCACGGTTTCCAGCACATAGCCATGAAAATCAGTTTCGCCACCGTAACCAATCCAACGAGCGATGGGCAGCATGAAGTCCATGCCGGCGTCATCCAGCAGCTTGCCCAGCTTCAGATTGTTTTCCCACGTTGCCTGCCAGCGATCAGGCAAGGTGGATACCGTCATGCCACCGCCGCAGTTAGTGGCAAAGGTGCCCAGCAAAAACTTATCGTGTGTGAGCAATGTATTCTGTGCCATCGCCAGTCTCCTGAAAATCATTGTTCTTTGCAGATCGCCACCATGGCGAAGCTGACATAGCGCTGATTTTAGGGAGCCGTCTGACAACCCACTATCGGATTCCTGCCGGTTTTATCAATTGCCTGCAATTATTTGAACTATAAAGCGATATAACGAGTAGAGCCTAACCTGGGACTGCTCCAATGCAGAGCCCGTATCTCGATACTGCCAATATCTCGGGCATAAAAAAAACGGACTCTTAAGAGTCCGTTTTCAATACTACTGTAGAAACAAGCGGCGCTTATTCAGCAGCGGCTTCTTCCTGAGCTTCTGGACGATCCACCAGTTCCATGAATGCCATAGGAGCGTTGTCGCCCTGACGGAAACCCATTTTCAGAACACGGGTGTAGCCACCGTTACGCTCTTGGTAACGTGGGCCAATCACTTCAAACAACTTGGTAACGGCATCGCGGTCGCGCAAACGGGCGAAAGCCAAGCGGCGGTTAGCCAAAGTTGGGTTCTTAGCCAAAGTGATCAGGGGCTCAACCACGCGACGCAGCTCTTTAGCTTTAGGCAATGTGGTTTTGATGGCTTCGTGAGTCAGCAGGGACACGGACATGTTGCGGAACATGGCCAAACGGTGGCTGCTGGTACGATTCAGTTTACGTAGACCGTGACGGTGACGCATGATGATTTTCCTAAATAATGAATCTAATTGGCACGCCGCTGATGCGGCATGCGTAAATCCGGTTCTTCTATCAGCTAAGCTGCGGACCAGATGGACAGCGCAAAACAATAGCATATTTTTAGCCGCCACTCATACTTTTTGCAGGTGTACAACACCCAAAAAAGTGTAAGTGGCGTCTAAGAAACTACCGTCTTGATAACAACTTAAGGACGCTCAAGGCCCAAAGGTGGCCAGTTTTCGAGCTTCATGCCCAAAGTCAGACCACGTGCAGCCAAGACTTCCTTGATTTCGTTCAAGGACTTGCGGCCCAGGTTTGGAGTCTTCAACAGCTCGTTTTCGGTGCGCTGGATCAGATCGCCGATGTAGTAAATATTTTCGGCTTTCAGGCAGTTTGCGGAACGAACTGTCAATTCCAGATCGTCGACTGGACGCAGCAAGACTGGATCGATCTGTGGAGCGCCACGCACTGGGGCTTCGTAGGCATCGCCCACACCTTCCAGAGCAGCAAACACAGAGATCTGATCCATCAGGATGCGAGCGGACTGACGCACTGCTTCCTCGGGCGAGATCACGCCGTTGGTTTCAATGTCCAGAACCAGCTTGTCCAGGTCAGTACGTTGTTCCACACGGGCGTTTTCGACCGCGTAGCTAACACGACGCACTGGACTGTAAGATGCGTCCAGCACAATACGGCCAATAGTGTGAGTGCGATCATCAGCCAAAGCACGAACGTTACCAGGCACGTAGCCACGGCCTTGCTCAACCTTGATCTGCATTTCCAGCTTGCCGTCGTCGGTCAAGGTGGCAATGACATGATTGGGGTTGATGATTTCAACGTCGTGCGGCAATTCGATGTCGCTAGCCAGAACCTGGCCGGCACCTTCTTTGCGCAGGATCAGGGTGACTTCTTCACGGCTGTGCAGCTTGAACACGACGCCCTTCAGGTTCATCAAGATATCAACCACGTCCTCGCCCACACCTGGCAGTGTGGAGTATTCGTGCACCACACCGGTGATCTGCACTTCTGTGGGTGCATAACCAGTCATGGAGGACAGCAAGATACGACGCAGTGCGTTGCCCAGAGTGTGGCCGTAGCCGCGCTCGAAAGGCTCCATGATCACCTTGGCGTGATTTTTGCTGATCGGTTCAACTTCGATAGAACGGGGTTTCAAAAAACCTTGAGACATTCGATTTCCTTTTCAATACCCTCGGCTCGTTACACCGATAAGGCTGACGGAAACTGGCCAGAGCCAGCAGAAAAGTATCGCAAAGCCCACTTGCCGAAAAACGGGAAGTGGGCTTGCTTTACTGCATTGTGTAAGCGGTCTTCACGTAAAAATTAACGCGAGTACAACTCAACAACCAGCGATTCGTTGACGTCTTGAGCGACATCAGCGCGATCAGGGACTTGCTTGAAGACGCCGGACAGCTTAGCGGCGTCAACTTCCACCCACTGAGGCAAGCCAATACCCGTAGCCAAATCCAGGGATTCCTTGATACGGCCTTGGGATTTAGCTTTTTCGCGGACGGCAACAACGTCACCAACCTTGATCAGCATGGAAGCGATGTCAGCGGTATGACCGTTGACTTCAATAGCGCGGTGATTCACCAGCTGACGAGCTTCAGCACGTGTAGAGCCGAAACCCATGCGGTAAACCACGTTGTCCAGACGCGATTCCAACAACTGAATCAGCGTTTCACCGGTGTTGCCACGGCGGCGATCAGCTTCAACGTAGTATTTACGGAATTGCTTTTCCAACACGCCGTACATACGCTTGAGCTTTTGCTTTTCGCGCAGCTGCAGACCGAAGTCAGACGTACGGGCACCGGAGGTGCGGCCGTGCTGACCAGGACGCGATTCCAGTTTGCACTTGGAATCCAAGGAGCGACGGGCGCTCTTCAAAAACAGATCAGTACCCTCGCGACGCGAGAGTTTGCACTTTGGTCCAATATAACGAGCCACTTTGCTTCCCCTTAGATGCGACGACGCTTGGGTGGACGGCAACCGTTATGCGGAACCGGTGTGATGTCTGCAATGCTGGTGATCTTGATACCCAGAGCATTCAGAGCACGCACAGACGATTCACGGCCGGGACCGGGACCCTTGATGCGAACTTCAAGATTTTTAATACCGTACTCCATGGCAGTGCGGCCAGCTGTTTCAGCGGCAACCTGCGCGGCAAACGGCGTGGATTTGCGAGAGCCTTTAAAGCCCGCGCCACCCGACGTAGCCCAGGACAACGCGTTGCCCTGACGGTCAGTAATGGTGATGATCGTGTTGTTAAAAGAAGCGTGGACGTGAGCAATCCCGTCCGACACGCTTTTTTTGACTTTCTTGCGTGCGCGTGAAGCGCTGCTAGAAGCTTTGGCCATCTTCTATTCCTCGATTATTTCTTCAGGGACGCGGCGGCACGACGCGGACCTTTACGGGTGCGAGCGTTAGTGCGTGTACGTTGGCCGCGCACTGGCAGACCGCGACGGTGACGCATGCCACGGTACGTTCCCAAGTCAGCCAAACGCTTGATCGAGAGCTGGACTTCACGACGCAGGTCACCTTCTACGGTGAACAGGCCGATCTGTTCGCGAATGCGCTCGAGTTCCGCGTCGGTCAGATCTTTGACTTTCTTGGAGTATTCAATGCCCGACGCTACGCAAATCTTGCGAGCGCGGGTGCGACCGATGCCGAAAATCGCGGTAAGACCGATTTCGGCGTGTTGATGCGGCGGGATGTTAATGCCGGCAATACGGGCCATGGTTATTCCTTGTTAAATCGGTTGCGTTTCGGCGACCTAGCCTTGACGCTGCTTGTGGCGTGGATCGGTGCAGATGACTCGCACCACGCCATGACGTTTAATGATTTTGCAGTTGCGGCAGATCCGCTTTACTGATGCCATTACCTTCATGGTTTGACTCCTAGTTTCCTGTAACCGGGCCGCTTATTTGGAGCGGAACACAATTCGTGCTCGGGATAGATCATAGGGCGTGAGCTCCACAGTGACCTTGTCGCCCGGCAGAATCCGGATATAGTGCATACGCATTTTGCCTGAAATGTATCCAAGCACTACGTGACCATTTTCCAGCTTGACGCGAAAAGTTGCGTTGGGAAGGTTCTCAAGAACCTGTCCCTGCATTTGAATAACGTCGTCCTTTGCCATTTTCGTAAATTACCGCATCGGCAAGCTCGAGCCTTTGAAGTTAGCCTTCTTGAGCAGCGAGTCGTATTGTTGTGACATGACATAGGCCTGGGCCTGCGCCATGAAGTCCATGGTTACTACAACAATAATCAGCAAGGATGTGCCGCCAAAATAGAACGGTACATTCCAGCGCATTTGCAAGAACTCTGGTACCAGACATACCAAGGTGATGTAGATAGCACCGGCCAACGTCAAACGCATCAAAATCTTGTCGATATAACGCGCTGTCTGATCACCGGGACGAATCCCTGGTACGAAAGCTCCACTCTTTTTCAGGTTGTCTGCAGTTTCGCGGCTGTTAAACACCAGGGCCGTGTAGAAAAAGCAGAACAAAATGATCAGCGCGGAGAACAAAGTAATGTAAAGCGGCTGACGCGGCGACAAAGCAGCCTCGATTTCACGCAGCCAACCCAAACCGGGCGTGCTGGAGAACCAATTAGCAATCGTCGCTGGCAACAGAATGATGGACGAGGCGAAGATCGGAGGGATCACACCAGCCATATTCAGTTTCAGCGGCAAATGCGAGCTTTGACCACCATAGATACGATTACCAACTTGCCGTTTGGCGTAGTTGACCGTGATACGACGCTGACCACGCTCGACAAAGACGACGAAGTACGTGACGGCGGCTACTAAAACGAGGATAAACAGTGCCGATAGAATCGACATGGAATCCGTACGCACCAGATCAAGCATACCGCCCAAAGCATTAGGCAGGCCCGCTACGATACCGGCGAAGATCAGAATGGAAATACCATTACCCAACCCCCGTTCAGTGATCTGTTCACCCAGCCACATGACGAACATGGTGCCAGTGACCAGTGTTACCACTGTCGTGAAGCGAAACAGCATCCCTGGGTCGATAACCAGACCGGGTTGCGATTCGAGAGCGATGGAAATCCCAACTCCCTGGAAAAAGGCCAAAAAGACCGTTCCATAACGGGTGTATTGCGTGATCTTGCGACGACCCGACTCACCCTCTTTCTTGATTGCTTCCAGCGTAGGCACCACAGCGGTCATCAATTGCATGATGATGGACGCTGAGATGTAGGGCATGATTCCCAGTGCGAACACTGAGAATCGCTCTAAAGCACCACCGGAGAACATGTTAAACAAACCCAGAATACCACTCTGGTTTTGAGTAAACAGTTCGGACAAGGCATCAGGATTGATGCCTGGTACCGGAATGTGCGTACCCAAGCGGTAGACAATCAGGGCGAGCAACAGGAAAACGAGACGACGTTTCAAATCGCCGTAGCGCGGACCCGACTTACTCTGTGCCTGAGCTTTTGCCACCGTGACCCCTTGTTATTCCAGCGAGCCGCCGGCTGCTTCGATCACGGCGCGAGCGCCGGCCGTTGCATTAATGCCTTTCAGCGCAACTTTACGGGAAAGTTCACCGGACTTGATGACTTTAGCGTAACGCACCATTTGGCCAACCACGCCAGCCTGCTTCAGTGCCTGGACGTCGATAACTTCGGCATCCATTTTTTGCAGTTCGGACAGACGTACTTCTGCGTACAGGTGGTCGTCCAGGGTGGTGAAACCACGCTTGGGCAAACGACGTTGCAAAGGCATTTGACCGCCTTCGAAACCGACTTTATGAAAACCACCCGAGCGAGATTTTTGGCCTTTATGACCACGTCCGCCGGTTTTACCCAAGCCAGAACCGACACCGCGACCAACACGACGTGGTGCGTGTTTGGCGCCAGCGGCGGGCTTGAGATTGTTTAATTGCAATTCTGACATCCCGATTCCTTTCAGGCTTCCGAGACCGTAACCAGATAATCCACCTTGCGGATCATCCCACGAACCTCAGGAGTATCAACCAATACACGGCTGGTGTTGACTCGGCGCAGACCCAGGCCGCGAATGGTGTCGCGGTGGCTTTGCTTAGTGCCGATGACCGAACGCACCAACGTAACTTTGATTTGTTTCTGTGCCATGACTTACCCCAGAATTTCTTCAACTGTCTTGCCGCGCTTGGCAGCAATATCAGCAGGTGTCGAGCAAGCACGCAAACCGTTCAATGTAGCGCGAACCATGTTGTATGGGTTGCTAGAACCCAGGCTCTTGGCTACGACGTTGCGCACGCCCATCACTTCGAAGATAGCGCGCATTGGGCCACCAGCAATAACGCCAGTACCTTCAGCTGCCGGCGAGATCAGAACGGTGGATGCACCGTGCTTACCAACGACGGTGTGATACAGAGTGCCGTTTTTCAAAGGCACTTTGACCAGACCGCGACGGGCCTGTTCCATTGCCTTTTGAACAGCAACGGGTACTTCGCGGGCTTTGCCCTTACCCATGCCGATGCGACCATCGCCATCACCGACTACGGCCAGCGAAGCAAAGCTCATGGTGCGACCACCTTTAACTACTTTGCTAACGCGGTTGACCGCAATCATCTTTTCTTTCAGGCCGTCATCGCGCTCTTGCTCTGGAGCCTGTCTGCCTTGTGCTTTAGCCATTTGATAATTCCTTTAGAATTTCAAGCCGGCTTCACGCGCGGCCTCGGCCAGCGCTTTCACGCGGCCATGGTAACGGAAGCCCGAGCGGTCAAAAGCAACCGTCTCGATGCCCGCAGCCTTCGCCTTTTCGGCGACGCGCTTGCCAACCAGGCTGGCTGCCGCTACGTTGCTGCCAACGGCCAATTCTTTGCGAACTTCGGTCTCGACAGTGGAAGCACTGGCCAGAACGCGGTCGCCTTCGGGCGAGATGATGCTCGCGTAAATATGCGTATTCGTGCGATGCACCGACAGGCGGTGTACGCGCAGTTCGGCGATCTTGCGGCGAGTAGCCACTGCACGACGCATACGGGATTGTTTCTTGTCCATGATTCGTCCTTGCCTGTGGGCTTATTTCTTCTTGGTTTCCTTGAGGATGACGCGTTCGCCGACATAACGTACACCCTTGCCTTTGTAAGGCTCTGGTGGACGATAGCCACGAATTTCTGCGGCAACCTGACCAACCACCTGCTTGTTCGAGCCCTTGATCACGACTTCCGTCGGAGTTGGGCACTCGGCTTTGATGCCTTCAGGCAGGTCGTGCATGATGTCATGCGAGAAACCAAGCTGCAACTTCAAGGCATTACCCTGGACGGCGGCGCGGAAACCCACACCCACCAGACTCAGCTTGCGTTCGAAACCGGCGCTGACGCCAACAACCATGTTGTTGACCAGTTGGCGCACGGTGCCGGACATTGCGTTTGCGTGACGAGTTTCGTTCGCAGCCACAAAAGACAGCTGACCGTCTTGAAGTTCAATGGTGACGTCGCCAGTCAGAGTTTGAACCAAAGTGCCCAGAGGGCCTTTGACCGTGATCTGATCAGCGGCAATAGTCGTTTCTACGCCCTTAGGCAGGGAAACGGGATACTTAGCGATACGTGACATATGATGTTCTCCTTATGCCACGTAGCACAGCACTTCGCCACCGACGCCAGCTGCACGCGCTTTGCGATCGGTCATCACGCCACGAGACGTAGAGACGATAGCAACGCCCAAGCCATTCATGACTTGAGGGATGTTCGTGCTGCCTTTGTAGATGCGCAGTCCAGGACGCGAAACGCGGTCGATGCGTTCGATGACTGGCTGGCCGGCATAGTATTTCAGGGTGACTTCCAGCTCTGGCTTGGCTTTTTCGCCAACGATGCGGAAATCTTCGATGTAGCCTTCGTCTTTCAGCACAGCAGCAATAGCTGCTTTCAGCTTCGAGGAGGGCATGCTGACCGATGTTTTGTTGACCATTTGCGCGTTACGCACGCGGGTCAACATATCGGCGATTGGATCGCTCATGCTCATGTGTATTTCTCCTACCAGCTGGCCTTGGTCATACCGGGGATCTCGCCGCGCATTGCCATTTCGCGCACTTTATGGCGAGTCAAACCGAATTTCTTGAAAACACCACGAGAGCGTCCTGTAACAACGCAACGGTTGCGTTGACGGGTCGGGTTCGAATTGCGTGGCAATTGCTGCAACTGCAAACGAGCCTCGTAGCGTTCTTCGTCAGACTTGGACTGGTCGTCAATGGTCGCTTTCAGTTCGGCACGTTTAGCGGCGAATTTCTCAGCCAGCTTGACGCGCTTGATGTCGCGATTGATGAGGGAAAGTTTAGCCACGTTGCGCCCCTTAGTTGCGGAACGGGAAGCTGAACGCGCTAAGCAGCGCCTTGGCCTCTTCGTCCGTCTTGGCAGAAGTAGTGATGCTGATGTTCAGACCACGCACTGCGTCGATTTTGTCGTACTCGATTTCGGGGAAAATGATTTGCTCTTTAACCCCCATATTGTAGTTGCCACGACCGTCAAACGCACGACCCGACACACCACGGAAGTCACGTACGCGTGGCAGAGCCACAGCGACCAGACGATCCAGGAATTCGTACATGCGTTGACCGCGCAGGGTCACCATACAACCAATCGGGTAATCTTCGCGAATCTTAAAACCGGCAATAGCTTTGCGGGTTTTCGTGACAACGGGCTTTTGACCAGCAATTTTGGTCATGTCCGATACCGCGTTCTCGATGACTTTCTTGTCAGCAACCGCTTCCGAGACACCCATGTTCAGAGTGATCTTGGTGATGCGCGGTACTTCCATGATGCTCTTGTACTCGAACTGCTTTTGCAGGTCGGCAACCACTTTTTCGCGGTAGAACTCTTGTAAACGTGTCATGTTATCCGCCCCTTAAGCCTTGGCGCCAACGGCTTTGCCGCTGGAACGATAAATACGCGTCTTCTGACCGTCGATCACCTGAATACCAACGCGGTCGCCCTTGCCAGTTTCTGGGTTGAACAGAGCAACGTTCGAGATGTTGATAGGCATAGTCTTGTCGACGATCCCACCTTGCGTACCAGCCATAGGATTGGCTTTAACGTGTTTTTTGACGACATTGATGCCTTCCACAAGGATGTGGTCTGCATCGATGCGTTGCAGTACGGTGCCACGGCGTTTTTTATCACGACCGGTCAGCACAATAACTTCGTCGCCTTTACGAATTTTTTGCATTTTTCGCGCTCCTTACAGCACTTCGGGAGCCAGGGACACGATCTTCATGAACTTCTCGGTACGCAGTTCACGCGTCACGGGTCCGAAGATGCGGGTGCCGATGGGCTCCAGCTTGGCATTGAGCAATACGGCAGCATTGCCACCGAAACGAATCAGCGAACCGTCTTTACGGCGCACGCCCTTAGCGGTACGAACCACTACAGCGTTGTAGATTTCGCCTTTTTTGACGCGTCCGCGCGGGGCCGCTTCTTTAACGGTAACTTTGATAATGTCACCAATTGCGGCATAACGGCGCTTCGAGCCGCCCAGCACCTTGATGCACATTACAGAACGCGCACCTGTGTTGTCGGCCACGTCCAGCGTGGTCTGCATTTGAATCATGATTTTTCCTGTTCCAACTTAATTGCAACGATCCAGCCAAAATGACCGGGTCATACAACCAGTTTTGGTCCCGTCAGATTCGGATCCAGCCAGTTCGATACCGTAAACCCGATCTCGATCTGGTCCGGCAAGCCGAACCCTAGGTTGAAATCTTGCGAGAGACAAAACGTTGTATTACCAACTTCAATCCGGATAGCCTGTTAAGCCTCTCCGGTCAATATCAAGAGGTAAGCCACATATACTATCAAACCAGACCTAAAAAAACAAGGGAATATTTGCTAAGGCCTTGGCAGGACGGCGTTTTCACGCAACAACTCGTCCAGCTGGGTGCTACTGCTGGCACGGGTCACCCGACGCAAGCCAATTCCCAGCTCCTGCAGGCTTTGCAAAAATGCGGTCAACAAATGACGTCCGCCCACCTCGGTCTGCAGAGCCTGCACACGCTCATCGTCCAGAACAATGTACTGGAGTGCCATCAGGTGCAGCCACAGAATGGACTCAGGCTGTTCCAGGACACGACGCAGACCAAACTGCACTCCCAAGGGGCACAACTTGTCCACAAAAGCGACGGTCTCGACATCGTGTTCGCTCAGGCAGTAGGCATCCAGTTCAATGATCAGACGCTGGGCCTTGTCGCCTGCTTTTGCCAGAGCCTGCGCCACCTGATCCCCAAAACCCGGTTTGATCACCGAGGCCCAGGACACTCGAACGCTTAAACTGCCCTCATTCTTGGCCAGCCAATCGCAAGCCAACTCCATCGTTCGCAAATCACACTGCCACGACAAGCCCAGGCGAACCGCAACAGGAATAAACAGGTAAGCAGGCAAGCCAGCTTGTTCAGGCTGCTCGGGCAATAAATTCAAAGTGGCATCGTGGATCTGGCCAGGCTGCCCCCAGACTCCAACACCCGGCTTCACATTCAGCTGAATTCGCTCCTGCTCCAGGCCGCTCTTTATACGGGCATGCCATTCCTGCTCGCCAATCGAGGAACCAGCTTCGTGATGAGCCCCCTCGGACGGACGGTACTCCACCTCCTGGTGCCCTGCCCCTTCGGCACGTATCAAGGCATTATCCAAGCGCGTCATGACCGCACTGAGCGAATCCTGCCCTTCATAGTTCGTCATGGCCATAGACCAACGGCACAGACTGCCATCTTTTAGCGGCTGGCGCAGCTCTTGCAAGGCAGTACGCAACTCCTGGGCGAAAACCATCACCTGCGGCCCGGTCTGCCCTTGAAGCAACACAATAAAATCAGACCCATTCAAGCGGGCCAGATTGCTCACGTCCATACCGTTTTTCTGCAACAGCTCTGTGCAACGCTGCGTCACCAGCTTCAGCCAGGCATCCACCGCATCCCGTGACAAAGAGGTGTTCAAAGGCAACAAGTCCCGTTGACGGAACAGCAGCACATGGCCGCCCTCTTCCTGCTGCAGCACCTGACGGAACAGGTTCACAAAATATTTACGATTCGCCAAGCCGGTCACTGGATCGCAGTTCAACTCCAACTGCAATTGCTCGATACGGGCATTTTGCTCCTGACTGCTGACGCGTATACGGTTTTGCACGGTGCTTAGCGTATGAGTCACCGCCGCCAATTCAGGAATAGTGCGCACTTTCTTGCGACTGGGTACCGATTCACTCTGATCCATCTGCTGCAGTTCGAACTGCACGTGCTCACGCAAGGCCCGGCGCAACCAGGCCATTACCATCAGCACAAAAATACCCCACACAATCCCTGCGCCCAAGACGAGTAAAGTGACGCGTACAAAACTTTTCCACAAACTGGCACGGGCATATTCATCAGCCGGCTTCACTTCGATTGTGCCGATCTGGTTCCAGCCGTTACTGACATGAGCCGAGGCCTTGGGTACATCAATCGGCAAGGAATTAGCGAACCACTCAGGTGAAGAGGCACTGGCTCGCGTCTCTTGTTGGGCACTGCGTTCCACCACAACCGCATTGGACGTGTCGTAGAAACGAATGTGCTCAAACTGCCCCGTGTCATATAAGGCTGAAATCAGAAGCTCTTGAGTAATAGCATCCTGATTGCTGGGCTGAGACAAGGTCAAAGCCAAGGACGTGGCCGCCGACTCTCCCTGAGCCTGTAACTGGCTGCTTAAGTACTGTCTTGCCGAATCCACGCTAAACCATAGCGTGCCAATCAAAATAGCAAGAATCGCGCACGAGACACTTAGCAAGAGCTGTTTAAGTAAAGACATAGCGCTTCCGTATATTCCATAAATTCTGGTCTAGCCCACCCTGACGGATGTCCTGGGGTTTGCCCCTGATCCATCTGCTGGCCAAAAGGCCGGAGGGCATCAAGGTACAAAACCTTCTTTACGCATTTTTTCCAGCAAACCACGCCAGCGGCTAATACTGTCTACTGAACCTTTTTGAGTGTTACCCACATACACGCCTTGTGAGTTAAAGCTAAACACAGGAGTCAGGTCAGGACGTTGGCTGGCGGGGCGAATCGAACCACTTAAATTATCCAGCAGCAAAGGCTCGGACTGCGGCGTGGGATAGTAGCCCAACACCATATGCGCAATACTTTGGCCGCCCACCTGGGCTCGTACATAAATCAGGCGCAGTTTTTCATTGGGTACACCTAATCGCAACAAGGAAAAATACTTGCCGATGACAAAGTCTTCACAGTCGCCCGCGGCTTTGCCCAAGGTTTCAATCGGCGTGGCCCAATAATCCAGCTGCCCCCAAATATGAATGTCTTCGCCAGCCATCACATTCATATTCCAGAAATCATTAACGGCATCTAACTGGCGACGTTCGCTTAAACCACGGGCGGATTCCAGATTGCTCATCCACCTATCTACGGCCACCCCGGCACGAGCACCAAAACGGGAGACGGCAGTCTGACGAATCTTTGTTGCCTCGAACTGCAGGGCAGGTACCGACAACGGCAGCCACACCAATACCAGCAGCGCCACCAGTAGGCACAGCGCAATCCTGGATCGGAGAAAAAGGCGTAGCCAGACAAAAGACAAGAGCACGTCAATCCCAAATAAACAAACCCTTATAACGGCGTTATAGCTTGCCTATTTAGTTAGCTCTTGGCAATCGCCAAAGCGGCTGGGCCCTCTATACCCTCTATATATAAAGGGCACTCCGTTAAACGGTCTGGATCTGACTCGATAAAGAACAATTGCCAGCGTCCTCTCCCTCACAGCACAGCACAGCACCGCACAGCACCGCACCGCACCGCACCGCACCGCACAGCATGATCATAGCCACAAATGCCAGCCGGCCACTATTGGCGCTGACGACAAGCTGGTGGCATAAAAAAACCCCACAAACCTGTAAAGGATTGTGGGGTTTGGAACGCGACGGATTACGTAGCGCCTAATTGCTTAACTGCTTAGAAATCAGAAGACTTCAACGTACCGTCTTTCAGCGAGTTGGCAATTTGAGCAGCCTTCTCTGCATCAAAGTCGATGTTGTCGAGAATGATCTTCTGATCAATCTGACCATTACCTTGAGAGCTGATACCGATTTCCATCTTGCCACCATCCGAACGTCCGACTGTCAGGTACTGGCTCAAGTTGCCGTCGTTGACATCGTGACCTGAGAGCAGATCACTGATATCCAGGGTGTCGGCACCCGAATCACCAAAGTCCATCACGGTATCCACAGTCGGTTTGCTGGCAGTACCTTGATCACCCTTGTTCCAAACAAAGGTGTCATCACCCTCACCACCGAACATGATGTCATCACCGGCACCACCGATCAGGGTGTCGTTACCGCCCTGGCCGTACAGGATGTCGTTACCGTTGCCACCATCAAGGATGTCATCGCCACCACGTTTGTCGCCATCAACGTTGAAAGCTTCGTGGTTGCCCTTGATGTAGTCGTAGATATCGTTACCCGTAGCTGGAGTACCGCCGTTCTTCATCTGCAAAAACACTTCCAGCGCCTTCAGGCCGGAGCCGTCAGGCAGGTTGTCTGGACGTCCGCCTACTTCATGCCATGGCAGTACCAAACCGTCGGTATTGATAGTGTCACCGAAGATGATGTCATTACCGTCACCACCAATGATGTGGTCGTTACCAACAGGTGCTGGGTCGTTCGTTATCGAACCGCCCTTCAAGGCTGCATCCAAGTCTTCCTTGGTGTTGACGATGTCAACCTTATTGGCCTCTCTCCAATCATTTGGATTGCCGGAGGACAACAGGGTGACGTCATCAATGTAGACCTTGTAGCTGCTGCTACTGGAACGGTCATCCACCAGGAACTCAAAGCGGTACTGGCCTTCGCCTACTGGCTTGGCCGTGATGGTGCCATTGCTATTAACACGGTTTCCAGACTCGACAAGATCCCACTGACCGGTTTTCTCGTTGAACTTCTGCAACTGCCACTGGAATACGTCCTGACTATTACGGCCAGCTTCCCCATAGTGGAAGCTAAGTTTGCCATAGCTGCCAGCAGCGACTGTCATACCTGGACCATGAACCGTGGTCGAAGTATCACCGTTGCGACTGTAGGTGTCAGTGATTTCCAGACGATTATCAGGATTTCGGGTGCTGCCCAAGTTCTTAACACCCAAGGAACCATCACCGTTAGCTTTAGTCCAGCCGTCGTGACTAGCATTGTCAAAGTCGATAACGTCCTTGGTACCACGAATAACGTCGATAACCTCAGTACCGGTGTTGTCGTACTTGCGCAGAACATCCACGCTCACGTCATTACCAATACCCACTGCGTACACCTTGCTACCCGAGGAAGTCACCAGACTGTCGTAGGCAGTCTTACCACGTGAGTCAGCGGTCGAGTCATAGCCACTACCTGCACCTTGACCAGTGCCGTACTGGGTCGGGTTGCCGTCCGTCAAGAAGTACGTAACGTTTTCATAATCGTTGCCGTACTGATCAACAGCTGGCGCATCACCGGTCTTGAACCATGCTTCAGCCGCTTTGAAGGCCGCTTCATAGTTGGTACCACCCACATCGGAGTTCCAACCGGAATTGTAGCCGTTCAAGGTGTCGATCGAATTCAGCAGACTCATCAAATCTGCATGAGTCAGTTCCTTGAAGACCAGAGGCGTATCAGCCTTGGTACCAAAGCCAATGATGCTCAGGTTCACCGTGCCGCCTTCATGATTGGCCAAACTCTCGGCCAAGGTCGTCAGCGCAGCCTTGAGCAACTGCATACGGTTCATATTGTCCGTACCAGAGGCTTCCTTCATGCTGTTGGAGCGGTCAACGAGAATAGCGATGTTGTAGCTCTGGCCGTGAACAATATTTTCTTGTACACCACCGCGGTCGCCAATCATGACGTCATCACCCACACCGCCGCTAGGAGTACCACCGCCGTTGCCATCGACAATCAGTTGATCCACATCCAGACCGTATGGGCCTGTGTCGTCGGCAGACGCGCTGTTTCCAGCGGAGTCTGTCGTGGTGACTTTGGCATCCACCTTGTCGTTCTTCAGCAGATCCTGTACAGGGACAGGGATCTTGAAGGTCAGGTCATTACCAACCGTACCTGTGTACTCCTTGCCACCGATAGTCAAAGTCACCGTGTCGCCAGGCTGAACATCTTTACCAACCGTACCGGTGACATCGATCGTGCCCTTGCCGTCGCCGGCTTCCTTGTGATCAATCACGCCGTCGCCAGCAATTGGATCCAAGGTAATTTGAGCTTCGGGCAATGTGGTGTCGATACCGTAGCCACGGTCAGCTTCAGCACTTGCTGGGTTACCCGCAGCGTCTTCGGTCTCAACCTTGGCGTGAACGTTGCTGTCTTGAACCAGCTCGGAACCAGGAACATCCACGTTCCAGGTCGTGCCGTCAGCGTTAACCGTGGTCGTGTAGTCCTTGCCGTTGACCGTTACGGTCACGGTATCGCCCGCCTTCACGTCTTGACCCACCGTACCGGTGATGGTCACGTCGGACTCAGACTCGGCCTTGTTGATTACGTCGTCTTCGGCGATCACATTGATTGCGATCTCAGCTTCGGGCAGATCAGTGTCTGCACCGTAGCCACGGTCAGCTTCAGCCGAAGCAGGATTGCCTGCAGCGTCTTCAGTCTCAACCTTGGCGTGAACGTTGCTGTCTTGAACCAGCTCGGAACCAGGAACGTCTACGTTCCAGGTCTTGCCATCGGCGTTAACGGTCGTTGTGTAATCCTTACCGTTGACCGTTACGGTCAC
>JBQEAN010000018.1:52695-61896 GCA_052109075.1 Alcaligenes sp. | reverse complement strand
TACACGGACCACTGATTACTGACCGCCACGTTGATCTGGTAGCCCAGGCTGCTTTGTACCGAGGTCTGATCCTGGGCATCAAAACCCATCGAAGTGGATAGGCCCTGACCATCTTCCGACAAGGCTTTGATTTTGGATTTCTGCATGCTCAGGCTCAACAGTGGGCCATGGGTAACCGTTCCGGCCTGCCAGTCGTAGCCCGTGCTGATCTTGCCGCCGTACTGTTTACCACCCGCTTTGGCCTGGTGCTCGCGCGTGGCAGAACCCAGACGCAGATGGCGGCGAGTTTTGTTATCTAGATCGCTGTAGAAAATCTGTGCATTGACCCACAGATTAGCGGACTGCCAGCGCCCGTATAGGCCGGCTGATTGACGCTTCTGGCTGTAGGTCCCTTCTTCGTCCGTATCGCCATCCAGGTTCTCGTAGGACAGGTAGGCACCTACCGTCCAATCATCCAGGCGTTTGTCCAGACCCAGTTTCCATGCGGCCTGGGTGCCATCCAGGCGCGAGTTCGCGCTGCTGCCATTGCGGGTGATCGCCTCTCCTTGGAACCAGACCGACAAGTCCTCGCCCTGCGATGAGCTCACTGTTTGCAGACGACGATCAATATGCTGCATTTGCATCTGACCGACTGTGTTCGCGGCGGAGGCCAGCATGGCAACTTGGCTGGGAGCGCTTACGATGGCGTGGGCATAGTCGGCAATGACAGCATGGCCACCTGCAGTGGGGTGTACGCCATCAGCAAACAGATACGTTTGGTCTGCACCGGGAGCGACCAGATCGGCTGGCGTGCACAGGCGGGAGGACACACTGCCGCAGGCAGCCGTGTTGACGTTAGTAAAACCATAGGCTTGAGGGTTCGCAGCCACTTCGTGCAAGAGTGCCGAAACGTTCATCGGAATGATGTTGGCCGGACTGCTATTTAACTGTTGAGTAAACGCCTGGTTGTACGTGTCACTGAGCAAGGTGGCTATTCCAGCGCTGATAGCCGAGCCGGAAAATTCCGGGGTCATGCCCAGATCGGGGATATTGGGGACCAGAATGTAGCGCGCACCGGCTTGTGACAATGTGTTGATCAATGCGGCTTGATTGCCAACGGAGTCTGTCACGATTTGGGACATATTGAGCGGATCTTGCACTACGGCAAACAGGTCATTGGCGCCACCCCACACGCTGTACAGCGCTTGTCCGTCCAAACGCCCGTTGTGCGCAGCCAGTAGTTGTGCTGTTTGTGTCGTCATGGCGGGCAGGGGCGGGTTGGTGGGGCCCGGAGCGCTAGTGGGGTCAAGCAGCTCATCCACAGCGACCCGAGCGCCACCAACGGCGTAATTGCTGCCGCCCTGACTGCTGGGGTCAGCCCCGGTTCCCAGTTTTTGCGCCAGCACTTGCGACCAGACCTGGCCAGGGTTGGTGGTGAAACGGGAGCCGAATTGGCCGCTGTCGCTCAGGCTGTCACCGATAAAGTAGGTATTAGAGAAGGCGTGGGCCTGTGTCCCGGTGTGCAGCGCCAGTAAAGCCAGGGCAAGACAAGTTTTTTTCATGGTTCAGCCAGTAAAGAAAGAGTCCCCGAGTGACACGTTCTGAACAGCCCTGTGCTTTTTGTGTCGTGGCGTTCAGTGCGGCAAGGGGCTCGGATGAAATAGGTAGGTGGAAAAAATCATTGGATCATCTCTATCATAGTGACAAGGCGTTTATTTTTGACACAGGTAGGCACATCATTTTGCTGGAGCACTAAACGTAGAGCAGGTTTGACTGACTGCAATAAAAAACGCCATGTGTTTACATGGCGTTTTTTATTGGGTCTTGTGTGGGTTTAACCGCGTACCAGGGGCGCTACACACACATCCGGGTTCTCGGCCAGAGGCACGAATTTCATGCTGCTGCCGTTATAAGCGTCGATGGTGGCAGACTCAATGTCGAAGACCCAGCCGTGCAGGGTCAGGCGGCCTTCGGACATGCCCAGGCGCACCGAAGGGTGGGTCTGGATATTGGCCAGTTGGGCCACCACGTTTTCACGCACCATGGATGAAATACGATCTTGTTCGCTGGCGTGCTTGCGCGATTCATTAACCAGGCGAGCCGAGTCCGCATAGTGCAGCCAATGGTCTACTGCAGGCATGTGGTTCAGGCACTGACAGGTTGCAAGGGCCGTCATGGCACCGCAATCGGAGTGGCCACAGATTACTACATCCGTCACACGCAGGGCGGAGACCGCGTATTCCACCGAAGCGGTGACACCGCCGGGCTCCGGGCCATAGGGCGGCACAATATTGCCCGCGTTACGAATCACGAACAGGTCGCCGGGTTCACGTTGTGTCACCAGCTCAGGGACCAAACGGCTGTCGGAGCAAGAGATAAACAAAGCGCGGGGGTTTTGCTGCGTGGCCAGATTTTTGAAGAGCTTGGCGCGCTTGGGATAGGCTTCCCGCTGGAATTTCAGGAAACCGTCGATAATGTCTTTCATCCTTGTCCTTGTTGTTCGGCTTAGGCAGAAGATTACCGCTTCATAGTCATAAGGTAAAATACCGATTTCTGATGCTTTGCATTGGATTTACTTATACAAAGGTCTCTTATGCTTTTGCGCCATCTTAATTACTTTCTGGCGGTTGCTCAGTATCAGAGCTTTACCCGTGCGGCACGGGCTCTGCATGTGTCTCAACCCGCCTTGTCGCAACAGGTGCGTCAGCTGGAAGAGCACTTAGGGGCCCAACTGTTTGATCGTACCGGACGTTTGGTGCGTTTGACCGATGCTGGCGAGGTGTATCTGCGTTACGCCCGACAGGCGTTGCAGGACCTGGAAGAAGGGCGGCGGGCCTTGCATGATGTCAGTGATCTAAGCCGCGGTTCTTTGCGGGTAGCGGTGGCACCTACCTTTACCTCGTATCTGATTGGCCCCTTGGTGGAGGCCTTTCACCGGCGTTATCCCAATGTGCGTCTGGTGCTGCAGGAGATGCTGCAAGAGCGCGTGGAAACCCAGTTGGTCGAGGACGAACTGGACATTGGTATTGCTTTTGAAAAACCGACCTCAGCAGCGGTGGAGTTTCAGCCCTTATTGGTAGAGACTTTGGCGGTGGTCATGAGCCGGACCCACCCCCTGGCCGAGCGGCGCAGTATTGATAGAGACACCTTGACGCGTGAGTCCCTGGTCTTGTTGACACCGGAATTTGCTACGCGCGGGCAGATCGAGCGGCACTGCCGTCAGCATGATCTGGACTTGAACGTCTCGATGGAATCCAATTCGCTCAATGCGGTGATTGAGGTGGTGCGGCGCACAGGTTTAGCGACCTTATTGCCGGCTGCCATTGCTAACAATAGCGAGTACCTGGTGGCCGTCAGCCTGGACCCGGCACCGCCGCAACGGCGGGCTATTTTGATGCAGCGTAAGGGCGCGTACCAATCCGCAGCGATGCGCGCCTTTATTGAGCTAGCGCTGAAGTACGGCGCGGCATCAACGTTTTAAGTCAGGCACCTTATAGAGTGACCGTGACGCTCTGTTCCAGGGGACGAAGCTCGCTTTCTACAGCGGGTTGACTCTGGCTTAAATGAGCAACCAAATCCACCGTGGTGGAGATGCGCGTCAACATCAAACAGGCTACCTCCCCACCGGCAACGCGGCTGCTATGCCAGCAGCCGGGTCGCATGCACACGCCTTGCCCTTGAGGAATTCTGAAGGCTTTCAAGGTGCTTAGATCCGGGCCGCCCTCAGGCTTGCTGTCGGCCACGATATGGATCACTTCACCGGTCAAGGGGATCAAGGCCTGTTGCGTTAACAAGTGGTTTTCCAGGGCCGTGATGTTAGGGTCCTGAATGCGGTAGTTGACCCATAAAACTTCGGTCTGACCACCTGGTCCTGTGTCAAAAGCGTGTTCATGCCAGAAGTCGGTTGCGGCATTGCTAAAGGCGGCTGCAGCGGGTGCTGTGGCTAAACCTTTACCTAGCATCCAGCCATAAGGAGCAAACGCTTCGGGCTGGAGAGGCTGGGGCGTCAGCGTGATAGGGGTGTTCATGGGCAATCACTCAAAAAAAGCGGTAAGGCAGCATCTTAGCAAGAATGGTACTTCCCACCGGTATTGGCCTAGATCAAAAAGCATGGGCATCTCTCGGGTTTTGCGGAACTAAGTGAGGCATCCCCTGTCTTGAAAGAGGCTCGTCTTTACTTAGCGAGCTAAGCAAGCCGCCTTTATGCATAGGCGGCTTCGCTCTATCTGCTTTCTTGATAAGGGGTTGCTGTGCTCCAAGCTGTTTCGCTGACCTGTAGACGGGGCCAGCGCCGTGTGTTCTCCGAACTAAGCCTCAGGCTTGATGCGGGCCAATGCTGTTTGGTCAGTGGACCCAATGGCAGCGGAAAAACCAGCTTGCTGCGCATCCTGGCCAATATTACTCAGGCCGATGAAGGCCAGCTGATTTGGCAGGATCGGCCCGTGCACCGCAACGACAGCGATTATCGCCAGCAAGTGGTGTACGGCGGCCATGCCCCTGGGCTGAACGGCAGCTTGTCAGTACAAGAGAATCTGGACTGCCTGCTATTGCAAGACAAGGTACCCCTGGAGCAGGAGGCCTGTGATCAGGCCCTGCTGGCCGGTGGTTTGCTGGCATACCGTCGTGTGCCTGTACGGCAGTTGTCGGCTGGACAGCGACGTCGTGTTTTTTTGGTTCGCTTGTCATTAAGCAATCGCCCTGTGTGGATTTTGGACGAGCAACTGACGGCGCTGGATAGTGCCGGTCAGAAATTTTTGGGTGAGCTGATTGCGCAGCACCTGCAAAAGCAGGGTGCCGTCATTCTGACCAGCCACCAGACCTTGCCGTGGAAGCTGGATGTGCAGCACCTGGATCTGGGGCAGGCATGGTGAGTCTCTTTTTGGCCTTGATGAAGCGCGAATGGCGCGTGGCGATGCGCCGTCCTGGCGATGTCTTGATTCCCCTGGTTTTCTTTCTGGTGGTGTGCAGTCTGTTTCCCTTGGGCGTAGGGGCAGATGCCGCTTTGCTGTCCAAGATGGCACCCGGCGTACTGTGGGTGTCGGCCTTGCTGGCCACCATGCTGTCGCTAAGCCGTTTGTTCGAACAAGACGAGCAGGACGGGGCACTGGAGCAGGTTCTGTTTTCTCATCTACCCCTTAGCCTGTGGGTCTTGGGCAAGGTCTTGGCCCATACCGTGTTGACGGGTGTTCCTTTGCTGTTGCTGGCTCCCATTCTGGGGCTGCAATTTAGCTTGCCCACTTCCAGTCTGGGTGTGTTGATGCTGTCGCTGGCCTTGGGCTTGCCTGTGCTGACCTTGTTGGGTGCCATTGGCGCTGCCTTGGTACTGGGCCTGCGCTCGGCAGGGGTGTTGCTGGCTTTATTGATTTTGCCCTTTTACGTTCCTGTGCTGGTGTTCGGGGCGGGGGCGGTGCAGGCGGTTCAGGCCGGATTAGGTGCGCAAGCGCATTTGTCCATTCTGGCCGCTCTTTTACTATTGGCTTTGTTTTTTGCGCCACCTGCGACAGCAGCTGCTTTGCGTCTTGCTCTTGAGTAAATTCCATGAACTTTTTGTATCGCTACGCCGCCCCTCAAAACTTCTATGTCCTGGCCGGACGCATTGTGCCTTGGGCCGCCATTCTAGCTTTGCTGCTGTTTGTCGTTGGCGCTTATGTAGGCTTTTTCCTGGCTCCGACTGACGCCCAGCAAGGCGAGGGTTATCGCATCATTTTTCTGCACGTACCCGTGTCCTGGATGTCCATGCTGATTTATCTGGCTATGGGCTTCTGGTCTTTGCTCTGTCTGGTGTTCAACAGCCGGACCGCTGCCATGATGGCCGCCGCACTGGCTCCCACGGGCGCGATCTGTACGGTCTTGTCGCTTGTCACTGGCGCTTTGTGGGGCAAGCCCATGTGGGGTGCCTGGTGGGTCTGGGACGCCCGCTTGACATCCGAGCTGTTGCTGCTGTTTTTGTACATGGGCTTCATGGGCTTGCGGGGTGCGATCGACGATCCGCGCCGCGCGGATAAAGCCGCTTCCATTCTGGCCTTGGTCGGGGTGGTGAATGTGCCCGTCATCTATTTCTCGGTGCAGTGGTGGAACACCTTGCACCAAGGAGCTTCGGTATCGCTGACCAGCTCTCCCTCTATGGCCACCGTTATGTTGACGGGCATGTTGCTGATGAGTCTGGCCATGTGGTGCTACAGCATTGCCATCGCACTGTACCGGGTGCGCAATTTGATTCTTGAACGTGAGGCGCATACCGCCTGGGTTCGCAACTTGACGGAGGGCTGATGATGCATTGGTCGAGTATGGGCGATTTTTTCGCTATGGGCGGCTACGCCGGGTATGTCTGGGGCTCGGTGCTGGCCTGTACCGTGTTGATGCTGGGCGAAGTGCTCAGCGTCCGGGCAGGACGGGCACGTGCCTGGCAACGGGTGCGCGATGAACGCGCCCTGGGGGAAAGCCGTCATGACTAAACGACAGAATCGTCTGGCCTTGATCCTGGGAGCCTTGGTGGTGCTAGGGGCTGCTACGGCCCTGATCCTGAATGCCTTCCAAAGCAGTCTGGTGTTCTTTTTCACGCCTACCGAAGTCAGCGAGGGGAAGAGTCCGGAAAATCGTACGTTTCGGGTAGGAGGCATTGTGCAGATGGAAAGCATCCGCCGGGGCGGTAATCAAGGCATGGCCGTGAACTTTGTGATCACCGATGGTGCAGCCCTGGTACCGGTCAGCTACACCGGCATTTTGCCAGACCTGTTTCAAGAGGGGAAAGGCGTGGTTGCCCAGGGTCGTTTAAACGAACAAGGTCATTTTATGGCTGAAGAAGTGCTGGCCAAGCACGATGAAAACTATATGCCGCCCGAGGCCATGCACGCCATGGAACAGGCAGAACGTGCCAAACAAGGAGCCCAGCCATGATCCCGGAACTTGGGCACGTTGCGCTGATCCTGACTTTTGTGCTGGCGCTGACACAAGGTGTGGTGGCCTTGTATGGTGCCTGGCGCGGCAATCTGGCCTGGATGGCGTTTGCTCGCCCAGCAGCGCGTTGGCAGTTTGCTCTGGTGGCCTTCAGCTTGCTATGCCTGGCCTGGTCTTTTATCAGCTTTGATTTCTCTGTGGCCTATGTGGCGCAGAACTCCAGCACCAAGCTACCTTTGTTTTATCGCATTGCAGCGGTGTGGGGCGGGCATGAAGGCTCGCTTCTGCTGTGGATGTTCATGCAAACGGGCTGGGCTTTTGCGGTCAGTATTTATTCGCGCTCCTTGCCGGAAGCCATGTTGGCTCGTGTGCTGGGTGTGTTGGGCCTGATTACCGCCGGTTTCCTGCTGTTTGTGTTGATCAGCTCCAATCCTTTTGAGCGCATGTTCCCGGTTCCGGCTGAAGGTCTGGATCTGAATACGCTCTTGCAGGATATTGGCCTGATCATTCACCCGCCCTTGTTGTACATGGGGTATGTGGGTTTTTCGGTCGCCTTTGCCTTTGCGATTGCGGCTTTGCTGGCAGGCCGTCTGGATGCCAGCTGGGCACGTTGGTCGCGTCCTTGGACAACGTCTGCCTGGTTATTCCTGACCTTGGGGATCGCCGTGGGTAGCTGGTGGGCTTACTACGAACTGGGCTGGGGTGGGTGGTGGTTCTGGGACCCGGTGGAGAACTCCTCTTTTGTTCCTTGGCTGGCGGGTACAGCCTTGATCCACTCCCTAGCGGTGACGGAAAAGCGCGGCAGCTTCAAGAACTGGACAGTGCTGCTGGCTATCAGCACCTTCTCGCTCTCCATTCTGGGAGCCTTCCTGGTACGCTCGGGCGTGCTGACCTCGGTTCATGCTTTTGCTACTGATCCCGCACGTGGTGTGTTCATCCTGGCCTTGTTCGCGGTCATCGTCGGTAGTTCCCTGGTTTTGTTCGCCTGGCGTGCCCCCCGAGTGGGAGCCGGTGGGCAGTTTGCCGTGGTGTCACGCGAATCCCTGCTGCTGGTAAATAACGTCTTGCTGGTGGTTGTGACCGGCACGGTCTTGCTGGGCACCTTGTATCCCCTATTTATGGACTCCCTGGGACTGGGCAAAATCTCGGTAGGTCCGCCTTACTTCAACAAGGTCTTTGTGCCTTTGATGATTCCGGCTTTGGTTCTGATAGTGTTTGGTGTGATGGCGAACTGGAAGCGGGCCAGTTTGATGGATATGGTGCGCCAGCTGGCTTTGGTGATTGTGTTCAGCGCAGTGCTGGGCGCAGCGATTCCTTTGTTCTATGGTCAGTGGCAGGGCACAGCGGCCTTGGGCGCTGGCTTGGCCGTATGGATTGTGTTGGGCAGCTTGTTTGATGTGGTCAAGCGTGTGCGTGCCACCCGTTCGGGTGTGTTTTCGCAGCCACGTAGCTGGTTAGGTCAGCATCTGGCCCATATCGGGGTAGCGGTGTTTGTCTTGGGCGTGACTATGGTTAGCCATTACGAGACGGAAACAGATGTCTTGCTCAAGCCTGGCCAGACTGCTCCGGTGGGGGCCTATGACGTTCGCTTCCAAGGTGTGCGCATTGTTCCAGGGCCGAATTACTCCGCCGAGCGCGGCACCGTGGAGCTGCTGCAAGACGGCAAAGTTGTCTCCACCTTGCATCCGGAAAAACGCACCTATATGTCCTCGGCTTTGCCTATGACGGAATCGGCCATCAACGCCAATGGTTTGCGTCATATCTACGTGGCGCTGGGTGACAACTTCGAGCAGGGCGGCTGGAGCGTGCGACTGTACTACAAACCTTTGGTCGATTTTATCTGGCTGGGTTGTTTGTTGATGGCTTTTGGGGGGGGACTGGCAATCAGTGACCGACGCTATCGTGCTAAACAAACCCGGACTGCAGCACAGATCAAACCCTTGGATAAGCAGGTGCGGGCATGAACCGTTTTACCGTCCCCTTAATCGGTTTTGTATTGCTGCTGGTGTTCTTGGGCATAGGTCTGACCTTGAGGCCCAGTGAAGTACCCTCGCCTTTGGTGGACAAGCCTGCACCTTCTTTCAGCCTGCCTCAACTGCATAATCCGCAAGCCAGTTTTTCGGGGGAGCAAATGAAAGGCCGCGTTTGGTTGCTAAACGTCTGGGCATCCTGGTGCTATCCGTGTCTGACTGAGCATCCTTTCATCAAAGAGTTATCCACCAAACACAAGGTGCCGGTGGTGGGTTTGAACTATAAGGACGTACCCGAGGAAAGCCGTGAGTGGTTGCTGCGTAATGGCAACTCTTACGAGGTTTCCGTCATGGA
>JBQEAN010000018.1:31423-52595 GCA_052109075.1 Alcaligenes sp. | reverse complement strand
AAAGCCGTGAGTGGTTGCTGCGTAATGGCAACTCTTACGAGGTTTCCGTCATGGATAGAGACGGGCGAGTAGGTATTGATTTTGGGGTATACGGGGTTCCAGAAACCTTCGTGATCGACAAGCAGGGCATTGTGCGCTTCAAGCACATAGGCCCTGTGTCGCGCGAATCCATGGAGGAAACCTTGTTGCCTTTAATTCGTCGTTTGGAGCAGCAGCCATGATGATGCGTCAGTGGATGGCGGTGCTGGCAGCCTGCTTGTGGCTGTTCGTGCCGTCTGCTCAGGCCCAGTCGGGAGGACAGGGCGCTCAAGAGTCGGTGATGCTGGAAATCGCTGCCGAGCTGCGCTGTCTGGTGTGCCAGAACGAATCGATTGCCGCCTCGCGTGCCGAGCTGGCCGTGGATCTGCGCCAGCAGATTATGGAGCAGCTGGGGCAGGGGCGTAATCCGGATCAGATTCGTGACTATATGGTGGATCGCTATGGCGACTTTATTTTGTATCGTCCGCCGCTCAAGTCCTCTACCTTGTTGCTCTGGTTCGGGCCAGCGCTCTTGTTGCTGACTGGTTTTCTGGTCTACGCCTTGACCTTGCGCCGTCGTCGCCGTGCAGGCGAGGCTGCGGGCCTGACCGATCAACAACGTCGTCAAGCCGATGCCCTGTTGCAGGGTTCTTCTCGGGATGAACAATCGTGACTATTGCTTTTTATATTGTGGCTGCGCTTCTGGTGCTAGCGTGCGCGGCGTATTTAATGTTGAGCGTCAAGCGCAAACCGGCCTTGCAGCGGGTGGTGGAGCACAAGCAAGCCAATCTGGCGATCTTGCGCGAACAGCTTAAGGAAATCGAAAGAGACAAGCTGGCAGGGGTGTTGTCGGCCCAGGATTTTGAGCAGGCCCAGATGGATTTGCGTCAGCGTGTGCTGGAAGAAAACGAGGGGTTGAACACGGAACCTGCGCTGCAAAATGGCGCACCCAAGTTGGCCTGGACCTTAATGGTCAGCATTCCGGTCGCCGCAATTGTCCTGTACTTCTATCTGGGTAATCCGGCCATGCTGGACCCGGCAGCCTTGCAGCAGCAAGCCAATGCGCAGCCCGTGGATATTGAGGCGATGGTGGCCCGTCTTGAACAGCGCCTGAAAGAAAATCCGGATGACCCCGGCGCTTGGCTGATGATGGCTCGTTCACATCGCTACTACGGGCGTCATCAGGAAGCAGCTGAAGCGTACGCCAAGGCCATGCCTGTGGTGGACGGGGATCCTGCCGCCTTGGCTGAATATGCAGAGTCCATGCTCCTGGCGGGTATGGATACGCTGGACGGTTTGCCGGGCCGTTTGGTCAAGCGCTCGCTGGATTTATATCCTGAAGAGCCCTTGGGCCTGATGCTGGCGGGAGCGGCGGCCTTACATAAGGAGCAGTACCCGGCAGCTATCGACTACTGGCAGCGTTTGCTGGCGCAGTTTCCGCCGGACTCTGAGACCGCCAAGGTCGTAAACCAGGGCTTGCAGCTGGCACGTGAACGCATGCGTCTGCCTGCCAATTCTGCACCGGAACCCGCGACGGCCCCTTGATATGGAACTTGTGTCTTTGGACTTGAGCGTCATTGCCCTGATAACGGCGTTTTTGGCGGGGATGGCCTCGTTTCTGTCCCCCTGCGTCTTGCCGCTTGTCCCCGGCTATTTGTCCTATCTGGCCGGCGACGGGCAGGCCTACACCAAGGCCAAACGCAGCCACTTGCTAGGGCGCAGCCTTTGCTTTGTAGCGGGTTTCTCGCTGGTGTTCATTGCCCTGGGCGCCAGCTTGTCCTATCTGGGGCAAATGCTGATGTCCTACCGGTACCAGCTGAACATAGCGGCTGGTGTGATGGTGGCCTTGGCAGGCTTGAGCGTAATGGGTGTACTGCGCATGCCCATGAGCCTGCAACGCTATTACCGTTTTGAATCAGGCAAGGCGGCGGGCCCTGGTGGGGCAGCGGTGATGGGCTTGGCTTTTGGCTTTGGCTGGACGCCTTGCATCGGCCCGATTCTGGCCGGGATTTTGATGATGGGGGCCAGTACCGCCAGTGCAGGTAAAGCCAGTATTCTGCTGTCAGTCTATGCGCTGGGCTTGGGTGTACCTTTTATTCTGGCTGCCTGCTTTTTGACTCCCTT
Organism: Alcaligenes sp.; assembly: GCA_052109075.1. Lineage (GTDB taxonomy): Bacteria > Pseudomonadota > Gammaproteobacteria > Burkholderiales > Burkholderiaceae_B > Alcaligenes. The sequence continues at coordinate 50,453 of JBQEAN010000018.1, read as the reverse complement.
CTTGCAGCGCATGACAACGATCCGCCGGATTGGACGTTATGTTCGTTGGGGGGCGGGCTTGGTGCTGATCGTGATGGGTTGGGCCATGGCCACGGGCGAGCTGGCTCGTTTTGCCATCTGGGTGCTGAAGGCGTTCCCGGTATTGGGGCAGTTGGGGTAAGGCGTAGGCCTTAAAAAGGGAGACCAAGCAGTATCTCTGCAGGACCTCAGCAGGAACAAAAAAGGCCGGTATGAACCGGCCTTTTTCTTTGCTCTGCATGACACACGCGTTAGCGGCGTACGGTACTTACAGGGCGCTGGGCGTGTAACCCGCTTCTTCGATCACTTTCAGTGCTTGAACCTCATCCAGACCTTGAACAGTGACCTGGTGTTTATCCAGATCAGTGCTGACGGTCGCTTGAGGGGCGACGGCCTGAATGGCTTCAGTGATGCTGCGTACGCAGTGGCCGCAGGTCATATCGGGAACGGAGAAGGTGGACATAGCTGACTCCTTGAATCAAAGTAATGGAGCCAGCGTAAAGCTTGCCACCGTGGCAAGGTCAAGCGCTGCTTTTTTTAAAACAGGGCAGGGGCGATCAGACGAACCTGACCCAGTTCTGGATTACCCAGCCATTGGATCTGGCTGCTGGCTAAACCAGTACCTGATTCCTTGTTTTCCACAAAGGCGCCATGTGCCATGGTTTGCTTTTGGGTGTCTAGCAGGACGACATAGCTTGCGCTGGTGCAGTCATGTGGTTTGCAGCCTTGGAACAGTTGGTAGTCGAGGCCATCCAGGGATACGGTCTCGCCGGGCGAGGCCGTGCCGAACTCTTTTACCCAGCCGGCGTTTTTAGCGACGTCCTGCATCAGGCTTTGATATTGCTGGGCCACTTGCTTGTTGGACTTGGCCAGATCAGCCAGATAAACGGATTCCGAAGACTGTGCATGGCTCAAGAAGGGAACGAGCAGGGCGCTGCCCAGAGCAAGGCGGCACAGAGAGTGGGAAATACGCATGGGATCTCCAAGAATGGGGCGAGTCGTCAGTTTAGCAGTGGGCTCGGCGCGGCATTGTTAACAAAATCAAGGAAAACGTGCATAAACGGCTAACCATCCAGTCGTTATAGTGCTTATCGGTCCGGAAGATTGGCAGGGACGCGAGTTTTTTGCCAGATTAAGCGGACATTTATGAGGCGTAGGTAAAAACCACAGCTTGCCAGCGAAATTGTTTTATAACTAAACTATTTATAAATGAATGGTTGGCATAGTTGAATTTGTTGCTCGATCTGCTGTGCATCTTAAATAAAGACAGCCTACAAGCGCGGTGGCGCAAGGAGATAATATGAAACGTATTGCATTGACCGTGGCTTTGGCCGCGGCTTTTGGCGGTTCTCTGGCACACGCCGAGGTAATCAAAGTGGGCATGGCAATGGACACATCGGGTCCTTTTGCTGCCGTCGGTGGTGAAGTTCGTGATGGCTTTAATCTGGCCATCAAACAACTGGACGGCAAGCTGGGTGGTTTCCCCGCCGAGTTCATTGCGCAGGATATGGCCGGTAACCCCGACCAGGCCCGCCAATTGGTCAATCGCTTCGTTCAGCGCGACAAGATCGACTTCTTTACCGGTCCCGTAGGTTCCAACGTTGCCCTGGCAGTGGCTCCCGCCCTGTTCTCGGCCAAAGTGCCTTACCTGACCAGCAACCCAGGCCCCAGCCAATTAGCCGGTGCCGGTTGTAATCCGTACTTCTTTGGCGTGTCTTACCAGAACGACGCCTTTGACGAAGCCGCCGGTAAAGTGGCTGCGGATCGCAACTACGAAAAAATGTTCATCATTGCCCCCGATTATCCAGCAGGCAAGGATCACCTGACTGGCTTTAAGCGCGGTTACGGCAAACCGGTAGGCGATGAGCTCTACACCAAGCTGGGCCAGATCGACTACTCGGCTGAATTGGCGCAGATTCGTGCAGCCAAGCCTCAGGCTGTGTTTTTCTTTCTGCCTGGTGCCATGGGCATCAACTTCATCAAACAGTTTGTGGCTGCTGGCCTGAATAAAGATGTGGTTCTGCTGGGCCCGGCGTTCTCCGGTGACGAGGACATTATCCCTGCGGTGGGCGAGCCTATCCTGGGTATGTTGAACACTGCCCAGTGGTCGCCAGACCTGGATATTCCTGCCAACAAGACGTTTGTGGACTCGTTCCGTAAAGCCTATGACGGCCGTTATCCCTCGGTCTACGCCGCTCAGGCTTATGACGTGATTTTGGCTATTGATGCCGCCGTCAAACAAGTCGATGGCAAAGTGTCCGACCGTGATGCTGTGCTCAAGGCACTGAAAGCCGCCGACTACAACTCGGTTCGTGGCCCATTTACCTACGGCAACAATAACTTCCCCATTCAGGCTTACTACCTGCGTGAAGTGGTCAAGGATCAGGACGGACGCCTTGTGAACCGTATGGTCAGCAAAGTGTTTGACTCCTACCAGGACGTCTACGCCAAAGAGTGCAAACTTAATTAAGATTCACAGGTGGTAAAAGCATGTCGCTCATTCTGATTAGCGAGCAATTGCTGAATGGTTTGCAATTTGGTTTGATGTTGTTCCTGATTGCCGCGGGCCTGACTTTGGTCTTCGGCATTATGGATATCATGAACCTGGCCCACGGCTCCCTCTATATGGCGGGAGCCTATGTGGCCGCGGAAACCATGCAGCGCACAGGGTCTTTTACCGCCGCCATTGTGGTGGCGGTAGCGGTAACAGCCCTGGTCGGTATTGCCTTGGAAATTCTCATTCTGCGCAAGCTGGTCACTCGTGACCACTTGGCCCAGGTATTGGGAACCTATGCCGTTATTTTGATCGCCAATGATGCGGTCAAGATGATTTGGGGCCCAACCCCCGTGATGTTGAATATGCCTGCCTTGTTGTCTGGGCCGGTAGAACTCTTGCCTGATTTCCTTTACCCCGCCTTCCGGCTGATGATTATTACGGTTGGTCTGTTAGTTGCGTTGGCTCTGTATGCCTTCGTGACTAAAACACGAGCTGGGGTCTTGGTGCGTGCCGGAGCCTCCAACCGACAAATGGCCACCCTGATGGGGGTGCGTGTCCCTATTCTGTTTCTGGGTGTCTTTACCCTGGGGGCTGCGTTGGCAGCGTTGGCCGGTGCCTTATTGGGCCCGATTACGGCCGTTCAGATTGGTATGGGCGAGGATATTCTGATCCTGGTTCTGGTCTGCATCGTGATCGGCGGGATTGGCTCGATTCGTGGCGCATTTGTAGGCGCCTTGCTGGTGGGGATGGTAGATACCGCTGGCCGTGCTTTCCTGCCCATGTTGCTGCGCAATGTCTTTCCGGCTGATGTGGCCTCCAGCGTAGGCCCCACGATTGCTGCCATTTCGATCTATGTCCTGATGGCCGTTGTTCTTGTCTTCCGTCCTTCGGGCCTGTTCCCGGCGCGAGGTTAATGTATGTCTACTTCGCGTATTTTATCTGTCTTGGTGCTGGTGGCCTTAGTGGCTTTCCCGTTAATTGCACCGATGTATGGCCTTGAGTTCTATATCTCTTTTGTACGTCGCATCTTCATCTATGCTCTGGCGGCCAGTGCCTTGAATCTGGTGCTGGGTTATGGCGGGATGGTGGCCTTGGGCCATGCGGCATTCTTCGGGGCAGGGGCCTATACCGTCGGTATTCTGGCTTCTGAAGGCGTGCAAAGCGGCCTGATTGCCTGGCCTGCCGCCATGCTGATCTCCGGCTTGCTGGCTTTCCTGACGGGGGCTGTGTCGCTGCGTACTCGTGGTGTGTACTTCATCATGATTACCTTGGCCTTTGCCCAGATGATCTTTTACCTGTTCATCTCCTTGCGCCAATACGGTGGCGAGGACGGCATGAATATGTATAGCCCGTCCTCCTTGCCCGGTATTGATCTAAGCAATGACCTGAGCTTTTATTACCTGGTTCTGGCCATTTTGCTGGCGGTCCTGTTCTTGTTTCAGCGTCTGGTCAACGCTCGCTTTGGGCAGGCCTTGATGGGCACGCGTGAAAACGAAAGCCGCATGACGACCTTGGGTTACCCCGTCTACCGGATCCGTTTGACGGCCTACACGTTGAGTGGCGCCATCATGGGGCTGGCCGGTGCTTTGCTGGCCAACCACAACCTGTTTGTCTCGCCTAGCCTGATGAACTGGACCCAGTCGGCGGACCTGATCATTATGGTTCTGGTGGGCGGTATTGGCCTCTTGTATGGCGGTACCTTGGGTGCTTTTGTGATGCTGGTGCTGGAAGAGATGCTGCGTAACTGGACCGAGTACTGGCATATGCCTTTGGGTATTTTGTTGCTGCTGGTGGTGTTCTTTGCACCGAAGGGGCTGGCTGGACTGGTACGTATCCGTTCGGCCGCTGATCCAGCCACGACCGCCAAGGAGCAGGCATGACGAACACAGTAGCAGCCGCCCCCATGGCGGCGAGCGGCACGCCCGCTTTGCAAGCCCGTGGTCTGATGAAGCGCTTCGGTGCTTTGCAGGCCACCAACGATGTTTCCCTGGATCTGGTCCCTGGTGAAATTCATGGTTTGATCGGCCCGAACGGCGCTGGCAAGTCCACCTTGATTCACCTGCTTTCGGGTACCTTGAAGCCCGATGCGGGTCAGCTCTTGCTGGGCGGACGCGATGTGACGGCCTTGTCCGGACACGAACGCGTTGCTGCAGGCTTGGCGCGCTCTTTCCAGATCACCAATATCTTCAAGAACTACACGGTACTGGATAATCTGGTGCTGGCTTTGCAGGCCTGCAGTGGCAGCAGTTTCCGTTTCTGGCGTGCTCGCCAGGCAGAAACGGAACTGTACGAACAGGCCCGTGCCTTGGCCGCCGAGTGCGCCATTGATCCTACGCTTTTGCATACCCAGGCCGGTGTCTTGCCGCATGGCGAGCAGCGCAAAGTGGAATTTGCCTTGGCCTTGGCCAGCCGTCCGCAAGTCTTGTTGCTGGACGAGCCTATGGCAGGGATGGGGCCAGATGAAACTCTGCGCCTGACCGAACTGATTGAAACTATGCGTGGCAAAGCCACCATGCTGTTGGTCGAGCACGATATGGAAGCTGTTTTCCGTCTGGCTGACCGGATTTCTGTCTTGGTGGCAGGTCACATTATTGCTACCGGTACGGCGGCTGAAATCCGCGACAACGAGGCTGTGCGTCAAGCTTATTTGGGTGATGACGACACACCAGTCCCAACCAAGGTGGAAAGCCATGCTTGAAACGACTCAATTACAAAGTGGCTATGGCGCCAGTCAGGTGCTGTTTGGGGTAGACCTGTCCATTCGTACCGGGCAGGTGGTAACGGTGCTGGGCCGCAATGGTATGGGCAAGACTACCTTGCTTAAAACCATTCTGGGCCAGTTGCCTGTGCGTGGCGGTGATGTGAAGTTCGACGGTCAGTCTATTGCAGGCTGGAATTCGGACCGCATCGCGCGGGCCGGGATTGCCATTGTGCCCGAAGGGCGTCAGTGTTTTCCCAACCTGACAGTCGCCGAGCATTTGACTGCTTTTGCCTGCAACCGCAACCCCAAGGCGCACAAGACCTGGACGCCGGAACGTGTCTACGACTTCTTTCCGCGCTTGCGCGAGCGTGCGTCCAATATGGGCAACCAGCTCTCGGGCGGTGAACAGCAAATGCTGGCTATTGGCCGCGCTTTGGTCACCAACCCCAAGCTCTTGATTCTGGACGAAGCCTCTGAGGGCCTGGCGCCCAAAGTGCGTGAAGAAATCTGGAACTGTCTGGCCGTATTGCGTGAAGAAGGGCAAACCATTTTGTTGATCGACAAATACGTCGAGCGTCTGATGGCCTTGTCGGATCACCACATTATTCTGGAACGTGGCAAATTGGTCTGGCAGGGGAACTCTGAAGCGCTAGGAGCAGATCGAACCTTGTGGACGCGCTATTTGGGCGTTTAAAAAACACATTCTGCAATACAGCTGACATGCCGCCCGTCTTGGTACGGGCGGCATTTTTTATGCCTGTCGTCAAGGTTGAACTGGGTGTTGTTGTGGGGGAGTTGCACTTCATCCCGAAAGTTCCTTAACGGTCTTGGTAAAGTTTCTTTCCTTGCGATGTATCAATGTGTAATGAAATGGCATTCCTTACGATGTCCATAACGCCAGGAGGGTTATGGGTCCTACCGGACTTCTTACTGGCAGGAAGCTCTGTCATCCCATAAGGAAGTTGTTATGAAATTACGCCTGTTCACTCTCTCTGCTCTGGCTGCCGGTTTATTGTTTGGCACCGCCGCGCACGCCCAGGAAAATGAGCCTGTACAGCCTATCCCCGCCGCGGTAGTTACCGATCCGGCACGCGTTGAACTGGGCAAAAAGCTGTGGTTTGAACCCCGCTTGTCGCGTTCGGGCTTTATCTCCTGTAATTCCTGTCACAACCTGAGCATGGGTGGCACGGACAATATCCGTACCTCGATCGGTGACCGTTGGCAGGAAGGCCCCATCAACTCGCCCACCGTCTTGAACTCCAGCCTGAACATGGCCCAGTTCTGGGATGGCCGTGCCAGCGACTTGAAAGAGCAGGCCGGTGGCCCTATTGCCAACCCCAAGGAAATGGCGTTCACGCACGAACTGGCCATGGAGTTCCTGAGCTCCATTCCCGAGTACAAGGCTGAATTCAAACAGGTCTTTGGTAAAGCCGAGTTCGGTATTGATGAAGTCACCACAGCGATTGCGGCCTTTGAAGAAACCCTGGTCACGCCCGATTCGCGTTTTGATCTGTGGCTCAAGGGTGACAAGAAAGCTATTAGCGACCAGGAATTGGCGGGTTACCAACTGTTCAAGGGGAGTGGTTGTGTCGCATGCCATAACGGCCCCAACCTGGGTGGTACGTCCTTCCAGAAAATGGGTTTGATCGAACCCTACCAAACCTCCAACCCAGCCGAAGGCCGTGCAGGTGTGACGGGCAAGGACGCCGACCGCTTCAACTTCAAAGTGCCCACGCTGCGTAACGTCGAGTTGACCTACCCCTACTTCCACGATGGCGCGGTCAATACCTTGACCGAAGCCGTGGATACAATGGGACGCCTGCAGTTGGGGCGCAGTTTCTCTGCGGAAGAAAATGCCCAGATCGTTGCGTTCCTGAAAACGCTGACGGGCAAGCAACCTGAGATCGTGTTGCCAATCCTGTCACCGTCGCGCGACAACACGCCTCGTCCGGTGCCATTTGGTTCTTGATAGCAGCCTGTTCAGGCAGCTCCGGCTTTTGATGGCTTAAGCTGCATGGGGGTGACCCAGGTCTTGGATGTTGTTTTCCAAGCCTGGGTTTCTGTATTTGGCTTTGGATTCATTGCCTTAGTCTGTATGCCAAGCTTGAATCCCCTGCTGCTATTGTTGATGCTCGATCAGGCGGGCTAAAAAAATAGTACCATTTAGATACTATTTCAATGACTGGAACCATCATGAGTCGCATTGTCCTGTTTGAGAACATTCATCCTAGCGCCCGTGAAGTTTTTGAGGCTGCTGGTTTGACCGATATTCAGGCCTACAAGGGAGCCTTGTCGGGTCAGGAACTGTTGGACGCTGTCAAAGGCGCTGACGTTGTCGGGATTCGTTCCCGTACCCAATTTGACAGTCGCGTGCTGGAGCATGCGGACCAGCTCAAAGTTCTGGGATGTTTTTGTATCGGTACTAACCAAGTGGATCTGGATCAAGCCCAGAACCACGGTGTGCCGGTTTTTAATGCACCGTTTTCCAATACCCGCTCGGTCGCCGAGCTGGTGCTGGGCGAGGCCATTTTGTTGCTGCGTCGTATCCCCGAGAAAAACCTGCGTGTGCACCAGGGTTTCTGGGACAAGAGTGCCGATGGCGCTTTCGAGATCCGTGGCAAGACCTTGGGCGTAATTGGTTACGGCAACATTGGTTCGCAGGTCGGTACCTTGGCGGAAGCGCTGGGTATGCGCGTGCTCTACCACGATGTGGAATCCAAACTGCCGCTGAGCAATGCCCGTGTCTATGGCAGTTTGAAGCAGATGCTGGCCGAATCCGATGTCGTGACTTTGCACGTACCAGGTGGGCAGGGCACGCATAACATCATGAATGCCGAAGCCATCGCCGCCATGAAGCCGGGTTCCATTTTGATCAACGCGTCGCGTGGCACGGTGGTGGACATCGATGCCTTGCATCAGGCGTTGGTCAGTGGCCATGTGGCAGGCGCTGCGCTGGATGTGTTCCCGACCGAACCGAAAAGCGTGGACGAACCCTTGAAGAGCCCATTGATCGGTATGCCTAATGTGCTCTTGACGCCGCATATTGGTGGCAGCACCCAAGAGTCGCAGGAAAACATTGGCCGCGAAGTGGCCGAGAAAATGGTCAGTTATTTGCGTAGCGGTGCGACCAAGGGCGCGGTGAATTTCCCTGAAGTGTCTTACTACGACATTCAAGGTGCCGTTCGTCTATTGCATGTTCATCGCAACGTACCCGGCGCGCTGGGTGGCCTGAACAATATCCTGGCACAGCATGGTATTAACATCACTCGCCAGCAATTGCAGACGCAAGGCGAACTGGGTTATGCCATGACGGATCTGGATCGTGTACCCGGCCAAGACTTGCTGGATGCCGTTCGTGCTCATCCCGGCACGGTACGTAGCGATCTGATTCTCCCGGGCTAAGGCCAAAGTCAGAGCGCAAACAAACGGCCCTGGATTCTTTTGAATCCAGGGCCGTTCGTTCTTCGCCGTTCGCTCTCAGGCTGAATGCATGGATTTAGTCGGCCAGGCGATGGTTTGCTCCGGGCTACTGCCGGGAACAATAATGTCTTGCAACGTGTAGCCATCCAGATAGGCCAGGAACTGGGCCAGGGCCTGCTTGAGGATATTGCTCAGGTTACAGCGCCCGCTCAGGATGCAATGGGTGCCACTACCCAGGCACTCCACTACGGCCAGATCGGTTTCGGTATAGCGTACCAACTCGCCCAGATTGATCTGTTCTGGCGCACGCGCTAGTCGCATTCCGCCATTTTTCCCTCGCTGTGTCTGAATCCATCCGCCTTTTGATAGCAGGTGGGTAACTTTCATCAGGTGAGCCTGGGAAATCTGGTGGTATTGGGCAATTTCCGCGATGGTACAGAGCCTGTCTTCGTTCTGGCCCAGGTACATTAATTGACGCAAGGCGTAGTCGGTGAGGTTGGTCAGGCGCATGATTAAGGCAGTTGCAGCTCGCTGGCCACTTTGGTGGGGTTGTGCTGGAACTGATAGCCAAACCAGAAGCTGCGGGCGATACGTTGAGCGTATTCCAGGGCCAGTTCGGCCATCGCTTTATTTTTCCGCTCCAGGCAGGTTTCTTTGAACAGACGCAGCCATTGTTCAAAATGGCTGGCCTGTATGTGGCTTAGTGACAAGTGCTTGGCCATGGGATTGCCGTTAAAGCCGTCTGTCTTGAGCAGCAAGGACGACCAGAACTCTTCCATCACGCCCAGGTGGGTATCCCAATCTTTGATGCGCTCGGAGAAAATCGGGCCAAGAACCTCATCCATGCGGATGCGATCGTAAAAGTCCCAGACCAGGTCATGAATTTCCTGGCGGGTACACAAAGCATTGGAAGTCATAATATTTTGAGTTTAAAGATATATATTTTATCTATCTTATTGGCCTTCCTCTTTGGGGTCAAGCCGGAAAGAAAATGGCTGGAAAACGGGCGTTTTCAAGGTGTGATTTCACGCGGATTCAACGCCTGCCTACCTACACTGAGCGGGAGTTTCAGAGTATGGATGTAGCATTTTTGATGCTGGGTAAGCGTGATTGGCTGTAAATGCCCTAAAGGTCTTGAAAAGCTTTGGTTAGTGAAAGATCAGTATCATGGAAGGTAAATTGCACTGGGCAGTCTGGCGGGCTACGATTACTTTTTGTTGGTTAGATCCTGGCTTTGTTACAGCATGGTGCATAAAAACGAATGATGACAAGAAGACAGGCCCAGACGCTTTCCTGCGTCATCCCTGGTTTGAATGAAGCAGAAAACCTGCCCGCCCTGATGCCGGTGTTGGTGGCGACGTTGCGCGAACTGGTCCAGGACTTTGAAATCATTTTTGTTGATGATGGCAGCACCGATGCGACGCCGTTGGTGGTTGAACAATTGCGTCAAACCTATCCCGAATTGGTGTATCTCCAGTTGTCGCGCAACTTTGGTAAAGAAGCGGCGTTGACGGCAGGTCTGGAAGCTAGCCGGGGGCAGGTGGTCGTGTGCATGGATGCGGATTTGCAGCATCCTCCCGCCTTGATCGAAGCCATGTTGGAGCGTTGGTCTACTGGCCTGGAGATGGTCTATGCGGTGCGGGAAACCCGTGACGACGAGACCTGGATGAAGCGGGTCGGAACCAGCCTGTTCTACAAGCTGATGCGCACCTCCAATGGCTTGCGCGTGCCACGTGATGCGGGCGATTTTCGTCTGCTGGATCGTTGCGTGGTGGATGCCTTGCTGGCTTTGCCCGAACGCAGCCGTTTCATGAAGGGGCTGTTTGCTTGGGTAGGCTTTCCTTCAGAGCCTATCTATTATTCGCCTGCCGAGCGTCTGCATGGGGTTAGCCGGTTCAAACCTGCCAAACTCTTGCGTTTTGCGGTGGACGGTCTGACGGCGTTCACTACCTGGCCACTGCGCTTGCTGAGCTTGGCGGGTGCGGTATTGGCCATGTTGTCTTTCGGCTATGGCTTGTTCATTATTTTCAAGCATTTGTTGTATGGCGATGCTGTCCGGGGCTGGGCCTCCTTGATAACCGTGGTCCTGTTCTTTGCGGGTGTGAACATGCTATCGCTGGGCGTGGTCGGTGAATACGTCGCCAGTATCTTTGCCGAGGTCAAGAACCGGCCACTGTATCTGGTGCATCGTCGCCGGGGGCAGGGATTGGCTCAGGTGCAGGATCAACACCCGGCTCAGACCCAGGATCAGATCCCAGACCAGAACCGGTTCCAGCAGCAAGACTAAGGGCACGCTACGCAGCACTCTTTGCTGCAGCCTTGAGTAGGACTTGAACGCTACATCGATATTCTGAATCGTTTTGACAGCCACGCAGGTGGCTGCCTAACCCTATTGGTTTGGCTGTGAACGATGAGTATCGATAATTCCTATTCCCCTTCTGGCGCGACGCTACCGCTTGGGCAGCAACGTGGGCCAGCCTATTGGCTACAACGCTCTGTGCAGGGCCTGGGCACGCTCTCCAGCGGATCAGTGGGCCTATTAGCATTGCTGTGGTTTGCACTGACCTTAGGTGCCTATCCCTTGCTGATCCCGGACGAGGGGCGCTACGTAGGTGTGGCCCTGTCTATGTTGGAGTCAGGCGATTATCTGGTACCCCGCCTGGATGGTCTGCCGTTCTTCCATAAACCCCCTCTGCATTACTGGCTGACGGCACTTAGTCTGAAAGTGCTGGGCGTGAATTTTGTCGGTGCGCGTTTGGTGCCTGCCTTGATGGCGGCCTTGCTGATGACAGGGATGCATGCGTTTTTGAAACGCCATGCCAGCCAACAACATGCAGGTTGGACGGCACTGATACTGCTTAGTAGTCCTTTGCTGTTTGGTGCTTCCCACTACGCCAATCTGGATATGACGGTAGCTGCTTTGATCAGCAACTGTGTCTTGCTAGGTGGCCATGCGGCCTTACAGATGAAGCAAGGGCGGCCGTATCGTCTGGCCTTGATGGGTTTGTATGCCACAGCGGGTTTAGCCTTTCTGGCTAAGGGTTTAATTGGCATCCTGATACCCGGCGGTATTCTGGTGTTCTGGTTGTTGGGGCGTGGGCAATGGCGTATTTTGTTGCGGCTGTTTTCCTTAACCGGACTGGGAGTGTTGCTGCTGGTAGCCACGCCCTGGATGTGGGCCATGCAGGCACGCTATCCCGGTTTTTTTGACTATTACATCGTCTACCAGCACTTCCAGCGCTTTCTGGAAACGGGCTTCAACAATCCCCAGCCGTTCTGGTTTTACGTTGCCTTGATGCCCGTGGCGACCTTGAGTTGGACCCCGTTCCTGTTCCGGCGAGCTCGTGGTGCCGCCACGCAGCCAGACGGATTGCCTGCCGTACGGGCCTTGATGCTCTCGGCTTTATTGACGGTACTGGTGTTCTTTTCCATTCCCAGCTCCAAGCTGGTGGGCTATGTCTTGCCCGCTATCGGCCCCTGGGCCTTTTTCCTGGCCGACACGGTGATTCGTCAAGCCCAGCGGGAGGGGGAGGCTAAAGTGTCCCGCCGCGCTGTCTGGAGCCTGGCTATCGGTGTGTTGCTGTGTCTGGTTGCGGTAGTGACCATGGTGGTTCGGCCTCAGGTCAATAGCCGTGAGTTGGGTCGAGTCTTGGCTGCTGAATATCAGCAGGGCGACCAAGTGGTGTTCCTGAATGACTACCGCTATGACTTGGGCTTTTACGTTCCCGGTTTGACAGGTGTCAGCGTCATGGGGCGGTGGGATGATCCCGAGATTATGCGTACGGATAGCTGGCGCAAAGAGCTGCTGGAAGCCGCCCGTTTCGAGCCACAGCGCGGGGCGTTGACCTTGATAGACAAGGAGGCTTTGCGCCAGCAGCTATGCCGGGACAGTAAAACGGTTTTTTGGCTGATTGGTGGACCGGATGCCGTACGCCACAGTCAGATGCTCAACCATGCCCAACGCCTTTACGAAGATCAGCGTATTGCGCTGTGGCGCTTTGATCAAGATGACCACGATTCTATGTGCGGCGGAACGCCCAAAGCCGCCCAGCCAAAAACGTCAGTACCGCCAAGCCGATAAGAATCAGGCCCAAAAGCAGATCGTAGCGTAGGCCTGAGTGATTCAATAAATAGGCATAGCTGGCTTCGTTCACCGTGAAGCCAGCGGCAGACACGAGAAAGAAACGAACCAGGGCAGGCAGAAATTGGGCATTCTGGGAGCGGAAGGTCAGCCAGTAATGGCCGCCAAAAGAAACCAGAAAGGCGAGCAGCCAGCCAAAAAGATTGGCCAGCAGTGGAGACAGGCTGAGCGTTTGTACCAGGGCGATTACAATGCCCCAGTGCGTGAGGGCGGCCAAAGTGCCGACCAGAATGAATAGAATGATTTGACGAGACATAAAGAGAAAGCGGAGCGAGCAGTGGCCAAGGACAGGCAGATCAGTATATGCGCGGATGATTTTGGCATGGCCCCGGCAGTCGACGAGGCTGTGCTGAAATTGGCCCAGGCTCAACGCCTGACAGGAACATCCTGTTTGGTGGATGGGGACAGCTTTGTGCAAAATGCAGCAGCATTGCGCCAGAGCACGCTGCAAAAAGGTTTGCACCTGAATTTTACCGAGTTTGCCTCGCAAGCGGGCGTCTATGCCATGCCGTTGAAACAGGTGATTCTCCGCAGCCTGTTGCATCGTTTGGATAGCGAGAAGGTCAAATCGAGTGTGGCGCGCCAACTGGATCGTTTTGAAGAGGTGATGGGACAGGGGCCGGACTATATCGATGGCCATCAGCATGTACATCAACTACCCATGATTCGTGAGGCCTTGCTGGCCGAAATGGAACGTCGCTATGCCGCCTCCATGCCCTGGTTGCGCTATACCGGCGCCCAGCGTCTGGCAGTCGGCTTTGCTTTCAAGGACAGATTCAAGGCACAGATTATTGCTGCTCTAGGCTCCAAGGATTTACTGCGGCAGGCTAGGGCCAAAGGCGTGACGCTTAATACCGGGTTTACCGGCGTGTACGACTTCCAGGGTGGCAAGGAGCGTTATAGCGCCTTGATACAGGCTTGGCTGGCCGCAATGCAGCATGGGGATAGCCTGATGTGCCATCCTTCTTTAAATACCGTGGCAGGCGATCCGGTGGGCGCACAACGTCTGGCCGAGTACGAGGTGCTTTCCAGTCCAGAGATGCAGCAATGGTTGGATCAGTACAGCCTGCGCATTGCCTGAATTCTGTTCAGGTGGGATCGATAGGGGGGCTTTGGCTGCCTTCGCCCAAGGCGCGCTGCATCACAACGACATCAATCCATTGCTGGAACTTGTAGCCAACGGCAGCCTGGGTGCCGACGTGGGCAAAGCCTAGCGAGCGGTGCAGGGCGATGGAGCCCCGGCTGTCATGGCCTGAAATGACCGCGATCATTTGCCGCCAAGGACCTTTTTCGCATTCCATCAGCAGGTGTTCCAGCAGCGCTTTACCCAGACCTTTGCCTATTTGCCCTTGGGCCAGATAGATGGAGTCTTCGATGGTGTAGCGATAAGCCGGGCGGGGTCGGTACGTGCCGGCGTAAGCGTAGCCCACGATGTGCTCGTCCAGTTCAGCGACCAGCCAAGGCAGGCCTTGTTCGCGAACCTGCGCCAAACGGGCACGCATTTCCTGTACGTCGGGTGGGGTCTGTTCAAAGGTCGCCGTGCTGTGCAGGACGTGATACGCATAGATGCCTTGCACTGCCAGCATATCGTCTGGCGTGGCGGAACGGATTAGCAAGGCACTGGCGTGATTGCCTTTAGGCAAGGCCGAGGAGAAAGGGGCTTGCTTACTCTCGGAGGGGAACATACTATTTTTCCTTTGAACTGATTTAGTTTATCCCGATTTCAGGAGTTTCTATGCCCTTCCCACACCAATTTTTGACCGAGCAATTGGCCGTCGCCCCTCAGTTATCGGGAGAGGATATGCAAGCCGTAGCCGATGCCGGTTTTAAAAGTGTCATTATCAACCGGCCTGATATGGAAGGTGGTCCCGGCCAACCTTTGTCGGCTGATGTGATGCAGGCTGCCGAGGCGGCGGGTTTGCAGGTGCAGTATCAGCCCGTTGTGGGTAGCGCTATTACTTCTGCTGATGTTGCCCGTTTTGGCCAATTACTTGAAGCCTTACCAGGCCCGACTTTGGCCTATTGCCGCACGGGCACTCGTTGTGCCGTATTATTTCGTGCATTGAACGAATCCTGACCTGGCTCAAGGTTCAGGTCTGTACTAGCTTGTCCTGTGCCTTGGTGCAGCGGTAAGCTATCTGTCTCCATTCAAAGGGGTTATGCCATGTTCAAGAAAATTCTGATTCCAACTGACGGTTCCGAGTTGTCCGCCCAGGCAGCTAACAAAGGCGTGACTTTTGCCCGCCAGATTGGTGCCGAAGTCCTCGCTTTGCACGTAACCCAGCCTTTTGCAGCGACAGTGGGCTTTGACGGCATGGCTGCTGCGTATGCCATTACCGACGAAGACTACGATAAGACCGCCAAAGAACAGTCGCAGAAATACCTGCAACAGATTCTGGACCGTGCCGAAACCGCTGGCGTCAAGGCAACCGGTAAATCCGTGTCGAACTTCAATGTGGCCGATGGTGTGGTTCAGGTAGCCGAGCAAGAAGGCTGCGATCTGATCTTTATCGGTAGTCACGGTCGCAGTGGCCTGTCCCGCCTGTTGCTGGGTAGCGTGACCATCAAGGTGCTGAATATGGCCAAGAACACCGTGCTGGTGTACCGCGTCAAAGAAAGCGATTAATTGCTTTTCAGCCCAAAGAAAAAGCCCGCTTAGGCGGGCTTTTTTGTGCCTGCGGTGTGTCTTACTGGCTGCGTGGTTCCAACTGCTGCTTATGGGTGACGACGGCCTGCAACACAATGGGCAAGAGCTCGCCATCAGCGCTTTTGCCGCTGGGGTTTTCCTGCACAAAATCCAGTAGGGAGCGACGCATGCGCGGGTCCCAGAACTTCTGGATATGTTCCGCAATCTCGCGCAGACCTTGTTCCCGATTGTTCAGGATTTCAAAGAATTGGCCGATCTGGTTGGCCATAGGAATCAAAGGAACAATATTCATGGTGATGTGGCCGATTTGGACTCGGCAGTATTCAGATAGTGGGGATGGCTGTACAGCGTGAAGCTGCGGTCACGGGCAAAGGCGGCCAACATGACACCCAGTTCATCGGCAATCTGCACGGCATAGGCAGTGGGGGCGGAGACAGCCACCACAAAGTTGATGCCCATGGCAGCGGCCTTCTGGACCATCTCAAAGCTGGCACGGCTGGAGATCAGCACCATGCCAGAGCGGGGATCAATATCGTTGCGCAACATATGGCCCAGCAGCTTGTCCAGCGCGTTGTGGCGGCCTACATCCTCGCGCACGGCCAAGATGTTGCCTTGCAGGCTGCACCAGGCAGCGGCATGGGTGGCCCCTGTCAATTGATGCAAGGGCTGGCTGGAGCGCAAGGTATCCAGGGCCTGGAAGATTGCAGCGGCGTCGGGGCTGTGCTCGGGAGCATCCAGACGAGGCAGTTGTCGGCGTACCTCGTCCAGGCTTTCCAGACCACATAAACCGCAACCAGTACGGCCCGCCAACTGACGGCGACGGGCCTTGAGCTGATGCTGACAGGCACTGGCTATCTCGATTTGCAGCAAGCTGCCGTGTTCGCCGTCCAGCACATCCACGCCGCGTATATCGGCAGCGCTACGGATAATGCCTTCGGTCATGGAAAATCCGTAAGCCAGATCTTCCAGGTCGCTGGGGCTGCACAGCAAGGCGCTATGGCTGATGCCGTTGAATTCCAGGGCAACCGCCTGTTCGCGCGCCAGCGCATCCTGATCCTCTTGGGGCAGGGTGTCAGCTTGTACTTCAGCTGGGGTACGCACCTGCCGCCACACAGTGGCGGGGGCGCTGGCATCACGAAAATCTGCCTGGCTCACGCGGCAACTCCTTAAGGCCTGTTTAGACGCATCATACTTTCGCGACGGCCTCGGCAGGCTCATGCTGGTGATTGTGATCCGCATGGGCCAGATCCTCGGCCGATAAGGTCTCACCTTGCAAGAGGCGCTGCTGAATATCGTGGAAACGGTTCCAGCGATTTTGCCAGGCCGACTCGGACGTGACGCGCTGAATCTGTACCGCTGTCACCTTGTACTCGGGGCAGTTGGTCGCCCAGTCCGAGTTATTGGTGGTGACCACGTTGGCACCCGACTCGGGAAAGTGGAAAGTAGTATAGACCACCCCCGGCTGTACCCGTTCGGTGACCGTTGCGCGCAACGCCGTCTCGCCCGCACGGCTCTTAACCGAGACTTTGTCGCCGCTGCGAATGCCACGATCTTCAGCATCCACCGGGTGAATTTCCAGCAAGTCCTCGGCATGCCAAGCTACGTTGTCGGTACGGCGGGTTTGGGCACCCACGTTGTATTGCGACAGGATGCGGCCGGTCGTCAGCAACAAGGGGAATTTGCGGCTGCTACGCTCTTCGGTTGGCACGTATTGGGTCAGCATGAAGCGGCCCTTGCCACGCACGAACTCATCGATGTGCATGGTGGGGGTGCCTTCTGGGGCTTGTTCGTTGCAAGGCCATTGCACGCTGCCGCCCAGTTCCTGGATGCGCTCGTACGACACGCCGGTGAAGGTCGGTGTCAGGCGGGCGATCTCGTCCATGATCTGGCTGGGGTGCTCGTAGCTCATGGGGTAACCCAGGGCACGGGCCAGGGCGCAGGTCACTTCCCAGTCTGCCATGCCGGCTTTAGGCTCCATCACTTTACGGACACGCGAAATGCGGCGCTCGGCGTTAGTGAAGGTGCCGTCCTTTTCCAAGAAGGAGGAACCGGGCAGGAACACGTGGGCGTACTTGGCGGTTTCGTTCAGGAACAGATCCTGCACCACCACACACTCCATGGCAGCCATTGCCGCGGCTACGTGCTGGGTGTTCGGGTCGGATTGGACAATGTCCTCGCCCTGGCAGTACAGACCCTTGAAGCTGCCACTCAAGGCGGCGTCAAACATATTGGGAATGCGCAGGCCGGGTTCGGATTGCAGGGGCACGCCCCAGGCTTGTTCAAACAGCGAGCGGACCTGATTGTCCGAGACGTGACGGTAGCCGGGGAACTCGTGCGGGAAGGAGCCCATATCGCAGGAGCCTTGCACGTTGTTTTGGCCACGTAGCGGGTTCACCCCCACGCCTTCCCGGCCCACGTTGCCGGTGGCCATAGCCA
Organism: Alcaligenes sp.; assembly: GCA_052109075.1. Classification (GTDB taxonomy): domain Bacteria; phylum Pseudomonadota; class Gammaproteobacteria; order Burkholderiales; family Burkholderiaceae_B; genus Alcaligenes. Next base: position 32,593 of record JBQEAN010000018.1, on the reverse strand, counting down.
GGTTGGCAATGGCCATCACGGTGGTGGAGCCTTGGCTGTGTTCTGTCACGCCCAGACCGTAGTAAATCGAGCCATTGCCGCCGGTGGCGTACAGACGGGCGGCGCCACGGATGTCGTCAGCGGAGACACCGCAGATTTCGGCCATGACTTCAGGCGAGTTCTGAGGTTGGCTGACAAAGCTGCGCCATTCATTAAACGCGGCGGTATCGCAGCGCTCGGCCACATAGGTTTCGTTGACCAGGTTTTCGGCGACGATCACATGGGCCATCGCGGTCAGCATGGCGGTATTGGTACCGGGACGCAGAGGCAGGTGGTAGTCGGCCTGGATGTGTGGTGAGCTGACCAGTTCGGTCTGGCGCGGGTCGATCACGATCAAGCGGGCACCCTGACGCAGACGGCGTTTCAGGCGCGATGCAAACACGGGGTGGGCAGCGCTGGGGTTGGCACCCATCACGATCACCACGTCGGTGTGCATCACCGAATCAAAGGTTTGCGTACCGGCGGACTCACCCAGGGTCATCTTCAGGCCGTAGCCGGTAGGGGAGTGACACACACGGGCGCAGGTGTCGACGTTATTGGTACCAAAGGCGGCGCGAACCAGCTTTTGCACCAGATAGGTTTCTTCGTTGGTACAACGCGAGGAGGTAATACCGCCTACGGCGTCACGACCATGTTGATCTTGAATACGACGGAATTCGGAAGCCGCGTAATTGATGGCTTCGTCCCACGACACTTCCTGCCAAGGGTCCGTAATGCTCTTGCGGATCATGGGGTTCAGGATACGGTCCTGGTGGGTGGCATAGCCCCAGGCGAAACGACCCTTCACGCAGGCATGACCACGGTTGGCCTTGCCGTCTTTCCAGGGTGTCATGCGAATGACTTTGTCGCCTTTCATCTCAGCTTTGAAGCCGCAACCCACACCGCAGTAAGCGCAGGTGGTGATGACGGCGTGCTCGGGCTGACCCAGGTCGATAACGGATTTTTCCATCAAGGAGGAGGTCGGGCAGGCCTGAACGCAAGCGCCACAGGACACGCAATCGCTGCCCAGAAAGCCGTCGTTCTGACCCGCGGTGACACGCGATTCAAAACCACGCTTGTCGATGGTCAGTGCAAAAGTGCCCTGGACTTCTTCACAGGCACGCACGCAACGATTACAGACAATGCATTTGC
>JBQEAN010000018.1:27270-31323 GCA_052109075.1 Alcaligenes sp. | reverse complement strand
GTGCCCTGGACTTCTTCACAGGCACGCACGCAACGATTACAGACAATGCATTTGCTGGAATCGTAGGCAAAGTAGGGATTGGAGTTGTCGGTGGTGTCGTCTAGATGGTTGGCACCATCAAAGCCATAGCGCACGCTGCGCAGGCCCACTACACCCGCCATGTCCTGCAATTCGCAATTGCCGTTGGCAGGACAGGTCAGGCAGTCCAGTGGGTGATCGGAGATGTACAGCTCCATCACGTTGCGGCGCAGCTTGTGCAGGGTGTCGTTTTCGGTTTGCACGACCATGCCTTCTTCCACCAAAGTGGTGCAAGAAGCCGGGTGGCCGCGACGGCCTTCAATGTCCACCAGACACAGGCGGCAGGAGCCAAAGGCTTCCAGTGAATCGGTTGCGCACAGCTTGGGGATATTGATGCCAGCCAGGGCGGCAGCGTGCATCACGGAGGTGCCCACGGGCACTTCCAGCAATTTGCCATCAATGGTCAGGTTGACCATCTCGGTTTGCAAAGAGGCCGGGGTGCCCAGGTCGCGTTCGCGTACGGCGATAGTTTCGTTCATAGTGATCTCCGTCTTAGACCTTGGCCAGGTCCTGCTCGGTTTGCGGGGCCAGTCCAAAATCCTGGGGGAAGTGCTCCAGCGCGGACAGGACGGGATAAGGGGTCATGCCGCCCAAGGCGCACAAAGACCCGGAGAACATGGTGTCGCACAAGTCGCGCAGCAGCTCGACATGGTTGTCCATATCTTCGCGGCGACGGATTTTCTGGATAGTCTCTACACCACGTGTAGAGCCGATGCGACAGGGCGTGCATTTGCCACAGGATTCAATGGCACAGAATTCCATGGCGTACTGCGCCATGTGGGCCATATCCACCGTATCGTCAAACGCCACCAAACCACCGTGGCCGACCATGGCGTTGATCTTCATATAGGCTTCGTAGTCCAGGGGCACATCCCACTGGTGCTCGGGCAGGTAGGCACCCAAGGGGCCGCCAACCTGTACCGCACGCAAGGGCCGTCCACTGGCACTGCCGCCCGCGTAGTCGTACAAGAGTTCGCGCAGGGTGACACCAAAGGCTTTTTCCACCAAGCCGCCGTGTTTCAGGTTGCCGGTCAATTGGAAAGCCAAGGTTCCGCGTGAGCGACCCATGCCGTAGTGTTGGTAGTAGGCACCGCCCTTGGCCAGAATGACAGGCACCGAGGCCAGCGACACCACGTTATTGATAACCGTAGGCAGGCCAAACAAGCCTTTGATGGCGGGCAGAGGCGGTTTGACACGCACCACACCACGCTTGCCTTCCAGGCTGTCGAGCAAGGCTGTTTCTTCACCACAGATGTAAGCGCCGGCCGCTTTGCGCACTTCCAGATCGAACTCGTGGTCGCTGCCTTGAATGTTCTTGCCCAGCCAGCCTGCGGCACGAGCGGCCACAATGGCTTCGTTCAGGGCGTCTACAGCTAGCGGGTATTCGGAGCGCACGTAGATGTAGCCATAGGTCGCGCCTACGGCCAGACCGGCAATTGTCATGCCCTCAACCAGACAGAGCGGGTCGCCTTCCATCAACATGCGATCAGAAAAAGTGCCCGAGTCGCCTTCGTCGGCATTACAGACAATGTATTTCTGGGCGGCTGGTGTGTTTAGCACCGTGTTCCATTTGATCCCGGTCGGGAAAGCCGCGCCGCCACGACCGCGCAGGCCGGAGTCCGTCACTTCTTTCACAATGGCAGCGGGTTCCATGGTCAGGGCGTTACGCAGACCTTCAAAACCGCCACAGGATTGATAATCAGCCACACTGACCGGATCAATAATGCCCACACGAGCAAAGGTCAGGCGTTCCTGGTCTTTCAGGTAAGGGATAGCCTCAGTCAGACCGTGGCACAGCGTGTGCGTGCCGCCTTGCAGAAAATCGGCATCGAACAGGCCGGGCAGGTCTTCGGTTTGTACCGGACCATAAGCCACGCGGCCTTTGGCCGTTTGTACCTCAATCATGGGTTCCAGCCACAACAGACCACGCGAACCATTGCGCACAATCTGCACATCCAGACCACGCGCTTTAGCTTGCGACGCCAGTTGCTCGGCAACTTGGTGTGCACCCATGGCGATGGCGGCCGTGTCGCGCGGGACATAAACGGTAATCGTGCTCATGGCTGGGCCTCCTGGCTGCGTAGCAGGGCGTCCAGTTTTTCCGGGGTGACGCGTGCATGGGGAACGCCGTCCAGCATGACAGCGGGAGATTGGGCACAGAGCCCCAGACAGTAGACCGGCTCCAGGGTGTACTGGCCGTCATCACTGTTTTCATGGAAGTCGCAGTTCAGGCGGCGACGGGCATGAGCCGTCAGCTCCAGCCCGCCCCGCGCCTGACAGGCTTCAGCACGGCAGATTTCCAGGGTATGAGTCGCGTGGGGTTGGGTGCGGAAGTGGGCGTAAAAGGAGATAACACCGTGGATTTCCGCCCGGGACAGGGCCAGCTGTTCGGCCAGCACCGGCACCACGGACTCGGGAATACAGGCGAGCCGGTCCTGAATAGTGTGCAAAATAGGCAACAGGTTACCTTTTTGGCCGGCATGTTCCTGCACGGCCTGCAAGGTGACCTCTTCAGGAGTCAGACCGGACAGGTCTTGCTCCTGGGCATGAGGGGATGTTTGCATGTCCTGTGTGCGCGGTGCCCGGATTGGGAGCCTGCGCCTCCATGTTTTTTTATGCACGGCTGTGCATATTATTTGACTGTGTTTTCTACCGTAATCTAACCACTTAAGTCCGTAACTTCAATAAGCAATATTTCGCATATATAATGTTTGGTACATGCAGTGCAAAACATAAATACGAAAACACACTGGTCTTAAAAATACATGACCCAACAGAAATTCAAAGCCCGGCTGCGCTCTGAGTGGATACTGGAAAATGCAGACGGCGTGGAGCTCCTCATGGGGGATGTGCTGCGTCTGTTGGGTGCCATCGAGCGACTTGGGCACTTGGCGGGAGCCAGCAAGGAATGCCAGTTTTCCTATCGACACGCTTGGGGCTTGTTACGTAATGCCGAAAAGCAGTTTGATGCGGCCTTGCTGGAAACCTCGCGACGCAAAGGCACCAAGCTGACCGAGTTTGCCCAACGTTTGTTGTGGGCTAACCGGCGGCTGGACGCGCGTTTGACCCCCACCCTGGAGAGCATGGCCTCCGAGCTAGAAGAGGAGTTGGGCCGCCTGTATGCCCAGCCGCTGGACCGTTTGCGTTTTCAGGCTAGCCACGGCTTTGCAATTGAAGGCTTGATGCGCTTTGCCAACGAGCACGATGGCTTGCCCTTGGAGTTGCGCTATCGCACCGCCATTGAAGCGCTGGCCTCGTTGGAGCGTGGCGACTGCGACCTGGCTGGCTTCCAGGTTCCTGTGGGCGAGTTTGAAGTGGCCGCCATGCGTCGTTATGGGCAGTGGCTGTCGCCATCGCGCCATCGGCTGATTTTTCTGTCTACCCGTAGAACGGGGTTGTTTGTGGAACAGGGCAATCCCAAGAACATCACCGGCATGACGGATTTATTGCGACCCGATGTGCGCTTTGTGAACCGTCAAATGGGTTCCAGCACCCGCTTCCTGGCCACCTTGCTGCTTGGACAGTTAGGGGTAAATACGAATGCGGTACTGGGCTTTGAAACAACAGAATTGACGCATATGGCGGTGGCGGCCCACGTAGCCAGTGGCATGGCCGATACCGGTCTGGGCGTAGAAACAGCGGCCAGCCGATGCGGGCTGGAGTTTATTCCTCTGGCGCAGGAGCGTTATTTCATTGCGGTTGAGCAGGAGGCGCTGGATAAGGCTCCTATGCAGCAACTGATGAACGTGATTGGCGGTTCCGCGTATAGTCAATTCATGGAAGATCTGGTGGGTTACGACCCACGGGGTTTAGGTCAGATCATGACGCTGGAACAGGCATTCGGGCAGGCTGCCGACATGCTTTGGCGTTAGCCCTTTTTGCTTGACGAAAACACACATACACCATGAGACGGGGCCAACCCTGTCCTTGAAAGAAAGAGAACACCATGAGCGATGATCATGGGCCAAAGTCTGA
>JBQEAN010000018.1:10409-27170 GCA_052109075.1 Alcaligenes sp. | reverse complement strand
CCTGTCCTTGAAAGAAAGAGAACACCATGAGCGATGATCATGGGCCAAAGTCTGAACCCCGACCGATAGGCGGGGATACAGACAGGCCACATCAAGAAGCAGCGCAGGCCGTGCGCCGTCCGACGGTACGCATGGCCGCTGTGTCCGGGCAACCCCTGGACAAGCGCCACCGTCCGTTTCGTGACCTGCGTATTTCCCTGACCGACAAGTGCAATTTCCGCTGCACCTACTGTATGCCGCGGGAAGTGTTTGGCACAGACTACGAATTCCTGCCTCATTCTTCCCTGCTCAGCTTTGAAGAGATCGAGCGCGTGGCGCGACAGGCGGTATCCCTGGGTGTGCGCAAACTGCGCCTGACCGGTGGTGAGCCGCTTTTGCGTCGCAATATCGAAGTGCTGATTGCCATGCTGGTTAAGCTACGTACGCCGGAAGGCGATCCTGTGGAACTGACCCTGACGACCAATGGCACCTTGCTGGGCCGCAAAGCCCAGGCTTTGAAAGACGCCGGCCTGAATCGCGTTACCGTCAGCCTGGATGCGCTGGATGATGCCCGCTTCACCCAATTGAGTGATAGCGGCGTGTCCGTTTCCACCGTGCTGGACGGCATTGCCAAGGCGCAGGCGGTGGGCTTGAGCCCGGTCAAGGTCAATATGGTGGTGCGCAAGGGTCTGAATGATGACCAGATTTTGCCCATGGTTGAACACTTCAAAGGTTCGGGCCAGATTCTGCGTTTTATCGAATACATGGACGTGGGCACCAGCAATGGCTGGAATCTGGACGAAGTAGTCAGCGGTGCGGAAATTGTGGAGCGTATCCAGTCACGCTTTGCGCTTGAGCCAGTAGCGGCGCAATACCGTGGCGAGGTTGCCAGCCGATGGCGTTTTAAAGACGGCACGGGCGAAGTGGGAGTGATCACCAGTGTCACCCAGCCTTTCTGTGGAGACTGTTCGCGTATGCGCTTGTCCCCGGAAGGGCGTTTGTTTTTGTGCCTGTTTGCCTCGCAAGGGTATGATGTGCGCGCGCAGTTGCGCGCGGATGCCTCCGACGAACAGTTAGCCGCCTATATGCATGGCGTCTGGACGGGACGGCAGGATCGATATTCCGAGATCCGAGGTGATCAGACCACGGGTCGTGAGCGTATAGAAATGAGTTACATCGGCGGATGATAGGCACACAGGACATCAGCGGCATTGTGCTGGCAGGCGGACAGGCCCGGCGGTTTGATCTGTCCGGGCAGGTGGATAAGGGCTTATTGCTTTTACAGGGCCAGCCTTTGGTCCAGCATCTGGTGCGGCGTCTGCGTCCGCAGGTTGGCACCATGCTGATCAGTGCCAATCGCAATCCTGAGCAGTATGTCCTTTGGGGGCGCGTGGTCCCGGATGCGGTGGAGCTGGATGGTTATTTGGGGCCATTGGCGGGTCTGGCCAGTGTGCTGGATCAGGTCACGACGCCCTGGGTCTTGTCCTGTCCGGTGGACTTGCCCTTTGTTCCGGCTGATTTGGGCAAGCGCTTGATTAAGGCCGTAAAAGAGCAGGGCGCTGTGGCCGCCTATGCGCAAGCTGAGCGCAGCCACCCTCTCTGCCTGCTGCTGCGTACCGATCAGGCTGCTAACCTGAAAGAGTATTTGCTCAGCGGCGAGCGCCGTGTGATGAGCTGGCTGCAAAGCATAGGCGCGGTAGAAGTGGATTTCCGCGACGCGCCGGACCATGCTTTCTTCAATATCAATACCCCGCAAGACCTGGAAATAGCGCAGGGCTGGTGAACCAGCCCTGCTTGCTAGTAATACAGCGGCTCTCTTAAAAACGGATGTTGAGGCGAGCCTGCATACTGTGGTCTTGTGCAGAGCGAGCCAACTGGCCTTGATACGCCAGTCCGATCGCCGCCTGAGGGTTGATCTTAAGCTCTACACCTGCTTCCAGCATGGCGCTGTTTTTAGCAATCGGAGCCCCCACCACGGTGAACGCTGAACCTGCCGAGAAGGCGTGGGTAGCACTTGGCTTGACCGTGCCCATGGCATGTCGCCAAGCCAGTGAGCCGTGGACATTAGCCTGTGTACGACCCAGTTCAAATTCCGTCATGGCACGAGTTCCCAAGGTCATGAAAGTGGTGTTGGTCGTTTGACGCTTAGCGTGTAGCGCTGCTGCACCGCCTTTTTCTGTAAAACTATCAGTCTGTTGGTGGACGTAAGCCAGCTGGGCAAAGGGCTCAAGTGCCACAGCCGCAGTATCAATGCGATAGCCCAATTCGGCAAAAGCCTGTGTGCTCTGGCTGCTGTAGTCAGCCTTTAGCGTATCCGACACCCTGGGTACTGATACTGAACGGCGTGTGGACAGATCATGCCAGCTATAGGCCAGACCACCGCGCAGTCCTAGCGCTCCCCACTGAGTACCCCCGTACGCACCCAGATGGTAGTTGTCACTACGTGCACTGGAGGAGCGGTCGCGTAGCTTGATGTCGCTGCGGCTATAGCCCGCGAGCAGGCCCACGCGTGCCGAGTCAGACACGAGAGTGTCTACACCTATCAAGAAACCGCTGCTGGAACTGCTCACGCGGGCCGTATTGTCAGTGGCATCGGCGCTGCGCCAGCTGCCCATGCCTTGAATCCAGCTGTGTGTGCCAGTGCTGTCCGCTGCCGCCAGTTGCCCCTGATCATTGCGCACGTGGGGGGCTTGTGCTGCGACGGCGCGGCTGGCCGAACGCAGACGTTCATTGACTGTGTCACGAATCTGGCGGCTGTCCTCTTGCAGCACGGTCTTGACGGAGGCGTGTAGTTCGCCTGACAGACCATCGAAGCTGGCACGCAATAAATCGGGGTCATTGGGCAGTTGGGCGATGGCATCATAGACCGCGTGCGAGGCGTGTAGACCAATGCTTTCAATAGCGTTGGCGCTGGCAGATTGATTACGTGTCTGTGCGGCTGAGGCCATCACGTGGTCATTGCGCTCTAGCACTAAGGTGACTTTACCGTTCTGGTAGTCGTACGACAGCGAGGGTCGCAGGAAGGCGAAGTCGGAAGTGACATCGCCAAACTCGCCGGACAACGCGCCTTCAGAGGCCAGAATGGTGTAGCTGGAGCGCAAATCGTAGTTCCCGTTTGCGCCAATGTGGGCAACCGAGCCGCCACTAAGCGATGTCTTGCCTGTGACGTTAATCAGGTCGGCTGAAGTACTTTGTGGCTCAGTCTCGACGATCAGACGGGCACCTGGCTGGACGTGTAAATCGCCGTTAATGGTCAAGGTGCCGATGGAGTTGCCCGGTGAGAGGGTTCCGCCGTCAGTGACCGTGACGCTGCTGCCTGCACCTGAGCCGATCACGCCACTGCCGCCCAGCACGCTACCCGCTCGAATGGTGCTGGAACCACCCAATTTACCGTTCAAGACCAATCGACCGGCCACAAGGGTGGTGTCGCCGCTGAACGCGGAATTGTCTCCTGTCAGACGGAGAGTGCCAGACCCGTCTTTGACCAGGGAGCCAGTACCGGAAATACCACCAGCATAAGTATCGTCGCTGGCCTGATCGAAGATCAAGGTGCCGTTGTTTTCCACATTGCCGGGAATGGTCGCTGCCTGGCCAATTAAGCGTCCCTCTTCAATGCGACTGTTTAGATAGGCATTGGCTTCATTGGTCAAACGCAGCGACCCAGCGCCGGATTTGATCAAGTCAGCCTGGCCGACGATGGCGCCAGTCAGGCTTAGCGTTGTGTCTGCATCGACCTGAATGCGCCCATCGTCCAGCATGGTGATATCACGAGCGCTGTTAAAGGAGTCTGTGGTGACTAAGGTGCCGCCCTCGAAACGCAATTCACCGCTGGCCGCGCCCAGGTTGGCGTCTTGGGATACTTGCAGACGGCCACCGGCCAGTGTTGTGCCGCCGGTGTAGCTGTTTTGACCGCTCAGTACCAGGGTGCCTGCGCCTGCCTTGTGCAAGGTGCTGCCATTCCAGCCTGTGGCGCTGTTAGGGTTTTGGTCTTTCAAGGCCGTGCCCACCACGAAGCGGTCGCTTGCCCCGCTCAGGGTAAAGGTGCCGTGGGCCAGATTATTGTTTGTGGTCCAGCTCAGGCCATAGCTGGCCAGTAATTGGGTCTGGTCAGTGGACTTGTGTATGTTCAGGTTGAGATAGTCCACCGTGCCCTTAAATCCCCCAACCTGAAAGGAGGCGAAGTCGCCTTGTATGCCGTGACTGGTGGACACCAGCACTTTGTCCAGCTGGTCTTCGTGGCTGATGCCTCCCAGTGTAAAAGCGACGTTGTCCCCGAGTATCACGCGCTCAGCATGCAGGGCGGGGCTGTTGGGGCCAGCGCCAATGTCCAATACGGTGTTGTCGTGCAAATTGACAGTGCCGTCCACGCTTAGGGTGGCGGGCCCTTGTACGGATAAGGTGCTATCTGCACCTTCAATATTCAGGTCTCCCAGCAGTTGGCTAGCGGCTCCGCTGACACCGTCACCCAACTGCAGCGTGGCGTTCTTGACGCTGGCCGAACCACCGAGCGCATCCAGTACCGCCAAGGTGCCCTCGGACACGGTGCTGTGGCCGGTGTAGCGACCGTTATTGCCCGATAGCGTCAATACTCCCGCGCCGGTCTTGAGCAGAGAGCCTGCGCCAGACAGTTCGCCTTGGAAGCTTCCATCTGCGGACTGTTCGAATACCAGTGCACCTCGGTTGAGCACATTGCCTGACAGGGAATCGGCCTGAGCGATGACGGTTCCGGCCAGAATTTGTGTGTCGCCATAGCGATTGGCGGTGTTGGACAGACGCAGGGTGCCAGTGCTGTCTTTAACAAGATGACCGGTACCATTGATTTTCCCGTTCAGCCCCAGTACGGTGCCAGTCGCCACATCCAGAAAAGCGTTTTGATTCAGTGTGATCTGGCGGCTCATGTCAAAAGAGGCCGTACTGGTTAACTCGCCTCCCTGAAAGCCCAGGGCGCCAGTGCCTAAGTTGCTGTCTTGGCTGATGACTAATCGCCCTTCATGCAAGGTAGTACCACCTTCATAGCGATTATCGCCACTCAACACCATCGTACCGCTGCCCTTTTGATGGAGCGCGCCAGTGCCTTCAATGGATCCTGTCAGCGTTAAGGTGGCGCCGGAGCTGACCGTCATGGTCTCTTGTTGGTCCAGATCTATTTGGCGGGCGCTCGCAAAGGAGTCCGTGGCGTGCAGCGTTCCGCCATGCAAGCGGATGCTGCCGCTGGCATCCCCTAGATTGGCGTCTTGCGCCACTTCCAGGGTGCCCTCATGAATCGCTGTGCCGCCCAGGTACTGGTTTTGACCGCTCAGCCGTAGCGTGCCATTGCCTGTTTTCAATAAGGCGCCTGTACCGCTGAGTGTGCCACTTAAGTGCAGGGTTGACTGATCGGCTACGTTCCATTGAGCATCTTGCCTAAATTCGGCGGCGCGAGCCGAGTCAAAAGAGGTGCTCGTGGCCAGTACGCCGCCGTTAAAGAGCACACCACCTTGGCCGTCGCCCAGGTTGGCGTCGCGATCAATGCTCACGGTGCCCTCCAATAAGCTCAGGCCGCCGCTAAAGGTGTTGTCGCCGCTTAGGGCCAGCGTGCCTGAGCCTAGCTTGGACAAGTTGCCTGAGCCGGATAGTACGCCGTCCAGCCCTAGGCTTTTGTCGGCGAGCACCTCGATTTGAGCGGTTTGTGCGAGCTGTACATGGCGTGAGCTGTTAAACGTCTGCGTTGCGACCAGCTTGCCCCCGTTGAGTCTGAGACCGCCTGCGGCATTGCCTAAGGCGGCGTCACGGGCTAGATGCAGTTGCCCACCGTTCAGTTCCGTGCCGCCGGTATAGCTATTGTTGCCGGAAAGGGTCAAGGTTCCTTCCCCGGCTTTGGTCAATGTCTTGCCATCCCACTGTTTGGCGCTATTGCTGGGCTGGTCTTTCAGGTCTGTGGATACCGTAAATTTATCTGAGGCTGTGCCCAGGGTGAAGGTGCCGTGTGCTGCCGTGTTGTTGGCATTCCAGCTAAGGACATACGAGGCCAGCAATCGTGAGCTATCGGCGGACTTTGCAACCTGTACCGTCTTGTAATCCACCTTGTCGGGAGATGTGTCCACCACATTGATGGTTGAGAAATCGCCGTTAATGCCTTCAATCGTGTGGATGAGTGTGCGCTCGTTCTCGCCCAAATTGACGATATTATTCAGCTCAAGTGTGACGTCCTGCCCGATATTAAACCGTCTGGCATAGATGGATTGGCCCGATTTGGCCATGCCCAGGTCCAATATTGTATTTTTCCCCAGATCAACGGTCTGCTCAACGGCTATGTTGGCGGGACCCTGTACCGCTAGAGTACTTCCTGAGCCTTGAACGCTCACGCTGCTGATGCGGTTATAAAGACCGGCGTCTTGATCTCCAAATTGCAAGGTACCGCCTGTCACCTGCATATCACCGCTCAGCGTGCCTCTGACAATGAGTTTGCCGCCCGATATGGTGGTCTTGCCTTTATAGCCCTGGCTTTGACCCGTCAGGATGGTTTCACCGGCGATCTGATTGATTTGATGCTGTCCCTGACCAAGCTGGCTCACCAGAGATTGTGTAAATGTATGGGTATTGCTGGTGTTGAAGTTGATGGTCCCTTGACCGGTTCCGAACTCTACACTCTCAGCATCCAGGTAACCGGCTAGTACCGACGCAGCTCCTGGTGTGGCACCAATATTGAGAGTGCCTTGTCCTGTGGTTTGGGCGCCCAGGAGCATCTTGCCCCCGTACAGTTTCAGCCCGCCTGACTTCATCAGATTGACAGTCCCCGTTCCAGCGTCGCCTACGGTTAGTAATTGGGGCAGGAGATCTTGTTTTTCTATGTTGTAGGTGGAGTTGGTCCCCGAGACGGTTAACGTGCCAATGCCTGTCTTGTCCTTGCCCAAGGTTACCTTACGACTCTCGCGGTAAGAGGTGCCATACGTAATGGTTTCGATGGTTTGAGAACCGGTGCCGGTTTTGCCAACAAAGAGGTTTTGACCGTCTCACTGAATGTCTCCCAAATGCTCAGATTCGGCATGTGCTTGGCCTATCAGGGTCGTGCCGAGCACGGCCGCCCAGAGTATCTTGGGCATCCATGCCGTTTGGCGCTCTAGGATGGGCAGCGTAGTCCCTGATGGTGTCGCTGATACCGTGCTGGATTGGCCACGGCCTTTTCCATGTCCTCGTGCCAGTTCGCTGACGACTTGCCAAAGTCCAATACTGCGATTGAAGATAATGCGATAAGTGTGATTCATTGGCTTCTGGTAGGGCGCGGAGCCCAAAGCAAGGAGTGGTCGGCTTCAGTCAGCATCAAGGGCTGATTGGCAGGCAGCAGGGCAGTATAGGTAAGCGCCGTTGAACTCCAGGAGAGCCAATCGCAGGAAGTTAAACGTGATGATGTTGCTACCAAAACGTGCTGCTGGTTTGTCTAGTCGGCAGGAGTTTCGTAAAGCGTAGAGAAGCCAGTTAATGCAGTGTGGACACAGACTGGGCAGCTTTTGGAATTCTTGTCATTTGATCGTTCAGTGCTTTTATCGTTTGCCCAGCGCCGGAGGGAAGGTATGAGCTTGTGGCTCTGGCGTTTCATCAAGCCAAAAAAAACCGCCCGGCAAGGGCGGTTCTGGAGTGGGCCTGGCTCAGGCTTGCCACTGACTGTACTCATACAGACGTACTACATCACCGGGGGCGACATGGGTGTCGGCTGGAATACGCGCCAGGGCCTGTGCCCAGGGCAGGGAGCTGATCACGCCCGAACCCTGATTGTCGTAAGGGCGAACCAGCAGGCGGCCTTGTTCGTCATTGTCGACTTGCACGCGGATGAACTCTTCACGATCCCCCTGATACTGGCGCTCGCCCTGCAGCACACCGTGGCGAATGATTGGCAGTACGTCGCGACGACCTTGCAGGCGGCGGATCAAAGGCGACACCATCAAGGAGAAAACGGCGTACGAGGAGACTGGGTTACCGGGCAGGCAGACTAATGGCTTGCTGTCGATATAGGCCAGAGCCAGCGGTTTGCCGGGTTTCATGCGCACTTTCCACAGGTCCAGCTGGCCACCTACGCCTTCAATGGCCGGTTTCACAAAGTCTTTTTCGCCCACCGACACGCCACCGACTGTCAGCACCAGATCGCAGCGTTGCAGCAAGTCTTTCAAGGCGTCCTGAATCGCTTCCAGAGTGTCTTTGGCGTGTACTGCATGTACCGTACCCACGCCCAGAGCTTGCAATTGAGCACGCAACATAGGGGCGTTGGAGTTGTAGATCTGGCCTTCTTTAAGGGGCTGACCGGCGGGCGTCAGCTCATCCCCTGTAGTCAGAATGCCCACGCTTAGCATGGGGTATACGGTCAGTTGTGCATGGCCCTGTGCCGCCATTTGAGCGATATGGGCCGCAGTCAGGCGAGTGCCCGTTTCAATTAATACTTCACCCATGCGCATATCTTCGCCACGGCGACGAATGTTCACGCCAGCCTGGGGCATTTCCAGAATGCATACCCCTTGTTCGTCTTCTTGGCAGTTTTCCTGAATGACGACGGTATCGGCACCGGGCGGCAGCATGCTGCCGGTAAAGATGCGAATGGCCATGCCTTCTTTCAGGGTTTCCGGAATATCGCCTGCATAGCAACGTTGCTGGATGGGCAGCACTTTGCCGTCGGCAATGTCAGACAGGCGCAAGGCATAACCGTCCATGGCGCTGTTGTCAGCCGGGGGCATGTCCAGCTGGGCTTCAATATCCTGGGCCAGAATGCGACCCAAAGCCTGTGCTAAATCGCAGCGTTCGGTTTGGGTGGGGACTTGTCCTGCCTGGGCCAGCCGTTGCTGAGCTACGTCAAATTCGATCATAGGATTGGATAAATTCGATAAAACAAAGTCGTGGCCTTGGGCCTGACATGACGATTCGATAAGGAGCAGTCTGGGGGCGTACACCGAGTACGTGACGACTCTACGTGGTGGGTGGGCCCAGATACTCAGAGGCGAAATTGCAAGGGCGGTGACGGCTGTCCAATTGCTCTTTCAGAATCTTTTCCCAGGCCAACTTGCAGGCACCACTGGAACCGGGGATGCAAAACAGCAAGGTTCGGTTGGCGGTACCCGCCAGCGCATCGGATTGCAGGGCCGAGGAGCCAATATCTTGATAAGACAGGTAGCGGAATTGTTCGCCAAAGCCGGTAATGACTTGATCCAGCAAAGGTGTTACCGCTGCGATTGTGGATTTTTTATGGCTGAAGCCCGTGCCGCCATTGCAGATGATGACGTGCATGGCCGGGTCCAGAATCCACTGGCTGAGCAGAGCGCGAATGGCGTAGATATTGTCCTTGCTGATGGCACGTTGGACGCAGTGATGGCCACTATCTGTCAGGCTGGCCGCCAGATAATCGCCGGATGTGTCCTCATCGGGGCCACGGCGGTCTGAGATCGTCAGGACGGCCGCGTTCAGGCGGGCAGCGGGTAAATCTGTCTTGGCTTTAGACATGCTTGTTCGTGTCCGCAGAAGTGTTCCAGGCATCGGTTTTCTGGGCATCGCTGTCGCGCTGCTGCACCCAGAAACGCTTGCCGTCGGCCAAGGTTTCGCGCTTCCAGAAAGGCGCGCGGGTTTTCAGCACATCCATAATGAATTCACAGGCACGGAAGGCATCGCCACGGTGGGCGCTGGTGACGCCTACATACACAATTTGCTCAGTCAGATGCAGCTCGCCTACCCGGTGCACGACCAGCGTATCCAGAACCGGCCAGCGCTGGCGGGCCTGATCGCAAACGGCCTCGATCTCGCGCTCGCACATGCCGGGATAGTGTTCCAGGAATAGTGATTCGGTCGCCGTGCCGTCAGCCTGATCGCGCACATAGCCGGTAAAGGTCACCATGGCACCAGCCTGGCCGCCCGCCGTTGCACGCAGCTCGGCATTCAGGGCGGCGACATCAAAATCTTCTGTCTGGATGCGAATCATCTTAACCTCCGGTGACGGGCTCGAACACGGCCACTTCGTCGCCGGGGCGTACCGGGTCAGTGGGTTTGGCGTGAAACTGATTGACCGCCACATGCAGGCGGCCTGCCATATCACTTAAATTTGGGTAGCGCTGCAGCAAGGCGTCGGTCCACTGCTGGACGGTGCCGTCTTGTGGCCAGTCCCAGCTTTCCTGACGCTGGCCGGTGCGCTCAGCTACTTGGGCAAAATACAGCACGCGCAAGGTCAAAGGGCTAGTCATGATATCTCCGTGAAAGGGCTTAGACCGAGGCGGTCCAGGTGCCGCTTTTACCGCCGGTTTTTTCCAGCAAGCGGGTCTGCTCGATCACAATACCTTTGTCGGCCGCTTTGCACATATCGTAGATCGTCAGGGCGGCGACGGAACAGGCCATCATGGCTTCCATTTCCACGCCGGTGGTGTAGCGGGTGCGGCAGGTAGCCAGCACGGCAATGGTGCCGGCACTGGCATCACTTTCAAAATCAATGCCAACAAAATCCAGTGGCAGGCTGTGGCACATGGGGATCAGTTCCGCACAGCGCTTGGCGGCCAGCACACCGGCCACACGGGCGGTGTTAAGCACTTCGCCCTTGGCATTGTGCTGGGCCGACAGTAATTGGTAGGCAGCCGGGCTTAAACGCACCACGCTGCGGGCAGTGGCAGAACGGGATGTCGCGGACTTATGGCTGACATCGACCATCTGAACTTTGCCATCTTCATCCAGATGGGAAAGGTGCAAATCGGTGTTTTCGGTAGTGGTGCTCATTATTGCTCCGGGGACCGGGCCTTGGGCGCGGTTCTAATCGTTTATGGCTGCATTATATACACCCGGCGCGATGGCTTTGACTAAGGCCCCGAGGGGCTGCGGTCTTCCCGCAAGCGAGCCGGGTCCAGCATGCGCGCCAGTTCAATCAAGGTGCGCGACTGCATTTTTTCCAGTGCGCGTGCGCGGTGAACTTCAACCGTGCGCATGGTAATGCTCAGGTCCTGGGCAATCTGCTTGTTCAGCCGTCCTTCCAGGGCCAGGGCCAGCACTTCGCGTTCGCGCTGGGACAGGGTTTCCAGGCGCGCCTCCAAAACCTGCTCATTGGCACGCTCCTCCTGACTGGCCTCGTAGCTGCGCAGCACATCCAGAACCCGGTCCACCAGATCGTTATCGTTAAAGGGCTTTTCGATGAAGTCTGCTGCGCCTTGCTTCAGGGCGGTGACGGCCAGCGGCAGGTCGCCGTGGCCAGTCAGAAAAATAACGGGCAGGCTGGACTGGCGCTCACGCAGTTGCTCAAAGACCTCCAGGCCAGACAGGCCGTCCATACGAATGTCGAGCAGGATGCAACCCTGGCTCTCGGGGCCCAGGGCATCCAGAAAGGCCTCGCCACTGTCCCACAACTCGGTGTTGACCTGACGAGTGCTAAAGAGCCAGGACAGGGCATCGCGAATGGCGGGGTCGTCGTCTACGATGTGGACCAAAGGAGCGCGCTTAGTCATGTTCGATCAAGGGTAAGGAAAACAGAAAAGTTGCACCGTGGGGAACCCCGTTTTCAAACCAGAGTTTGCCATGGTGCAGCTCCACAATAGAGCGGCAAATATTCAAACCAATTCCCAGGCCCTGGGCTTTGGTGGTGGTGAAAGCCTGAAACACTTCAGCCATGATGGTGGATGCCACGCCGGGACCCTGGTCTGCCACCATCACCAGCACCACACCGTTGCTGGCCTGCATGGTCACTTCCAGCACCCGACGTTCCGGCTCCAGGCCGGACATGGCTTCTGATGCGTTGCGCAGCAAATTGAAGATCAGTTGTTCCAGCAGCACCTTGTCGCCCATGACGGGCAGGTGTTCCGGGTGAGCGGGCGCAATCAGTTGAATCTGATGGTGGCGCAGCCCAGCCTTGGCCATGGCCAGCGCCCCTTGCAAGGCCTCAGACAGATTCAGGGGGCTGAGCTGCGGATCTCGCTTGCGTACAAAGTCGTGAATACGGTGAATGATCTGCCCTGCGCGGCGGGTTTGTTCGGCCAGACTTTCCAGCCCCCGACGCAGTTGGATGGGGTCCAGCGGCTCATTGGCCAACAAGTTCAGCGACCCGGCGGCATAGCTGGCAATGGCGGATAAAGGCTGATTCAGTTCATGGGCCAAGGTAGAGGCCATCTCGCCCATGGTGACGAGCTTGGCCGTGTGATGCAGCTGTTCAGATTGAGAACTGGCCAGCGCCTCGGCCTGCTTACGGGAACTGATGTCGATGACTGAACTGATCCAGCCCACATGCATGCCTTGGGCGTCGATCAGTGGGGACTCAAAAACTTGTATATCCAGGCGCGAACCGTCGGGGCGTTGGAACAGGGTGTCAAAGACCTGCACGGAAGGGGTGGATTTCAGGCGATCCCGGCGCTCCAGCGTTTCGTCCATCATTTCCGGTACCCACCAGGGCATGGGCGGTGTCAGCCCAATAATGTCTTCACTGCTGCGGCCCACCAATTCACAGAAAGCCGGATTCACGTACAGCACTTTGCCGTCCAGATCCCGGGCGCGCATGCCGGTAACCATGGAGTTTTCAATGGCGCTGCGAAAGGCTTGCTCCTGCATCAAGGCCAGCTCGGCATCGCGACGCCTGCGGGCGTAATGGTGTTGCATGGCCAGGTTTACGACCGCCAGCAGGGCTAGACCGGCAATCACCGTTAGCAACAGGGTGAAGGTGGGAATGTTCTTTTGCGGGTAGGGTGTCATCAACAAACGCACACCATGCAAAGGCGGGTCTACCGACATGGCGTAGCGCAACTCGGCTGAACCAGGATCGCCCTTGGAGCGCATCGCCAAGGTATGGTCGCTCTGGTCTATCAAGGAGACGTGATATTGCTCGGCAATCCACCAGGGCACGTTCTCCATCAGGATGGTGGCCAAAGAAAAAGTGGCGCGCAAGGTGCCGACAATGTCGTTGTCTTCGTAGATGGGAACCACCAGGTCAATCACGCTTTCCTGGTGCTCATTGGAGTGGTAGGCCGGCAGCCAGGTGGAGCTGCGCGGCGTGCTGACGTGGGAGGCGATACGGGTATCGGCTCCGGGCGGGCGCACCAGCAAGGTCGTGCCAAACAAGTCTTGTACGGCGACCTTCAGCAGATCCGGGTGAATGGTCTTGAAGTGCTGTAACTGCGTCAAGGCCGTTTGGGCGGTGGCCGGTTGCGAGTGCACTTCAATTTCGCTGGCAATGCGGCTTAGGTTGTTTTCGTGCGAGCGCAGTTGAAAGGACAAGGACTGCTCGACCCACAAAGCATTGCGGATCAGCTCATTGGATTGTTCATCGTCGCGCTCATTATTGACAGCCCAGGCAAACACGCCCATCAACAGCACAATGATCAGGATCGCCAAAATAGGCACATAGGTGCTGATCGGGTGAGCGGCCAAGGTGCGCGAGGCAGCCTGGCGTATGAATCCGGACGGACGGGCAAGACGCATCATGACAAAAGGTTTCGGATTTCCACAATAGATAATTTTGGGCTGCTTTTTTAAGCTACACGCTTTAACGCACATCAATCAATAAAACGTGTCGGTTCTCAACCGACCGGAGGCAAACATGAAAAAGACCCTTGTGGCCAGCTTGCTGGCGTCCGTATTCCTGTCCGCGCCTGTTTGGGCCAACCCCATGATTATCAAGTTCAGCCACGTTGTATCGCCCGATACACCCAAGGGCAAGGGCGCTGTGCGCTTTAAAGAGTTGGCTGAAAAGTACACCGAGGGCAAGGTCGTTGTCGAAGTCTACCCGAACTCGCAACTGTACAAAGACAAGGAAGAACTGGAAGCCTTGCAACTGGGTGCCGTTCACATGCTGGCCCCGTCACTGGCCAAATTCGGTCCTTTGGGCGTGCGCGAATTTGAAGTGTTCGACTTGCCTTTCATCTTTAATGACCGCAGAGATCTACGTAAGGTTACCGAGGGTCCTGTCGGCCGCATGCTGCTGGACAAGCTGGAGCCTAAAGGCATCAAGGGCCTGTCCTACTGGGATAACGGCTTTAAGGTTATGAGCGCCAACAGCCCCCTGGAAAGTATTGACGACTTCTTGGGCCTGAAGATGCGTATCCAGTCCTCTAAAGTGCTGGAAGCTCAATTCAAGGCATTGGATGCCGTGCCCCAGGTGATGGCATTTTCCGAGGTTTATCAGGCTCTGCAAACCGGCGTTGTGGATGGCACCGAGAACCCGCCGTCCAATATGTACACCCAGAAAATGCACGAAGTGCAAAAGCACGCCACGGTGTCCAACCACGGTTACCTGGGCTATGCCGTCATCGTGAACAAGAAGTTCTGGGAAGGTCTGCCTGAAGATATTCGCAAGGGCATGGAACAAGCCATGGACGAAGCCACGGTCTATGCTAACGACATTGCCGAACAAGAGAACAACGACTCCATGAAAGCGATGGAAGAGTCCGGCAAGACTACCTTCTATTCGCTCAGCGATGCCGAGCGTGAAGAATGGGTCAAGCACCTGCGTCCCGTGCACAAAGAAATGGCCTCGCGTATCGGTCAGGACGTGATCGACGCCTTCTACAAGGCTACCGAGTAAAACCGGCTTCACCTGATTGTCTTGTACAGGTCTGAATCAGACCTGTTCTTCTTTTCTTCCCGCTACTGGCTGGTGCCTGCCCGATCTTGGGCGGGCTGACTGTAGTCTGGAGTTAGCCATGTTTTTACGATTTCTGGACCGCTTCGAGGAAACGCTTATCTCGTTTCTGATGGTGACGGCCGTAGTGATTATTTTTGTAGCGGTCTGCCAGCGTTATTCGGTCAGCCTGCTGGCGGATCTGGTGTCCTGGTCACGGGTCCAAGGGTACGAGTCCGTCACGGTAATGGCTCGTTCTACTTACCGCAGCGTTGCAGGCATCAACTTGCTCTGGGCGCAGGAGCTGTGTATTTACCTGTTCGTATGGATGGCCAAGTTTGGTGCCGCCTACGGGGTGCGTGTGGGCATTCACGTCGGTGTGGACGTGCTGGTCAACTCGGTGGGGCCGCGCTGGCGTCACCTACTGATCGTGATCTCTTTGTTTGCAGGTGCTTTGTTCACCGCCATCGTTGCCTGGATTGGCGGCCGATTTGTGTACGGCATTGCTCAGACGGCGCAGGTTTCTGCAGACTTGGAAGTACCGGTGTGGATTGTGTATCTGGCTGTGCCAGCGGGTTCTTTGTTGATGTGCTTTCGCTTTTTGCAAGCCTTGGTGCATTTCGTGCAAACCGGTCAACTGGCTCAGCATCAGCCTGGGGCGGACCTGATTGCCGAAACAGAGCGCGGTGTATCTGAATCTGAAGGAGCGCGCGCATGACCGCCCTGATTATCTTTGCTTTGCTGGCCATCCTGCTCTTGACGGGTATGCCGGTGTCGATTGCCCTGGGTCTGACGGTGATGGGGTTCCTGTTCACCATGACCGAAGTTCCCATGGACAGTATTGCGCTCAAGCTGTTTACCGGGATCGAGAAGTTCGAGATCATGGCCATTCCGTTCTTCATCCTGGCCGGCAGCTTCCTGACTCACGGCGGGGTAGCACAGCGGATGATTCGCTTTGCGGCCTCCATGGTGGGCCATTTGCCCGGCGGCATGGGTCTGGCAGCTGTGCTGGCTTGCGCCTTGTTTGCCTCGATCAGTGGTTCTTCGCCCGCTACCGTGGCAGCTATTGGTTCCATCATGATTCCTGCGATGGTCAAGCAAGGTTATCCGGTGCAGTTTGGTACCGGGATTGTGGCAACCTCCGGCGGCCTGGGTATTTTGCTGCCACCGTCGATTGTGATGGTGATGTATGCGGTCGCGACCAGCGGCATGATGGTCGAGGGGCCTGATGGCGCCAAAGTGGGTACGGCGTCGATCGGGCAGCTGTTTATTGCTGGTGTGGTGCCGGGGCTGATTCTGGCGCTTGCACTGGGTGCAACCACCATGTATCGCGCTTGGAAAATGAACTATCCCCGTATGCCCCGTGCTTCGTTTAAAGAGCGCTGGCGTGCCTTTATGGATTCCATTTGGGGGCTGATGCTGATCGTCATTGTGATGGGTGGTATTTACTCAGGTGTGTTCACACCGACCGAGGCAGCGGCCATCAGTGCGGTCTACGCCTTCGTGATCGCTGTCTGGGTCTATAAGGATGTGAAGCTGCGCGAGGTCAAACGCATTGTGCTGGAATCGGCAGCCATGAGTGCCATGCTGCTGTACATCATCACCAATGCGGTCATGTTTGCCTTCATCCTGACTTCCGAGCAAATTCCCCAAGCTATTGCTGAATGGATTGTGTCGCAAGGCATGGGCCTGATTGCTTTCCTGCTGTTCGTGAACGTGTTGTTGCTCGTGATCGGCATGGTGATGGAACCCTCGGGCTTGATCCTGATCATGGCCCCGATCCTGTTCCCGGTTGCCATGAAGCTGGGTATGGACCCGGTTCACTTTGGCATCATGCTGGTGGTGAATATGGAGATCGGCTTAGCGACGCCGCCGGTGGGACTGAATCTGTATGTGGCCTCCAGCATATCCAGGCTAGGCTTGACCGAAGTCACCAAATCCACGGTGCCGTGGTTGTTGACGGGGTTGGCCTTCCTGCTCCTGATTACCTTTGTGCCTGAAGTAACGCTTTGGCTGCCCCGCATGATGGGATGGCTGTAGATGTCCGGATCGCTATCCGCGATTCTGGGCGAGGTGAGCCCGTAGTGTGGCAGCATAGCTTCGTGCAACCTGCATAAAGCTTGATCACCCTGAAGGCCGGGCAAAAAGCCCGGCCTTTTTTGTGGGTGCTCGGTTCAGGCCCGGCACGTTCCACCTTGAAACGTACTGATAAGTATTATTTGCCTATTAGACAGGCCAGTCTATTAGTA
>JBQEAN010000018.1:0-10309 GCA_052109075.1 Alcaligenes sp. | reverse complement strand
CTTGAAACGTACTGATAAGTATTATTTGCCTATTAGACAGGCCAGTCTATTAGTATCATAGGTAGTTCGGGCCGCCCGTTCGGCGGTATTTATTCATAACGGAGACCTTATGTCCATTTCAGTCGGTGCGCGCGTTCCTGACGCGACCCTTAGCGAATACATTGAAACCGCCACGGAAAGCTGCCCTATGGGCCCCAACAACTTTCAGGTGGCTGATCTGGTTAAAGGCAAGAAAATTGCCGTGTTTGCCGTTCCAGGCGCTTTCACCCCCACTTGCTCTGAGCAGCACCTGCCAGGCTTTATTGCCAAGGCAGATCAGTTCAAAGCGGCTGGCGTTGACGAAATCTGGTGCGTAGCCGTGAACGATCCCTTTGTAATGGGTGCCTGGGGCAAGTCCCTGAATGTCGATGGCAAAGTCCGTTTGCTGGCTGATGGCAGCGGCATCTGGACCAAAGCACTGGGTCTGGAATTTGACCTGACAGCCAAAGGCCTGGGTGTGCGCTCCAAGCGCTTCTCGGCTTTGCTGGAAGACGGTGTGGTCAAGCAACTGAACATTGATAATGACGGCGGCCTGCACACATCGGATGCAGACACCCTGTTGAAACAGGTACAGTCTTAAATATCTGATCCCGCGCCTGTCCGGCGTGGCGTGGGATAGAAGTTCATGAAGCGCTGGCCGCAAGCTGGCGCTTTTTTTTACCATTCCCTGTCGCAATATTGAGGTCCTCAACCAGACGAGGCCGGTGGCGTGAGTGGTGCTGCAGTTTTTTCAGGATGTGTGGATGCTGTCATCGGTGGGTGCGTTTTCGTCCCTGTACTTTGCGACCCTGATGCTCTTGCTCAGCTCGGGCCTGTTCAATACCTTTATGGGGGTGCGCCTGACGGCCATCTCAGTGTCAGAGGTGTGGATCGGCGGGTTGATTGCGGTGTATTACCTGGGTCTGGTATTTGGTGCTCGTATGGGTCACCGCCTGATTATGGGCGTGGGCCATATCCGTGCGTATGCCGCCAGTGCCGCCATTGTCACCATCTGTGTGCTGGTTCAGGTCATGGTCGACTCTATGTACGTCTGGCTGCTGCTGCGCTTTTTAGCGGGTGCGGCGATGGTCGTGCAATTCATGGGGATCGAAAGCTGGCTGAATGAGCAAAGCGACAATAGTCAGCGGGGCACTATTTTTGCCTTCTACATGGTGTTCTCCAGTCTGGGGACGGTGCTCGGGCAGTTGTCGCTGACCTTGTTTCCGCACTTGAATTACGAGCCGCTGGTCTTCGTGGCCATCTGTTCGGCCTTCAGTCTGGTGCCGGTGGCTATTACCCGCCGCAGCCATCCCCCTTTACAAGTCCCCGCGCCGATTAACGCCCGCTATTACGTGGACCGCGTGCCCTTGTCCATGATGGTGCTGCTGGTGGCTGGGATGCTGACGGGCGCCTTTTACGGTTTGGCCCCGGTGTATGCGGTGCGTGTGCATTTAAGTAATGAGCAGGCCGCTTTGTTTGTGGCTGTGTCGGTAGCGGCTGGTGTGCTGGCTCAGTGGCCGGTGGGCTGGCTGGCCGATCGCATGAATCGTGTCAAACTGATTCGTATAAATGCAGTCTGTTTGCTGGTGCTGGCCATCCCCTTATGGGGGTGGTTTGAAGCACCGTTCTGGTTCTTGCTGGTTTTTTCTGCCTTGTTCGGGATTTTGCAATTTACGCTGTACCCCCTGGGCGCGGCCTTTGCTAACGACAACGTGGACCCGGAACGCCGGGTGGGTCTGAGCGCTATTCTGTACATGGTCTATGGCCTGGGTGCCTGTGTGGGACCGCTGCTTGCTGGCGGCTTGATGACCTATATAGGCAGCAATCTGTACTACATCTTTGTGGCGATCTGTGGTTTGGCTTTGGTCTTGCTGATCCGTCCACAGAAAGTACTGGGTGATCACTTGAGCCAGGATGCTCCAACTACCTTTGTACCTATGCCGGACAGCTTGCAAAGCTCGGCTGCAGCGGTGGCTCTGGATCCACGGGTGGATATCAGCTCCGATGTGTCGCATGATCCGGTGTTCGAGGATTTGCCACCTATGGAAGATCGTGTGCCTGCAGGTGCTGAAAGTGCGCCTGTAGAGCCTGTCGCAGAAGAGGGATCTACGGAGGCTGCGAGTGTCGAAGAAGATCGCAAGCCCTCGGATTCTGCGGCTTAGGGGGTAGCTTTGCCTCCTTGTAAGGCAGGCTGCGGCCAACAAAAAAACCCAGGCATTGCCTGGGTTTTTTTATGAAGTGCTGTGGCTTTCTGTGTAAGGCTGTACCTGCTGCCTAGATCTGAAATTCAGGCCCTGTGAACTCCGCCTCGACGTGAATTTTTTTGGCCAGAATGTCCTGCTGGAGTGCCGCAATGCGTTGGCGAACTGACTCGGGAGTGTCGGGAGCCATAATCAGACGCACGGCGTCGGGTTGCTGCAGGCCAACCTTGAAGATTTTGCCGGATTCAAACTTGTTCTCGCTTAAGTCCTTGCACGCCTCGAACACGCCAATGCCTACATCAGCCCAGGCCGAGCCAATGAAGACATCAGGTTCGCGTGCCACCCAATCGATCACATTGCCGATCTCTTTGATACCCAGTTCGCGACAAGCCTGGGTGGTACCGCTGCGGCCTTTGTTCAGCATGGTGTAGATGATGTCCGCACCTGCCTTGGCCTGAGCTTGGGTCACGCGTGCGGCCAGTGCTACGTCATCCTGATGGCCGGAGAAGTTGGTCAGCAGTTTGACATCGGGGTTGGCGTATTTGACGCCAGCCGCATAAGAGGCTCGGGCGCGCAGGCCAGGGGGCACACGAATGCCCGACTGGTGGGCAACCACGCCGGTCTTGGTCATCAGGGCTGCATAGGCGCCTGCCAGCCAGGCTGATTCTTCCTGCAGCACGTCATAGCTGCTCAGGTTGCTGGCAGTGACTGCGCCTTGGGTGATCACGAAACGGATATCGGGGAATTCCTTGGCCACGGCTAGAGCGGCATCCGTGTTCTGACCACCGTGAGCGATCAGCAAGGTGGGTTTGTATTTTGTGGCCAGCTCGCGCAGGGCTGCAATCTGGGCCTGGGTTTCGTTGGCAACCTGGTCTTTGTAGTGACCGGTGATGGGCAATTGGTCCAGGGCTTTTTTAAAGCCCTGGTAGCCGGCTTGCATGAAGCCGTTGTCGTCGATATGGCCACAAAATAAAGCGGCAACCACGGGCTTGTTGGCAGCCAGAACGCTGCGGCTGGCCCAGGGGGCGATCAGTGCTCCAGCGCCGGCGGAAGCAGCGGCCAGCAGTAGTTGACGACGGGTGAATCCGGTCATGATTATGTCTCCTGAGTAGTCTCCGACGTGGTCGTCGGTAAAAGGTTTTTTTCTAATCTACAGGAGATGAACAGACATCGTGCCCTTAAGTTTTAAATGTCAAATATATGATTTGGCTTATACCGTGTTTTGCAGCGTGCGTATGAAACACGCCCTGCGGTATTTTTCTGGCTTAACGAGGGATCAGGGCAACGATGGCGCCGATGGCCAGAGCCACGCCGACCATATTGAGGGCAGTAAGCTTTTCTTTGAAGAAACCCGCACCGATCACGGCACCCAAGGCAATCACGCCAATATTCATGGCCGAGAACACCAGCGTGGGGTTCTCCGGGAAGATTTGGTGAGCGCGGATATAAAAGAAAATATTCCCGAAATTCAGCGAACCCAGGACCAGGCCGGCCAACAGACTACCCCGATGCCATACAGTGCGTTTGGCCAGCAGCCAGCACAGCATCAATACCCCGGCCAGCGAGAAGGACACCACCAGACTGCTGGAGAAGGCCGCACCGGCTTTGGAGAGCTGCTTGAACATGATGTCAATCACGCCATAGCCCAGCCATACCGCCAGGAGCATCAGAGTTGGATGCCCAGGGCCTGAATCTTGGCTATTTGCTTGGCGGGGGCGCATCAGCAAGAACAGCAGGGCGGTCAGGGCCAAGGCAATGCCCAACAGCTTCTGGCCGCCGAGGTGCTCGCCGAACAGCAAAAAGGCCGCCAGCAAGGGAATAAACAGCGATAGGCGTTGGGCCGCGTCGCTCAGCACAATTCCGGCCTGCCGTACTGCCACCGCCATGAACAGGAAGACGCTGGGCAACAGGACACCCAAGGCAATCAGAATCCACCAGGGTGTGGCGGGATTGAGCAGGCTACTGGGATGCGGTTGGAGCAGCACCAGGCTAAGGGTGACGGCCACACCGTAATTGACCATGATGGCCTGGGCCACATCGATCTGCCGTTGGCGGGCCACTTTAAGCAGAATGGAAACAGCAACACTGCACAGAATGCTGGCAATCAGGGTAAGCATTTTAAAGGGCCTCGACCATAGCGCGTGGACGGGTTTGTTCCAGAGACAGGGGCGGCTCGGACAGGGTGGTTCTAGCGGCTTCTAACTGTAGGCGGGTAAACAGGTCTTGATCCGCCACGAACTGGGGGTTGCCTGTCGTCAACAATTGTTCACCGTAGAAAATGGAATTGGCACCGGCCATAAAGCACAGCGCCTGGGTGCTGTCATTCATGGTTTCGCGGCCAGCAGAAAGACGCACGGCACTGGTGGGCATCAGAATACGCGCAACGGCAATAGTGCGTACAAACTCGAAGGGGTCCAAGTCTTCCACCTGATCCAGAGGCGTGCCAGGTACTTTAACTAATTGGTTGATAGGTACAGATTCGGGGTAGGGGCGCATATTGGCCAGTTGAGCCAGCAGACCAGCGCGTTCGCGACGGCTCTCGCCCATGCCGATAATGCCGCCACAACAGCTGTTCAAACCGGCTGCGCGCACCCGCTCCAGTGTGTCCAGGCGATCCTGGTAAGTGCGTGTGCTGATGATCTGGCCATAGAACTCGGGCGAGGTATCCAGATTGTGGTTGTAGTAGTCCAGCCCCGCCTGTTTCAGACGCTCGGCCTGACCGTCTTTCAACATGCCTAGCGTGACACAGGTTTCCAGTCCCATAGCCTTGACGGCGCTGACCATATCAATCACCTGGTCCAGCTGTTTCTCCGTGGGCGAGCGCCAGGCGGCTCCCATGCAAAAGCGTTGTGCGCCCTGTGCCTGGGCCGCACGGGCGGCTTCCAGTACTTGATTCAAGGGCATCAAGGGTTCGGGTTCCAGCTCGGTCTGATATTTGGAGGACTGAGGGCAGTACGAGCAATCCTCCGGACAGGCGCCGGTCTTGATGGACAAGAGGCTGGAGAGCTGAATTTGATTGGCAGGGTGATGCTGTCTATGTACGGTCTGCGCCTGGAACAGAAGGTCCATAAAGGGCAGGTCATAAAGCTCCATGATGCGACGGATCGTCCAGGGGGCAACGGTATTTATAGACATGGCAGGCTACCTTATTCAGTGACGCGGCTATGCTAGGTTTTCTGCTTGTGAAACACGACTGCGACCCAGGGTGGGAGCAGGGTGTTTTAGATTCTGTGAATGCTATTTACTGGGTAATTAAACGAAGTTGTCGTTAACTTCGCTTAATTACCCAAATTCCGTGTGACATAAATTGTTTCCTCGATATTGTTTGCTAAATGTGTCAGGAATTGGTTTTGCGCCTGATCGCTGTGGCTTCAGGCTTTTTATCCGCGGTAAACTGACGGGCGATTTTGCGAGAGGATTAGCATGCACGTGTTCGAGCGCCGCATCACCGTGGAGTGGGGTGATTGCGATGAAGCCGGGATTGTTTTCTATCCCAATTATTTTTATTGGTTTGACTGTACCTACCAGGCCTGGCTACGGCAGGTGGGCTTAAGCCAGCGCATCTTGCGACAGGACTACGATGCGGTCACGCCGTTGGTCGACGTCGGCGCGAACTTTCGTGCTCCTGTTACCTACGACCGCGAGATTCGCGTTTGCGTGCAGGTGGCTCAATGGATGGATCGTCGCTTCAAGCTGGAATATCAGGTCTTCAATATGGACGGTGTGCTGGTTGCGACGGGCCATGAATGGCGTGCCTGGGCACAGGTCTTGCCGGAAGGGCGGCTTAAGGGCGCCGCCATCGCCGAGGGCTTTCGTCAGCGCCTAGAAGGGAGCGGAACTCTTTAAATCGGCCTGATTCGACTTAGGCAGGCGCTGTTGCACTTGATGCAGTTGGGGCTTGCCATTGGCCGGGATGTAGACAAAAGCCAGTTGCTTGAACAGGCGTGCCTGCCAGCGCGCTTGTTGCAAGCTGATATCCAGCACAAGCAGGCTGGGTTCGTCGGGCCATCTGCCGGCTGGGTCCAGATTCACAGCGGACCACCAGCGCAGATTTAGTTTCTGCAGATCGCGCAGCAGACTCTCCTGCACCGCATCGTTAAATGCACGGCTGCAAATCTGTGCGCCTGGATTGCAGGCCGTCAGAATAGCTGCTCCCTGGCTGTTTTCTTGTTGCAGTAATTGATTCAGCGGGCGATTGAGCTGGCCAATGCGCACGTCTATATCGCCCTGGGGGCTGTGTACACGGTAGATCGCCTTCTCGAAAGCGTGAGACAGGGCGGCGGGCAGGTCTTTGGGTGTAGACATAAGCTATCTTGCGTCGTTCTGTTCTCTGGATCCACAAGACGAGCAGTGGGATGCATGGTTTTTGTCGCCGAGCCGCCCCGAGGCAAAAATGCCCTTTTTTTGGGGCAGCACGCAGGCAGTCAACCTGCGTGGCGTGGGGGGCTTGTTTCAGGCCATGCATCCATTATTTACACAGTTTCAGCCCTCAAGCAAGTGATGCGCTGCGTGGGTCGTCGATCCGGTTCCAGATTGCGTACAGGCTAGGCAGGAATAACAGAGTCAGTACCGTACCAATTGCCGTGCCCCCGATCAGTGTCAATGCCATGGAACCCCAGAACACTGAAAAGGACAGAGGGATAAAGGCCAGAACGGCTGCTAATGCGGTCAAAATAACCGGGCGGGCACGTTGCACTGTCGCTTCAATAACAGCGTCGTAGGGCGATGCACCTTCGGCGCGGTTGGTCTTGATCTGTTCAATCAGAATCAGGGTGTTGCGCATCAAAATCCCTGCCAGACCAATCAAGCCCAGGATGGCGGTAAAGCCAAAGGGTTGTTGGAAGATCAGCAAGGCCGGTACGCTCCCAATCAGACCCAAGGGGGCTGTCAGGAAAACCATGACCATGGACGAGAGTGAACGCACCTGAATCACTATGACCAGTAGCATCAGGGCAATCATGACTGGGAATACCGGCAGCAGCGCGTCGTTGGATTTTTTGGCTTCTGCCGTAATTCCGCTCATCTCGATCAGGTAGCCCGCTGGCAGAGAGGCTTGCAGAGCAGCGAACTCCTTCATCACACGATTCGCCACTTCCGCTGGTTGTACGTGCGGGGCAATATCTCCACGCACGGTCATGGTGGGTAAACGATTGCGGCGGGCCAGCTTGGGTTCTTCCTGAATAATCTCCAGCTTGCCTACCTGCTCCAGGGGCAGGTTCTGGCCCTGATCGTTCATGACGGTCAGTCCGGACAGGCGGGTGGGGTCATGGCGATTGATGGCCGAGCTGCGTGCCACCACCAGTACGTTGCGCAGGTCCTCGCGGTATTCAGCCACGGTCGTGCCATCCAGTTGCAACTGAATTTGCTCCGCCAGACTTTGACGGTTCAAACCCAAGGCTTGCAAACGTTGGGGATCGACATCCAGTTTTAGCACTGGTACGCGTGAGCCCCAGTCCACGTTCACTTGACGCATATCCTTATCGGCACGCATCACGCCCATGGCTTGCTCGGAGATATCACGCAGTTTGTCCACGTCAGGGCCACGCACCAGGAACTCTACCGGGTACTTGGTAGACGGACCAAATACCAATTGTGTGGCGCGGACTCGCGCTTCAGGCGTCAAGCCATCGGCCACCACCTGGCGGAAGCGTTGTAGCAAGTCGTCCCTGGCGTGCTGATCAGCAGTCAGAACGACCAGACGCGCAAAGGAAGGATCGGGTAGTTCAGGGTTGTAGGACAGGAAGAAACGCGGTGCGCCTTGTCCGGCATAGCTGGTGACCAGTTTGGTTTCCGGCTGTTCACGCAACCAGCTCTCCACTTTGCGGGTGACGGCTTGAGTGGATTGGATGCCGCTGCCTTCAGGCAACTGCACTTCCACCAGGAGCTCAGGCCGGTCAGAGGTCGGGAAGAACTGTTGTTTGACCAAGCCCATGCCCAGGGCCGCCAACACAAAGGCGATGACCACAATACCGGTAACCCAGAATTTGTGATGAACCGACCAGGCAATCATGCGGCGTAGGCGCACGTAGTTCGGGGTGTCGTAGATAGCCTGATGGCCACCGGGACGGGCTGGAATAGCGGGCAGTAGCTTGACACCCATATAGGGTGTGAAGGCCACGGCGACCAGCCAGGAGGCCAGCAAGGCGGCTGCCAGAATCCAGAAGATATTGCCCGCGTATTCGCCCGCAGAGGAGCGGGCAAAGCCCACCGGCAGAAAGCCAATAATGGTTACCAAGGTGCCGGACAACATGGGGGCAGCGGTATGGTTCCAGGCATAAGCGGCGGCTTTCAGACGGTCCATGCCTTCTTCCATTTTCACAATCATGATTTCGATCGCAATAATGGCATCATCCACCAGCAGGCCCAGCGAGATAATCAGTGCGCCCAGCGTCACCCGGTCAAAAACCTTACCTGTCATCATCATGATGACAAACACCATGGCCAATGTCAGAGGCACTGCCGCCGCCACCACAATACCCACACGCCAGCCCATGCTGACCAGGCACACCAGCAGCACCACACTGAGCGCTGCAAAGAACTTGAACATGAACTCGCCCACTGCCGAGGCAATATTCACCGACTGGTTGGTGACGGTGTCCAGAGAGAAGCCCAACGGCAGGGCAGCCGCTATATCTTCGCGGGCTTGTTCCAGATCCTTGCCCAGGTACAGGCCGTTATAGCCTTCCTGCATCACCACATCCAGCAGCATGGCGAATTGCGCGTTGTGGTGAATCTCGAAGCTAGGTGGGTCTTCGTAACCGCGGCTGATGGTAGCAATGTCGCCCAGGCGCAGATTGTGACCCTGCACATAAATATAGGTATTGCGGATGGCGTCCAGATCATCCAGACCGGCGCTAATGCGCATATGAATGCGTGGACCGTCCGTGCTGACGGCACCGCTGGCGGTCATGGCGCTGCGTTTGGCCAAGGCTTCCAGAATCTGCTGAGGATTCAGTTGCAGATTGTGTAGCTTGGCCTCGTCCAGATCTACAAAAATGCGCTCGCTTTGCTCGCCTAGAATATTGACCTTTTTGACGCCGGGGACGTGGAGCAGCTGATTGCGTACCTTCTCGGCTTCACGGGTCAGCAGGCGAGGGGGTAATCCGGGTGCCTGCAGCGCAAACAGGCCAAAGGACACATCCGAATACTCATCGTTGACGAAGGGCCCCTGCACGCCTTTGGGCAAGCGGGGGGCTTGGTCCTGCAATTTTTTTCGTAATTGATAAAACTCGCTTTGGACATCCGCAGGCGGCATGGAGTCTTTCCAGGTCACCACCATCAAGGCCGTGCCAGGGCGCGTGACGGTCTCTACCTTGTCGAACCAGCGCAGCTCCTGCATGCGCTTTTCCATGGGTTCGGCAACCAAATCCTGCATTTCCTGGGCGGTGGCACCGGGCCACATGGCGGTGACAGTCAGAACTTTGACAGTGAAGGCCGGGTCTTCAGCACGCCCCAACTTGACGAAGGAATAGAGACCGGACGCTGCAATTGCAATAATAAGGAACAGCGTAATGGCTCGTTCTCGTACCGCCAGGGCGGAAAGATTAAAACGGCCTGTCATGGTTTGGCCTCGCGCGTCTCGGGGCGGACTTCCTGACCTTCATGCAAAAGATGGGCACCCAAGCCCACGATTGATGTACCGGCCTCAGGGCCCTCAGACAAGTAGGCATGTTCCTGCGCCAGCTTGGCAATGGTCACCGCTTGCCAATGTACGGTTTTTTGATCGTCAATCACCCATACGCCGGGGCCTTTGCCGGCATCGTAAATCGCCGTCAGCGGGATTTGATTCAAGGCATTGGCATCTGGGGGAGTCAGGTGCACGATGGCGCTGGAGCCCAGTCTGGCCGTGACGTTTTCGTCCTCGAACGAAAAGCGGGCCTGATAGCTGCGGGTGGCGGGGTCGGAGGACTGTGCCAGTTCACGCAGTTGAGCAGGCACACTTTCTTGAGAGTCGGTCAGCTCAATGGTGGCGGGTGTGCCCAACGGAATATCCCATTGCTCGGGCAGACTGACAATGACATCGCGCGGACCATCTTGAGCCAGACGCAATACAGCTTGCCCGGCGCTGACGACTTGGCCGACATCACCCA
>JBQEAN010000017.1:0-62436 GCA_052109075.1 Alcaligenes sp. | reverse complement strand
GTCGTGTCGGACAACATCATGATGTACCTGAATCAGTTCGCCGCCAAAGCGTCCAGCTTGACGGCCGTAGGCAGCTTGTTCCTTATCGTCACATCCATCATGCTGATCATGACGATCGACGAGACCTTCAACAATATTTTTCAGGTCCATGTCCAACGCCCTCTAGGGCAGCGCCTGCTGGTGTACTGGGCGATTATTTCCCTGGGCCCCATCCTGACGGGGGCGAGTTTATGGGCCACTTCCATCTTGGCACGAGAATCCCTGGGCTATATCGGCAACCTGTCTGGCATGGTGTCGTTTGCCCTGGCCTATGTGCCGTTCCTGTTCAGTGCTCTGGGTTTGACGGCCCTGTTCATGTATGTTCCCAACCGCCGCGTCTGGTGGCGTGACGCCCTGATTGGCGGTATTGCGACCGCGGCTGCACTGGAGTTGATGAAAGCAGCCTTTGCCTTCTATCTGACCCGTTTCCCAACCTACACCATTATTTATGGTGCCTTTGCCGCCTTCCCGATTTTCCTGCTGTGGATTTATATTTCCTGGCTGATCGTCTTGCTGGGCGCATCCATGGTGGCTATTTTGCCGGACTGGCGTGGTCGCAACTGGGTGAAGTTGAATGTACCGGGCATCGCTTTTACCGACGCCGTCAACCTGCTTTATCAGCTCTGGCTGGACCGTAAAGACGCCCAACCGGGCCTGAGCATACGCCAGCTCAGCCATAGTCTGGAGCGCGATCCCGATGAACTCTACCGCATTTTGTGCCAGTTGAAGTCCATGGGCTTGATTGCCGATACCCAGCACGATAATGACGAGCGCTGGGTGTTGAGCGGCGATCTGCGTCTGGTTAGCCTGAAACAACTCACCAAGGCATTTTTGCTGGACCGCGCCCATACGCACGAGGGTCCGCTAGAATATGTACTCAATTATCTTTCTCAGTTTTTCGATCAGCGACTCTCCAATCTGGAAGAACTGTTTGAGTCGCCGCAAGGCATTCTGACAAAACAACCAACCATACTAAACGCCGATCCCGGTCAGGAGACCCAGTATGCTAAAAGTCAGTGAAATCCTGCGTGTCAAGGGAGACACGCTTTATACAGGCACCCCCGACATGACCGTAGAAAAAGCGGTTCAGAGCATGAGCGAGTTGGATATCGGTTCGCTGGTGATCATGGAGCATGGTCAGTTAGTGGGTATGTTGACCTTTCGCGAAATTATTCGCCACTGGCATGCACAAGGTAATAAAGCCCA
Source organism: Alcaligenes sp. (assembly GCA_052109075.1). GTDB lineage: Bacteria > Pseudomonadota > Gammaproteobacteria > Burkholderiales > Burkholderiaceae_B > Alcaligenes. The sequence continues at coordinate 61,191 of JBQEAN010000017.1, read as the reverse complement.
GGGCTTTACAGTGCGCAGCATCATGGACGACGCCCCCGTTAGCGTCACCCCCAACACCAGCGCCGATGAAGTGCAGCGCCTGATGCTGAACAACCATGCCCGTTACATGCCGGTGATGGACGGTCCGGTGCTGATGGGGGTTATTTCCTTTTTCGATATGGCTCGCGCCATTGTTCACGCCCAGCAGTTCGAGAACAATATGCTCAAAGCCTATATCCGAGACTGGCCTACCGACTCCACCAGCGCTTCCTAAAACAGTGCGTCAACCGTCGCCCATTATTGGTGGCGTTGTAATTCTTCCCAGGCCTGCGCAAGCAGGCCTGGGTCGTTTTTAGCCAGCCACGTGTGATCCGACAACGTACGACGCCACTGACGTGCGCCCTTCTTGCCATGCGGCCAACCCAACATACTTTTGATCACAATGCGCAAGGGCACGCCAGCCTGAACATGAGGCCGTGCATAGGTAATCATTTGCTCGACAACCGTGTCCTCATCTAACAGAGCGTCCCCAGGCCACAAACGGCGGTGAATATCGCCTAATACCGCCGGGGTATGCCATGCTGCACGACCCAGCATCACGCCATCAAACTGTTCTTCCAGCGCGACCGCCTGATCGGCTTCGTGAATACCGCCATTTAAAATAAACAGCGCCTCGGGAAAATCCTTCTTCAACTGCATAGCCACGTCGTAGCGCAAAGGCGGAATTTCGCGATTATCTTTAGGCGACAAGCCTTTCAATACCGCATTACGAGCGTGCACCGTGAACACACGGCAACCGGCCTCGAACAAAATGCCTACAAAATCCCGCACAAAATCATACGACTCGTTGTAGTCCAGGCCCAGTCTGTGCTTGACGGTAACGGGTACCGATACGGCGTCCTGCATGGCTTTTATACAGTCAGCCACCAGGCGCGGCTCGCTCATCAAACAGGCACCGAATGCCCCCTTTTGCACACGTTCGGACGGGCAACCACAGTTCAGATTAATTTCGTCATACCCCCATTTCTCGCCCGCCAGCGCACTGGCGACCAAGGCCTGTCGATCGCTGCCGCCCAGTTGCAAGGCCACCGGATGCTCCGCCTGGTCAAAATTCAAATGACGAGCCTGATCCCCATGCGTCACCGCACCCGTGGCAATCATCTCGGTAAACAGCAAGGCACGCGGCGCCAGAAGACGATGAAAAAAACGGCTGTGGCGATCCGTCACATCGATCATGGGCGCCACACTCAAACGCCACATCTGGCTGTCCGGCATCACAAAATTAGTCATAAACAGATAGCAAAGAGCCTGAACGTCAGGCCTGTTCCAGAGGAAAAGAAGTCATTTTAATGGTTTCAGCCGACCACAGGATGAAGATAAAGCACGGTAAATCGCTACAAGACTCCAAAAAGCGAGCGCACTGGTCTAAAATCGGCCGTTTGACATACTTGCGCGCCTAATTTGGGCGCCCCAACCGGACCCTCACTGAAAGCATGGCTGTTTTTACTTCTGTCAGCGAACTTGACGCCCGCGAACTGCTGGAGCACTACACAATTGGCGACTTTGTTTCCTTACGTGGCATTACCGCCGGCATTGAAAACACCAATTACTTTCTGAGCACCACTCAGGGCGAGTACGTTCTAACCTTGTTTGAAGTTCTGACGCTGGAGCAACTGCCTTTTTACATTGAGCTGATGCACCATCTGGCCGCCAAGGGTGTCCCGGTTCCAGAACCCATGACGCGCCGCGACGGCAAACGTCTCTGTGTCATGCACGGCAAGCCTTGCTCCATCGTGACCCGTCTGCGCGGTGGCTATGAGCCCGAGCCTACGGTTGAGCACTGCCGCCAAATCGCACGCACCCAGGCCCAAGCCCATCTGGCCGCCCAGGATTTTTCCCTGGAACAAGCTAATCTGCGTGGTCTGAGCTGGTGGAAAACCACGGTTCCCCAGGTTCTGCCTTTTCTGGACGCCAGCCAGTCCGAGCTGATTCAACGCGTTTTGCAAGAGCAAAGCCATTTTGCCGATAGTGATACCTACCGCGCTCTGCCACAAGGCCCAGCACACTGCGACCTGTTCCGCGACAACGTGCTATTTGCCGGTACCTCGGAAGCGCCCCAAATGGGCGGCATCATCGACTTTTACTTTGCCGGTTGCGACACCTGGCTGTTTGACGTGGCCGTGGCCGTGAATGACTGGTGCATTGACCGCCTGAGCGGTGCCCTGAATCAGGAAAAAGCTCAAGCCTGGCTGGAATCCTATGCGCAAGTACGCCCCTTTACCGAAGCCGAACACACCGCTTGGCCTATACTGATTCAAGCCGCCGCGCTGCGCTTCTGGATCTCGCGCCTGTACGACTTTTATCTGCCCCGCCCCGCCCAGACCCTCAAGCCGCACGACCCGCGGCATTTTGAGCGTGTGCTGCGCCAGCGTCGCGACCATGCTGTACCAGCACTCCCTCGATAAATACGGATACTGATTATGCAAGCTGCCAAGCTCCCCTTTCTTTACGGGTGGTACTGGATTCAGGAAGGGGTGCGCTTGTTCAAGCTGCAACCCGCTGCCCTGTTCTTCTGGAGCCTGATCACATCCATCCTGATCAACCTGAGCAATATCTTCCCCATCATCGGCCAGATGGTCTTGATCGTGTTGGTGCCGACCATGACCTTCATCATCCAGAACGCTTGCCGTCGGATTTATGAGGGTGAAGTCATCCGTTTAGGCATGTGGACGCAGCCCTTGAAACCGGCCCCGGTACGCAACCGCCTGATCAAACTGGGTTTTATTTATTTGCTGGCTTGTCTGGCCGTCGGTTTTGTGGCGACCTTTCCCTTTGTCAATGAACTGACGCAACTGATGGACAATAGCCGCAATGCCAGCCCCGAAGCTGTCATGGCGGCCTTTCGCAAGCCCATCTTGCTGTTCTTTGTGCTGTATCTGGGTTTGTCTGCACTGTTCTGGCACGCTCCGGCCCTGGTCGGCTGGCACGCCATCCCCGTCAAACAAGCCCTGTTCTTCTCCATGGTCGCTTGCTGGCGCAACAAGGCGGCGTTCTTGCTCTACGGTCTGTGCTGGGCAGCAGCCTTTTTTGGTATCCAGACCTTGGGCGAACTGCTCCTGGGTACCGGCCTGAGTCCTGGCACCGCCACGATGGTCCTGACCCCTATTAATCTGGCCATGGCCGCTATCCTTTACGCCAGCTTTTATCCCGCCTACCGCAGCGTGTTTGGTGATCCAGCAGGCGAGACGGAGCAGAACTAAGCCCTGCCTAGCCACACCCCGCCCCCAGTTTGACGTAATTGCCGCAGGGCGACGGCCCAAGGGGCAAACTGCTCCGGTCCAGACAAATAACTGACCGGAGCCTCCAGCACCGATCTGGCTTGACTGCACCAACGCATTCCCCCGATAGGGAACGCCGGACAAAACATCAAGGGCTGATCGCTTCCATCCAGAAAACAAATATCCAGGGCCTGCCGCATTCCCCACATATGAATGGCCCGGCAAGGTCGTAGCCACACAGCAGTCACGAAGTCTGTTCCCTGTGAACACGCCTTCCAGCCACGCCAACGCATCCAGAAGGTGCTGGCCTCAAGCAAATACAGGGGCTGTTTCAACGGCTGTTTGGTCAATATCGGCATTCTCCTAGCCTCCACCCGTCAGCCAAGGCCCCAGCAAGCTCATGGCAATGACCAAAAAAGTGCAGGGAAAAATACAAACTACCAAGGGTGCCAGTAAATACACAGGCAGCTTGAGCGCTCTTTGTTCGGCTTCCAAATGCAGATGACTACGCAGTTTTTCCGCCTGAGATCGCAACAGCAAGGCCAACGACAAGCCTGTGTCTTGCGCCAACTCCAAAGACAAAGCCAATTCTTCCAGTTCCTCTTGCCTGAATGTCAAAGCCACATTACGCATTGCTTGCGGCAAACGCCGCCCTGCCCGGACCTCCCCCTGCACTTTGCTCAGGCTGATCAGCAAACTCCCTTGCGGCACGGCCTCCATAGCAAGAGCCCAGGCTTGCTGCAAACCCTGGCCGGACTCTACCGCCAGTACCAATAAATCCAGAAAAAACGGCAAGTCCCGACGGCAGCGCGAGTGATGCTGACGCTGTAGCGCTCTGCCCCGCGAGATGGCCTGCAATAGGCTCATCAAGAGGCCCCCTGCCAACAAACCTACAATCTCGACCAGCGCAGCCCCCTGACTTAACAAGAAGGCACCCGCCACGCCAGTCAGCAAACCGCTCAAAGCCACACGTTTACTTAGAAAAACCCGTATGTCATTTGCGTACGATCCCCACAGGCGTGCTGGCCACTCCTGTACGAAAGGTAAAGACAGGCACAGATTCAACACCTTGGAAAACGGCGCTTCCCAAGCCTGCCAGGCGGCCTGTCCCAAACTGCTGCCCCCTTGCAACAAGAGCAGATAGCGCCCCCGCCAAGCCCAGAGAAGTGCAATCAACAATAAGGCAGCACTCAAGGCGGTGAGTGACCAAACCAGTGCGAGCATAGTCACCCCTCTCCTCGCAAAATCAGGTGCATCCACCACAACCCCACCATCAGCATCGCACCTATCCCTCCCGCCACCCAAACGCCCAAGGGCTTGAACCAGGCTTGCTCAAATGCGGTCGCATCCAGAAGATACAAAGCCCCCGCTACAAAACCTGGCAGACAAAACATAATCCGGGCCTGCAAACGTGCTTGAGCGGTCAAGGCAAGAATCTTGTCCTCAATGGTCAAGCGTGCCCGAATCGTTTGCGCCAGTATCTTCAGGCGCTCCCCTAGCCCAGCCCCCGTGCTCTGCCCCATTTGCAAGGCACTGACCAACATGCCCAGCTCTGACACCGGCACTCGCTCTAACAGGTTCTGATAAGCGTCCTTGAGGCTCAAACCCACACGCTGCTGGCGCAACAGCAAACGCAGCTCTTGTCCTAAAGGTGCAGGCAAAGATTGAGACAATTGCTGCAAAGCCGCTTGCAAAGCCAAGCCCGCTTGTAGGCTCAAGGCTAAAGACAGTACAAAGTCCGGTAATTGCCTACGCAACGATTCCAATCGTCGCCGCCCCACCCAGCGCAAGACAAGTAAAGGCGTCACGGCAGCTAGCAGCGCGACTATCGCTGCCAGCCAGACGGACTGACTCAGCCACCAGGCCCCCAGAAAAACAAGAGGCAACAAAGCCCACGCGCCCAGCGCAAGATACTGACTACGCACAAACACAAAATGCGACTGTAAGCTCTGCGTGGATTGACTAAGCAATTGCTGTCTGTAGCGTATGACCAGACCTTGTCCTAAGCGCAACAACAGATACGCCAGAGCGCTAGTGCCAAAGACTGTCAGCAAAATACTTAGAAACTTCATGGCTGCCCCTCTGTTGGGGAAACATACTCAGACCTCAAGCCACTGGATGCAAAGCCAAACTCCGGGCCATAGCTGTACAAAGTCTGCAATTGAATACGCTGCGCTTCAATGCCGGTCACTTCCACAATCTCCTGAACCAAACGTTTGCCATCGGACAAACGGCTCAGTTGCACAATAATGTGCAAAGCACGAGCAATATGCTCCCGCACGACCAGCAAGGGCAGATCCAGACCTGCCATCAGAACCATGCCTTCCAGACGCGACAAAGCATCACGCGGCGTGTTGGCATGTAGGGTTCCCATGGACCCTTCGTGACCGGTATTCATGGCAGACAACATATCGAAAGCTTCGGCACCTCGACACTCGCCCACCACAATCCGGTCTGGCCGCATACGCAAGGCCTGTCGTAACAGGCTGCGTATATCTACCTGCCCTTGGCCTTCCGCATTAGCAGGCCGTGACTCCAGCGCCACCCAATTACTGTGCTGCAGTTGCAACTCAGCGGCATCTTCTAAGGTGACAAGACGCTCCCCTGCATCAATGCAGGTGCTTAGCACGTTCAACAAGGTAGTTTTGCCCGTGCCCGTACCACCCGACACCAGAATATTGCAACGACGTCGCACCGCCTGTTGTAGAAAATCCGCCATTTCCTGAGACAGGCTGCCAGCTTGCAGCAAGTCCTCTAGCCCCAACCGGCGTTTAGGGAACTTGCGTATAGTCACGCAAGTCCCTTTGACCGCGATGGGAGAGAGCACAGCGTGAAAACGCGAGCCATCAGCCAATCGACCATCCACTGCTGGCGAACTGATATCCAGCCGCCGGCCTAGTGGAGCCAGGATGCGGTCGATAATCGCCCGCAAGGCCGATTCGCTGCTGAACTCCAAAGGATGGGCCTTGAGTCGTCCAGCCTGTTCCACAAACACCCGGTCATAGCGATTGACCATGATTTCCGAGACTGAGGAATCCGCCAGCAAGGACTCCAAAGGCCCCAAGCCCACGGCCTCTGCACAAACACTGGCTTGCAGTCTGGCGCGCTCCTTCTCAGGCACCGCGCATTGCTCCTGAATCAGGCGACCCAAGCAATCAAAAGCCTCCTGCTGTAACTGCACGTCTGTCACCCGCGACAAGTCCCGGCGTTCCAGCTCCAGAGCACCGAGCAAAGCGTGGTGCAGGCGCTGCTGCTCTTGCCTGAACAGGTCGCTCTGGGAAGCCTGTGCATCACTCCGTTCCGGCAGCAATTGACTGTTTCGCGGGAAGGACAAATTCGGCTCGGCCAGAACATAAGCCTCATCTTGCGCTGCGTCAGGCCTGCTCAATTGATTCGGTGGTGCCGTCTCCCTAGGTACTTGCTGTTCAAAACCAGTAATCCGCAACTTGAAACCACCGAACCCCAGCACATCTCCCTGACGCAAAGGACCATCGTCATAGACCCGTTTACCATTCAGGTGCACACCCGTCAGCGAGCCATGGTCCTGGATATACACCGCTCCGGCTCGCTCCAACAGACTGGCATGCTGCCGCGCAATGCGCCAGGACGGCAAGACCACATCACAGGCAGGATCGCGCCCTATCAAAGCCGGTAAATTCACGGTCCAGGGGCGCGTCGTCCCCAGTTCTGACTCAAGCTCAAGGCTCAACACGAAACACCTCGCTATCTGGCTCTACCCATTGGGAACGATTGCCCTGCCACGCTGCTGATCCTTTGGGAGCAGGACGCAAGGGTGTATTCAAGCGAGGGGCATCCGGAAAGGTTTGATCCAGCCACTGTGCCGCATTGGCTTGGCGAGCCAGCAAATCAGGATGTTCTGCGGCCACCAAGGTAGGCGTCACAAATACAGCCAGTTCTGTTTCTTGACGAGCAAACCGCTCGGAGCGGAACAAGGCCCCCAGCACCGGCAAACTGGCTAAACCAGGCAAACGGTCGACATGGCGAGACTCTTCACGCGAGATAAATCCGGCCAGTACCAATGTCTGTCCCGAACGCACATTAAACTCGGTTGAAGCCCGACGCGTTTTTAAAGATGGCCCCGCAGGTTGAGACATGCTGGCATCCACTGAACTCACTTCCACTTCAATCTTTGAGCGCACTAAGCCTCCACGCTCGACTCTGGGTACGATACGCAGCGAAACACCATAGGGCTTGAAACTGGTCTTGCTGTTCCCCTTGTCATCGGTGGTGGTGTAAGGCAGCTCGCCCCCGGCCAGAAACTCAGCCTGCGAGCCGCTACGTGCCAATAGTTGCGGCTGCGCCAGCACCACGGCATGTCCCTCCTGTGCCATAGCCTGCACACGTGCCGACATCAAGGCTCCAACACCAAAAAAGGCCGCCCCTTGCCGAGCAGGGAATGCTAAAGGCAAAACTGCCTCCCCAGGGCGCTCCAGGAACTGATGTGTTGTTGCATCCCAGCCACCGCCCATGCTCAAGCCGCCTTGGGAACTCCCGTCCCAACGTACCCCTAGCTCCCGCAAGCTGTTACGCGGCACTTCCACGACCTGCACATCCAGTAGCACCATTGGCTCCCAGCCGTCTTGCTGGGTAAAGTCCAGCAGTTGAGGATGCTCCTGGCTCAAAGACTGGATTCTTTGCTTATCCTGATCGCTCAGGCCCTCTCCCTCCAGCACCAGTTTCCCGCCCAGTTCGCTAATTCGTAGCTCAGGGATGCGCTCCAGCAAACTCCTTAGCTCAGCGACTGTCTGTCGGTGATTTTCGGGTGACACCTCAACCTGATAGGACTGCTTTTGTCCGGAGCTGGACCAGACCTGCACCACCGTACTTCCTGATTTGCGCGCAAATAAAATCAGCTCCCCTGATTCGGTCGTAACAGCATGGACAATATCACCATCCCCCACGGCGACACGCTCCACGTGTGTATCCGGCAGAACCATCAACTCACCGACCTGCAAAGCCAAGCCTTGCGCTTGGCTTTGCATACTCAGTCCAAGCAGCGCAGCGGACAACAAGCTCCGAACCACTCGGTGAAACCTGTAGCGAGTCCTGTTCATGGCTGTTGTCCCACTGAAAAACTGTCGGGCATATCCAACCAGCCCAAATGCTCCTGCGCCGCTTGACTTATTTGCCCACCGGGCCGATTCCCATACAGAACCTGCACAGGCGGCCTGGGCGTCATCCCCTGCCCCAAACCCAGGATATCGGCCAGTTCCCCACGCACCGCCGCTTGATGAGGTGTATGGTCATCAGGATTACGCAGCAAGGCACTGATACGCCCATGCTGTCTGGCCGCAAGCAGTTTCAAGGCATCATCCGGGCCTACGTCCAGCGTCAAAGTACTGTAGGCATCTTTATCCAAGCGTGTAGTGGCTACACCCTCTCCTGATTTTTGCCCCGTGGCCAACACCAGCACCGACTGTAATAAAGGGGCTGTTACCCGACGCTGCCTGTCATCAAAACTGACATAAATATCAATTAAATCGCCCGGCCGAATCAGCCCTGACACGGAACTGATCGCATCCACTGGCAGCGTCAATGCTCGTCTACCGGCTAAAAGCTGCTGCGAGAAGGGACTGCTGGCTTCCTTCACATGAGCCTTGCTAATCAGATCACCTGCTCGCAGTGGCTGGTCTAACACCAGGCCAATCAGGTTCTCGAACTGCGCTGCGTCCCAGCTATCACTAGGCACCAGCTCTGCCGGATAAGCACGGGCCGCCAAGTGCTCGGCTTGTAGCACGGTGCCCACCGCCAAGCTTGAGGCTGCCACCACCCGATCCAACTGCACACGATGCGCCGCCTGCCGCAACGCCTCTTCCTGGCGGTCCAGATAACGACTGCTCGTTCCCGCTGCCAACAAACCGGCGAGCAGCGCCAACAGCCCGACACCCGCGCTGGGATGGCGACATAGCCACAAGAGTTTCGCCCGAATCATGAGACCTCCTTTTCACAGGCACGGCAGATCAACAGCAAGTAGCGCTTTTGCTCATGCTCCAGTTCCATCACATCCAGTTCGGCAGGACCTTTGCGCCAATAGCGCTCGCCAGCCTCAGCCCCCCAATCGTTCTGACGCAAAGCGGTTTGCCAATCAGGCTCGGCAAGCAAGAGCCAGCTTTGCACTTGCTCGGGCTGTTCGTGTTGCCACAAAACGAGACCGGCAATAGGTGCAGCAGGAAATCGAAAAGACGGGGGAATTGCCTGGTTTTGCTCAGAAACACTTAACAAGCCCAAGGAGGTCGAGCCGTGTACGTCCTCCAACCACAAGACACAGTTCTTGCCGTCTTTAGCACGCAAAAATACCCACTGCTCTGCCAACCGGAGCGCGCCATAATGCGTCCCACAAAAAGGCTCTAAACGGGAAGACAAAGTCTGCGCATCCAGGTCTGTCCTCAGACCCCAGCTATACACCGGCCCAAAATCAGTCTGTGTCATTTGTGCTTGACCCCACTGCATCCGGGCGTCCTTCAGGGAATCAGGCAAGGTCAGCGTTTGGGCCGGCACGGGACTAAGCATCAACAAGGCCAGTAAAAACAAAGCAAGCAGCTGTCTCATGGTGCCCCCTTGTGCCTACGATCAGGCACAAAATCCTGCCATCGGCTCAACCAATCCAGATCGGCCTGAGTTCGCCCCCAGGCGGCATCCATAGGCCCCACTTGCCGTACCGTGTCTCTAGCAGCGGGCCTGCTTGCAGCCACCGCCTCACCCCAAGCAGTCACACTGCTCTCCAATCGCTGACGAGTCTGTTGGGCACTGGTGGACTGTCCCGCAGCCGCCCACAACAGGGACTGACGCTTCAAGTGGGTAGGGGTAGACAAAGAGATCAGCCAACGCGGCCAGGGGACAGGAACACGGGACTGCACTGTCCAGGTCCCACTGCGCAGGCTCAGAAGCTCCCATTGCAAAGCCTGGGTTGTCGATATGGGTGACTCCACAAAACGGCTGGCCCCCCCATCTTGAACAAGATTGTTTAACACCGAAACCGGCTTGCCTTGCGCATCATGAATGAACAAGGCCAGGTGCGTGCTTTGCTGCATTTGCTGCAAGCGATACTGCTGCTGCATCAACCATCGCCCGGCCATCATCATTAAACCCAGTATCACACCTAGCAAACAGGCCTCAACAAGCGCCATGCCTTCTTGTCGCTTGCTCATGATCCACGGCCCCCGGAGACCATCAAGCGTGCCTGCCAAAAAGGCAGGAACAGGCTGGGTTCATCCACCACAGAGTCAGTACTGCCCGGTGGCAAAGAGAAATAAGATTGAGCTGTTGCACGGGTATAAACGGTCTGCCATAAATGGCCTTGGGCCTGCAAGCTCAGAACCAAATCCGGACCTGCACTCTGGCTGTGGTCAGCTAAAGCATAACCATCGACCCACGGTCTTTGACTCCAAGGCCTGGCATCCCGCTGCGCCCAGGATTGCGCCACGGTATTGCCTTGGGCCGACAACAAGGAGCCATTGCCCTGCTCCATGGCCCATTTCCAAAAACTCTGCCCTGAGAAATCGCTTGGCGCCTCTATACCCTGCACATGGGAAGGCGTTTGTAGCGCCCAGGCCATCGCATATTCACGGAAGTAGCAGCCTATCCAACGATTGGATCGCACCATATGCATGGACTGCGTATCGTTTGAGTGCCAGCGCCCGGAGCGATCAAACTCGGTGCGACCAGAGCGGCGCAAGCGGTGACGCCACAAGGGGCAGCGATGATCTACGCCGGGGTAGGAGCGTGCCTCGTAATCACGGGGAGCCAGGAAACCATACAAGGAAACCAAATGCTCCAGACCAGGCTGCCACTGCGGCTGCCCTGACTGCAACACCAAAAACCGAGGCCAATCATCCTGCTCGAGCTGCCAGTTCAAGGCCTGGGCAGGCCAATCAGGCAAACTGCCCGCCAGAGTCGCCTGAATAATGGCTTGTCGACGCTGCGGCAATCCCTGCACTAATTGCTGCTGAGCTTGGGCCAACACCTCGTGGACGAGAAGTTGATGAGCCTGAAACGCCTGCTCCAAGGCCTGCTGATTGTCCCCAGCGGAACGCGCCTGCGTATAAGCCAAGCCATGCGCCGAACCAAACATCATGGCGACCAGATGGGCAGGAGGATTAGCCCGTCTAACCTGCCCGGACTGGGTTTGCGCCGCCCGATCCCACGTGGCTAAAGTCAGCAAATGACCGAGTGCCAATTGATGACCCAGCTGCGCCCGATTGATATACGCCAGTAGATTCAGCGTACGTGCCTGTTCGGTCGCTGCTCCATAGGCAGCCGCATCCAGCACCAGGGACAAGCGCCCTTGTTGCTCGGTAATCTGGTTCACATGAAAGTAGCCGCCCCAGGCGACAGACAGGAGCGCCAGCGCCATCAGACCCCAGGCCAGCGCCGCCCCCTCTTGTGGATAACCGGGCTGCTTCATTGCGCATTGCCCGTAAAAGACTTCAGGCTTTTGGCACTGCCCTGAGCGGCTGCAGCAGACGCAGCAGACTGCGCTTGCTGGGTTTGCTCAGAGCCATCCTCGCCCGCCAACTCCTTAGCCATGGCGGCGGTCTGGTTACGGATGACCTGACCGAAGGACTGGTAAACGGCAATAGCCGCCACAGCGACCAAAGCCACAATAATCAAATACTCGACCATCCCCTGGCCTCGCTGCCCACTGCTGAACTGTCTCATTGGAGTCTCCCAAAAGTCAGCTCACAGTCTGCCCGGCAGCAAGGGGCCGGGATATTCGCAAAAACCGAGTGGGACGGGCTTGTCCCGGTCCTGAACTAGATCGTTTCTATTTAAAAAATGCCCTTAACACAAACCATAAGCCATAAAAAAAACCCACCATCAGGTGGGTTTTTCTTCAAACCAGTACGGATCAGACCAGACGTACATCAATGCTGCCCAAACCATCGATAGCACCGTGCATCACGTCACCACGTTCCACCGAACCCACACCGGCCGGGGTTCCCGTGAAGATGATGTCGCCAGCTTGCAATTCGAACAAGCTAGACAGATAAGCGATGGATTCAGTCACACTCCAGATCAACTGGTTCAAGTCGCCTGTCTGACGGCGCTCGCCGTTGACGTCCAAGGTGATGGCACCTTGGGACAGCTCACCAATAAGGCTGCGCGGCACCAAAGCACCGGTCGGTGCGGAGTGGTCAAAGGCTTTGCCCACTTCCCAGGGACGACCGGCTTTTTTAGCTTGCGTCTGCAAATCCCGGCGAGTCATATCCAGACCTACCGCGTATCCCCACACACATTCAGCAGCCTGCTCTACCGTCAGATCACGCCCGCCCTGGGACAAGGCCACAACGAGTTCGATCTCGTGATGCAGATCCTGGGTGCGAGAAGGATAAGGCATGTCGCAGATTTGGCCGGGCAGCACATTCAAAATGGAATCAGCCGGTTTGCAGAAGAAGAAAGGATCTTCGCGTCCGGTAAAACCCATTTCCTGAGCATGCTCGACGTAGTTGCGGCCGACGCAATAAATGCGGCGGACAGGAAAAACCTGATCACTGCCCTGCACGTTCAGTGCCGCTAACGCTGGCGCGGGGATGACGGTACTCATTTTGCTTGGCCGTCTGCAAAGCGCTTGGCACCGTCCACCAGTTCTTTCTTGGCAGCCTCAACACCGTCCCAGCCCTTGACCTTGACCCATTTGCCTTTTTCGATGTCTTTGTAGTGCTCGAAAAAGTGCTTGATGCGCTGCAGCTCTTCAGGCTGCAGATCATCAGGCGACTGGATGTGGCGGTACAGGGGGTAGAGTTTGTCAGTAGGCACGGCCAACAGCTTGGCATCGCCACCGCCTTCGTCGTCCATGTGCAGAACGCCGATGGCACGACAAGCAATAACAGCACCAATCTGAATGGGGAAAGGAGCGATCACCAATACGTCAACGGGGTCGCCATCGTCGGAAATGGTTTGCGGAACGTAGCCGTAATTGCAGGGGTAATGCATCGCGGTCAACATGAAGCGATCAACAAAAATCGCGCCGGTTTCGTCAACTTCATATTTGACTGGATCCGAGTTCATGGGAATTTCAATAACAACATTGAACTCGTCGGGCAGTTTGTCGCCAGCGGGTACGCGGTCTAGGCTCATTCTTGCAAACCTTTAAAATGAAAAAAATTAATCCTTGGAGCGTCGAGGACGATCCGAAGTTTGGGAGAGATCGACCCCAGGGATGGGAGCCGTATCGAAATAATCATCCAGATCCGACGAGGAGCTGAGTGTGTCCTGGCTGGGCGTCGCCACTGGCGGCACAGGCTCAGCCACGACCGGCAAGGGACGGCCATGATCAGGCAAGTCCTCGGCCACGGCACTGGCCGCATACGTGTAACGCGGCAGATCCTCATCCTGAGACGGGAGGCTGTCAGCATCGGTATGGCTGGGGTCATGGCGCGTATCCGCTGCTGGCAAGGCGCGGCTGATAGCTAGTACCGGTAAAGTCCCTGCCAGGGACGCTGCTTTGCGCCAGTAAGACACAGCTTCGTCGTGACGGCCCAGGCTGTCGTATAAATTGCCCAGCAAAGCATGATTGCGCAGATCACCCTGAATTTTCAGGCTACGCAGCAGATAATGCTCGCCCTGCCCCCACAGCTGACTGGTCAGGCACAAATGGCCCAAGGTAGAAAGCAAAACCGGATTATTAGGCTGACTACGCAACCACTCCTCGGCTTTGGCCAGACGGCGACCCACAAAGTCGGGGGGGCATTGAGCGTAGGCTTCCAGCAAGCGACCATCAAAACTGGCGGCAATTGCAGGTTCCAGAATACGGCCAGCTTCGTCGTAGTTACCTTCGCGCTCTTGGATCAAAGCTGCTTCCAAGGCTACGCCGGGCAAGAGTTTTTCTTCAGATTTCAGATCTGACCACAAGGCTTTGAACTGTTCGGTGCCACCGGCACGCAAACGAGCAGCAGCAGCAAACTCGATATGCTTCAGTGCTTCCTGGCGATCAATACCACTACGGCGCACCAGCAGACGGGTCAATTCATAGACACGTTCGGCATTTCCCTGCTGGCGGTAGGCACGCAGCAGCAAACGCGTCGCATGCAGGTGACGCGAACTGGCGTCTTGCAGGCCCTGCAGCAGCTCAATGGCTTCTTCGGTTCTGTTTTGATCCAGGTACAGTTCGGCAGACGCGACTGCACTGGCTTCTTTCAAGCGCACATCATCGCCAGCCGCAGCACGAGCGGCAGCCAAGGCTTCGTCACGCTGAGTAATCTGTCCCTGATAATGCGCTGCACGAGCCGCCGCCAAGCCAGCCACGACTTTGCTGGACTGCGAGCGGGTTTTGCTCATCAGCTTCATCATGTCTTTTTCAGCTTGCTCGTAGCGCCCTTCCAGGATGCTGATCCAGCCCGTTTCCAGCAGGGTTTGATCGCGTCGCTGAGCACGACGGCCACGCCACAGCCGGAAACGCTCCGGACCATCGCCAAACCAAGCCAGCAAGCGCAGCAGCACGTACAGGACAATGAACAGCCCCAAGGTGCACAAAACCACATAGGTCAGCGAAGCGCGGGCCAGATAATGTGGTGTAACCAGATAGACATTACCGGCGTGTTCACGCAGGACCAGCGCCAAGGCGACGGCCGCAATAAATAAGATGAGAGTCCAGAACCAAGTACGCATACCTTACCCCTGCGCCTGAGCGGGTTGATCGGCCTCAGACGGAGCCGGATCAGCGGACGCAGGCTGTTCGGTGGCGGGAGCCTCAGGCTCCTGATTGGCTGGCTCGGCAGACTGCGGAGGATCAGACAAAATGGGATCCGTATCACCTGGCGCCGAGCTGGCATCATCCGCATTTTCCTGATTGCGGCCAGCCTGGGCCTGACGCAAGCTTTCAATTGCCGCCAAGGTGTTGTTGACGGTGGGCAAACGCGCACCGATGCGGGTGTCCTGCAATTGACGCGTCAGACGCAAAGCCTGCTGAACTTGAGCCGATTGCGTGTCAAAGCGTTTTTCCAGCGCCGTGGCCACAGCGGTCAACTCGGTCTGCCAGACAGCGGACTGATTCATCATCATGGCCAATTGGGCAGCCATGATGCGCAAGCGCAGATTTTCACGCAGGCGCGCGGCCTGATCGGGAGACATCAGCAAGGCTGCGGCATCGTCCACACGACGAATGGACACAAACTGCCCCAAATCGTGGCTCAAAGAGCGCCAAGCGGAACCACTCCACTGCTCGACCGTATTCCAGCTACGTTCCCACCACGGGGCATCCGCCGCCAGCTCGACGGGCTGGGTGGCTTCTGTCTGTAAATCCAACGCTTCAGTATTGGCCCCACCAGCGACATCGTCAGGCACCAGCAAAGGTGCTTCCGAGACGTAACGCGACAAGGTATCCAACTGACGCGACAAAGAAGCTACATCCACCGTAGAGGCAGCACGCAGGCGATCCAGATCGCCATTCAAGGTTTGCTGCAAAGAAGCCAGCCCCACGCGATTGGCACGGGCCAGTTGCGCCTGAGCGGCTTCCAGAGAAACAATGGCATTGGCCACATTGCCACCTAACATCAGCTGTTGCTGGGCAATGGTGGCCAGATGATCAATATCGTTCAACAAAACCAATTCCGAGCCGCTATCTGTCATGGTCTGAAAAGCCTGGCTCAGATCATGGAACTGTTCGGTGGAATCGTTAAAAGATTTTTCCAGCTGAGCCAGCTTGTCGGACTGACGCTGCGCCAGTGCCAAAGCTTGCTGCGCCGTTTGGCGAGCCTGCTCGGTGCTGCTGACATTGGTCGCCAACTGAGCTTGCAGTTCAGCTTTATGCTTTTCCAGAATTGAATTCTGATACCAAAGACCGCCTGCAGCCAGAACCACCACCAATGCGCTCAGTGCATACGCCGGACCCGCGCCACTTTTGCGCTTTTGGGGCGCAGCGGGGCTTTCCTTGGGTTCGGAATACGGACGAGGAGCCGCTGTATTGGCTGGGCTGGAAATGGGAGTCTCCGGTTCGCTTGCGGATGCGTTCTCTGTTTTATCGTTCATGGCAAGATTGTAATCCGTGTGAGGCTAATCGCGCGAGAGCACCGCCATCAAGGCAGCGACAATGTCATCATCGTCTGGCGTACACCTTTTTACCATTGGTGGCGTTGCGATTCCAGCCTGCAGCAATAAGGACTGTAAATGTTCCTGAATACGCGGATGAATGACCACATAGGCACAACGCGCCCAAACATCCATCAAACCCAGCCTTTGCACGTTGGCAAAAACGGCATCAGCACTTTGAGAACTACTGAGCAAAACGGCCAAGGGTCCGGCCTGCAAGCTGTCACGAATCTGATGGCCCTGCTCGGGAGTCCAGCAAGCGGCGCTACGCTGATAGATGGCTAAGCGCTGGACCTGAACACCGTGGTCTTCAAAACGCTGTCCCAACCATTCGCGCCCACTATGGCCGCGCACAATCAAAACACGTTTAAGACTCCCCAAGCGCGGCTCGAGTACCGCCCACAGCGCCTCCGAATCCTGCAAAGAATCAGCCCCGTCAGGATGCAGCACATCCTGATGAGACACGCCATTCTGGGCGCGTAAACAGGTCGCGGTGGCCAAGCCAACCGCTGCTAACAAAACCCCACTGGGCCACGCTTGAGCGCGTGCCTGCAAGGCAGCAAAGTAAAAATTGACCGCGCTGCTGCTCACGAACAGCACCAGGTCAAAACTACCCGGATCTTGCCACTGGGCCTCCGTTACGCTCTGCGCCTCCAGCGTCAAGGCAGGCAAAACCAAAGAAGAAAAACCCTGCGCGACCAGAGTGGCCGACAGGGTTTCGTTCCGTCCCGCTGGGCGGGTCAGCAATACACTGGGCAGATTCATGCCGATTTATTGGCCTTCTTGAGGCTGTTCCATCAGCAAGCGATCCAAGATCGCTTGGGCACCTTGTTGCTTCAGATCCTCTGCCAGTGACAGGCCCAAATCCTCGGCCTGATGGGCTGGACCACTGATCTGGGCACGGTAGACGGTAGAACCATCAGGTTCAGCCACCAATCCACTCAGATTCAGTTGCTCGCCATCCAGGGTGGCATAAGCGGCCAGGGGCACTTGACAAGAACCACCCAGAGCGCGCGAAACAGCACGTTCGGCCAGGGCGCAGACGTGACTAGTATCATGGCCCAAAGGGGCCAGCCATTGCGCCACATCCTTGCGGGTTTTCAGAATTTCGATACCCAGAGCACCTTGTCCGGCAGCGGGCAAGCTATCGTCAATAGAGATGTAATCCCGAATCCGCTCGGCCAGCTCCAGGCGGCGTAACCCCGCTGATGCCAGAATAATGGCGTCGTAATCGCCACGATCCAGCTTGGACAGACGCGTTTGTACATTACCTCGCAAAGGACGGATATCCAGATGCGGATAACGCTCACGAACCTGGGACTCACGGCGCAAGCTGGAGGTACCTACGATGGCACCAGCCGGTAAAGCCGCAAGATTGGGATAAGTATTGGAAACAAAAGCATCGCGCGGGTCGTCCCGTTCCATAATGATGGGTAGGTCAAAAGACTCGGGCAATACCACCGGCACGTCTTTCAACGAATGCACGGCCAGATGGGCTCGGCCATCCAGCAAGGCCGTTTCCAGCTCTTTGACGAACAGACCCTTACCACCGACCTTGGACAGCGTACGGTCCAAAATCTGGTCACCACGGGTTGTCATTTCCAGCAAGGACACTTTGCACTGCGGATACAGTTGCTGCAGACGGTCGCGAACATGCTTGGCTTGCCACAAGGCCAGTTGACTGGCACGAGTGGCAATAACCAATTCCTGAGGGGTAGAAGCCACAGCGATCACGCCGCGAAGTAGCGCACGATGGCAGCGGTAACAATACCGATAATGGCCAGCAGCCCTAAACCTTGCAACAGGGACAAACCGCTTTCCTGACCTTTGGCGTCGGACGATTTAAAAAATGCCATAGAATTAATTTTCCTTGATAGAGCCTTTACGATGCGCCAACCATTTGCCCAGCGCCACCACTAATAAGGCACAAACAATCTCGATTCCGAGTTTAACAGGCTGGGGCTGGACACCGAATTGATTTTCCACAATCTTGTCAGTGACAAGCATGCCACCGGCAATCCAACCCAGCAACGCCCCTCCCAAGGTCACGACCACCGGGAAGCGATCAATCAACTTCAGAACCAGGGTACTACCCCACACAATAATGGGGACACTAAGTAATAAACCAAAGATCACGTAGCCCAATTGGTGATCCAGATGGGCGTTTTGCGCTGCACCCGCAATGGCAATGACGTTATCCAGGCTCATCACAAAGTCGGCAATGATAATGGTTTTGACCGCCGCCCAGATAGTGCCGCCGCCTTGAATATTGCCGTGCTCATCATCTTCGGGCATCAACAACTTGACGCCGATCCACAAGAGCAGCACGCCCCCCACGACTTTCAGGAAAGGCAGATCCAGCAGGGTCAAGGCAAAGAAAATCAGGATCACGCGCAGAACAATCGCGCCGACCGTGCCCCACAAAATGCCTTGCATGCGCTGCTGCTTGGGCAGATTGCGACAGGCAAGCGCGATCACGACGGCGTTATCGCCACCGAGCAAAATATCAATTAATACAATCTGAAACAGTGAACCCCAATGCAGGGTTTGGAGAAATTCAATCATTTCGTTCCCGTATTGCTAAACATTACTTATCTGCCTACCCAGGCAGACACTCTTTTTTGGCACTGGGCAGTCCCAAGACAAAAGCGCCCCTTTAGGCAGCAAACAGGCGATAACCTGTGCAGCATGGGGATTTTTTACGTAATACGTTTCAGCATGGTCAGGCAGGCCAGATTCGGGAAGGAATGCGCCGGGATGTGGTGTTTTTCTTTGCGAAACCGGCTGGCCCATCCAGTCTGACTGCCAGGCAGCCAGACAAAGAACCCGCCGAAGCGGGTTCCGTCACAACTTTTTTACAGCGCCAATTTGAGCAATTTGCCCATTTCGGACGGGTTGCGAGTGGTACGAATACCGCAAGCTTCCATAACTTCCAGCTTGGCATCTGCCGTATCGGCACCACCGGAGATCAACGCACCAGCGTGACCCATGCGTTTTCCGGGAGGCGCTGTGACACCAGCGATAAAGCCAACAACAGGCTTGGTCATATTGTCTTTAGCCCACAAAGCCGCGTTGACTTCGTCTGGACCGCCGATCTCGCCAATCATGATAACGGCATCGGTATCAGGATCGTCGTTGAACATTTTCAGCACATCGATATGCTTCAAGCCGTTGATTGGGTCGCCACCGATACCCACAGCCGAGGATTGACCCAGGCCCAGTTCGGTTACTTGAGCAACCGCTTCGTAAGTCAGCGTGCCGGAGCGGCTGACCACACCAATGCGGCCTTTGCGATGAATGTGGCCGGGCATGATACCGATCTTCAACTCGTCAGGAGTGATCAGACCGGGGCAGTTCGGGCCCAACAGCAAGGTTTTGCGGTTCTCGGCGCGCATGCGGTTGCGCACTTCCAGCATGTCACGTACAGGGATGCCTTCGGTAATGCAGATAACCAGGTCCAGGTCAGCTTCAACAGCTTCCCAGATGGCAGCGGCAGCGCCTGCTGGCGGAACGTAAATAACCGACACAGTCGCACCGGTTTCAGCTTTGGCGTCGGACACGGAGGCAAAAATAGGGATACCTTCGAAGTCTTCGCCAGCACGCTTGGGGTTCACGCCAGCCACAAAGGCTTCCATGCCGTTACCGTATTCACGGCACATGCGAGTGTGGAATTGGCCGGTCTTGCCGGTGATCCCTTGCGTGATGACTTTAGTGTCTTTATTGATCAGAATCGACATTTGCTAATCCTCAACCTTTTCTTACTTGGCGGCAGCGACAACAGCAGTCGCCGCTTCGGCCATGGTGTCAGCACTGATGATGGGCAGACCGGAATCGGCCAGCATTTGCTTGCCCAGCTCTTCGTTAGTACCCTTCATGCGTACGACCAGAGGCACGTTCAGGTTGACGGCCTTGCACGCAGCGATCACGCCTTCGGCGATCACGTCGCAGCGCATGATGCCGCCAAAAATGTTAACCAGAATGGCTTTGACGCCCTTGTTGGCCAACATGATTTTGAAAGCTTCAGTTACTTTCTCGGCCGTAGCACCACCGCCCACGTCCAGGAAGTTGGCGGGTTCGCCGCCAAACAACTTGATGGTGTCCATGGTTGCCATGGCCAGACCAGCGCCGTTCACCAAGCAGCCGATGTTGCCATCGAGCTGGATGTAGGCCAGATCGTATTTGCTGGCTTCAACTTCAGCAGGGTCTTCTTCAGCCAAGTCGCGGAAAGCCACGATATCAGGATGACGGAACAAGGCGTTGCTATCGAAGTTGAACTTGGCGTCCAAAGCGATGATATCGCCCGAGCCGGTCAGGATCAGAGGATTGATCTCGGCCAGTTCAGCGTCAGTTTCGGTGTAGCACTTGTACAGTTTCTGGAACTCGCCAACCGCTTTTGCGATCGAAGCATCAGGCACGCCAATACCACGGGCCAGCTTGGACGCTTGCTCGTCGGTCAGGCCAACTGCGGGGTCCACGAATTCTTTCAAAATGGCGTCGGGGTTACGCTCGGCCACTTCTTCAATTTCCATACCGCCTTCACGTGAAGCCATCAAGGCAACGCGCTGGGTAGCACGGTCGGTAACAATACCGACGTAGTATTCCTTCTGGATGTCAGCACCCTCTTCCACCAGCAGACGGCCTACTTTCTGGCCTTCTGGACCGGTTTGGTGCGTGATCAACTGCATGCCCAGGATTTCCGAGGCCAATTGACGCACTTCGTCAATCGAGCGAGCCAGCTTGACGCCACCGCCCTTACCACGGCCACCGGCGTGAATCTGGGCTTTGACTACCCACACAGAGCCACCCAGCTCCTGCGCAGCGGCAACCGCTTCATCGACGGAGAAGGCAGGAATTCCGCGTGGCACGGCAACGCCAAACTGCTTAAGCAGTGCTTTGCCCTGATATTCGTGAATTTTCATGTGATACCTGTCAGTCTAAAAACACAATAAAAAAAGAAGGCAGGAACCAAGGCCTGAGCCCGAGACCTGACTAAAACAAAAAACTAATCCATCCCTTCTGTGGCCTTGGGGCGATGCCAGACGGGATAAAACTCCTCAACCACGGGACCGCTCAAACGCAAGGCATGACAGCCATCCAGATGGAAAGGCTGCTTATCGGTGCGATAGATTTCTGACTCACCACTGCTGCGTCGCCGGCCCGCCATGGTCTGTACCGCGGCCGTTGGCAATACTTGTGCCAACTCGCTCATGTGCGTACAGCCAGCCGAACGCCCAAAGCGTTCTTTCACGCCCTGTCGAAACTGCTTGAGCAGGTTCAGCCCCACCAGTTTTTGGTAGGCATCCGCGATGGACGAACAGTTGTCCTGGTACGGCGCCGCGTCATAGACCGCCAAGGCATCCACAATGGCAAAGCTGCTATCAATCGTGATACGCAGGTGCATCAGGTGAACGGGGTCCCCTGCCTTATGGGTCTGGCCATTGCGTATGGGGAAATCGTAGGACTTCACATCCAGCAGCGAGGCTTCCAGATCCCAGAGGCCATCTTCCCGTGCAAACGACTGTACCGTGATGGTACGGGTATGCAGTGGCTCACGGGCAATGGACGGCGGGGGCAAAGGCATTGATATGAACGAAGCGGCAGGATTGAAACCGATCAAGTATAACGCACCTCGTATGTTCCGTATCAGCCCCTTACATAATCCGTCCACGCCTCTAAAGCCGGCCAAACCCAGGATTGGCGGGGCATCGCCCCAGATCGGTAGCAAATCGGCATAAAAAACGACCGCCTGATGGGCGGACGTTTTTATCAGGGTGACTAAATAAGAGTGCCTTGCTCTGCAGACCCCAGTGATGGGCACGCAAAGACTTGCCCGTTTTCCAATAATTCCACCTGGTGCGCTTGCCCCGCCCACTACGCTTCCAAAGAGCGCTTCAATTCGCGCTGCGCACCCATACGAAGAAATCTCATTCCATGAATAATAATCATGATAATTCCATGAACAATTATTGGACCGTCCCGCCAGGCGTGTGAAACCTATTGTGCTTGTATACTTGCTTGAAAAAAAATCAAATACACGATGCTAATCATGAGCTTTCTTCAACATGCTTGAAATTCGACATTTAGAGACCCTGAGCGCTATTCGTGATAGTGGCAGCCTGCAAGAAGCCGCCGAACGATTGCATGTCACACAATCGGCTTTATCGCATCAATTACGCGATCTGGAAGTGCGGCTGCAAGTGCAATTGCTCAATCGCCGCACTCGCCCTGCCCGCCTGACGACTGCCGCCTTGCGCATCCTGGTGTTGGCAGACGACATCTTGCCGAGGCTACGCGCCACCGAGCGCGACCTGCAACGACTAGCCGCCGGACGTACCGGCCGCTTGCACGTAGCCATTGACTGCCATTCCTGTTTTCAATGGCTGATGCCAGCTCTGGACGCTTTCAGACAGCAATGGCCCGATGTCGCACTGGATCTGAGTGCTGCTTTTTCTTTTGCTCCTTTGCCTGCCTTGATGCGAGGCGATCTGGATATAGTGATTACCTCCGACCCGCAAGACAATCCGGCCGTGCATTACGAGCCTTTGTTTCGCTATGAGCTGGTCCTGGCTGTTGCCAGCCAGCACCCCTTATCGCAATACCGCTATGTAGAGCCTTTTCAGCTGACGGATCAGGTCTTAATTACCTATCCGGTGGAGCACAACCGCCTGGATATCTTTACGCAATTCCTGATTCCAGCCGATGCAGAACCCTCGGCCATTCGACAGGCGGAGCTGACTGCCATGATCGTGCAGTTAGTCGCCAGCCAGCGCGGTGTCGCCGCCCTGCCCAATTGGGCCTTAACCGAGTTTCTGAACCCAGGCTCCATCCGTACGTGTCGTCTGGGGGAACAAGGCATCTGGCGCACGCTCTACGCGACGGTACGCAGTGAAGATCTGCAAGCGGATTATGTGCAAGCCTTTTTGACACAAGCGCGCGAAACCTGCTTCAAGAGCCTGCAAGGGATTGTGGCTGCGCAGCCCTGATCAATAGGGTGACAGCATGGTTGGCTGACGCGGGCGCTCTATAGATAAAGGTGAGAAACAGGTGGGCGGGCCCCAGCTTGGGCACATCCGCTTTTTTAACTGCGACAAGCAAGGTGTATCGTTAAGGAAGCCCCAACAAGATTGAACACTGTCGTTAAACTTAGCTGTTCAAGCAGGGTCTTCCTCCCAATCACCTAGGATTTGTTGCAGGATGCGGCCCGAAAAGCCTCGGCTGGCCATAAAACGATATTGTTTGGCGTAACTACGAGCGTCGTCAGGTGGAGCACTGAACTTTTTGCACCACACTTGCTTGGCACGTTCAAGCTCGGTTGCCATTAATTCTTCTTTAATTATTTCTGTTTGGTGTACATCTACACCATGCTGACGCAGCTCTTGCAAAATGACCCGCGTGCCGACTCGTGACGCACGGCGATTAACAACACTATTCGCAAAACGCTCGTTGGATAGCCACTTTTGTTCAACTAAGGCATCAAGCAGGGCTTCCACCTCTTCCGCACTTTCCGCATGAGCCGCCAAGCGACGCCCCAATTCCAAGCGGGAATACTCGCGCCGTGACAAGAAGTTTAACGCTCTGGCTTTAAGCGATAAACCCGGCCGCTTGGATGCCGCTTTCTTTTCAGGGGCCGGGGAATCGTTTGAGCCATCTACGCTGCTGCCCGCCCTTTTGGGCTGGGCAGACAAGGCAGCAATACGTTCCCTTTGAGCTTGTTTACGTTCCCGAATTTCGTCCGGGTCCGTCTCAAAGGGTTCATCATCGAACTCTGGGGGGAAAATCAGGCCTCTCCCTCGGGTGCAGAGGGGGCAGCGGTAGCAGGAGCAGCAGGAGCAACTGCTTTAGCAGAACGGCTGACTGCAGCGCTCATCAAAGCCACGCCCAGTTTTTCACGAACCTTGTTCTCGATCTCGCGTGCTAACTCGGGGCGCTCTTTCAGGTATTCGCGCACATTGTCTTTACCTTGACCGATGCGGTTGCCATCATAGCTGTACCAAGCACCGGCTTTGTCCACCACAGCCGTCTGCACACCCAGATCAATAATTTCGCCTTCGCGCGAAATACCGCTGCCATACATGATGTCGAACTCGGTTTGCTTGAAAGGAGGCGCAACCTTGTTCTTGACCACTTTGACGCGGGTTTCATTACCGACCATTTCGTCGCCACGCTTAATAGAACCAATACGGCGGATATCCAGACGCACAGACGAATAAAACTTCAGTGCGTTACCACCGGTGGTGGTTTCCGGGTTGCCGAACATGACCCCAATCTTCATACGAATCTGGTTAATGAAGATAACCATGCAATTGGCGCGCTTGATGGTGGCCGTCAATTTACGCAAGGCCTGGCTCATCAAACGGGCTTGCAGACCGGGCAGGGAATCGCCCATATCGCCTTCGATTTCCGCTTTGGGGGTCAAAGCCGCTACCGAGTCAATCACGATCAGGTCTACCGAGCCGGAACGTACCAAAGCTTCGGTAATTTCTAAGGCTTGTTCACCCGTATCAGGTTGAGAGATCAGCAGGTCACTCAGGTTAACGCCTAGTTTTTGAGCATATTGCACATCCAGCGCGTGTTCGGCGTCAATAAAGGCACAAGTACCTTTGAGCTTTTGCATCTCTGCAATGACTTGCAGCGTCAGCGTGGTTTTACCCGAGGACTCCGGGCCGTAGACTTCGATGACGCGACCACGTGGCAAACCACCAACGCCCAACGCGACGTCCAGCCCCAAAGAACCCGTGGAGACCACCTGGATGTCATGCTCGACGTTGTTATCGCCATAACGCATGATCGAGCCCTTGCCGAACTGCTTTTCGATTTGCGTCAGAGCGGCGGCCAGCGCTTTGGAACGTTCCGAGGCCACTGCTTTGCTATTTTTATCGTCCATGAAAAATCCTTGACTGTGGAATGGCGCCCCAACGGACGGGCACGGCAATTAAAAATCAAACCTAATTATTGCATCAAATTATACTGTATATATACACAGATATTCAAATATATTAACTAGCCGCCATCGTTATCCCCTACTGACCGGCCTTACAGCCTTATGCAACAATACTAAACAGCCGTTAAATCATTTGTTTGTGTAAGGTCATGCGCATACTCATAGCTGAAGATGACAGTATTCTCGCGGATGGACTTTCTCGTTCCTTACGCTACGAAGGCTATGCGGTCGATGTCGTGCACGACGGCGATAGCGCCGACTCGGCCCTGCAACTGCAAAGCTTTGATCTTCTGATCCTGGATCTGGATCTGCCCAAAAAACCCGGCCTATCGGTGCTGCAGTCCATACGGCAACGCCAGGACACCCTGCCCGTTCTGATTCTGACCGCCAGCGACACGGTGGAGCAGCGCGTGCGCGGGCTGGATCTGGGTGCGGACGACTATATGTCCAAACCTTTTGCCCTGACCGAGCTGGAAGCCCGAGTACGCGCACTGACGCGTCGTAGCACCGGCACCAGCAGCGCCTTGCTGCATCACAAACGGCTTAGCTTCGACCTGAAAGGTCGCATGGCGTATATCGATAACCAGCCCTTAGAATTGTCGGCCCGCGAAACCAGCTTGCTGGAGATTTTTTTGTCGCGCAGTGGTCGCATGATCAGCAAAAACCAGTTTGTAGACCTGCTCTGTGAATGGGGTGAAGAAGTCACCCCTAACGCCATCGAAGTCTACATCCACCGCCTGCGCAAAAAGCTGGAGCCTAGCGGAGTGCGCATTCTGACCGTCCGCGGTTTGGGGTATTGCCTGGAACCAGAGAAACTGCGAGAAGACGCTCCAGCCTAAGGGATCGTCCATGCAGCACGCTTCACCTCCACCCTCTCCAAAGCCATCCACAGCACCTGCCAAAGGCAAGCGCGTCGCGCCACGCCCGCTGATCCACAAGATCATGATCTGGATTTTCGGGCCCTTGTTTTTGCTGTGGACGATCGGTATTGTCATTACCTATTTCATTGCTCAGCACATTGCCAACTCCCCGTATGACCGCACCTTGCGTGATCACCTGGATTTGTTGCGCGTGGAAATCAGCCATCAGGACCTGAGTCAGCCGATTCGTTTATCGCACGGCGCCCAGACTATTTTGCGTCAGAACAGCCCCACACCCACGCTGTGGCAAATTCGCAATGCCAATGGCGAACCCATCGCAGGCAATGCCAGCTTGCCGGTGCCCGATAGCTGGGGCTATGACACCGACGTACTGCGTTACCGAGATGTCATCCTGGATGATCAAAGCCTGCGACTGGCCTATGTTTGGGGTGGCAAGGATAAAAACGACACGCTCTTCCTTGCGGTGGTGGCCGAAACCAATGAGCATAGGGCAGTGCTACACAAAGAAATTCTGATCGGGATGCTGACACCACAATTCATTCTGGTTCCGCTGGCAGCCATGCTGGCGGGCTTGGGGCTGACACACGGACTGGAGCCGCTGAACCTACTACAGGCCCGTTTGCGTGCCCGTGCGCCTGGCGATCTGTCCCCGGTTGATCATGAGCAGGCCCCTGCCGAGATTGTGCCCCTGATCGATGCCATGAATGGACTGCTGGCGCAGCAGGCCCAGTTTTCAGCCACCCAACGCCAGTTCGTGGCCAATGCAGCCCATCAATTAAAAACGCCGCTGGCCGGGATACGCACCCAGGCCGAACTTGCCCTACGCGAACGCGACCCCCAACAGACGGAATCCAGCCTGTTGCAACTGGTACGCGGCACTGACCGTGCCACCCGGCTCGTTACTCAGATGCTGGCCCTGGCTCGCGCTGAAAGCAGCGATGCGCTTTATGCCCCCACCCGGCAAACGCTGGATCTAAACACCTTAACTGAGTTGTACGTGACCCAGCGCGTCCCAGATGCCTTGAAACTGGGCCTGGACCTTGGCCTGGAAAACAATGCCAAGGCCATTCTCTTGCAAGCTGATCCGGTGCTGCTTGATGAGCTGATCAATAATCTGCTGGACAATGCCCTGATCTACACGCCTGCCGGCGGCTGGATCACCCTGCGTACGGGCCAAAGCCTAGGCAAGGGCTGGCTGGAAATTGAAGATAACGGCCCCGGCATTCCTCCCGAACATCGGGCACGCATTTTTGACCGCTTTTATCGCATTATCGGCAATCAGGCCGACGGCAGCGGCCTGGGCTTGGCCATTGTGCGAGAGATTGCCGATATTCACGGTGCCTCCATCGACTTTATGCCGCTAAGCTCGGGCCAGGAAAGCGGCCTGCGCCTGCGGGTCAGTTTCCCACTTTCTTTGCCTTGGAGAGCCTGAGCGGATGCCCCCGACATACACCAGCGCCGACCCTCCCCACGCCAAAGGCACGCTTGGTGCCCAAGGCCGCAAGGTTATTTTTGCCTCTGCTCTTGGGACCATGTTCGAGTGGTACGACTTCTACCTGTACGGCTCCATGGCTGCCATCCTGGCCCGACACTTTTTTTCAGCGGTCAACCCAACCGCCGGTTTTATCTTCGCCCTGCTGGCCTTTGCTGCTGGTTTTGCCATACGGCCTTTTGGCGCCTTGCTCTTTGGCCGCATTGGCGACCGTATCGGACGCAAATACACCTTCCTGATCACCATCTTGCTAATGGGCCTATCCACCTTTTTAGTTGGCGTACTGCCCAGTTATGAAGCCATTGGTATTGCCGCCCCCATCATGTTGATTGTGTTACGCCTGCTGCAAGGCCTGGCAATGGGGGGGGAGTATGGAGGCGCCGCCACCTATGTGGCTGAATACGCGCCCCAACACCGACGCGGTTTTTACACCAGTTGGATTCAAACCACCGCCTCCGTGGGCTTGCTCTTGTCTTTGTTGGTCATCATGGGCATACGCAGCCTGGTGGGCGAAGAAGCCTTCGTAGACTGGGGCTGGCGCATTCCCTTTCTGATCTCCGTCCTGCTGCTGGCCATTTCCGTGTGGATACGGATGAATCTGGAAGAATCCCCCGCCTTCCAACAGATTAAGGAAGAGGGCACCTTGTCCACCTCGCCCATTACCGAGTCTTTTGGACGTTGGGCCAATCTGCGCATTGTCTTGCTGGCGCTTTTCGGGCTCACAGCGGGACAAGGGGTCGTGTGGTACACAGGCCAGTTCTACGCGCTCTTCTTCATCACCCAAATGCTGGGTTTACATGCCACGCTGGCCCAGACCCTGATGGTGATCTCCCTGCTCCTGGCCACGCCGCTGTTCATCTTTTTCGGCTGGCTGTCGGATCAGATTGGGCGCAAGCCAATCATCCTGACAGGCTGCTTACTGGCAGCCCTGACCTACTACCCTGCATTCCAGGGCTTGGCTTATTTTGCCAACCCCGCTTTGGTCCAGGCCCAGCGTAACGCCCCCGTCACCGTCATTACCGACCCGGCCAGTTGCTCTTTCCAATTCAACCCGGTAGGCAGCCATGCCTTTACCAGCTCGTGTGACATTGTGAAGTCCTATATGGCCAGTCACGCGGTCAGCTACAGCAATCTAAAAGGCTCCCCCGGTCAGGTGGCCCAGGTACGTATTGGTGACCACATTATTGATGGCTTTGAAGGCGGGAACCTGAACCGGGCCGAGTTTGCACACCACTCACAAGAGCTGAAAAACGAACTGACCGAGAGCATGCGTCAGCATGGCTATCCGGACAGAGCCGATCCGGCCCGGATCAATAAAGTCATGCTGGTGGTTTTGCTAACCTATTTGGTCGCGCTGGTGACTGCTGTTTACGGCCCCATTGCCGCCATGTTGGTGGAAATGTTCCCGATTCGGATCCGCTACACCTCCATGAGCCTGCCCTATCACATAGGCAATGGCTGGTTCGGGGGCTTTTTGCCCACCCTGTCCTTTGCCATGATTGCAACTACAGGCAATATCTATGATGGCTTGTGGTATCCCATCCTGATCTGCCTGATTACTGTCGCAATTGGAGCACCTTTTGTACGTGAAACCCGCCACAACGATATCAATCGGTAGTGACGATCTGTGTCCGGCCTGCCTTCATATGACATCGCCACAGGACGACCGCGTAAATGCAAGGGTCCGTAAATGGCGGGACGACACGGGAAGATCTGCGCGTACAATCGAACATTGCCTCGGGCCCCAAACCCGACCCTTTTCTTTGTTTTTTTATCTTCGTATCCATGTGGTTTAAGAATCTACGCATCTATCGCCTCTCCCCTGATTGGGTATGTTCCGCCGATGAGCTGGAAGAAGCTCTTGCCAAACACAGCTTTACACCTGGTTCCAGCCAGGAACCGCTAAGCTTGGGCTGGGTTAGTCCACGCGAGAACAACGCCCTGGTTCATGAAGTTAATGGTCAATATCTGATCGCGCTGCGCGCCGAAAAGAAGCTGCTGCCCACCACGGTGATCAATCAGGTCGCCCGTGAGAAGGCGCGTGATATCGAAGAGCAGCAAGGCTACAAACCCGGCCGCAAGCAAATGAAGGAAATCAAGGAACAGGTCATCGTTGACCTGATGCCACGTGCTTTTGCCATATCGCGCGATACTCGCGTGTGGCTGGATACCCGCAACCACTGGCTGGCCATTGACGCAGCGGCCACCGCCAAGAGCGATGAGGTCTTGGGCCTGTTGGCTAAAAGCGTGGAGCCCTTCCCCGTTCTGCCCTTGTACACCGAGCAGTCTCCGGGCGCCGCCATGACTTCTTGGCTGGTTGATCAGGAAGAGCTGGCCAACTTCACCGTGGACCAGGACACCGAACTGCGCTCTACCGGTGACAGTGGTGCCGCTGTGCGTTATGTGAAGCAAAGCGCAGATATCGACGAAGTGCGTAAGCACGTCGAAGCTGGCAAGCAATGCACCCGCCTGGCCTTGACTTGGGCTGACCGCATCAGCTTTGTGCTGACCGATGCCCTGGACGTCAAACGCGTTGCCCCCCTGGATATCCTGACTGAGAAGCAGGATGTATCGGCGGTCAACGACGACGACATCTTTGATGCCGACATGACCTTGATGACCGCAGAACTGGCCAAGATGATCAGTGATCTGGTTGAAGTACTGGGCGGTGAACGCAAGTAAGACCTGAACTGGGTCTTAAACGCCCATCAGGCCAGTTCCTGCTGGGCGGCGCGATACACACCGGGCGTCATTCCTGTCCAATGACGGAAAGCCCGGTGAAATGTCGCTGGCGAACTGAATTTCAGCGCATACGCAATTTCAGCCAGCGACATATCCTTGCGCAGTAATTTAAAAATCGCCAAATCCCGGCGCAGCTCGTCCTTAATACTTTGAAAAGACAGGCCCTCTTCTTGCAGCCTGCGTATCAAGGTGCGCGCCGACATATGCAGTTTTCCCGACACGTCCTGCAAGGTATAGCCCAGGTCTGTGTGCAAGATTTCCCGTACTTTCAAGCGTAAAGCGTGCTCGTGATAGGAGGTAAAAATCCAGTCGCGCGGCGCTCGTTCCAAAAAAGCGCGCGCTTCCACCTGGGTACGTTGCGGCCGCACTTGTCCCAACTCCACCCCGAACAAAATATGCGAATACGGGGCATCAAAGCTGACTGAGGCCGGAAACAAGACGGAATAGTCGGAAGCAAAAGCCGGTCGAGGAAAAGCGAAAGCCACCTGCTGCACAGGCACCTCGCGCCCCATCAGCCAGGACACGATGCCGTGCGTGAGTTTCAGCATCAAGGCATGCCCGAAACGATGCACATAAGCAGCGGGGGAACGCGGCACCAACTCGATACCTAACTCCCTATCGGTACGAATGATGTTCAGGCTGAAATCATCCAGCAGCAGATTCCAGAACTGGGTGAAACGATACAAAGCCACATTAATGGAAGGTGCATCTCGTACTGTACGCACGATGTATTTCAAGGCTCCGGAGCGGATAGGCCGAGTCCAAAAGCCCATCATTTCATCCCCTGTTGCCTTGGCGCTTTCCTGATAGAGGCGGACCAGTTGATCGCGCGTTAAGCGAGCACCCGGGCGATCAATAAAGTCCTTCACGATTCCCGCTTGCTTCAGGCAGTGATCCAGCACCTCTTCTGAATAGCTGGTGCGCAGACTCTGAAACCAATCCTGCACCAGATCCAGCGCCACGGTGGCGGTGTGGGCCGCATCGACAGGAACCGGCAAGGTGCCAGATGAGGCACTCATTTTCTACGCTCCTCAAAGATTGTCACTTTTTGCATATTCGACGTCAGTATTGGGTATTGGGCCAAGTGCTAAACCATCCTATGCTGACAAGCATAATACAAGGAGACATCACCATGTTAGGCACTGGAAATATGATGCATATGCCCTTGCTCATCAGTTCCATTCTCTCCTATTCCGTAGAGAATAACCCTGAGCAGGAAATTGTTACCGCTTTGAATAATGGCGATCTTCATCGCTACAGCTATCTTGAATTTGCCCACCGGGTTCAGGATCTAGCCCTGGGACTGCAACAGCATAAGTTGCAAACCGGCGAGCGCGTGGCGACTTTGGCATGGAACACCTATCGTCATCTGGAAATTTACTACGCCACCTCGGGCATAGGTCTGGTGTGCCACACCGTCAACCCCCGCCTGACACGCGAACAAATTGCCTTCATCATTAATGACGCGCAAGACACGGTGATGTTCTACGACGAGCATTTCAATGAACTGGTGATCTATCTGCAAGACCAGTGCCCCACCGTCAAACACTGGGTGCGTATGGGCAGCCAAGCCCAAGGCCCCTTGGCCGACGAATATGAACACTGGCTGGGCAATGACACCACCGGTTTTGAATGGCCTGTCTTCGACGAAAACACGGCTAGCGGACTGTGCTATACCTCCGGCACCACGGGCGAGCCCAAAGGCGCCCTATACTCGCACCGCTCCACCCTCTTGCATGCCTACGCCTCGGCCCATCCCAATGCGCTATGCATTGCCAGCTCCGATGCGGTCATGCCTTTGGTCCCCATGTTCCACGTCAACGCCTGGGGCCTGCCTTATTCAAGCCTGATGTCCGGCGCCAAGATTGTGTTGCCGGGCGCCAATCTACAAGGCGACCGCATCTACTCCCTGTGTGAGCGTGCCGGCGTCACCTTGTCCGCGGGTGTGCCCACCATCTGGAAAACCGTGCTGGATTACGCCAAAGCCAAGAGCCAGTCATTCAGTACCTTAGGCCGTATTCTGATTGGCGGTTCGGCGTGCCCACCCAATATGATTGCCGCCTGGGCGTCCTACGGCATTTCCGTGCGTCACGCCTGGGGCATGACGGAGACCTCGCCCCTGGGCACGGTCTGCCAGTTGCTGCCCAAACATACCACCCTGCCCGAAGCGCAGAAACAGCATGTATTGGCCTCGCAAGGGCGTGCCCTGTTCGGTGCCCGCTTGAAAATCATAGATGACGAAGGCAATACCTTGCCGCGCGACGGTAAGAGCAGCGGCCACCTGCTGATTCAGGGCAACTGGATTATGGACCGCTATTACGGCAAGCCCGACCTGGCCAGCGAAAACGGCTGGTTTCGCACCGGCGATGTGGGCTCCATCGACGCGGATGGCTACGTCTACATTACCGACCGCAGCAAGGATGTCATCAAATCCGGCGGTGAATGGATCTCCTCGATCGAAATCGAGAACATCGCCATGGAAGAACCTTTAGTGGAACTGGCCGCCTGCATTGCCCAGGCTGACGACAAATGGGGCGAGCGCCCTGTGTTGTTTGTCGTTCCACGCGAGGGGGCCGATCTGGACGAGGCCCATATGCTGGAGCGCTATCAGGACCGCGTCACCCGCTGGTCCGTCCCCGACAAAGTTATTTTCATCGACCAGATGCCCATGACGGCCACTGGCAAAATTCAAAAAATGGCACTGCGCAAAATGCTGACGGATCAAACAGATCTCAGCTGATTTTCACTGCTGCCCTCATCTTTACGTAACACAAGGAGTCTGTATGGCCGCCCCTTTCCTGCTCACCACCGAGTTGGACAATATCGGAATTGTCACGCTGAACAAGGCGCACAAGCGCAACGCACTGGATGAAGATGCCATTGCTGAAATTGATGCGTACTTCTCCAATATTCCCGAGCACATCCGGGTCATTCTGATGAAGGCAGAAGGCGACCACTTTTGCGCGGGCCTGGACCTGAAAGAACACCATGACAAAGAACGCGGCGCCGTCGACTTTCTGCGCGTCTGCCAAAGCTGGCACCGCGCTTTTGACAAGATCGAACACGGCGGCATCCCCGTCATCGCCTGCCTGCAAGGTGCGGTCGTCGGTGGAGGTCTGGAGCTGGCCAGTGCTGCTCATATTCGCGTGGCGGACAGCGGCACGTTCTTTGCTCTGCCTGAAGGCACCCGCGGCATCTTTACCGGTGGTGGCGCGACAGTGCGTACCGCCAAAATCATCTCCCCCAACCGCATGATTGAACTGATGCTGACCGGCCGGGTGCTGGACGCCGTGGAGGGAGAACGACTGGGGCTGGCGCACTACGTGTGCAACAACGAGGCCAACCCCAAAACAGCCTATGAGTTGAGCCTGGAATTGGCCCAGCGCATTGCAGGCAATGCCCTTTTGTCGAACTATGCCATCGTCAGCTCGATCAGCCGCATTGCCGATATGTCTGCCACAGACGGTCTTTTCGCCGAGGGCTTGATGGCAGCCGTAGTACAAACCGGGCGGGATGTGCAGGACCGCTTGGGCGAGTTCGTTAATAAAAAAGCTCATAAAGTGAAGCCGACCAAATAATATCGGCCAGGCGGACATGGGCAGCAATCACAACAATACGGAGACAAAACCATGCTGTCGCAACAAGAGTTAAGCCGGGCCTTGTCCGGACTACAGGAATATGAACAACTCAAGTCGCAGCGTCGGCGTCTGGCATTTGCCTGCGCCGGTATCTGCCTGGGGCTGACTGGCCTGTTTATCGTGACGGCTATTTTCTGGCCCAGCGTTTTGACCCATGACCTGGGCAGTGGAGGAGCTGTCAATACAGGCATGGTGTACGGAATAGGACTGATTTTTGTGTCCTGGCTATTAACGGGTGTCTATATCCATGTCGCCAACACTCGCTTTGACCCGCTGTGCGAGCGAGTACTGGCAAAGGTGAGCGCATGAATACACAAGCCATTCTGATCTTTGCGGCCTTTGTCCTGGTTACCTTGGGCATCACCTACTGGGCCTCATCGCGCACTCGTTCCAGCTCGGACTTTTACACCGCAGGCGGTGGCATTACCGGCACTCAAAATGGCCTGGCCATTGTGGGTGACTATATGTCTGCAGCGACCTTGCTGGGCATTTCATCCCTGGCCTTTACTAATGGCTTTGACTCGCTGCTATATGCAGTTTGCGCCTTTATGGGCTGGCCGATCATCATGTTCCTGATAGCCGAGCGCTTGCGCAATCTGGGCCGCTACACCTTGAGCGATATCGTCTCTTACCGACTGGACGAACGCAGCACGCGCATTTTTACCGCTATCAGTTCGTTGACGGTGGTCCTGTTCTACCTGATCGTACAAATGGTGGGCGCAGGTCAGTTGGTGCAACTGCTGTTTGGCATCGACTACACCTATGCCGTGGTCGCTGTGGGCTTGCTTATGATGGTGTACGTGGTGGTGGGCGGTATGGTCGCTACAACCTGGGTACAGATCATCAAGGCCATTTTGATGATGGGTAACGGCTTTTTGATGGCTGGCCTGGCCCTGTATTACTTCAACTTCGACTTTTCAGCCCTGGTCAGCGCCGCTGCCGAGCACCATCAGGCGGGCGAAGCCATGAAAGGTCCCTGGAAGCTGATGGCCGATCCCTTCTCGGGTCTGTCTTTGGCTGTGTCCCTGGTGTTTGGGATTGCGGGTCTGCCTCACATCATGATGCGTTTTTTCACAGTACCTGATGCACGCGCTGCCCGTAAATCGGTCTTCGTGGCAACGGGTTTGATGGGCATATTCTTTGTGGTGATCTGCTTTTTGGGTCTGAGCGCCATGGCGATTCTGCCCAAGTTCCCCGAGTTTTACGTGGATGGCAAAGTCGGCGGCATGGTGTTGGGTGGTTCCAATATGCCCATCATGCATCTGGCAACGGCTTTAGGCGGCAACCTCTTGTTTGGATTGCTGGCTGCCGTGTCCTTTGCCACGATTCTGGCCGTGGTCAGCGGCCTGACGCTGGCCGGTGCCTCCGCCGTGGCTCATGACCTGTACGCTAAAGTCATTCGTCGCGACGATGTCACCCCTTCCCAGGCGATGCGCGTCAACCGTCTGGCTTCCATCGGCATTGGTTTTGTGGCCATTTTCCTGGGCTTGCTGTTCCGTGACCAGAACGTTGCTTTCCTGGTGGCCTTGGCCTTCAGTATTGCGGCATCGGCCAACTTCCCTGTGTTGCTGATGTCCATGTACTGCCGTGATGTCACCACCCGTGGCGTTATCTTCGGTGGCATGGCCGGTCTGCTGGTTGCCCTTGGGCTGGTCATTCTCTCGCCCGCCGTGTGGGTGCGCATTCTGGGCTTTTCCGAGGCCATCTTCCCTTATGACTTCCCAACTTTGATTTCCATGCCTTTGGCATTTATCACGATTTATCTTGTTTCGAAACTGGACCGCAGCCGCCGGGCCAGCCAAGACCGCGCCGGGTTTGATGCCCAGCAGGTCCGGGCTGAGACCGCGGTGGGTATTGCGGCCGTCTCTCACTGAGTACTTGGTACTCTGGCGGTAGTCCAGCCTGATCGGGCTGCCGCCCTTGTTTTAATTCATTCCAGCAGGAGCATCACCATGACAGAGTCAAACACCGCCGACATCGCTCACTACATCGGAGGTGGCCAGCAGGCTGGCACCGGTACACGCACCCAGCCGGTGTATAACCCCGCCACAGGCCAGGTCAGCGCCAAGGTCAAACTGGGTAACCAGCAAGATATTGATGCCGCTGTCGCCAGCGCCCAGGCCGCTTTCCCCGCATGGGCCGATACCCCGCCGCTGCGCCGTGCCCGCGTCCTGTTCAATTTTTTAGCCTTGCTCAACGAGAACAAGGAAAAGCTGGCAGCTATGATTACGGCCGAGCACGGCAAGGTTCTGTCAGATGCCCTGGGTGAAGTGACGCGCGGTATTGAGATTGTTGAGTTTGCTTGCGGCATTCCCCAGCTGCTCAAAGGCGATTACACCGAGCAAGTCAGCACCAATATCGACAACTGGACCCTGCGTCAGCCTTTGGGTGTCGTGGCGGGCATTACGCCTTTCAACTTCCCCGTCATGGTGCCCATGTGGATGTTCCCGGTTGCTATTGCAGCCGGCAATACTTTTGTCCTTAAGCCCAGCCCGATTGACCCCAGCCCCAGCCTGTACATGGCCGAGTTGCTGAAACAAGCCGGGCTGCCTGACGGCGTATTCAACGTGGTTCAAGGCGACAAAGATGCGGTTGAAGCCTTGGTGAACCACCCCGACATTCAGGCGGTTTCCTTTGTAGGCTCCACCCCGATTGCCAATCGTATTTACGAAATGGGCGCAACCGGCGGCAAACGCGTACAAGCGTTGGGCGGTGCCAAGAACCACTTGGTGGTCATGCCCGATGCCGATCTGGACCTGACCGTCGACGCTTTGATCGGTGCCGCTTACGGCTCCGCTGGCGAGCGTTGCATGGCGATTTCAGTGGCTGTATTGGTGGGCGATTCGGCTGATCGTATCTTGCCTGCTTTGCAAGAGCGCACCCGCTCCCTGAAGATCTTGAATGGTACCAATGCCGCTGCAGAAATGGGCCCTATCGTCACACCCCAGGCGCGGGACCGCATCAGCGGCTGCATCGACAAAGGGGTACAAGAAGGTGCCACGCTGCTGGTAGATGGCCGCAACTTTGATGGCACCAAGGCGGGCGAAGGTTGCAAGGACGGTTTCTGGATGGGTGGCACACTGTTCGACCACGTCACTCCCGATATGAGCGTGTACCAAGACGAGATTTTCGGCCCGGTACTGTGCTGCGTACGCGTACCTGATCTGGCCAGTGCCATTGAGCTGATCAACAAGCATCAGTTCGGCAACGGCGTCGCTTGCTTTACCAGCGACGGTAACGTGGCCCGCGAATTTGGCCGCCGTATCCATGTCGGCATGGTTGGTATTAACGTGCCGATTCCTGTGCCTATGGCCTGGCACGGTTTTGGTGGCTGGAAAAAGAGCTTGTTTGGCGATATGCATGCCTACGGCGAAGAAGGCGTGCGCTTCTACACACGTCAGAAATCTATCATGCAGCGTTGGCCGGAAAGCATTAGTAAAGGCGCAGAATTTGCCATGCCTACATCTAAATAAAAGTAGGTCTGCCGGACTGAATTTTTTCTCTTAGCAGGGCAATCTTTCAGTTTGGAGTGCAGCTTCAAGCCTGCACACATCACAGACTTGAAAAGCGCTTTCATGAAAGACAAAAAACCGGGGCTCTGGATCAGAGCCCCGGTTTTTTAATGCTGAGATGCACTCAATGCTAAGGCGTATCCGGATTAATACATGCCGTGAAAGACCGCATCTTCAGGGCCAACGTGCGACGGTGGATCCCAAGTCACATCGCGCATGGAATGCTGCACCAGCGTTTCCACACCCAGCAGTACAGCGAAGATAGCCATCCGCACCGGAATCCCGTTATCAGCCTGACGGAAGATAGCCAGACGAGGATCATGGTTCAAATCCACGCTTAGATCATGAGCACCTTCACGGCTATCGCGTGGCAGCGGATGCATCACAATCACATCGGGGCCGCAACAGCGGTCAATAATCGCTTTGTTGACTTGGAAGTCTGCTGTGAAACTGCCGTCCTGCCCTTCTTCAAAACGCTCTTTTTGTACACGCGTGGCGTAAATCACATCCACACCGGGCAGGCCTTTTTCCAAGGAAGTGGTTTGCTCGATGACATGCTTACCTTGCTTGGCGACTTGCTCCACAATGTGCTCGGGCATTTCCAGGCCGGGAGGCGCAATCAGTGTAAATTTCAGGCCACGGTACATGCCCAGCAGCTTGATCAAGGAGTGCACAGTACGGCCGTATTTCAGATCACCCACCAGGGCGATGTGTGCGCCATCCAGCAACTTGCCCAGACGAGAGAATTCAGTACTGATGGTGTAGAGATCCAACAACGCCTGACTGGGGTGCTCACCCGCACCGTCACCACCATTCACCACAGGAATATTGGTGGCGCGTGCAAACTCCGCGACAGAGCCCTGCTCGGGGTGACGAATCACCATGGCATCTACATAGCCACTCATCACGCGGCTGGTGTCGTAAATGGACTCGCCTTTGGCCATGGAAGAGAAGGTAAAGCCGGTGGTGTCACAGACCGAACCACCCAGGCGGCAGAAGGCCGAACCGAAGCTGACGCGAGTCCGGGTGGAAGCTTCAAAAAACAGGTTACCCAACACAGCGCCTTCCAGTACGCGCGACACTTTTTGTCGGCGCGCAATAGGCTGCATGATATCGGCCAGACTGCACAGCTCTTCCACGGTTTCACGGGTGAACTGGTCTACGGACAGGAGCTGATGCTTGCCGCCCGTCGCAATACGGTCACGCAATGGGCCGGACTGTGCGCTTTGCGCATACTTACTCAACAAAGCCTCGTTTTCCACGATTTCCGTGACGAAACGCTGCACCACTTCAGGCATGGCACGCGACTCCAAGGAGCCTTCTGGCAAGAGCCAGGTATCCAGTGCCCGGCGTTTCACTCCAATACGTGCCGCAAAAACGTCACGAGTCAGGTTCAGGCGACGCATTGCATCACGCAAAAAAACTTGTTGGGAGACGGCCATATCAGCTCTCGCTTATTAAATATACGCAATGCGCATATTTTAAGACCATGGCCGATAAAAAAGCGAGAGAGAATGCGGGCTATTGCAGAAAATACAACGTCACACTGCGCATAGCGCCCGCCAGCTACAAAAAAGCCGCACGCATAAACCTACCGTACGGCGAGGCACAGACTGCTAATGGGCGTTAAGGA
This sequence comes from Alcaligenes sp., assembly GCA_052109075.1. GTDB lineage: Bacteria > Pseudomonadota > Gammaproteobacteria > Burkholderiales > Burkholderiaceae_B > Alcaligenes. The sequence continues at coordinate 22,048 of JBQEAN010000017.1, read as the reverse complement.
TGTTGCCGATACGGCGTGGTGTAAGGCACAGCCTGATCGTTATTCGGGAAAGAAAATCCCTCGGAATCTTGAGAGCCCGAAGTCAGCCATTCGCTGTGCTGATACGCAAAGTCCGCCAAGCCCAACGTGCCCCATACGCCCACTACAAAAAGTGCCAGACTCAAGGCCAGAAAGAACGCTGAACAGAAACCGGGTATCCAGGCCCAGCGCCGCCCGACTTTGGAGCTGTGCCACGCCAAAGTCCAATGACTCCAGCACAAGGCCAGAAAGGCCGAGACCAGTCCCATCAGAAAGACGAACAGGGGCAGGCGCAAGAAGGCAGGAACGAAAACTGATCCGATGGCCCCTGTGCCCATCAACATGACGAACAACAGAGCGGCTCCATGCAAGCCGATTAGAACGCGAAAAGAAAGGATGTAAAAAGCAAGGCTGCCTGGCGGGGTCACCATACCGACTTTCCTGTTATTAACAAGAGCGGCGGGCTTGCGCCCTCCGCATTTTTCAAAAAGCCGGGCAAGGGTGAACCCAGAACCAGGACAACATCAAACAAGCCAGCAGGAGCAGGGCTTACTTCTTGCCACTGGTCTGTGTGGCTTCTGGACCGGCAATCGCACGGGCGGCAGCCAAGGCATTAGCTTCCGTACCCACCATGAAAATCAAACGGCCATCTTTAACGGGCGAACCGTAAGCGGGGGCCGCCAACATGGTGTCACCCACAACCAAAGCCAGACGCTTTTTAGGGAACTGCGTGGTGACTTGCAGCAGGCGCTGAGCCGCTTCAGGAGTCAGGTCCAAAGCCAACAAACCTTCTTTGCTGTCGTTGGTACCGGCTTGCACACCAACCAGATCTTCACGCACCACCACGGCACGCGGATTAACAAACAAAACACCATTGGGCTGCACATCTACGCGAGCCCAGCCGGCTTGCTCCTGGGTGTCGGCCAGAAAGATCTGTACCGGAGCGGCTTGCTGCTCGGCACCTGGCTGGGCAACGGCTTGTTGCGCACCCGTTGCAGGCGTGGAGGGAGTAGTTTGTGTGGCAGCGCTAGACGTGCCCGTTTTATCACTCGGTTTTTCCTGAACAGTTTGACAAGCGGCCAATGCAAGCAGGCCAACAGGAGCCAAAATTCGAGCGAGTGTGCGTAAAGTCATCATAGTGAAATCCTCCCTCTCTTTACGAAGAATCAATAAGGATAGCAGTGTATCAGTCATGTAAAAGTGCAAGCGGTTAATCTTTGTTAAAGCTTGCTATTTGCGCACCTCTAATTTGTATGCTGACCTGATCCATTAAGCGACCTTGTTCTGTTTTCAATTCAATGCGCAGCGTGCCGGGCACCAATGGAATACGCAACTGCGCCCCCTTCCCTGCTTCTACTCCCTGCACCCACCACACCAGTGGTTCGGTAAGCTGCCCCTGCGCCAACAAACGCAACTGCTGATTTTGCGGTGGAATATCCGGATCCAGAGCTAAAATAGTGCCGTTCACGGGTTCATGAATACGTGCTGGTCCGGCATAGGCCAGGTTTCCATCACTTAGCTCCACACGTTCGGTTTGTGTGCCATCCAGAAAGAACTCTTCGCGGCCGGGTTCCAAAGCGGGCACAAATTCAATTTGACGAACCTGAACCTGGGCCGGCATGGCACTCTGACGGCCAGGACGACGCTGATTCAGCACCTTAATGACTTCATGCCAAATCGGAGCCGCCCCGCTCACGCCCGAGACGTCCTGCATACTTTGGCCTGCACTATTTCCAACCCATACGCCGACCGTGTAATGCTCTGTCCAGCCCAGGGCCCAGTTGTCACGCATGTCTTTGCTGGTTCCTGTTTTGACTGCACTCCAAAAGGGTGTGCTCAACGCGCTGTCCAAACCAAAAGTCAACACACGAGCCTGACGATCCGACAACATATCGCCCACAATCCAGCTGGCCCCTGCGTCCATCACAGGGTGAAACGCCGCCACCTGCTGATCCATCCGTGTTTGCACTGCTTGCGTCTGCCCCAGATTGGCCAAGGCTCGGTAGGCATTGGTCAACTCCAGCAAGGTGACATCGGCACTGCCCAGTGCCAGACTGAAACCATAAAAATCGCCGTCCTGGCGCAGACTCAAGCCCAGCTCGCGCAGCCTGTCCACCAAGGTGGTCGGCCCAAGCAAGGTTAAAACGCGCACAGCAGGAATATTCAAAGACGAGGCCAAGGCATTGCGCGCACTGACCCAACCCACAAACTGTTTATCGTAGTTTTGCGGGATATACAGACCATTGCCAGTCGCCAGATTCAGCGGTGAGTCCTGCAGCAGGGAAGCCGCCGTCAGCAAGCGTTTTTCAATGGCCAGTTCATAAAGAAAAGGTTTGAGCGTTGAACCCGCCTGACGCAAGGAGCGAGCATGGTCTACCTCGGCGGCCTCGGACAGGTCTCCGCTGGAACCCACATAGGCCAGCACCTGACCGCCGTGATTATCCAGCACGACCACTGCCGCATCCTGAACCCGCGCGGTACGCAGATCCAGCAAGTGCCGCCGAATACTGGCCTGCACCTGCGTTTGCAGGCGGGTATCCAAGGTGCTGCGCACCCGCTCACCAGCTTGAATTTGAGGGTTTTGTTCCAGCACCCAGCGGGCGAAATGCGGCGCCAATTGCGCCTGCCCCAAAGGAGGCTGGCCGGCCCGCCGCAAAGCCACCGGCACCACGTTACTTAATTCTCGACATTGTTGAGCACGTCCCATTTCCTGCAGGGTCAAACAGGCTCGACGCTCGACGGTCAAGGCCGAGGCATTGGGGCCGCGCAACAAGACTGCGGCAATCGCGGACTCACGCGCATCCAGCGCGGCAGCCTGTTTTTGAAACAGGGTGCGCGCCATCGCGTCCACCCCAACCAGCTCGCCCCGGAAAGCCACCTGATTCAGATAGGCTTCCAGAATTTGCGGTTTGGTCCAGCTATCTTCCAGTGATTGGGCGGCAACCACTTGGTCCAGCTTTTGCCAGGCCGAGCGCCCACCACGCCCACCGACCAAGTCTTGATCCATCAGACCGGCCAATTGCATGGTAATGGTGGAAGCTCCCCGGCGACGCCCGGCGAACAAACCGTCCCAGGCGGCAGAGCCAACTGATAGCCAGTCCACTCCACCATGGGATTCAAAACGACGGTCTTCAGACATCAAGACCGCCATTTGCAAGGCCGGGGAAATGTGCTCCAGCGCGACCCAATCGCCACGCCGTTGAGCGAAGTCCAGGCGCACACGCTGGACAAGCTGGTCCTGGCGATCCAGGACCTGAACGTCGGAAGATCGGTGCGCCTGACGAACGTCCTCATAACTGGGCATGGCCTGCCCAGGACTGGCCCACAGGGCCAGTCCCAACACCAGCGGTCCTGCTTTAATGAGCGGGTGCATCCACAACTTCCAGAACTTGCTTGTTAGGCCAGACTGCAAATACATCCGGCTCGTACAGTGCTTCAGCGCGACTGGCTGGCAACACAAACTGACCCACTGTATTCAAACGCACCGTGTAGCTAACTTCGGTTGTGCCTTCTTCAAAGCGCTCGTAGTAGGCACGGTAGCCATCAAAACGACGTTCCACGAAGCTGGGCCATTGACCCGATTGCTCTTCACCGGCAGTAGCCATGGCCGAGTCTCGACCCAGGCCGCTGCCCAAGATGGTAGCACCAGCAGGAACCGGATCAGATACGACCACCCAGCTGGCCTGACCTTGAGCCTTGACCTTGATCTTCACGCGCATGATGTCACCACGACTCCATACGCCTGGCTTGGCCTGCTCTACCGCTTCAATCTGACGCTCCATACTCAAGCCAGCAGAAATCGGCTTGGTCACAGGCACTGCCGCCAAGGAACGCACTTCGATCCAGGCCTTGCCCTCGCCCAGTTGCTCAACGCTCAGGTTATCGGCCTGATCGCCGCGCCAAGGCACGTCAATCTTGGAAGAACGCACACCCTGACCATCAGGTGCCAGCATGTCCCAGTCCACCACTTGAGCACTTTCCGAACCCAGAATCACCATGGACTGACCGCTAGGGGCCTGCTCGTGATGGCGGCTGAACAGTTCAATCGCCAAGCTACCCAAAAGATTTTCCGTGGTCATGCGCCAGGCACCACGTTGCTGCTCGGCCAACAGACCTTGCGCCAGACGAGGCATATCCTCTTTCCAGTCAGGCATCTCATTGGCCAGGAACATCAAGCGAGCCTGGTTGGTCACACGGCTGGTCATGGCCCAAGGGCTGCCATTGAGTGAGTCCTCACCAAAAACCAGACGGGTACCACGGCTGACCAGACGCGCCTGAATCAGACCCATGGCTTCTTTACGTGTCTGCTCGGCTTTCTTGATGCCAGGCAAACGCTGGGTCAGATCCACCCAGGCCAGCAAAATTTCTGTCGGCCAGCTTTGCAGATTCAGTTCCACCGAGTCCAGCATATTGACGCGAGCACGGTCGTACTTGGCCAAGACGGCGGTCGCACGAATCACCTCAAGATCCCGTTCCTGACGAGACACCGTCTGCATATTGGGTATGCGGCCATTCACCACGTTTTCCAGACCTTGCAACATCTCATTGCGAAAGCCGTCCGGGATGGGGAAGTTCAAGCCAATAGATTCGGCAAGGTAGCTGATATCCAGGATATAGCTGGTCAACACACGGCTGCCCCAGCCGTAGTTGCTGGGGAAGTAACGCAGCAAGCCGTTCTGGTCCATATAAGACGGCATACGCTGCATCAAGCCAGCCCAGGCCTGCTCGGAACGCAAGCCCATGAAACGTGAGGCTTGCTGTTCAAAGCAGGTGTAGGGATAGCGTTCAAACCAGGCACGCACCCCTTCCATACCGCCACCTAAGGAGGAGCGGAACAGCATCTGCAGTCCGCCTTGAACCACGCCTTTTTCGTTCTTCAAGGCACCGGCTGGTGCTTGCACCGACATGTTCAGCGGCTGATCGATCCCCACCGACACCAATGTTCCCTGCTGAACGGTAATCGGGGTCGCGGTAAAGACTTCCTGCTTGATCGCCAGGCTGTCTTTCGCCGCTTTGCCTGTGGCACCGGACTGCTGAACTTCCTGCGCATCAACCGTCCATTCCATCTGGTGCGAATCGGCCGAAGCACTGGACAAAGGTACCGTCATGGGCCAGGACACAACTTTGGCTGAACCCGATGCCAGTTCAAGGGTTTGCTCTGGCAAAGTGGCCGTCGGCAAACCGGTACCACGGTACTGCGCCGTCACCTTCACGGTCATAGCACGTGGGCTGCTATTACGCAGCGTCACCTGAGCCTGGTAACCATCGCCTTCACGAGCAATCGCAGGCAAACCGGAAATGATTTGCAGATCTTGCGTGGTGACGATCTGGGCCGAGCCACTACCAAAACGGTCGCCCGCCAAATCGGCCACGGCCATGATGCGGTATTGGGTCAGGGAGTCTTTCAGCGGCACGGTCACGGTAGCGCGACCTTGTGCATCCAGCTCCACATTGCCCTTCCACAACAACAAGGTATCCAACAGCTCGCGGGTGGGGCTCTTGCCACCGCCACCACCAGCCGCTACGGCCTTGCGACCATAGTGACGACGACCCACGATTTCAGACTGCGCGGTGGCGGTCTGCACGTTGTAGCCGCGCAAAGCACGCATGGCGTTGAGCAAGTTCCAACTATTGTTCGGGCTCAGTTCCAGCAAGGCCTGATCCACCGCGGCCAAGGCCACAGACGCACCCGCAGCCGGTGTGCCATCGGATTTGAGAACCTGAATTTCTACTTTGGCCTGCTCACGAATCGCGTACTGGCTGCGGTCCGTTGTCACCTTCACATCCAGCGCGTCTTGCTGGCTGCTGACTTCAATGCCGGCTAGGCCAAAACGGTAGCTAGGCTTGGACAAGTCCACGGTTGTTGTCGGTGCTACAAACTCACCGCCGCCTTCCGAGTAGGCCTTGTACCAGTTCAAAGGCTGACTCCAGCCCCAGCTAAAGAAGGAGTACCAAGGGACTTCGCGCAAGCGGCCACGCAGCACCAGCACGGACACATAGACGTTCGGGCCCCACTCAGGCTTGATCTCCACGCTGATGTTCGGGCTGTCGCCTTCAAGCTGAACCACGTGAGCCTGCAAGACACCCTCACGTTCCACGGCTACCAGGGCCGTGGCTTCACGGAACGGCATACGCACCTGGAACTCGGCTTTTTCGCCAGGAGCCCAGGTCTTTTTCGCCGGAATCACGTCGATACGGTCATCATTCTGACCACCGAACCACAGATAGCCCGAGCCACTGACCCAGACGCTGCTGGCAGAAACCGACTCACGGCCTTCACCATCACGTGCAATGGCACGCAACTCCACCTGACCACCCTTCTCCAGTTGCACATCACATTGCACCAGGCCTTGATCATCGCTGCGACCTTCGCAAATCGTGCCCAGGTCTTCGCGCTGCTCTTGGTTGTCGTAGCTGTAGAAGCCACCCACCATGCGCTTGCGGATCGAGAAGCGTTGCACATTGGCCGCTTCAATACGCACAGGCACGTTTTTCAGTGGTTTACCGTCTGGGCTCAAGGCAATCGCCGAGAGCGTGGTGGACGAACCTGCTGCCAACCAGCTACCGGCACGCAAGCCTGCCACTACATCCGCAGGCCACACGGCCACCGTTTGCGTCAGGGTTTGAATTTCGCCATTCGGATCGGCAAAGGTGGCTTCCACCAAGAACTCGGATGGCTGGTCCACCACAGGCAGACTGTCCAGCTTGGCACGCAAACCACCTTGGGCATCTAGCTGGAAACGCTGTTTGTTCAAGAACACTCGCGATTCCGAAGCATCGGACTGCTCGACTTTCTCGGGAGGTGCAAAGCTGTAGTCGTCATAGGCACTGAACGAAGGCGACTGCTTACGAACCACCGCCGACAACTGCACGGGCAGGAAGTCAGCAGGACCGCCCGACAGATAGTGCAATTGCAAATCCGCCTGCATTTCTTTGGGTTTCACCAGATAAGGACGATCCTGGCCATCACCCAATTTGATGCTGCCACCCAAGACGGGCAATTTGAACTCTTCAACGCGGAACTCACCAAAGTTGAAGTATTGATTATCACCTTCGGTCCGCAGGCGATACACACCCAGCTCGGCGTCCTTGGGGATCTTCCAATCGTTCAGGGCAAACACGCTGCCACCGGCTGTTTTCTGCCATTTCAGGGGCAGTTCGATCCGCTTGCCGCTACCATCGTGCTCGATGATCATGGTGTCGGGATAACGGCCGGGGGCTTTAAAGCCTGCACGCACGCGTTCACGCACGTAGTGCTTCATGTGCGCCACTTCACCCGCACGGAACAAACTGCGATCCATCACGGTGTGGGCCACGGGCTCATCATTGCCACCCCAGCTGTAAGGCACATTAAAGCGCCATGGCTCAATACCCGAATTCCACTCGCTCAAGGCAAAGCTGAATTCATCTTTGCCGCGAGCCATCGGATTGTCTTTGTCGATGCGAGCGGTCACAAACAGACCAGACAGGCCTGTGTCATTGCAGTAATCGGAACTCGCAACGGACTGAGGATGATGGAACATCCCATCCTTATCCGTTTCGCCAACCACAAGCTCATCACCACGGCAGTTCATGACACGAATCTTGGCACCCGGCACCACTTGGGCATCATCCAAGGTGGTGACCCAGACCAGCAAATCGTCACCGCCTTTTTTGATATGCACACCCAGGTTGGTCACCAGGACGGAGCTGCGCACGTACATGGTGCCAGCCGATGCCAGCAAGGACGCACCCAGACGTGGGGAAGCGACTTCCAGCACATGAAAGCCAGGGTCTTTCAGAGGAACACCGATCAGTTCAAAAGGACGCTCGTCTTTTTGATCCATGCCCGGTAGATCCAGCTTTTTGACCTCTTTGCCTATCAACAGAGGCTGGCCACGCAAGTCCAGTTGGCCGTACTGGTCAACCGGAGCGGTAATATGGAAATTCTTATCCATGATGTTGCGCAGATGCTCGGCACTTACCATCCAGGAATAATTCAGCTGACGCAAACGGGCATACCAGGCCAGGACTTCTTTGTCGTCCGTCACAGCCATCGTGCCTACCTGACCCGCCGACACCAGCATTTGCTCGGTCTGCAGATTAGGCTCGACATGACGCAAGCTCAAACCAATGGCGGGCGGATCGGAGTCGTCCGAGCCGTCGCGATCAGCATGACCGAAACGCTCCACAATCCCGAAAGGCTCAACCGCAAACTTCACCAGCGGCGGGTACGTCGTGGTGCTCATGCCGTTAGCCAAAACCTGCGGGTTCTTCAGGCTGCGACCGGCATCATCCGTCAGATTGTCCGGAATCTTGACCGTCAGCTTGGCATTTTCAGGGAAAGGCCCCTCGAAACGCACGCTTTGGCTGGGGCCGCGATCTTGCCAGGCCTCATTACCATCAGACATCGGCTCCCAGACTTGCTTGCCCGCTTGCAAACGGATCTGTCGCAAGTGCTCGTAAGCCACCGGAGCGGAGAACTGAACGCCGAAGCTGCCAACTGGCGTGCAAGGCGCTTCAGCACGTTCACGCATGCAAGAGAGCGAAGCCGTAAACTCGGGACGCACATTGAAGTCGTAGGTATAGCGATCGGTATTAGGGACGCCTTTACGATCTTCGATCTGGGTCATGATGCCCGGCTCCAGCACCACCGACACGCTGGCATCTGCGGGCAATGGACGCGCACATTGAACGGCCTGGTAACGGTCGTCTATCTCGTCCACATAAAACTCGGAACGGACTATAGCGTCGCGCTCGGCGCCTTCAATGGCTTTCAGTCCAATACGCTCGCCAATACCCTCTACCCGGCAATAGCCGTTCTTGATTAAAGAGGCGGTATTAACAGGCGCATTGAAGTTAAATAGAAAGACTTGGTCTTCATTAATAATGTTGTAGTACGGGCGGCTGGTTTCCAAAATAGCGCCACCAGAATTAAAACGATATTGAGCCGGTCCGCTAATCGCTTCATTATTAATGCTGCGAAAGCTTTTGGACACAAGGGCAGTACAACTCAAACCGGGTCCGGGACGCTCGTCAAATTCGTAAATCCAGCGGCGGGAATCCAGCCAACGTCCCTGCCCGATTGCCTTGGGATCATCACATTCCACCTGCACCGGTGCAGGCAACTGCGAATCCCCAAAGTGAACAGCGGGACTGGCAAAGGTGACTTTGACATCCCGCAAATCCGATGTTGCCCCTTGGGGCGAGAAACTGCTAATAGTAATGGCTTGGGCGCTACTGACGCCCAGCAATAACATCAAACCCAGCAAAGACTGGCGATGCATCGTTCTTCCCCTATGGATGTGCTATTTTCGGCGCCAGTTTAATGGAAATCAGGCGACCTGAGCGTGTCTCAACCTCTCTCGGGACTTATAAAGAATGCCACTAACTGCAACAAAAAAAGACGTTGGGGTTTAAATGCCCGTGCAACCTCTTTATTCAGGCTTTTATGGCATTTGAAAGCAAAGATGTCAAATGAGACTAATGCCCCGCTTTTTTCCACAAATGGATGGCATAAACTACGATAGGCAATAACATTGCCCCCGCGCCTGGGCTGGTAAATCAGCATATACACCCCATCTGTGTAAAGGCTTGCACCTGTAGAGCCGCCTTGAAACTCAGGACAAACACATGAGCACACTGACACTGCAGGAACTGGACAAGACCCGCGAAGATTGTCGCAAATTAATCAGCCGACGTGCCCTGTTATCGGCCGCTGCGGCCGTCGTTCCCATCCCCGGTGTTGATGTGGGCGCAGACGTAGCCATTCTGATGAAGGTCATCCCCATTATCAATGCGCGGTTTGGCTTGACGGCCCAGGATGTCGATGCGCTGAGCCCAGAACTGAAAAAACTGGTGGTCGTAGGCGGGACCAGTATGGGTTTGGGCATGGCAGGACGCGTGCTAACCACAGATCGCGTGATCAATATCCTGGTGCGCTTAGGGGCAAAAAAACTGGCTGGCAAATACGGTGCCAAATACGTACCTTTGATAGGCAGTGCTATTTCTGCCACCATCAGTTTTGTGGTGCTACGTAAAGTGGGTAACCAGCATATCGAAGAGTGTTATGACATCGCCCGACGTTTAGCCCTAGAGACGCAACGTAGAGAGGCGGTTCACACCATTGATGCGGCTGAGGAAGGCTTGATACGCGAAATCAAGGGCTGAGACCCTTGATTTCGCTCACATCGAATAAGTCGACTTGGCTATGCGAGTACGCGGACTAAACGCGGGAATCATCGCGAAGTGACGAGTCCATCACTTCGTTACCTATAAGCTCTTAACCAGCTGGAATCACACCCGGTATTTTGCTGCGACCATTCAACATATAGTCCATCAGCTCGCGCACCGACTTCATGGCTTTGCCAAAGGGTAAGGCTTCCGAACTACGGAAGAACAAGCCACGCTCTACATCGCCCTTCAAAGCATACGCCAATTGACGGTCAATGCAGAACTGACCATGGCGCTGCACCCCATCGCGCAAACCGCAATGAGCCAGGCAATCAAAACCTTCAGTGCAGGCCCGTTCGCGCGCCACGGATTGCAGCTTTTGCTCTTTATGCAAATAAGCGTCCAGCCAGGGAGTACGTACGGCGCGAGCAGGTAATCCAGCCACACTCATGAAGGTCACAATATCTTCGGGCTTTGCATCCAATAAAACGCGCTTGAAGTTCTCGTGCGCATCACCTTCTTCCGTCACGGCAAACGCTGTTCCCATTTGCACGCCGTCTGCGCCCCAATCAATCAATTGACGCAACTGCTCGGGACGATGAATCCCACCCGCCGCGATCAAGGGAATGCGCTCGGCTTCCAGGCCTAACTCCCGGAACAAGGCCCGGCAGCCTTCCAGCACCCGCTGAAAAGCATATTCAGGTTTATTCAAGGATTGGTCATCGGCCGCGCCCAAGTGGCCAGCGGCAAAACGGGGATTTTCCAAGACGACGGCATCAGGCAGGCGCTTGCGGCGCAGCCATTTTTTAACCAAGAGGGTGACACCGCGTACATCCGACAAAATTGGAATCAAGGCTACCTTGGGGTGATCCTGAACCAGCTCGGGCAAATCCAAAGGTAAGCCTGCGCCTACCACCACCGCGTCGGCCCCGCTCTCGCAAGACTGACGCACGTAATCAGGGTACTGCGATACGGCCTTCATGATATTGACCGCGATACCGCCATTACCGCCGGAACGTTCACGCGCACGACTGATTTCGCGGTCCAGCGCCAGCAAATTGGCTGCATCGACCACGCCTTTCTCGACATCACCCTGGGTGCTGTCCATCAGGTCCTCGTGATGACGCCGTAAATCCACGCTGGAGATTGTCCCCAGCCCGCCCAGTGCAGCCACGGTTCCAGCCAGCCGGGACGCCGAAATACCGACTCCCATGCCACCCTGAACAATAGGCAAAAGCAGTTTCCCCTTGAGGGACATGAGACGTAAATCCGTCTTTAGCACGATGTTATACCTTAGGTTGATGCAAGAACCTGCCGGCCACGTCGGGACCAGAAACAGGGCAATAGAATCGTGGCCGTCTTGAACAAGACGGCCACTGTGTTAAATCAGGCGGGAGTAGCGTGCGCCGCTTTCCTGGCTCAAGTACTTATCGAACACCATGCTATAGGCACGTACAAACAGGCGACCTTTGGGCAAAACCTGAATAGATTGATGGTCGACAGTCAGCAGACCTGCGCCAGCAAAGCTGTTGAGCTCTTGCAGCTCGGCAGAGAAGTAGCTGGCGAAATCAATACCATAACGCGCTTCCAGACGCAAAATAGGCACAGGCATGCTGCACATCAAATGCATGATGACTTCCGCACGCAGACGGTCGTCTTGCTGCATCACAATACCCCGCTCGATGGGCAAACGCCCCCGGTCTATATCGGCGTAGTAATTGCGCAGGCTGCGGGCATTTTGCACATGCATGGTGCCCACCTGACCAATAGACGACACGCCAAAGGAAACCAGATCACAGGCTGCACGCGTGGTGTAGCCCTGGAAATTGCGATGCAGGCTGCCATCCAGACGGGCCAGATTGAGTTCGTCGGTCGGCAAGGCAAAGTGATCCAGCCCAATATAGACATAGCCCGCGTCCAGCAAGCGCTGCGAAGACATCAGAAATAACTGCAGGCGCTGATCGGCGTCGGGCAGTTCTTCTTCGTTGATGAGTCGCTGGGCCTTGAAACGGGTAGGCAAGTGGGCGTAGTTATAAAGCGCAATCCGATCGGGGCGCAGCTGCACCAGGGAGTCAATGGTGACGGCAAAGCTTTCCAGGGTCTGCAAAGGCAGGCCGTAGATAAGGTCGGTATTGATGGATTGGAAACCCGCCGCCCGGCTCTCTTCAATGGCACGATTGACCATCTCGAAGGGCTGGATACGGTTAATTGCTTTTTGTACATCAGGGTCAAAGTCCTGCACCCCGAAACTGGTACGGTTAAAGCCCAGATCCGCCAAGTTCTGAAGCGTGCCGTCTGCCAACGTACGGGGGTCAATCTCGATGCCCAGTTCGGCATCGGCCGTGAACATGAACTGTTCCTTGAGTTTGCCCATCAGGCGGGCCAACTGTTCATTGTCCAGAAAGGTGGGCGAGCCGCCGCCCAAGTGAAGTTGCTCGGTGCGTCGATCTTCACCCATATATTGGGTGACCATATCCATTTCGCGCAGTAGGTAATCCAGGTACTGTTCGCTCTTGCTGCGATCCTGCGTAATGATTTTGTTGCAGGCACAGAAGTAGCAAAGCGACTGGCAAAACGGAATATGCAGGTAAACCGATAGAGGTGGATTGCTGCTGCTTAAGGCACGACGCGACAATTCGTGGATGTAGGGCTGAGCCGGAAAATCCTGAAAAAAACGGTCTGCGGTGGGATAGGAGGTATAGCGTGGCCCAGAACGATCAAAGCGCCGGATCAGGGCTTCAGAGATTTCAATATCTTGTGCCGTAGGCACGCTGGCATCCGATGCTTCAAAGGTTTGCGGCATAAATGGCCCTCCTGCAAAAGACCTGTTTCTTCTAGTCAAGCATTCATTGTCAGAGAAAACCGCAGGCATGCGCTTGACCTGTATCAAGACCGCAATAACTAAAAAAACGCTTTTTTTATCGCTGTTGGGCTGAAATTAGCTTCATATATCGTATTATTAAGCGCTCGTCGCCTAATTTACCGCTTGTTGGAGTCTGATGTATTTGCTCGTGATCCTAGCACTACCTTTCATCGGTAGCTTGCTATCTTCCCTGATGCCCGCGAACTCTCGCAAACTCCAGGCATCTCTTGCAGGCGCTGTCGCCGTTACTTGCGCCCTGCTCACGCTCTACGCCTATCCCGACATCGCTCGTGGAGAGGTACTGGAGTCATCCCGATCCTGGATACCTGCGCATGGCCTGACCTTCAAACTGCGCATGGACGGCTATGCTTGGCTGTTCAGTGTGATCATCACCGCCATGGGGGCCCTAATTGCCCTTTATGCGCACTATTACTTGTCTGCCCAAGACCCGGTCCGGCGTTTTTTCTCCTTTCTTCAAGCCTTTATGGGCTCGATGCTGGGGGTGGTGCTATCGGGTAACCTGATTCAGCTGGTTGTGTTCTGGGAGCTGACCAGTCTGTCCTCCTTCATGCTGATTGCCTATTGGTATCACCGCATGGATGCGCGCCGGGGTGCGCGTATGTCGCTCATCATCACCGGCACGGGTGGCTTCTGTTTGCTGGCAGGCGTGCTTATGCTGGGCCAAGCCGCTGGCAGCTACGACCTGAGCGTGGTGCTGGAATCGGGAGAACAGATTCGTAATCACCCCTGGTACACCGGGATGCTGATTTTGATCGCCCTGGGGGCGCTCACTAAAAGCGCCCAATTCCCCTTCCACATCTGGCTGCCACATGCCATGGCAGCCCCAACACCGGTGTCGGCTTATTTGCACTCGGCCACGATGGTCAAGGCCGGGGTGTTTTTGTTGGCCCGTTTGTGGCCTGCGCTGGCAGGCACTACCGAATGGGCAGTCATTATTGGTGGGGCGGGCCTGTGTTCGCTGACGCTGGGGGCGTATGTCGCCATGTTCCAGCGCGATATGAAAGGCGTACTAGCGTACTCCACCATCAGCCACCTGGGTCTGATCACCCTGCTATTGGGTCTGAACAGCCCGCTGGCCTTGGTAGCAGCGGTGTTTCACATGATGAACCACGCTACCTTTAAAGCCTCTCTGTTCATGGCAGCAGGGATTGTGGATCACGAAACGGGTACGCGTAACCTGAATCGCTTGTCGGGCCTGCGCCATGCCATGCCCTTGACCGCCACCTTGGCAACCGTCGCAGCGGCGGCAATGGCCGGGGTGCCACTGCTCAATGGCTTCATCTCCAAAGAAATGTTCTTTGCAGAGACCATTCTCGCCGGTAACGGCAACACCTGGGAATACGCTCTGCCCGTCGTGGCCGTAATTGCTGGGTCCTTCAGCGTGGCCTATTCATTACGCTTTATTGCGCAAGTATTCTTTGGACCGGTCGCCAAGGATCTGCCACGGCAGCCGCATGAGCCCCCTCGTCGGATGCTGATTCCCAGCGCTATCTTGGTGCTGACCTGCCTCTTGGTAGGTGTGATTCCTAGCCTGACCTTTGGGCCTTTCCTGCACACTGCTACCAGTGCCATTTTGGGCAGTGATATGCCCCAATATGACTTGGCCGTCTGGCATGGCTTCAATCTGCCCTTAATCATGAGCCTGCTGGCTACGGCCATGGGGGTGGTTTTTGTTCTGATCATCAACCGTTTCTACAAAAACCGCCAAGGCCGCACGCCCTTGCTGACCCGTGCCGATGGCCGCCGCTTCTTTGAGGTGGTCATGGAGTATCTGGAAGTGGCGTCCAACTGGGCGGTGGGCAAACTGTACTCACCACGCCTGCAACGGCAGACGCTGCTGATTATTGTGGCGACGCTTTGTGTGGCTGCCCTACCATTGGCTCGTGGCAACTGGTTCAAGTCCACCATTTCCACCCCTGTGGACCCCTTCTTTGCAGTGATGTGGGCTGTCGGTATTGCCTGCGCCATTGGTGCTGCACGGCAGGCCAAATTCCATCGACCGGCCTCGTTGCTGCTGTCCGGTGGTGCCGGCCTGGTAACCAGCCTGACCTTTGCCTGGCTGTCGGCCCCTGATCTGGCGCTGACGCAGTTAGCGGTGGAAGTGGTCACGGTCGTTCTGATTTTGCTGGGCCTGCGCTGGCTGCCCCAACGCGTGAGCGACATGCCCGGTGCTCAGGACAATAGCGGTCGTGCCCTGCTGCGCCGTAGCCGCGACTTGATTATTGCCATCTTGGCTGGTTGCGGTATTGCGGCCCTGGCCTACGCCATGATGACCCGCCCCCACCCCAGCGGCATCTCGCCCTTCTTTATTGAAAAGGCCCTGCCTTTGGGGGGGGGCGCCAACGTAGTCAACGTCATTCTGGTGGACTTCCGCGGCTTTGATACCTTCGGCGAAATCGTTGTGTTGGGTATTGTGGCCCTGACGGTATTCGCCCTGCTGCGACGTTTCCGTCCACCAATCGAAGCGATTGCTCAGCCGCTGGCACGTCGCCAGAATGTCAAAGACAGCCGCGAAGCCATCTTTGTCGAACCCGACCCCAAAATGCCCTTGCCCGAAGGCATCATGCAGATTCCGGCGGTACTGCTGCGCCTGCTGCTGCCTATCTCTACACTGATTGCCCTGTACTTCCTGCTGCGCGGTCACAACCTGCCCGGCGGCGGTTTTGTGGGTGGCCTGATTATGGCAACCGGCATTATCTTGCAGTACATGGTCAGCGGTGTGGTGTGGATGGAGTCCCGCCCACTGATTCAGCCCCAAACCTGGATTGGTTTAGGCTTGCTGACGGCGGGTGTGGCCGCCATGCTGGTCTGGGCCTTTAACAAACCCTTCCTGTCAGCCCAGAGCTGGGACCTGCATTTGCCCTTGGTCGGTGATGTGCATACCTCCAGCGCCTTGATCTTCGACATCGGGGTCTTCATGCTGGTGATTGGTTCCACCATCCTGATTCTGGTTGCTCTGGCTCACCAATCCCTACGTTTTTATCGCAAATTGCCGTCGCTGCGATCCGCCTCGAACGCTGCATCCGGGATGGAGAATAAATAATGGAAATCGTGCTTTCAATAGCGATTGGCGTATTGGCAGGCTCGGGCGTCTGGCTCTTGCTACGCCCCCGTACCTTTCAAGTCATCATGGGACTGGCTCTGGTCTCCTATGCCGTGAACTTATTCATCTTCAGCATGGGCAGGCTCAAAATCAGCGCGGCCCCTGTTATTAATGGCAGCAAACTGGGAGCGGACTATGCCGACCCCCTGCCCCAAGCACTGGTTCTGACGGCCATTGTGATTGGCTTTGCCACCACGGCCTTGTTCCTGGTTGTCATTCTGGCCAATCGCGGCCTGAGCGGTACCGACCACGTTGATGGCCGCGAGGAAGACGATCTGTGAGTCTACTCAACCAACACTTGCCTGTATTGCCCGTTGCCATTCCCATGGTGGCGGCAGCCCTGATGGTGATGCTGCGTGACAAGCGCCGTCACTACAAGCTGTTTATTGCCTTCAGTTCTTTATTAGCCCAGCTGTTTTGCGCTGTCTATCTGCTCTTGCTGGCCGATGGCACGCTAGCTCCCATCTGGCCCCAGTCTGTGGGAGTGTATTTGCTGGGTGACTGGCCTGCTCCCTTTGGGATTGTGCTGGTTGTAGACCGGCTGGCCGCCTTCCTGCTGGTACTAACAAATGTGCTGGCGTTTTGCTGCTGGTTCTATTCACTAGCTCGCTGGGACCGCGTAGGGGTACATTTTCACTCCTTGTTCCAGCTGCTCTTGATGGGTCTGAACGGTGCCTTCCTGACGGGTGACCTCTTTAACCTGTTTGTGTTCTTCGAGGTTTTGCTGGCCGCCTCTTATGGCCTGATGTTGCACGGCTCGGGCGCCGCTCGCGTCAGCGCAAGCCTGCACTATATTGCCGTCAACCTGCTCTCCTCATTCCTGCTGCTGATTGCCATTGCCCTGATTTATGGCGTCACCGGTACCTTGAACATGGCGGACCTGGCTTTACGCGCAGGCTCCTTGCCAGACTCGGATCGTCTGGTCTTTGAATCAGCCATGGCGATATTAGGCATCGCCTTTTTGATCAAAGCCGCCGCCTGGCCTTTGAACCTATGGCTACCCAATGCCTATGGCAATGCCAGCGCCCCCGTGGCGGCCATGTTTGCCATCATGACCAAAGTGGGTATTTACGCACTGTTGCGTATCGGCTCCTTGCTACTACCCACCGGTGCCCCAGCCGCCTTTGGCGTGGCCTGGATGTTCCCGGCAGGTATCGCCACCCTGGCCTTTGGAGCCATCGGGGTCATGGCCGCACAGCAGCCCGAACGTCTGGCCAGCTATTGCATTATTGTGTCCTCCGGCACCTTGCTCGCCGCCTTGGGCATGCCCGGCGTGATCCTGACTGGCCCTGCCCTGTACTACATGCTCAGCAGTGTGCTGGCCCTGGGTGCCTTTTTCCTGTTGCTGGAACTGGTCAGCCGCACCAAGCCGTTTGGTGCCGACTTGCTGGCCGTCACTCAGGAGGTTTTTGACCTGGACGACCCGGAATCCGAAGACCATAGCGATGATGTGGTGGGCGTCGCCATTCCCGGTGTCATGGTGTTCCTGGGCATGTCCTTTATTGCCTGCGCCTTGCTGATTGTCGGCCTGCCGCCGCTATCCGGTTTTGTGGCCAAGCTGTCCTTGCTGACGGCGGCCCTGAAAGCGTCGGGCCAATCGCCTGAGCCACTGAACGCCTGGATTCTGACAGCTGCCGTGCTGATCTCCGGAGTGGCTGGTTTAATCGCCATGGTTCGGATGGGTATCCGCCTGTTCTGGAGCAATAACTCGCTGACGATCCCGCGTCTAAAGTTGATTGAGGCGACTCCTATTGCAGGCATCATCGTGGCTTGCGGAGTCTTGAGCTGGTACGCTGGCCCCATCACCACGTATTTGGAACAAACGGCTCAACAGCTTGACGAGCCCCGCATCTACATCGGTTCCGTCTTGCGGCAAAACCCCCTGCGCTCTGTTCAGGGAGAAGGATTCTGATGAGACGCTATACCAAACATCTTTTCCTGCCCTTGCTGCTCTTGGGTCTGTGGCTACTTCTGAACGACTCCCTGTCGCCAGGCTATCTGGTTTTGGGTCTGTTTTTGGCCACCGTACTTAGCCTGGCCGCCATTCCATTTCGCCCTGTCAAAGCCAGCATCCGCCACCCCTTTCTGGCCTTGAAGCTTATTGCTCAAGTCGCCTGGGACATTCTGCTGTCCAATATTGCTGTGGGCCATTTAATCCTGAAAGGTCCGCAAGCCCCTCGCCCTGGCTTTCTGGCCATTCCCCTGCGCCTGACAGATCCCCATGGTTTGGCGGCTTTGGCCTGCATCATCACCTACACTCCCGGTACCGTCTGGTCCGGATTTGATTACGAAACCCGCATCCTGACCCTGCATATCCTGGATCTGCAAGATGAACAGCAGTGGTTAGACACTATTCAGAAGCGTTACGAGTCACCGCTACTGGAGATTTTCCAATGATAGATGTTGTTTACTGGGCCTGTCAGTTTGCTCTGGGCTGTTTTGTACTGGGTATGCTCTGTGCTGTCATCCGTCTACTCAAAGGCCCGTCAGCAGCCGACCGCGTCTTGGCACTGGACACCATGTATATCAACGGCATGCTGGCCTTGTTGGCCCTGGGTATTCGTTTTGACTCCACCCTGTACTTTGATATCGCCTTGCTGATTGCCCTGTTTGGTTTTGTCGGTTCGGCAGCCATGGCAAAGTTCCTGTTGCGCGCCGAGGTAATTGAGCCATGAATACGCCTTTACTTCCTTGGTGGCTAGCCGTCCCGGTCGCCCTCTTGCTGGTGCTCAGCGGCATTGTGTCCCTGGTGGGCTCGGCCGGATTGCTACGCTTCAAGCACTTTTATTCCCGTATCCACGCGCCCACCATGGGCAACACACTGGGCACATTCTTTATGGTGCTGGCCGTGGCCATCAGCGCCAGCCACTTGATGAGCCGCCCTATCCTGCACCCGCTCATTATCAGCGTGCTCCTGATCATTACCTCGCCCGTGACCGCTATCTTCCTGATGCGTGCGGCTATCAAACGCGAGCATCGCCAGCGCCTGGCCGAATATGGCCCAGACGAACCTGGCTACTTGGATATGCCCCACAAAGCGCCTTTCCCCAAAGAGCCCACCGTCTCCGGCCACGACCCTAAAGAGTAAATAAGCCTTAGAGGGTTTAGCAAAGTTTTATTGCCCTCACTTACAACTCATCCTCTTATACTAATAAGTGTTCGCTGCGTATCGGGTCATGCCCCATACGCAGTCGCTTTTGGGGCTTTGCGGCCTGCTCATTGCTACTCTTGACAGTGTTCGCCAAGCCGGAGATTCCCTTAGCACGTAAAGGAGTGAGATCGATGAGCTTATACACACGTCCATCACAAGTTCTGAGTGCCGGCCTACTCAGTCTGGGTTTACTGTCCTCCGCTGCCTGGGCTCAAACCCCCACCAAAGACTACAAACACGATATCCAGCGCTGCGAGCAATTAACGGGCGAGCAACGTACCAGCTGCCGTCGCGAAGCCGGTGCCGCCTTGCAGGCAGAGCGCCATCACAATTTAGATAAGCACGATAACAACCTGGATACCAACCGTCAGGCACGCTGCTATCGCCTGCCCGTGGATCGCCAGCAAGACTGCCTGAAATCCATGACCGGCCAGGACACAACGGTACGTGGTAGCGTAGAGGGCGGAGGAATCCTGCGCGAAACGACTACGGTGGTGCCTGCTCAGTAAACAAACCTATTGTCAGTCCCATAAAAACAGCGCCCCTATCCGGGCGCTGTTTTTGTGTGCATCTAAACCCTTACTGCGTTTTCGTCAGGTCATCCCTATATGTTTCAGGGCTGCGCTTGGTAGCCCACAAGCTAATAACCGCCAACAGAGCAACCATCAATGCCACGCCCCAGTAATGCCCCTGGCTGACCAAAAGCCATGTTGCCAACATCGGCGCTAGTCCCCCACCCACCCCGGCCGCTAATTGACAGCCTAAAGAGGCACCGCTGTAACGCACTTTAGTCCCAAATAGCTCCGGTAAATAGGCAGCTTGAGGACCATACATCGGGCCATGACCAAAAACCATACAAGCCGCAATTGTCCACATAATAAGGTTCGGGTCACGAGTTTCCAGACATAGGAATAATGGGTAGACCGATAGCAGAACAAAGCACGATCCAAAGTAATACAAAGCCTTGCGCCCCAATCTGTCGGACAAATAGCCAAACAAGGGAATAAATCCAATCTCTAGCACAGCGCCAAGAAGCACGCCGTCCAGAATCAGCCCCTTAGGCAGGTTCAACGCATTAGTCCCATAGACAATCACAAATACCGTCAGGATATAAACCCAAGCCACCTCACACACTTTTAAGCCAATACTCAAACATAAGTTAAGGCGATGTTTGGTGAGAATTTGCCATAACGGTGCTTTATCAGGCTCTGCGACTGAATTCTCCTGTTGATCCTGATCCTGACTGACTTGGAAAACAGGAGACTCCATTACCTGCAAGCGTATGTAGAAACCCAAGGCAACCAGCACGACACTTAATAGAAATGGCACCCGCCACCCCCAACTCAAAAATTCTGCCTCAGGCAAGCGGCTGAGCCAAGCCAAAATTCCAGTCGATGCCAACATGCCCAGAGGAAAGCCTACCTGCACCAGACTTCCGTAAAACCCACGACGATCTCTGGGGGCATGTTCAATAACCATCAACGCGGCGCCTCCCCATTCCCCACCGATGCCAACCCCCTGAATGATGCGCAGCAAGATCAACGCGATCGGAGCCCAGATTCCAATTTGCTCATAGGTAGGCAGCAAACCAATCGCAAACGTGCCTCCACCCATCAAAAACATCGTCAACATCAGCATTGATTTGCGGCCAACACGGTCACCAAAATGTCCAAATACCACCCCACCCAAAGGACGGGCAATAAAGCCTACGGCAAACGAACCGAGCGCGGCTAAGGTCCCCATCAGCGGGTCCAGACCTGGGAAAAAAATCTTGTTGAACACCAATGCTGCCGCCGTGCCATACAGCAGAAAGTCATACCACTCCACCGTCGTCCCAATCACGCTGGCCATCACAACACGCCGCATGGACTTGTTCTCCTCCTGCTCCTGATGCTCCTGTGAGGAGGAGTCCCCCAGACTATCCGCCTTAACTGAAATGCTCACTATGGTCTCCTGATTATCAGGTCCGAGACTTATCCCGGCCTCTTATGGATATATCCGCCGATACCACTTACGGTGAACCAATACTGACAGGAAACTTTTTAAGCTTAAATTAGGGTTTATAAGTAAACTTATCTTTATTTTTCTCTAAAAAGTTGACTAATAGATAACTTCTTACTAAATTAAGCCTACCGACCCAGGAGGGCGGCCTAACCAAGGAGACACCATGAACGATCAAGCTCAAGCCCCCACTTCAGAACACAAGGAAGGCAAACACTATGCCCAGCGTCTTAAAGGGCAGTTGGAACCCACTCAAGGCGGCTCCGTCTATGTGGATCCAGAATCCATGGAGTGGCAACCTTCTCAATTCGACAAGATCTCGATGAAAGTGCTGTACCGCAACGATGCCGAGGGCGAAATGACGGTACTGCTGAAATGGGAACCCGGTGCTGTTCTGCCTTTTCACCGTCATCCAGAGATCGAGCAAAGTTACGTGTTACAGGGGTCGTTTTACGATCACGACGGTATTTGTCGAGCAGGGCAATATGTATGGCGCCATCCAGGCTCATTGCACGAAACACATTCAGACGAAGGCTGCATTCTGCTAGCGGTCTATCGCAAACCTAATGTTTTCTTTGGCACGGCCGGTTTCCAGGCCACCTGACCGGTACACCGATACGCAGGGTGCCTCGCACCCTGCCTAGCAAGGACTTGCCATGACCTGTGTCGTCACCGACCCCTGCATCAACTGCCAATATGGCGAGTGCCTGGAGGTATGCCCTGCAGATGCTTTTCATCG
>JBQEAN010000016.1:61023-62822 GCA_052109075.1 Alcaligenes sp. | reverse complement strand
CCACGCTCGGGCTACTACGTCTGCGCCAATCTGTCCCCTCACACACTGGAAGCCGACACGGCTTCCCAGCCCCCTTTGCAAGCCACCAGCGTCAACAATAGCGACCTGATCATGGCGATCTTGCAGTCCAGCTCAGAGCGCTCCGTCGCCCCTTTAGGGTCCGCTTTTCCCAGCCCCCTGCTCTTTCCGCTGGAACGACTTGGACGCTTCCTGTCGGCCAGCCTGAAACAGCAAGATCCCTTGGCCAGCCTGGATGATCTGACCCAAGGCCACGCCGCCTTGCGTCGGCAGATTGCCTTGCGCTATCTGGCTCAAGGCATGGCCATCAATGCCAACGATATTGTGATTACCAATGGTGCTCTGGAAGCACTGAATCTATGCCTGGCGGCCGTCACTCAGCCGGGCGATATCGTGCTGGTGGAGTCCCCCACCTTTTACGCGGCGCTGCAATCGCTGGAACGCATGAAGCTGCAGGCCCTGGAAGTGCCCACCCACCCGCGTGAGGGCATTGATCTGGATGCCTTGGAGCAGGCCATCGTGCGCCATGCCCCCAAAGCCTGCTGGCTGATGACCAATTTTCAGAACCCGCTGGGCAGCCTAATGCCGGACGCCAAAAAAGCACGACTCGTCGAGCTGCTCGCCCGCCATGAAATCCCCCTGATCGAGGACGATGTCTACGGCGAGCTTTACTTTGATACCGAACGCCCCCGTCCAGCCAAAGCCTTTGACCGCCAAGGTTTGGTAATGCATTGTTCGTCTTTTTCCAAAACCCTGGCACCCGGTTATCGAATTGGTTGGGCCGTGCCGGGACGCTATACCCGCGAAGTCGCCAAAGCCAAACTGACCACGACGCTGACCTCTCCCGTTCCTACTCAACTGGCCTTGGCCAGCTATCTGGAAAAAGGGGCCTATGACCAACACCTGCGCCGCCTGCGTACTCAGCTGAAAAACCAGTATGAACAGTTCTCCAAGGCCCTGGGCCGCTACTTTCCCGCCGGCACCCGAGCCACTCGGCCTGAAGGCGGCTACTTTCTCTGGGTAGAGCTGGAAAAAAGCGTCCAAACCCTGGACCTTCATCGCCAGGCCTTGTCACAAGGCATCAGCTTGGCACCGGGTTCCATTTTCTCCACCACTGAACACTACAGCCATTGCTTGCGTTTGAATTTTGGACATCCCTGGACGGAGCAGAGCAGTCATGCCTTAGAAATTCTGGGCAATCTTTGCAGGCCGTTGCCACTTAAAAAATAAAGACCCGTAGGGCTGATCGATAGTAAATAAAAATCGCTAATACATTGATACGTATATATAAAAACACCATGATGGAACGGCTTTATTGCAGAAAAAACCGACTATTCAGGAGCTTTTGATGTCGCATACCTTACGTAGCAAACTGATTGGTGTCTGGAAACTGATGTCGTTTGATTTTGTACCCTCGGATGGCTCGCCTGCCTATCCGGGCCTCGGGCCCAAGCCGATCGGCATGTTGATTTATACAGGAACAGGTTACATGGCCGCTCAACTGGGCAGCAGTGACAGAACAGTGCAAGACCCATGCCAAAGCTTGGTAGACAGCTATCTGGCTTATGCAGGTACGTTTGAGGTAAATGAAGCAGCCCAATGTGTGACCCATTTTGTGGACATGTCCCTGTACCCCGATTGGCTGGACGTGCCCCAGCCAAGACTGGCACGATTCAAAGAAGGAGCCCTGGAGCTGATCACCCGCGATCCTGTGGCGGTCGCTGGCAAGCTGGGCATGGGCACCTTGCTGTGGCATCGTGCCAGCCCTACATAAACACAAG
>JBQEAN010000016.1:58568-60923 GCA_052109075.1 Alcaligenes sp. | reverse complement strand
ACCTATATTCAAGTCGCCCCGCAAACTGGAATGCAGCTGATTAACCTCGCTACGGAAGTTTTCCACCGCCGCCATCAAGGTTTCGCTGGCCCGCAACACTTGCCGCCCTTCTTCGGTCAAGGCAAACCCCGCCCTGCCACGCTGGCAAAGCCGTATCCCGCCCAGGCGTTTCTCCAGATCACTCATATGCAGGCTGATGGCCGAGCGCGTAATCCCCAGCACGCCCTCCGCCGCCGAAAAGCTGCCCACTTGCGCCACCGTTCTGAACACACGCAGCAGGCGCAAATCAAAATCGGAAACCTGTAACAGGCCTTTAAGATGCATATAGGTGAGTAAAACGATAAGTGAAGTTAAATAAAAACGTATTTTACTCAACAACTTAGCTCCCTACACTGGGGGTATTCACCGCCTTGAGGAGACCGACGTGAACTCACCCTACTTTGCGCCCCAGCAGATCACCAGTGAACTCAATCTCCAGTCTCACTGGATGCCCTTTACCGCGAATCGGCACTTTCAGCAGGACCCACGCCTGGTCGTCAAAGCCGAAGGCAACTGGCTGTACGACCAGGACGGTCGCCAGATTTTTGACAGCCTGTCCGGGCTTTGGACTTGCGGTGCAGGCCATGCCCGCCATGAGATCCAGGCGGCTGTGCATCGCCAACTGGGGCAACTGGATTACTCTCCCGCCTTTCAGTTTGGACACCCCGCCGCATTCCAACTGGCCGACAAGCTGACTCAGCTCACCCCAGAAGGCCTGGACCACGTGTTCTTCACCAACTCCGGCTCTGAATGTACGGACACCGTCGTCAAAATGGTGCGTGCTTACTGGCGCATAAAAGGTCAGGCCACCAAGACACGCCTGATTGGCCGTGCTCGTGGGTATCACGGCGTCAACGTGGCGGGGACCAGCCTGGGTGGCATAGGCGGCAACCGCAAGATGTTTGGCCAGTTAATGGACGCCGACCACTTGCCCCACGTGCTGCAAGCAGACTGCGCCTTCACACACGGCCAACCTGAAACCGGCGGTCTTACCCTGGCCGATGAGCTGCTTAAACTGATCGAACTGCACGATGCCAGCACCATCGCCGCTGTTTTTGTAGAGCCCGTCTCCGGCTCGGCGGGCGTGCTGGTCCCTCCCACCGGCTATCTGCAACGGCTGCGCCAGATTTGTGATCAGCACAACATCTTGCTGGTGTTTGATGAAGTCATTACCGGCCTGGGCCGTTTAGGCACCTACACCGGAGCTGAATACTTTGGCGTTACTCCTGATCTGATGACCCTGGCCAAACAGCTGACCAACGGGGCCATTCCCATGGGTGCCGTCATTGCCAGCAAGGAAATCTATCAGACCTTTATGGGCCAGGACCTGCCATTACACGCCGTCGAGTTCAACCACGGCCATACCTATTCCGCCCATCCGGTAGCGTGTGCCGCCGGTCTGGCCGCACTAGAGCTGCTGGAACAAGACAATCTGCTGCAACGCTCTGCCGAGCTGGCTCCACATTTCGAGCAGACCCTGCACCAGTTGCGCGACAGCCCCAACGTGGTCGATATTCGTAATTGCGGCCTGGCTGGAGCAATCCAATTGGCACCGCGCAATGGCGACCCAGCCATCCGTCCTTTCGAGGCGGGTCTACAACTGTGGAAGCAAGGTTTTTACGTCCGCTTCGGGGGCGACACCCTGCAGTTTGGCCCCACCTTCACCAGCACACCCGCGCAGATCAGTTCCTTGTTCGATGCCGTAGGCGGCGTCTTAAAGCAATTGGCCTAAAAACACGTTGTGGGCGGCTTGCCTCAAGCTGCCCACATCCTAGCACTCTCGTTTCCACTAGATACCTTAACCTCAAGTCCAAGCCACTCAAGCCCCTGCTCCAAACCCAACAAAAGCGCCATAATACGAGCTTTGCTCCACAAGAATCGTCCCGCGCCATGAGTCCATCCACACCCTCTGCACTTGTTCAAGCTCCGATAGGCTTGTTTGACTCGGGCGTGGGCGGCCTGTCCATTTGGCAGGCCTTACGCCAATCCCTGCCCAAGGAAAACCTGCTGTATCTGGCCGACTCACAATGCGCCCCTTACGGCGACCGCTCCCCGGAATGGATCGTAGAGCGTACCCTGCGCATGGCACAGATTCTGGTAGATCAAGGCTGCAAAGCCCTGGTTATTGCCTGCAATACCGCCACCCTGGTCGCCGCCCCCACATTGCGCGCCAAACTGAGCATTCCCATCATCGCCATTGAACCGGCCATCAAACCGGCTGCTGCCTTAAGCCGCAGCCGCAGCGTCGCCCTGATGGCCACCAGCCGCACACTGGACAGCAGCGGACTGCAAAACCTGATCCAGCGCTACGCCAAC
>JBQEAN010000016.1:22142-58468 GCA_052109075.1 Alcaligenes sp. | reverse complement strand
CAGCCGCACACTGGACAGCAGCGGACTGCAAAACCTGATCCAGCGCTACGCCAACGATATAGAAATCATCCGTATCCCGTGCCCTGGACTGGCCGACCGAGTCGAAGCCCTGCAACTTTCGGGCCCGGAGATCGAAGCCGAACTGCAGGAACGCTTAGCACCCGCCCTGCAAAGCCAAGCCGATACACTTGTGCTGGGCTGCACACACTACCCTTTTTTACGCCCCACCATCGAAGCCATCAGCGGCTGGCGCTTCCATATCCTGGAACCCTCCTTTGCCGTCGCCGCCCAGGTACACCGCCGCCTGGAACAAGCCCATTGCCTGAACACCCAAACACAAACGGGAAGCAGCGCCTTCATCAGCAGCGCGCCAATCGAACAGGCCCGAGCCGTTGTCCGAGTGCTGACAGGACTGGCCGACCCCACCATGCTGGCTTTTCCGACACAGCCACTTAGCACACCGTAAAACCTGCCCACACCAACCCTGCTTCCCCGTCGACCACGCTGAACCGGCCGACCTATATCTCCACTCGCTGACCAGCAGGTCCCCCCATCCCCTTACTTGGCTTGATGGCTTTAAGAATCATCTTTTAGGATGGTTTTTAACGCCAGCCCACGCTCAAAATCTAATTTGTATTTATGAGAGAAGGCATAAACAGTCATTCCGACCTTCATCACAATAAGTGACTACGAGCCGCTTGGAGCGATCCAGGCAAGAGACGCCCACCCATCAAGCACAGACAGACATCCCCCATCTGCCCGCCATAACGTCACACTTAAAACATAAAAAATCCGCCTAAAAAACACCGCACCCCGCCTCCTGTAACAAACCATCCATTAAACCGCCATCTACCCGGCAAGCCGCAGCCAGCCAGCCTCCTGCCACCTGCCCCCCCATCCCAAGCAGCCCCATCCCATAAAAGACAATCCAATCATCGGCGGATTTGGCCATCTGTTAACAAGGCAGTCACACGCCCTTCCTACACTGCCCCTGTCCTGATCCGATGCCGACTGGGCCGCCCACCCTACGCACAGTCTGGCCTCTCCTTCCCCATCCTCTACACGAGTGGCTGTATGACCTTCTCCCCCCGTCCTTCCAAGTCCCCGGCCTTGCACCGCATGCAGCAAGCCGGGATCTCACTGTCACTGGCCCTGCTGCTGAGCGCCTGCGGCAGCGGCTCCAGCGGCAGCGATAGCCCTGGCACCGCTGGCGTAGATCCCGAGAACCCCACCGTAGAACCCGGTGACAAACCCCAAGCCCTGGGCGGGAAAAAAGCCCTGATCGTCACTATCGACGGCCTGAGCTACGAAGCCCTGCTACAAGCTCGCCAGGCAGGACAACATCCAGCCCTGAAATCCCTGATCATCGCCCCCGCACAAACCGGCGGCTATGTCGGCACCCCCAGCGAACAGCGCACCTTGCCGCTGCCCGGCTGGGCATCACTGATTACCGGCGTCTGGGCAGACCAACACGGTCTGCGTGGCGTGGGCACCGCCAGCCCCGAGCTGAACGCCCCCACCCTGGTCGCCTTGGCCTCCACGCCAGCACAAGCGGCCATGGCTTTGAGCACAGCCGACTACCGCACACTATGGAGCCAAGACCTACAGGAAGGCCGCATCATCGAAGCCGCCAACTGTACGGACTCCGACAGCTGTGTCAGTGAACAAACCCAACAATACCTGCAAGAAGGCAAGTCCCTGATTCTGGCTCAGATCCAGGCCCCTGCCCGCGCCGCAACCCAAGGCGGACTGGGTAGCCCAGCGTATCGACAAGCCGTGCAAGAATCATTGGCCGCTCTGGACAAGTTGCTGGCCATCATCGAAAAACGCAAACAAGCCGACGCTTCGGAAGACTGGTTGTTGATACTGACCACCAGCTACGGCCTGGACGAATTCGGTGGTACCACCGGCTCGCAATTCAACCGCAACAAGACCAGCTTTATTGCCACCAATAAAACCCTGGCCTCCTTGCCCGCCATCGACGGCCAAGTCACCAGCAGCACCGACATGAATACCCTGGCCGCAGTCATCGACATTGCGCCTACCGTCCTGTCACACCTGGGCATCCAAAGCGAGCCATACCGCTTCCGTGGCTCGGCCTTGCAAGCCGATAGCCGCGTGCACAATCTGGCATTCAACAAGCCTGCGGACAAGAACATGGTGGACCTGAGCTGGACCTTGCAAGGCGAGACCTCGCAAGAAATCCAGGTAATGCGCGATGGCAAACTGATTGCCACCCTGCCCGCCGGCTCGACCCAATACGCCGATCCACTGCCCGCATCGGAAACCGCTCAAACCTACTCTTTGTACTACTCGGTTCAAGTGGGCCAAGCCGCCTCTACCTTGAAAGCAGAAGTAGGCTACCAGCCACCTCCCAAACTGGCCGACACCCTTACGAACGGCTTGCGCAGCTACTACACCTTCAGCGCCCAACCCTTTAGCGACAACAAAGGTGGCAGCAGCCTGCAAACCGCTACGCCAGCCATCCCCGCCGGTCAGCTGATTGCCGGTGACTTTCTGGACCCCAGCACACCCAAAGGCGGCCTGCGCATCGTGGGCAGCAACGCCGACAGCAATGGCAACCGCGGCTACCGCCTGTCTATGAGCCGCGACCTGTTCAGCTTGAGCAGCGTGCAGCAAATGACCATTGGTTTCTGGCTACGCACCCCCAACAACTGCCAGGGTTACGGCGCTTCCATCATGGCCAACAAAAATTACGACTCGGGTAATAACCCCGGTTTTGCATTAGGCCTGTTCAACGCCAACGGCTGCGATATCCGCTTTAACACCGGCTACGGTGGTGGCCGCAACGAAAGCCAGGGCTACAACATCACCCCCGATGAATGGGCTTATGTCGCCGTCGTCATCGACAAGGCCGAAGGCAAGATGCTGGGCCACGTATTCGATCCCAAGAAAGGCGCGCAGTTTGGTTCCGTGGCCCTGGAGGCTCGCACGCTGCAAGCGCTGGGCGGCACCGGTACCGGCGAATTGGGTTTGAACGAAGACGTAACCGGCCAGTACTACAAACGCTGGGGACGCAGCGACATCAATATGGATTTTGGCGAACTGGCCATGTGGGACCGCGCCCTGAGCACGGACGAACTGACCAGCATTTTCGAATCGCGCCAGCCTCTGTCCAGCCTCCAACCCTGATCGCCACGCAAGGAATTTTTATGACTCCCAAGAACACTTCACTCACCTTTGAGCGCATAAAACGCGCGTCTGTTTTGCTGATGTTCTGCGGCCTGCTGGCTGCGTGCAGTAGCGGCAGTGACAACGGCGGCTCCGAAGGCTCCGGCTCGCCCGAAGATCCTACCGAACCAGGCAAGCCCAATCCTGAACCTGCGCCGCAACTCAAATGCGCCCCTTGATTGACTAAGAGATTAAGCACAATGACTTCACGCCGCTCCTTCCTACGCAATATGACAGGCGCCAGCCTGGCTGCAGGTTCCCTGGCTGCTTTTCCTCCCAGCATCCGCAAAGCCCTGGCCATTCCCGCCAACAACAAAACGGGCACCATTAAAGACGTCGAGCACATTATTGTTTTGATGCAGGAAAACCGTTCGTTTGACCATTACTTCGGCACCTTGAAAGGCGTACGTGGTTTTGGTGACCGCTTCACCATTCCGCTGCCCAATGGCCGCAACGTCTGGCAGCAAAACGTCAGCTCTACTGAAACCGTGATGCCTTATCACCTGGACAGTACCAAAGGCAATGCCCAGCGTGTCAACGGCACACCGCACTCCTGGTCCGACGGCCAGGCCGCTTGGGATCATGGCCGCATGGCCTTCTGGCCCAAGCACAAGAACCGCCACTCCATGGGTTTTTACCGCGAAGCGGAAGTGCCCTTCCAGTTCGCCATGGCCAATGCCTTCACCTTGTGTGATGCCTACCACTGTTCCATGCACACTGGCACCAACTCCAACCGCATGTTTCTATGGACAGGCACCAACGGCCCCTCGGGCAGCGGTGAATGTACGGTGAACAATGCCTGGGATAGCCTGGGTTCCTCGATGCAGGGTTACGAGTGGCAAACCTACCCCGAGCGCCTGGAAGAAGCGGGGATCAGCTGGAAGGTTTACCAAAACCTGCCCGACAACTTCACGGACAACTCGCTGGCGGGCTTCAAACAATATCGTCGTGCCAACGAACAATCCGGCAAACCTACCAACACGCCTTATGAGCCCGCTGATGATGCTGGCAACCCGCTCTACAAAGGCATCGCCAACACCATGCCCGATGGCGGTTTCTTCGGTCAGCTGCGCAAGGACGTGGAAGAAGGTAATCTACCCCAGATCTCCTGGGTCGTCGCCCCGGCGAACTACTCCGAGCACCCAGGCCCATCAAGCCCCGTGCAAGGCGGCTGGTACACGCAAGAACTGCTGGACGCCCTGACCGCCAATCCCGAGGTCTGGAGCAAGACCGTATTGCTGGTCAACTTTGACGAAAACGACGGTTTCTTTGACCACGTACCTTCGCCTTCCGTGCCATCCATCGACCCAGTTACCGGCAAACCCGCTGGCAAGACTTCGCTAAGCGAAGAACAGCTCGCCTTCGAGTACTACAACTACCCCAGCCCTAAGGGTCTTTCAGGTCAGCCGCCCCGTGACGGCAAAGCTTTCGGCCCCGGCGTACGCGTACCTATGTACGTAATCTCGCCCTGGAGCCGTGGCGGTTGGGTTAACTCGCAAGTGTTTGACCACACCTCCGTCATCCGCTTCATGGAAGAGCGTTTTGGTGTAATGGAACCCAATATCAGCCCTTACCGTCGTGCCGTCTGCGGTGACCTTACCACGGCCTTCAACTTCGCCAGCCCGAACGACGAACCCCTACCTACGCTCAATGGCCGTCGCAGCCGTCAGGATGCCGACTCCATCCGTAGTGCCCAGGAACGTCTGGCTCAAGTGCCACAGCCCGTCGACAACCAGCGCATTCCCGTACAGCAAACTGGCGTGCGCCCTTCCCGTGCCCTGCCTTACGAGTTGCACGTCAGCGCCCGTTGCGACAGCGAAAAAGGCGTACAGCTGCTGTTCTCCAACACCGGTAAAGAAGCGGCTGTTTTCCACGTCTACGACAAGTTGAACCTGGACCGTATTCCACGCCGCTACATGGTCTCTCCCGACCAGATTCTGGATGATGTCTGGGACGTACAAGCCAATAATCTGGGTCACTACGACCTGTGGGTACTGGGCCCCAACGGCTTTCACCGTCACTTCCGCGGCGATGTCAGCGTGCTGAGCCAAGCCGAAGCCGCCCGCCCCGAAATCCGCGTCTGCTACGAAATCTCCAAGGGTGACGTCTATCTGGAAATGATGAACGGTGGTCAGTCCGCCTGCACCTTCACCATCCAGTCCATGGCCTACCGCGAAGACGGTCCATGGGAAGTCACGGTTGAACCGGGCAAGCAATCCAAGC
This sequence comes from Alcaligenes sp., assembly GCA_052109075.1. GTDB lineage: Bacteria > Pseudomonadota > Gammaproteobacteria > Burkholderiales > Burkholderiaceae_B > Alcaligenes. Next base: position 53,053 of record JBQEAN010000016.1, on the reverse strand, counting down.
AATCCTGGACCCTGAAGTCCAGCGGCCACTGGTACGACTTTGTCGTGCGCAGCAGTAGCGACCCCAGCTACTACCGTCGCTTTGCGGGCCGAGTGGAATCAGGTGAGCACGGCGTCAGCGATCCTGCCCTGGGAATCCCGGCCTATCTGTAAATAGTGAATGCCTTGAATCTATAGTCTGACGATGTGCGCGTGCGCACCACGCGCACTTTTTACCCCGATGCCGGGATTTGGCATCGGGGTTTTTTTTCGTTTACGTGATGTCTGAGCAACGAGCCCTCAGTCAGCCATATTGTTTCATTTATCGGTAATACCGAGACCGGGGATGTAGGCCAAGATAGTGTCTGCGTCGTTGTCGCTTTCTTTTAAGCATCACTCTCTCATCCCTGCTTGGAGCCAGCGGCTGACCGCTTGCCAGCTCGATGATGGATCTAAAAAAATCAGCATAAGCCACCCAAGCCGGCAAACAAAGATCAGCACCGGCATACAAGCCGCGCTCCCTGGCCAAGGGAGTCTCATCAGCCAAGAGAACAATCGCCACATTATTTAACTGGCGCATCGCCGCTACCACGGCATAAACATCAAAATCGCTGCCTCCTTCGCCATCGATGACGATAATACGCAGGCGTTTTCCGGTTGCAGCGAGGTCAGTCGGACTAGTCGCCACTGTCGTGCACACCCCTGAGCCCGCCAAGTAATCATGCAGGCCCAGCATATCGCCCACACGCAACGAAGCAGGTTGTGCAATCAGCAGAAAAACCACATCAAAGTCATACATAGTGCGCTATACGCCGCAGTCCTGTTATCACTGACCACCCTGCATCAACTTAAGAATGGCCTGTGTATGCTGAGCATTCTGAGTCCCAATCAGCAAACGTCCATCAGAGATCGTTTCACTGATTCGGGCAACACCCGCCAACTGCCCTTGCACACTTAAAAGAAGATAATGGCCTTGAGCTTGAGCCGTGACACTGCGTAGCTTCGACAAGCCTCTTTGATTCATCTCTAACAAAATAAATGCGCGCTGGTCTTGGGCCGTGACAGGTGTGACCCGCAGTAGATCGGCTTGTGTCAAAACAGGTTGAGGCAGTGCATACAGCGAGGTTCCGCCAACATCAACGGCGACCAAAGGCGTTTCCGCTTTTTCCTGCGCCAGATGCAAGGTGATAACTGCTGTAGATTGCGTGCGAGACGCCGTTGCCGCAGACGCCGTTGAGGTAGCTGGGAGACTTGAGCCCTGCTTGGCAGGAGGCGCCGGGCCCACGGGTTCGGGGATATGACGAGGGGGAATATGTTGGCAGGCTGCCAGGCCAGTCGCTAAGGCCAATATCGCTAACTTAAGCAGAATCTTCATTCACATCTCAATCTTGGCAAGCACCCGGCCTCGCTAGGTGCTTGCCGGGTTGCTACATCCAACTTAGCGTTGGCCTTGAACTGTAATGTCAACTCGACGGTTGGGTGCCAAGCAGGCAATCAAATCGCTACGATTTTGCTGATCGCACGTCACGAGCGGTCTGTCCTGGCCGAACCCTTGCGTCTGAATCGCGGTAGCTGGAATACCTTCAGCCAGTAACACCTGCCGTACTGTCGCGGCACGCTGCTGCGACAAGTCCTGATTCGATGCCGCACTCCCGATCCGATCGGTATGGCCGGAAACCATAACCTGTTCAATATCGGACAATTGCTTGATTTGACCTGCGATATCGCGAATCGCACCGGGACCCGCGCCGCTCAGTGCAGCACTGCCAAAAGCAAATGCCACACCCTCTGAAAGCGAAAACGGTTGTACGGAAGCCGTTTTCGGAGTGGGGTCCAGGACAGCAGCACAATCACTAGGCTGCCAATAAAAGCTGCGTCCCAGCTTATCTTTGTCAAACAGCACCTTGAACTGGCACGTCTTGATGCCCTGTGCGGTATTGAAATGGAATAGATAATCCCATTCCCGCACCTTGAAGCCCTCGGCAAAATGCGGACGACCTAACAAGTCATAAAGCTGATCGCGTGTCACTCCTTCTCGAACTTGGCGCAGATTGTCAAGGTTAGGGTATGAGCCGTCCTGAAACGACGCTTTGCCTATCACGGGAAATACAGGCTTGTCGGTATGACCATCAACATCGACCCGACTTAATGTTCCGCAGCCGGCAAGAACCAGACTACTTAACAAAGCAGCTCCCAAACAATTTATTTGCATGATCTGGATTTCTTCAAAAGTATGTGTTGTGTATCGGCCCTTGCGGGCCAATGCGCCGTATAGTCAGAGCCGGTTTACCACTGGTAGCCAACACCCACCGCACCGCCATAATCACCGCGCGATGTTGAATTTCCTGAAAGCTTGTAGATCCACCTACCGTTATCGGTGATACCCGAGAAGCCAATGGCCATACCCGATTCCCCATGCCAGGTGCCACCCGCCATCGACATCATGTGTTTGCCCGGTAAATAAGCCTGGGGCAGCGCCGCCGTAGCCATCGCGGCAGCCACACCGGCACTTAAGCGCTTATCCAGGCTATTTACATCGCGGCGAAGGTTAGTAACTTGACCCTGCAGGTTGCCGGCTACTTCGTACAATTGCCCCACGTTCACCGCATCTGTCTCATTCACGCCTGCAGCCACATTGGTAATCTGCTTACCGGACATATCAATGCCGTTCTCGTTAATGATGGGCCCACCGTTACTGATCTGAATCTCATCAGCCTGAACGTTCACCGCCGTAATTGAGTTGACGTTCAAGTCTTGGGACACCGCCACCCTGACATCTGTACCAATGGACTTGCCTGCATCATTGACTCTGTCAGTCTTGGAAATAACGATGTTGTCGCCTTCCACAAAACCTACGGTGTTGCCATTGTGAATAGAGGTATCTCCATCTGAGCCGGCATTGCCCCCGCCCGTCGAACCAGAGCGGTCAGCGCCACCGCCCTTGCCCCCATCCTTACCCGGTGCGGGTGCCTCGACATTCCAATGCAGGCTATCGAGCGCATCTTTCAAAGACCTGTACTGGCCCCCGTTGTAGGCAAACGAGCCACTTCCATCCAGACCAATAAACGATTCGATGGCTGCAGCTGTCCGTAATTGGCGGCATCCGTAGCATTTATTCCGGCGGCAACCTGTGTGATGCGCAGATCGCCTGCGTTGATCCCGCCCAAAGTGATGCTGGGACCATTATTGATGGTCAGACCGGTGCTACCCAAGTGAACATCGCTGCCTACCGCGACCCCTGCGTTATTGACGGCTGTGTCACCGGTCGTCAAGCTACCGTCCGCCCCAAGATCAATATCCTTGTTCAGCTTGACGTCAAGCTGGCCGTCATTCTCGGTCCCTGTCTGCTCAACCGTGATGTTGTTATCGCCTGCAAACGCCACCTGGCCGTTCGGACCGATATTGGCACTATTGCCTTGGGCATCAGTGACATTCCAGCCTGCGCTGGCGACATCACTGACTCGCTTGAGCTGGTCTTCAGTTGCCGCTTGGCCACTGGTGTAGTTATCCGGGTCCCACATGGTGTTGGTCAGGCCCCCAATTCGACCTGTATCGCCATTAATCGTGACTGGATTAGCTCCACCCACCACAAGCTGCGTGCTACCGATCGAGGTGCTATTACCAGCGGCATCAGCCACTGTGATTGAGCCAGCACCTACCGTCGTCTTGTCACCGGTGGCATTGCTTATCGTAGTACCTGCCGCTGTCGTGGCGGTCTTGTTACCGACGCCGTCATCGACGGTCAGACCGTCGTTATTGACCACCGTATTTCCTGTGGTCAGACTGCCATCCGAGCTCAGATCAAGGTCTTTATTCAGATTGAAGGCCAGATCAGTGCCATCATGCATGATGCTGATATTGCCATCCGTGTTGTTGAAGTCCACTGTCCCGCCGGGCGCTACCTTATTGCCTGCGACAACACCTTCACCGCCCACCGAAACATGCCATCCGGCACTGGCCACGTCGGCGACATCATTCAGCTGCGCTACGTTCACCGCATCGGTAGTGTCAGTGCCCGCCGCCAGACTGGTGATCTTCTTGCCGCCCATATGGATACCGCCACCGCTGATCACCGGACCACCGTTATTAATCGTGATGCTGTCCAGGTCAGTCAGATTACGGGCCATCACCAAACTCAACCAACTCTGGCCGTCGCTATCAACCCGCAAGTTCTTTCCTGTCGAAGCATCGCCTGCCTTCAATTTACCCGTCACGACCACCGGCCCAGCAGTCTTTAGGGAGCCGAAAAAGTCCTCCCCAGTATCTCCACCGAAGTACAGACCATCGAACTCATGATTGAAGTCCGGATCAAATTCGGAGTCGTTCACCACTACACTATCTGTATAAGTACGAGCGGCGATGATATTGCCATCGTCATCATTGCTTAAGTCCACGGAACTGCCAGTTTTTACGTTCACGGCTGCTTGACCGTTAGCGCTAAGGTGCCGACTCTGAGCAACACTTTTGATCGCATCATTCACCGCTTTCTCGCCGTTGACACCGATATGGCTCATACTCAGACCACCGTTCGGCACCAAAGCAGCATTGCCACCCAAGATGGTTTTCGGGATGTCAGCCACATTCCCCAGCACCTGATTCATGGCATACAACGGTGCACTTATAGCCACTGTTTGATCGCCAACAGTAATTTGATCAGCATCCAAGACACCGGCAACCGTCAGCTTGGTCAAACCCACAATGCTGTCACCACCCGAAAAGTGAATGCTCCCCCCAGGGCTGATGAAATCAATCTGTTTGCTCAAACCTTTGTCGGGCACCGCGACGGCTGCCCAACCGCTGCCCGTAGCCAGAGCGCTAGCGGCTAAGGCAGCCCCCCCCACGCGGACGAGAAACGGCGGGCGCTTACTAACGCTGACGCAAGAAGAACTGCGCTTCCCTTTAGCATTCTTATTCTCTGAAACAGCAATAAATGTTCCAGCTTGGTCATTCCAGATGGTTTTATAGACGTGATTCATCGATGCTCCTGCTCTTTTGAGGAATACTTGTTGAGTACAACGTTGGTGTGGGCAGGGTTGAAACTGTCTCTGACGCACCAAGGCTTCGCCCCTCCCCAAGGAGGCTGGACGCAGGGGGGCTTGATTAAGTAACCTTGGACGGCATGCACGCCGGCATCCACGCTTAACTGGAGATCCAGGGCCGTCTCAATTCCTTCGGCGATGACGCATTGGCCTATGCCTCGTGAGGCATGAACCCAAGAATTCAGAACAGCAATGCCGTCCTTGCCTCGTGCCTGATGCACAAGGGCTTTATCAATTTTTATAATGTGAGGACGGACCTGTCGGGCAAGATCCCAGGTATTGCACCCGGCCCCAATACCATCGACGGCCACTTTGCAGCCCAACACTCCCAAAGTGTGAAGCAGGTTGGTAGCAGCTTCTTGATCATATACAGCAGCCGTCTCTGTAATCTCTAAAGTCAAACGACTAGCCAACTGCGGGGCGTTGCTCAGTACAGAAATAAGCAGTCGCCACCAAGGCGTATACTGCAAAGACAAGGGGGAAACATTGCACGCCAGGTGAATATCTGAATGGCGCTCAAGCATCTGCACAGCTGACCAGAGAACACTTGCATCCAGTCGCTCCGTGCAATGAAGCCTCTCTATAGCCTGGGCAACGAAGGTACAAGATACCGGTTTGATACTTCCGTCAGCCCCCCCCCATCGCAATAGCACTTCGTAATACAGAACTTGTTGACAGTTTTCGACACAAACAACAGGCTGGAATGAAAAAGCAATCTTCTCGTCTCGCATATCAGCGAAGAAACGGGTTATCAGGGCCATATCATTTCGAGTCTGCTCGGCGACCTGAGGCTTAAGCTCAGAAAATGCAATGATGCTTGCCAGCGCACGAAGATGAGAGAGGTAAATCGGACTGTCGGCCGATTCTTCTGCCCAAGCCAATACGACATTCACAAGAACCCTGTCAGAACCGAATCTGACGGGCTCATAGCACAGAGCCGATTTGATTCTCTCGAGAAACAAATCCTTGTCAAATTGAGTGGACAAGCGGCAGTTGGTCAAGCAGACCAGCACCACATGACCGAATACCAAAATATCGTTGCGCACCACACCATAAGGACGCAGCCGCTCTTGAATTGCGGACAAAAAGGCTTGCCGAAACAGACATTCGTCGTACGCCTTAGCAAGCGACTCCGAGCTGCCCAACCCCAAAAGCAGGTAGTTGCCCGAAGGAGTAACTTGCTGCAACCAGCAAGACAAGGGCTCTACCGACGCAGCGCCCATTACGCACCTTGCATCGTCGGTCGGCACGCTAAGGTGCTGGCCCTCAATCGGCACCTGGCTTTGAAGCCAGGGGCGGCCAAAAGGCCTCCTTTATGTCAATATCCATTTCATAACAAATAGTCACGTCTTTGAGTGGAATCAACGCAGAAAAGGATAATTTCGATGCGCTATTCGGTTGGGACTAAAAGGAGGCTTCTTGTCAAAATCTCAATTGTATTTATGCCTTCTCTTAGTCATCGTTGACGCTTGCCCTGTGCAAACCACAACGATCTTCAGAAAGTTCATCGGCCCGGACCCGCCTCGTGTTGATACACGCGTGGCGGCCGCTAACACTTAATCAGCATCAGCCTCTGACACACGACGTTAATCAGAATTTATATAATATTTTTTATTGCAGTACGTGCGACCTTGATCGCCCTTTACGCGACTGCAGATATGCATGTAGTTAGTAAATGTGGCATCGCGTGGCGACAATTCCACTAGACCCTCTTGGATTTATTAACTTCGATTGCATTGAGATGTGATCGAGAAGGGAGGCTGCGCCTTGCGCTAGGAAGATGGGTATTATGAGTAAGAGATATGGGTATGCACGCGTTTCAACACAGGATCAAAACCTGGACTTACAGATCGCCGCTTTAAAAAAGGTGAACTGTGATCATATCTATACGGATAAAGGAATATCCGGCGCTAAAACCTCGCGTCCAGGTTTGAATCATCTTCAGAAAAAATTAAAAGCCGGGGACACCCTTGTTGTTTGGCGTTTAGATCGCCTGGGACGATCGCTTCGCTATTTGGTCGACACAATAGATCGTATGGGCAAAGAGAATATTCATTTCATCTCTTTGACAGAAAATATAGACACGACTACCTCAGGGGGCAGATTACTTTTCCACATGATGGCTGCATTGGCCGAATTTGAACGATCACTGATTAGCGAACGCACCCGGGCAGGAATGGCTGCAGCACGTGCCAATGGCAGGCCGCTCGGAAGGCGTCCAGCCCTGTCGCCAGCACAACATAAAGAAGCACTAGTTGCGCTAAGCAATCAAGTCCCCTTGGAAATCATTGCGGAAAAATATGCCGTCCACCCCAGGACTATTCGCCGAATCAAAGCCCTTTCCTTACCGTAATGACCATTGCACTGCGGTTTTAGCAATCAGCAAACTCTGCCGCCTAGCCTCGCGCTGGCGGCATTTCTCTTCGTCAAAGCAGCCATAGATGCCGCCGCTGCTTTACTGCACCAACTGATTCATCTCGATAATCGGCAGCATCACGGCCAGTACAATCAACAGCACCAAACCGCCCATCAGCAGGATCATCAAGGGTTCCAGCAAGGCGGTCATGGTCAGCGCTTTGCGTTCCAGCTCGGTCGACAAGGTCGTCGCGGCACGGTCCAGCATAGGGGCCAGTTCACCGGTTTTTTCACCACTGGCGATCAATTGCACTAATAGCGGTGGGAACAATGCACTACGTTGCAAGGCCGAGGCCAAAGGCAGACCTTCACGCACACGAATAGCGGCTTGGCTCACCGCCTCACGCAGGGCCAAATTAGAGACGGTGCGTCCGGCCGCTTCCAGGGCGGTCAGCAAGGCGACGTTACTGCCTGCCAAAATCGCCAAGGTGGCCGCAAAACGAGCCGTATCAACACCTAATAAATAGCCACCCAGAACGGGCACCCGTAATAAGCGCCGATGAAAGGCTTGTTTGAAGGCTGGCTGTCGCAACAAAAAACCCACCAACGCTGCGGCCAACAAGAACACGATCAGCAGCACACCGCCCCACTCACGCAGCAGATCACTGGCACTGATCATGACGCGAGTCAGCATGGGCAATTGCTGCTTGGCCTGGGTAAAAGCACCCACCACTTGCGGGACAACATAGCTCAGCAAAAACACCACCATCGCTACCGAAATCAGGCTGACGATGGCGGGATAGATAAACGCCGTCAGCACCTTACCCCGCAAGGCACCGCTGTCTTCAATGAAACTGGCCAGCCTGTCCAGCACCTGCTCCAGTTCGCCCGACTGCTCGCCCGCCCGCACCAAGGCCCGGTAGATTCCCGGGAAGTCACGCGGGTGATTGGCCAAGGCATCGCTCAAGCTTTCACCTGCACGAATATCGGCTCGTAAGGCCGTCAGTAGCTGCACTAAGGGGCGGCGGTTAGCCTGCTCGATCACCACACCCAAGCTGGCTTCCAGTGACAAACCCGCGGCAACCAGACTGGCTAATTGACGAGTCATCCAGGACAACTCGGTGCGCCGTAAACCCACACTGCGGGCACGGGCTGCAGCACGGCTGCGTCCGGCTTTCAGGGACACGGTCAACAAGCCTCGTCCCAAAAGCTGCTGCCGTGCCAAACGTTCGCTCTCTGCTTCCAGCACGCCGCGCTCGCTGCGTCCGGCCTGGTCCACCGCTTCGTAGTGATAGGTACCCATCGTTGCTACCCGCCTATAACTCGCGTGTCACACGCAGTACTTCGTCAGAGGTGCTGATGCCCTGCTCCACCCAACGCTGGGCATCTTCCCGCAAACTGCGCATACCGGACTCCCGCGCCGCTTGGCGCAAGGCGGGCTCCGCCCCCGCCGCATTCAATAAATATTGAGCGCGCTCATCAATCCGATAAAGCTCGTGAATGCCGGTACGGCCCTGATAGCCGGTGTGGGCACAATGCTCGCACCCCCCAGGGCTAGCGCGGTACTGCCCCTGTTCGGCGGGCTCTCGACAATGTCGGCATAGTTTGCGGATCAAACGCTGCGCCAGTACCCCGCGCAGGGTCGATGCCAGCAAGAAGGGTTCTATCCCCATGTCCACTAAACGGGTCGCAGCGGACACGGCATCGTTGGTGTGCAAGGTTGCGAGGACCAAATGCCCGGTCAGCGAGGCCTGCACAGCAATCTGCGCCGTCTCCAAATCGCGGATCTCCCCGATCATGATGATGTCCGGGTCTTGCCGCAAAATGGCACGCAAGGCTCGCGAAAAACTCAATTCAATCCGGGGGTTGACCTGTGTCTGGCCGACTCCCGGCAAGTCATATTCAATCGGGTCTTCCACCGTCAGCACATTGCTGCGGGCCGTATCTACCCGGCCCAAGGCCGCATACAAGGTGGTGGTTTTACCGCTGCCTGTAGGCCCCGTCACCAGCACAATGCCGTGTGGTTGATGAATCAGTTCATCGAGTTGCGCCAGAATGTCGGGGGCCATGCCTAATCGTTCCAACTCCAGTTGTCCGGCAGACTTGTCCAGCAAACGCATCACCGCCCGTTCACCGTGTCCGGTCGGCAAGATAGACACCCGCAAGTCCAGTGCCCGTCCGCCCACTTTCAGACCAATACGGCCATCTTGCGGCAAGCGCTTTTCAGCAATATCCAGGCTGGCCATAATCTTGATGCGCGACACCAACGCCCCATGCAGCGCTCGCCTTGGGCTGACAATATCGCGCAAGCGACCATCAACCCGGTAGCGCACAACGGAATGGGTTTCGTAAGGTTCCAAGTGAATATCACTGGCCCCATCGCGCACGGCCTGGGTGAACAAAGCGTTGATCATGCGGATCACCGGCGCATCGTCCTGGTTTTCCAGCAAGTCGGTGACAGCAGGCAGCTCCTGCATCAAGCGATCCAGGTCCACCTCGTTAGCGGCGGCATCCACCACGCTGGCGGCATCATCACCTTGCGCATAACTGGCATCTATCAAGGTATCCAGTTCCGCATCGGGTACAGAGCGCTCGTCCAGTTCGGGGTAACGCCGCCGCAACTCCACTAAAGCCCAATCCGGCGTGCGCTCGCTAATGACCAGCGTGCCCACCCCTTGCTGTTGCGTCAGCACCGCCCGGTGCTGACGTGCCCAGGAGTACGGCAGGCGGGTCATAAGGACTCTCGCAGGTCCACAGCCCCGCCCGCTTGTGGCAGAACCATATGGCCCGCATCAGGATGGAACCAGGTGGAGCGATCCGGCAGGCCCGTTTGTACGGCACGCATATAGTTGTAGCGGTCCAAAGAAAGGCTTTGGCTGTCTTGTGCATTACGCACAATGTGAGGGCGTAAAAACACCATCAGATTGGTTTTGGTGCGCTTGCGTTTTTCGTACTTAAAAAGGTTGCCCAGCAGCGGAATATCACCCAGCAAAGGCACGGATTGCGTGCCGTCTTCAATAGAGTCTTCCAGCAAACCACCCAGCACAATAATCTGGCCATCATCCACCAACACATTGGTACTGAGTGCGCGTTTGCGGGTAACGGGCGAATTGGCCGAGACAGACATCGCGGTATCAATGCTGCTGACTTCCTGATAAAGCGCCATCTTGACGGTGCCGCCTTCTGATATCTGCGGGCGGACTTTCAAGGTCAGGCCCACATCCTCACGTTGAATCGTTTGAAAGGGGTTGCTGGCGCCATCTGCGGCCGTGGTGTATTGCCCCGTCACAAAGGGGACGGTACGGCCCACCATAATGCTGGCCTCTTCATTGTCCAGTGTCATCAAATTAGGGGTGGACAAAATATTGGTGCCACCCTGACGTTCGAGTGCGCGCGCCAACACCCCCAGATTGACCACTTGCTGACCCAACACATTCACCGTACCTTTGACAACGCCCAGGCTTAAACCCGCCGCCAGCGAATCCAAGGTGGTCGCCCCGGCCTTGGTGATACCGCTGCCACCCAAATTGGCACCGCCCACAAAACCCGAACCGCCATCGGCGATATTGCCGCCGCCGGTCATCCACTGGATACCAAACTCGGCGGCATCTTCTGCATTTACTTCCACGATCAGGCTTTCCACCAACACTTGGGCGCGGCGTTGATCCAACTGATCAATAACTTCTCGCAGGCTCCGGTAAACCGGATCGGGGGCCGAAATAATCAAGGTATTCGTAGAAGGGTCGGCCTGAACGGTGGCACCACCGGCGCTAAAGGCGACCGTTCCGCTGACGTTATTCGCAGCACTCAATCCCATTTCGCCTTGGGACTGCCCCGCAGCCGCATTGGTATCCATCGCCTTGGTGGCCGTGGATGAAGTCGGGCTGGTGCTAGGAGCCAAGCTATTGGACTGCTGAGTCTTGCCCGCAGAACTACTGTCCGAGCCTGATTGCCCGGTCAGCGCAGCCCGTAACACTTCGGCCAACTGAACGGCTTGAGCGTTACGCAAATAGACCACATGCAAATTGCCTTTATTGCTTTCCGGGCTGTCGATGCGTCGAATCAGATCACGCGCCAAATCCAGACGGGCCGGACTGCCTGCGCGTACCAGCACTGAATTGCTACGCGGATCAGCCACCACAGTAATGCGCTGCGCGACATCATTGCCGGGCGTATCCAACATTTGCGAGGCCAGTGCGGCCACGTCCAGTGCCACACCGTAATCAATCGGAATGATGTCGGTATTCAAGCCAGCCGGTGTATCAATTCCCGCAATCACCTGTGCAATCCGGTCCAGATTATCGCCATAGTCGGTGACCACCAGCGTGTTATTGGCCGGGTAGGCGTTGATGGGATTGTTGGGGGAAATCATGGGCCGCAACACAGGCACCAAAGCGGTAGCATTCTCATAACGCAAAGTGAAGACACGGGTTTCCAACTCGCCACTGCCGCTAGCCCCACTGCCTGCCGCCCGCACGGCCCCGCCTTGTTGGCGTGCCTCGGTCTCGGGGACCACACGGCTGACCTTGCCATTACGCAACACGGCAAAGCCTTGCATACGCAAAGCAGACAGCAACATCTCGTACGCGGTACGCGCATCAACCGGCACTTCGGACACCAGAGTCAGTTGGCCTTTAACACGGGGGTCCACGATGAAATTCTGGCCCGTAAAACGCGCCAATGCCGCCACCACACCATCCAGTTCAGCATCCACAAAATTCAGCGTAATGTCATTGCCTTGAGGGAACTCGGCCGGGTCCGGTAAATCAATGGGAGCGGCGCTGCCCCCAACCCGTTGAGGAACCCGCCGTGTCACTGCGGACGAGGGAGTCGGGTTATTGGCAAAGCGCGGATCAATCTGAGTACTGCGCACCGGAGCTTTGCCTACCGAAGCAAAGAAGGAAGAAGGGTCCGGCCCAGGTTCAGGCTTGTGACCGTTGCTGGCACAGGCACTTAACAGCACCGCTGCGCCCAGGCTCAGAAGAAAGCGAGGCCGCAGCCCAGGAAGTCGCTTAGTCAAGATACTCATAGTCAAAATATCGTTATTCCTGCTTGCTAATCGTTGTGGCTATTCGCCAATGGGTCACACCCTGACGCTGAGGCCCCAAGGCCTCTAAAAAGTCTTTAAAACGTTGATCGCCAGCCTGCTTGGCTTGTGCGCGCCCGTCAAACTGCCCGCCGCCCGGCCCCCACTCGCCTTGGCCGGCCAAGGTCAAATCCCCCGCCACGGTACGCAGGGCCAGTTGCACGCCTTTGGCCTGACGGCTCAGCACTAATTGGTAATCCCCCAGTTCAGCCTGAGCGGCCAAGGCCGAGCGCGCTCCGCGCCAGTCCAGCTCCAACAAGGGACCGGTGCCCGAGACAAGTGCCTGACTGGGCCAGCGCAGCTGCAACTGACCTTGCGGCTGGACGGTTTGCAATAAGGGATGCAAACGCCCTAATACCGGCGCGGGGACTGTCAAACTTTGGCCCGAAATACGCCAGCCTTGCCAGCTGGCCTGCAGCCGCACAGGCTGATCCAGCCAGGCATGGCTTAATTCCATTTGTGGCCAGGGCGTCAGACGCCAGCGCCAACTGATCGGGCCAGGCACGGTACGGGCCAGCAGACCCGAACCCACCACCAACAAGCCCTGTCCCGATGCTAAACTCCCATGCGCTGTTTCCAGCCGTAAAGGTGACTGCTCTGGCTGCCAGGCCAACATCAGGCGCGCCGGTAAAAATGGCAGGGTAATCAGGACCAGGAAAACCAACAGCAATGCCCAAGCGGCGATCCTTCCCAGTGTCTTCATGACGGCTCTCCCGCACGCAACACAATGCGGCCATCCAGCAAACCCGCCCGTTCACGGCTATCCACCACCGAACGATGCACACTGACTTCCTGCACTGAAAAACCCAACACGCGGGGCGCATGCAGCAACCAGTCCATCAAAGCCGGGGCAGCGACTGCCTGACAGACCAACACCTGCAGTTCAGCCTGAGTTTCATCCTGTTGGCATTGGGTACCCAAAGTCTGCAAGCTACGCTGCAAAGCCTTGTCCTGCCCTTGTGCATCAACAGGAGCTACCAGCTCCTTATCCAGGGTTTGAACTTGTTCCAACACGGTTTGCAACTGCGCCAACTCGTATTGCAAACGTGGCAGCTCCTGGCGAGCCAAGGCCAGATCACGAACCGCCGGGCGCAAAAGCAGTAGCCATAGCAGCATCAGCACCAACAGCCCACCCAACAAAGACAAAGCCAGCTGATCCCGACGACTCAAGGCCTGCCAGTGCTGCCGGGTAATCGCCAGCTTGCTCTGCACGCTTAACCACATAGGTTTCAAGGCAGTGAATTTGCTCATCGCTGTGCCCCCTGCCGGGTGGCTTGCGGTGTCGCCTTGGCAAAGCCAATTTCCCACTGCCGCGTCGACTCGCCCTGCTTCCACTCCAGCTCGGATTCGGCAGGCAAAGGCTGGGCGGGTAACTCGCTGGCTAAACTCAAAACCAATTGCTGATCTTTAAAATTCAAGGCACGTACCTGTCCTTGGAGGTCTGGCCACTGCACGGCACTGGCCATCAATAAACGATCAAAAGGGGCGGACGCCGGGCTTTTCTCAGCCAGCAAGGCATCACGATGCTGCTTGGCCTGCGTCAATGGGGCGACAATAACGGGCAAATGCGGCAAGGCTTGCCGAACCGCCTGCTCCATCTGAACCTGCACTTGTCGCATCTGCGCGCGCACCGTTTGTGCCTGCTGCTGCAACACCAATGTCCAGCTCAATAAGGCCGCCAAGGTCCACCAAACGCCTTGTCGCAACACACTGCTGCCCCCCGTGGAGGCCATCTCCGGCATCAACAAAGAACACGCGGGCATCGTCACCGTCTGGCTGCGCCCCTGCCTATCTTGCTCATGAGCCGCAGACCAGGCATACACGGCCCTGATCGGCAGACCAATCTGACGTGCCTGCTCACCCAAGGCCCGCAAAGGCGTGCGTTCCGTCCAGGCCAGCTTGCTCATCCCCGACGGCCCGGCTGGAGCGCAAGCAACCCAAACCTGCTCAATCGGGCTTAAGCACATCGGTTCCACCGCACTACAAGCCACCGCCTGCCGCCGCGACGCACTGACAGACGGAATCCGCGCTTCGGTCACGGTCGCCATACCCGGTGGCAACACCAGCTCCAAGGAGCGGGCCAAGACCTTGAGCTCCTGCCCACTCCCCCGCCCCCGGCGCAACACCTTGCCCCGCTTGTCCCGCAGGACATAGTCCAAGGGCTGATCAAACCGGGGTGGGGAGTCCACATAAATACGCAATACTTTGCTCATCACTTCAACGAATCCAGACAATCCGGCTGCGGTCCGCTGCCCTGTTAATCAGGGCCTGGGTAGCCACCCGGCTATGGTCAAGTCGCAACTCACCACTTAATAAAAACCATTCACTGCGTACGGTCAGGTCTTGCCCATCCAGGGCCTCCTGACGCTGCAAACGGGCCTGAACATCCGCCTGATCTCGAAACCATTGCCCACGGTCGCGCTGTTCCAGCAAACCACGCCACTCCACCAAGCTGACCGAGGGCTGCAAGGCCGCCAGCACCGGAGCGCTGGCGGTATTCACATTCAAGGATTTGGCCTGCGGCAAATAACTTAGAAACGGTTCCAACTGCGTGGCTTGTTGGCCTGCATTGGGAAAGAAGTCCTGCAAGTGCGAGGGCCATGGCGCTTGCCCGGCTTGCGCCCGTTCCAGCCGCTGGGCCAACTCCAGAGCCAAAGCTTGTGGCTGTTGCACACTGCCCAACAATTGTTCCAAGGCCTGCACATAGCGCGCCTGAACATGGCCATCACGCAGCAACAAAGCCAAATTGAATTTGCCTTGCTCGTCCTGCATATAGCCGGAAAAATAGGCCGCACGGGTCTTGTCCGGTGTCTCAATCTTTAATTCGCTCAAAGCCTGGGCCCACAGTCCGCCTTTATGCGTGACTGCTGAACGCTGCGAGTCCAGTCGCAGCACCAGCACGCCCCAGTCCAGTGCACCACGCAGCAGCCAATTCGCCTGTATATAGTCGCGTTCGCTGGCCAGCTGCATGGCCAAGCCGCTTTGCCGCTGCACAATACCCATAGTGGCAATCGACACCGCCATCACCACGACCAAGGCATTGATGACAGCCATCCCTTGTTGCGATGCGTGTTTCATAGCAGCATCACCACTTTGCGGTAGGGCAGCTCTTGCCCTTCCAGTTGCACGGTCAGCTCTATGCCTGTTGCGGCGGCTCCTGCCTGCTCTGGCCAAGGCCAGCTTTGCCAGCCACGCGCTGGAATCCAAATACGTACATTCCAAGCAGTCACCTGCTCCAGCACATCTTGCAAAGGCCCCAGCTCTGGCAAGGGGTACACCGATCCCGCTTGGGCGATGGCCCGCTGCAACACACCTTGCTGCAAACGCCATTGAATTTGCTGAGTTCCTGCCCCGCCTTCAGCCCGGCGTTCAATCATCAAGATCGCCGGCCCCTCACCCTGAGCCTGCCAATGAATGCTGGCAGGCAATACCGCCATCGCGCCGGAGGGATCAACAGGGCGTGGCGCGGCGGGCAGATGCAACTCCAGATCTCGCCCCATTTGGGACAAGGTATTGAACAGGGCCTGGGTCTGGCGCGCTTGTCGGCTTAACTGCTCATCAGCATGCAGCACCGCATCCAAGCCCCGCCAGGACATCAAGCTGATCAGTGCCATGATGGTCAAGGCCACCAGCATCTCCACCAAGGTGAATCCTTCCTGACCGGGATCTGTCATGGCAGGGACGCCACTGTCGCGTGCAGCTCGGCCAGCACCGGGCCTTTGGGCACAAACGCTTGCACCGTCACCTGGCGAAAGAAACGGTTGGCCGTGGCTTGCACCGTCTGCCTGCATTGCAAATCCAAATTGCCTTGCCGGCACGGCACCACGGTTTCACCCGGCTCGGGAAACAGGCGACGTAAGCGTATCTCTGCCACCACCCCGTCGGCGGCTAACAAAGCCAGGCTGCGCTCATGCATGGCCTGGCTGCCCGAGGCGCTCAGGCCCAGGGCCCGCAAACCTGCCGTCAGGGCGATCGACACAATGGCCAGCGCTATCAGGACTTCGATCAGACTCATGCCGCGCTCTGTCATGACTGCACATCAAAGCGGCCGGTCGCATCGCTGCGTAGATACAGGACTTCGTGACCATCATCCAGCTCCAGCTGACGCGGCGCAGACAGCCATTCATTCACAAAGACCCACGGCCCTTGTGGCTGCAGGCGCAAGCGCACCGAAGCCAATGTCCAGAATCGTTGGGGAAACAGTTGAGTAAAGCGAGCCTGATCACGAACCCAGCCGGGCGTAGGGCTAGCCCCATCGCTGGAATCGGGCATCAGGCTGAAACGGTAGCCTTGCTGATCCGCAGTCCAGGTCACACTGCGACCGCTTTCACGGACATAGCTTTGCAGCTCGGCCAAGCGCAGGGCCAGTTGGCGGGCTTCACGCTGTATGCCCTGATCCCGGTCCAAGACCAGCACGCTTAAACCCGCGCCGCTGACAATGCCCACGATCAGCAAGACCACCAGCGTCTCGATTAAGGAAAAGCCCCGCTGTGCCACATCAATCCCAGTTGCCTATGTCGGCATCGCTGCCCGTACCACCGGCTTGTCCGTCCGCCCCCAGCGAGAACACATCAATCTCGCCATGGACACCGGGTTGCAGATATTGATACGGATTACCCCAAGGGTCGTTCGGCAGGCGGTCCATATAGGAGCGCCAGTTACGGGGCTCAGGCGGTTGAGCAGGCCGCTGATGCAAAGCGGACAGCCCTTGTACTGTCGTGGGATAACGGCCGTTATCCAGGCGATACAGCTTGAGCGCCTGGGTCAGCGCGCCGATATCCTGCCGTGCCGCCACGGCGCGTGCCTGATCGGGGCGGTCCATCAGACTGGGGACAACCAAGGCGGCCATGATGCCCATGATGACCACCACCACCATGACCTCAATCAAAGAAAATCCTTGTTGAGAGCGGGACTGAGCAGATCCAGCCAGCGTAGGGGCCGAACTGCGAGAGAAAGTAGATCGAGACATGGAAAGAATGAGTCACCCAAAAAAAACCGAACTCTTGTCATACGAGCTTCATGCTGCACACGCACAATGAGAGCCCTTAAGACAGCCGCAACGGCCGTCTACCAAAGCACTATGCGATGCAGTCTAAATGGGTATTATTTCCGCCATATTTCCGTCACATCTTTGGCTGCGTTTATGTCAGGCCGGCATTGCTCTGGCTTTGATGAACCTGCTGATTAACATGTGGTCTCCATCGGGGGATCGCATTGCCCCTGTCCTGGATGTCGATCATCAAGAACAGATCAGCACCCATCAATTGGCGCTGTGGTTTGGTGGTAATACTGCCCTGCCTGAGCTGCGTTTACACGGCATGATTGTTAACGGGACCGATGGCGCGGCCTTGCTGAGCATTAATCAACAAGCCGTACGCGCGTATCGCCCCGGACAGGAGCTGGCACCCGGCGTGCAGCTGGACTCCCTGCAGCGTGACCACATTGTGATCACGGTCGATGCGGTGCCCCAACAGATCACCACCGAACGCAAAGGCCCCGCGATCATTCCGGGTATCCAGCAGGTGGCCAAGCCCTGAGGTAGGCTTTAGCAGTATTATTCAAGGCTGTTTCCCTACTTCACCCTGGTGGGTATGCCTGCTTTACTTCGTCACTGGTTTAATAGCCTGCGCCCCAAGTCGCTGGCTATTGCACGCCCTGAAATGCTGCGTGCCACGTTGGGCGCCACGCTTAGCGTCCTGATTGTTTCTTCCCTAAGCCTGTATCTGTCGGATTTTGCGCACACCCATCACTGGTTGGTGGCGTCCCTGGCAGCCAGCGCCTTACTGATTTTCCTGGTGCCGACCAGCCCACTGGCCCAGCCCTGGAACATTCTGCTGGGTAATCTGGTGGGTGCACTGACAGGCATCACATGCGCCATCTTTCTCCCTCACCCGATTACGGCCATTACGATGGCTGTATGTGTGGCCATGCCCATCATGTTGGCCTTGCGTTGCGTCCACCCGCCCAGCCTGGCGATGGCGGTTTTCCCCGCCCTGAATGGCATTCAGAATTTCGATTTTGTACTGTTCCCGGTGCTGTTTGATTCCTGCGTACTGATTCTGCTAGGCATGTTGTACAACCGCCTGACAGGGGTGGCTTATCCGCCGGTGCATAAACCAGCCACACGCCCTGCAGCCACTCCGGCTCGCTTTACCGATCAGGATTACGATGCGGCGCTCAGCCATTACAACCAGACGCTGAACATCAGCCATGATGATCTGGAAAAACTGGTCAGCTATGTGCACCAGTCGGCCTTTCGACGCAATCTGGGTACACGCCGCTGCGCGACCCTGATGAATGATTCGCCTCTTTCCTGCCAAGTCAGCACACCTTTGCAACAAGCCTGGGACATGATGCGCGAGCGTAAAATCAAAGCGCTACCGGTGCTGGACCAGAACAAACATGTAATTGGCATTTTGGCTTTATCGGACTTTCTTCAGCGTGCGGGGTTGGATCAGCCCGATAATCTGCGCCAACGACTCAAGCGCTTTTTGAATCCCCGGCAGCCTTCGGCGCCAACGGTGGCCGAGATCATGACCACACCTGCGGTAACGGCCAACGCGAACTGGTCTGTGGCCGAACTCATCCCTTTATTTAGCCAGGGCCGTCATCGTCATATGCCGGTGGTCAATGATCAAAAAGAACTGGTGGGCATGATTACCCAGTCGGATCTAATGCTGGAGCTGTTCAGAATCTTGCAGCCGTCTCGGAACAGGCCGGAATAAAAGGGGCGCTGCGACAAGTTAAAGGCTCGGCCTGTTTTTCTGCCCGCCTATCTGCTGGCCTGCGCAACTACCTGCTCAAAAAAAAACCCCACTGTTCGGCAAGGTGCCACACAGTGGGGATAGATTTGCTACTGCGCCATCTAGCGCCAGAACAGAACCGACTTAGTCAGCCTGCAGCACGCCGCGACGCAGTTGATCGCGCTCGATAGATTCGAACAAAGCCTTAAAGTTACCTTCGCCAAAGCCATCATCGCCCTTGCGCTGAATGAACTCGAAGAACACCGGCCCCATCAAGGTTTCCGAGAAAATCTGCAACAGCAAACGTCGGTGGCCGCCTTCCGAGGTGCCATCGAGCAAGATGCCGCGGTTTTGCAACTCTGCTGTGGGTTCGCCATGCTCAGGCAAGCGGCCTTCCAGCATTTCGTAATAGGTTTGTGGGGGTGCGGTCATAAAACGCATGCCCATAGTCTTGAGCGTGTCCCAGGATGCGAGCAGATCATCAGTCAGGAACGCCACGTGCTGGATGCCTTCGCCGTTGAACTGCATCAGGAACTCTTCGATCTGCCCCGAGCCCTTGGACGACTCCTCGTTCAGGGGAATACGGATTTTGCCATCGGGAGCCGTCATGGCTTTGGAAGTCAGGCCGGTGTATTCGCCCTTGATATCGAAGTAACGAATCTCACGGAAGTTAAACAGGTGCTCGTAAAACTGGGCCCAATACGCCATGCGGCCACGGTAGACGTTGTGGGTCAGGTGATCGATCTCTTTTAAACCCGCCCCCACGGGATGGCGGTCCACGCCGTCCAGGTACACAAAGTCGATGTCATAGATGGAGTTACCTTCACCAAAACGGTCGATCAGGTACAAAGGCGCGCCGCCAATACCTTTGATGGCAGGTAAACGCAGCTCCATCGGCCCTGTAGGAATATCGACAGGCTGGGCACCCAGTTCCAGCGCACGCTCATATGCCTGCTGCGCATCACCCACCCGGAACGCCATGCCGCAGGCCGAGGGGCCGTGCTCGGCCGCAAAGTAAGCCGCGTGGCTCTTGGGTTCTTCGTTCAGGATCAGGTTGATCTCGCCCTGGCGATACAGGGAGACTTTCTTGGAGCGGTGTACCGCTACTTTGGTGAAACCCATCATCTCAAAGACAGGTTCCATGATGCCAGGCTGGGGAGCGGCAAATTCGATGAACTCAAAGCCCATCAGGCCCATTGGATTTTCAAACAAGTCAGTCATAGCAGACTCCAACGTAATCAGGTGATCAAATCAAAATGGCGTAAAAACGCCCTGAAACTTTGACTTAAGCCTTGCAAGGGGGGGCGCAGGATATCCCGCGCACACTGCGTGCCAAGTGATCACCAAACAACAATTGAAATCCCAGAACTCTCACAGGCTCTGCTCCAGTGGGCGGGAACCCGAAATGCGTTCCCAATGCCGATAGCTATTATGCGCGGGCCGGCCTCCTACCCGATATAGAGCATTACCCTAGAGGCCTAAACCACTCTGCTTATCGCGCCAGCAGTTGTGGCACGGATGACACCAGCATGGCAATCCCGGACAGGGTCAAGAGACTTAAAACAATGGCACGAAAGGTACTTTGGCTGATGCCAACATACAGGCGTGCCCCGGCCAATACAGGAATCAGCACGGCCAGCATCACCCCCCCTATCGAGGGCAACATAGACGGCAAAATCGCGCCAGAGGCGATATACGCCAGCAAAGTGACGGATAAAGTGGCCAGATTGAAGTTCTGAATGACAGCCCGCTGCTCGTCTTTGGGCAGGCCCGTCATCGTGGTCCACAAGGTAGGAATCACTCCGGTCATCCCGCCCAGGCCACCCATGACGCCGCCAATCAAACCAGCCACACCATTGGCAAGACGACTGCGTACCCGTACGTGGCCCAAACGACTGGACATCAGCATGATGGGACACCAGATCACCATCAGGGTACCCAGAAATACCTTGAATACGGCGGCATCCAGAAAAGGCAGCAGGTAGGTTCCCAAAGGCACACCGACCAGACCACCTACTAGAAAGGGCAACAGAATCTGCCAGTAAGAGGTGCGTCGCCGGGTAAAGGCAGCAATCATCTGACCGGTCCAGGCACCGCACACCGCCAGCACCGCGGCCAGTTGCGGCTCCAGAAACCAGGCCCAGCAGGACATGGCCACCATGCCGAAAGCAAAACCAGACAAACCCTGCACAAAACCCGCCACAATGGCGCCCAAGGCGACGGCCAAATAAATCGACTCCATATTCCCCTGCTGCTCCTGCATGTGGACAAGGCCACAGTATCCCTCTTGTCAGCAGCGAGCGGGCAGAAAAAAGCCTCCAAGATGGAGGCTTCCCAAACTAAAACCGGCGTCGGCCAATAAGGGCCAAATCAGGCCTGGTTCAGATTGGTTCAGGCTGGGTCAGCAGCACGCAGATCACGAGGTTGGATCAGCGATTCGGCACGCAACACTTCGTTCAGGGTCTCGGCATCCATCAAACCACGCTTGAGAACCACGTCACGAATATTGGCACCTGTCTGGAAGGCTTCGGCGGCCACCGAGGTCGCCGCTTTGTAACCGATAATCGGGTTCAAGGCTGTTACCAGGGAAATAGAACGCTCGATATTGCTTTCCAGGCATTCACGGTTGGCCGTAATACCCACCACGCAGAACTGAGTCAGCGTGTCGCACGCATTGCCCAACAAGGCCATGCTACGCAACAGGGAGTGAATAATCACAGGCTCAAATGCGTTCAGCTGCAACTGACCACCTTCAGCGGCCATTGTCACGGTCATATCAGCGCCGATCACTTCAAAGGCAACCTGGTTGACCACTTCCGGGATCACAGGGTTGACTTTACCGGGCATGATGGACGAACCGGCTTGCACGGCGGGCAGGCAAATTTCACCCATGCCGGCACGAGGACCACTGGAGAGCAGACGCAAGTCATTGCACAGCTTGGACAGTTTGACCGCCGCACGCTTGAGCACGCCCGACAAGTGCAGGAAACCGCCGCAATCTTGTGTGGCTTCGATCAAGTCACCGGAAACACGCAACTGAACACCAGACAGATCGGACAAGGCCGCAACCGCCAGCTGAGCGTAATCGGGGTGGGCAGTGATACCCGTACCGATAGCCGTACCGCCCAGATTCACGTCGCACATCAGTTTGCGCGATTCTTTCAGGCGCACGATGTCTTCGTTAATCATGGTGGCAAAGGCGTTGAACTCTTGACCCAAGGTCATGGGCACCGCATCTTGCAGCTGAGTGCGGCCAATCTTCATGTACGTGGAAAATTCCGCGGACTTTTGCAAGAAGGCATCACGCAGGCGCTCCATGGCGGCAAACAGCGGATCCAGCGAACGGTACGCGGCCAGATGCAAAGCCGTTGGGTAGACGTCGTTGGTGCTTTGGGCCATGTTCACATCTTCATTAGGATGAAGATACTGATACTCGCCACGCTGGTGACCCATATGTTCCAAGGCCAGATTACAAATGACCTCGTTGGCATTCATATTGGTCGAAGTACCCGCGCCACCTTGGATCATGTCTACCACGAAATGCTCGTGACACTTGCCGGTTTGTACAACCTGACAGGCCGCCACAATGGCGTCGTGCTTATCCTGCTCCAGCAAACCCAGTTTGAAATTGGCCTGAGCAGCTGCCTGCTTGACCAGCGCCAGAGCATTAATCAGTTCCGGGTAAGTTGAAATAGGCGTACCGGTAATGTGGAAATTCTCCTTGGCTCGCAAGGTGTGAACACCATAATAGACTTCAGCGGGGACTTGGCGGTCTCCCAACAAATCATGTTCGATACGGAACTGACTCATAATTCCTTCGTTTCCTTAATAACGATAGCAAGACTTTTCTGATACGCCTCATACTCGATCCCGGACTGTAAACGGAACAAAGCCCTGCCATTTCTTGCGAACTGGGCAGGGGCTCGGGGACATGCTGGCAAATACCGCTAATAAGCTTTGGATAATGCTTGTATCCAATTCTGGAAAGCAAAGGCCCGTAAAAAACGGGCCTCTATTGCAATCCGCCAAGCGGGGTGAATGATCCAACCGCCTTTTTTGAAGGCATCGTCGAGCTCGGGAAGCGCAGTGAACATTGTAAACGCGGCACGCACCCATGCGCGTCGTTTTACGGTTTTTCTTGGTTTGCGCCGCCCGCCCTTCCTGCCTGACTGTTGAAAAGCAGCTTAATTTAACGACGTATCTCCGATATAGCTCGCTCAGCTTGTCCGTAACAAGAGTCTGGCGCTTTGAGCACGAACGTTGCGTGCTTGCATCATTTTGATGCCTTTAAGCCAAAGGGTTCACAACACTCGAACAAAAGTCGTGACCTTGTCCACCCGGGTTTGAAGTCCAGAAACCTTGCAGTTTGAGAAAAACAGGAAGGCGAAAGAGTATACACAGGCTTTAAGGCTATTCTATAAAGGCACTGCCGCTTATACTGAAAAAAACCCGTCTTATTTTACTAAATGAAAATCCATGATCAATAAAAGATGTTTAAATCAGTCAAAATGAAATTAAAAAATAAAATAAATTTCCACATTAAAATCAGCGGCTCAGTAATAAAAGAAAGCAAACCCACTTCAATTGGGTTTTGTTGATTCTTTCTAAATAACTACTGCTCTTGCCGCGCACTACTCAACGGCACAGCACTATGAAATTACTCGATCTGAAATATCAAACTATCCTGGGCGAATCCCAACGTCAAGCCCATCCTAAAACCGAGGATATTGAACTGTGTTTACGCGTTCTGTCGCTGGCCTCCAGCATTAATCGCGCCTCCAGCACCGTTTTGAACGAATTTGGCCTTTCCGAAGGCCGTTTGGCTCTCCTTTTCCTGCTCAGTCGCCAGCCCTCGGGCCTGAGTCCTGCCTTGCTGGCTGAACAGGCCGGCGTCACCCGCGCCACCATTACAGGTCTACTCGACGGGCTGGAACAGCAGCAACTGCTGGTGCGCCAAAACAATACCTCGGACCGCCGAGTGCTCACTGTTAAGCTCACTGCGGCCGGACAAGAGCTGTGCGAACACCTGCTGCCTTATTACATAGAGTGGCTCTCGGGCGTCTTTAACCATGTGCCCCAAGACGTGCGCGAACGATTGTCCAGTTTGCTATCCAAAGCCCTGCAAGGCGGCAAGACTCCGGGAATCAAAGCTGACAAACCGCTCTCGCACGGAATTTCCGAAATACGACAGCGCAGCTATATGGCTTAAGGCAGATACCCGCTCTACTCAGGGGGCAGCCTGTGGGCTGAGCCTCTATACTCAGGGGTGGCACCGATGCGGTGACCACCCTTTATTTTCGTCTCAGGAAAGTTGAACGCCTTATGGATGCCGCCGTTATTGCCGCCATGAAAAAGTGGCCCAATGTTCCCGCTGTCAGCGGCTATATCTCTTTGGATCAGGCTGGTCATTGGCGGCACCACCCGACTGGCGATGCAAATCAGCACCCGGAACAAGTAGGCGAGCGCATCGCGCACCCAGGTTTACTGGATTTTTTCAATCGTAATTATCAGTCGGACACCCAAGGCCGTTGGTTTATCCAAAACGGCCCGCAACGGGTCTATATCCGCCTGGACGCCGCCCCCCTGATTGTGTCCTTGGCCGAGGATCAAGCTCATTTGCAAGATCACACCGGCCATAGAATTGAGGACATCCAAGCCTGGTACATCAGCGCTGAAGGCATGCTTTATCTACGCACGTCTGTCGGGCCAGCCTTGTTGGCAGGCCGCGATGTACCCGCCCTACTTGAACAGCTACGAAATCAAGAACGGCAAGGACTGGACAGCCTTGATCTGCAGCAGCCGCATCACAGCACAGGCTGGCACTTACCAGCCTACCCCCAGACCAGTACCCTGACAGTCTGGTCTTCCTGCGTGTCGCCCGCCCAAGAATTGGCGTATATTGTTTTGCCAGAGTCCGATCCAATTTGAACTGCCCTCACAGAATCTGCATGACCCAGCCATCTGCCTCCTTTTACTTCCCCGCACCCCGCACGCAAAGCTTCTGCAATCAATGCGGCAGCAAACTGGCTCGTCTAGTGCCTCCGGACGATAACCGCATGCGCGATGTCTGCGAAAACTGTGGCGCTGTTCACTATCAGAACCCGCGTAATGTGGTTGGCATAGTACCCATGTGGAAAGACGATCAAGTCCTGCTGTGTCGTCGTGCTATCGAACCGCGCTACAACACCTGGACCTTGCCTGCTGGCTTTATGGAGCTGGGTGAAACGCTGGGACAAGGCGCCTTGCGCGAAATGGCTGAAGAAGCGGGCGCCCAGGTCGAGCCCGGCCCCCTCTTTACCGTGATCAGCGTTCCTTACGCAGAACAAGTGCATGTGTACTATCTGGCCAAAGTCACCAGCGATGTGCTGGATCCCGGCCCGGAGTCTCTGGAAGCACGTTTTTTCCATCTGGACGATATCCCTTGGGACAATCTGGCTTTTCGCACCGTGACCGCCACCTTGGAGCGTTATGTCGCTGACCATAAAACGGGCCGCTTTCAGATCCACGAATTTGATATCGCCCCCCGCGACCACGACTGATCATGACGCTTGTATGGGTCGCTCCTGATCAGGCCCTGCCCAGCCCTGAACACGCCAGCCCCGAGGGGTTGGTGGCCGCCGGTCTGGACTTAAGCGTCCCCCGTCTGCTGGAAGCCTATAGCCAGGGCATGTTCCCCTGGTACAGCCCCGGTGACCCGGTGTTGTGGTGGTCCCCCGATCCGCGCATGGTGCTGGAGGTAGATCACTTCAAGATATCCCATTCGCTGGGTAAAAAGCTGCGGCAGATCACGCGTCAACAAAATCAAGAACATCCCACCATCCGCGTTACTTGCGACCTGGCCTTTGAACAAGTCATTGCGCAGTGCGCTGCCCTGCGCAGCGTCAGCGGCACCTGGATCAGCCCGGACATTCAACAGGTCTATACCGATTTGCACCATACCGGCTATGCCCACAGTATAGAAACCTGGATGGACGGCAAGTTGGTTGGTGGTTTGTATGGCGTAAATCTGGGCCGCTTCTTTTTTGGCGAATCCATGTTTGCCTTGTGCACGGATGCCAGCAAGATTGCCTTGGCGCATCTGGTGGATTTTCTGAAATTTGCTGGTGTGCCCTATATAGACTGCCAACAAGAAACCAGCCATCTGGCCAGCCTGGGCGCCAGCCCCCTTCCCCGCGAGGATTTCTTGGACGCCCTGGCCTGGGCTAAAGACCAGCCCAGTCCGGTTTGGCCGCGTGGGACTCTACAGCTAGGCCTGCCCCCAACTTGCTAGCCAAGCGCGAGCATCCCATAATGGCTCTATCACGCTTGGCAGAGTCGCATGAATTATCCCAAAGCACCCAGTCCCCAAACGCTGCAATTCTATTCCACCGCTAGCTATCGTTGCAGCTACCTGCCTGAGCAACAGGCCCGCTCCCTGGTTGCCGCTCCTGCGCACCTGATCAACGACACGGTCTACTCCAAGCTGGTCCAACAGGGCTTTCGGCGTAGCGGCACCTTTACTTATCGTCCTTACTGCGATCAGTGCCGTGCCTGCCTGCCCTTGCGCTGCGACACCCTGCACTTTCAACCCGATCGTACCCAGCGCCGAGTCAAAAAACGCCACGGTGATCTCATCGTGCAAGATCTGCCCCTGCACTGGAATGCCGAGCACTACGAGCTATACCGTCGCTATCAGGCCAGCCGTCACCCCGGCGCGGGTATGGACGAAGACGACCAGTCCCAATACGCCCAATTTTTGTTAGCCAGCCATGTCACCTCACGCTTGCTGGAGTTTCGCGAGCCGGACGGCACCTTGAAAATTGTGGCTGTTATCGACGTGCTGCAAGACGGGCTTTCCGCCGTCTATACTTTTTTTGATCCCGACGATACCGGCAGCCTGGGCACCTATGCGGTGCTCTGGCAACTGGACTATTGCCGCCAGCAGTCCCTGCCCTGGCTCTATTTAGGCTACTGGATCGAAGAAAGCCGTAAAATGACCTATAAAACCCGCTTTCGCCCCTACCAACTCCTGATGAAGGGTCGTTGGGAATGGCTGGCTTAACGTCCTCTTTTATCGATCCCCATGTCTGCCCTATTCAGCCTTTATCCTTTGGCTCGCCGGGTGCTGTTCAGTCTAGATGCTGAACACGCTCACGAACTGACTCTGAAATCCTTGCAGTGTGCGCACCAGACGCCCGTTCTAGGCAAGCTGTTGAAAGATCTGCCCAGCAAGCCCTTGGAATTGATGGGCCTGACGCTGCGCAATCCCGTCGGCTTGGCCGCTGGCCTGGATAAAAATGGCGCGCATATTGATGCCCTGGGTGCCTTAGGCTTTGGTTTTGTAGAAGTAGGCACCGTCACCCCCAAGGCACAGCAAGGTAACCCCAAACCGCGTCTGTTCCGTTTGACGCAAGCCAATAGCCTGATCAACCGCTTTGGCTTTAACAATCACGGCCTGGACACCTTTATTGAGAACGTCTGCCGCAGCCAGTTTCGCGCCCAGGGCGGCATTCTGGGTCTGAATATCGGCAAGAACGCGACGACCCCCATTGAACAGGCAGATCAGGACTACCTGACGTGTCTACGGGCGGTCTACCCTCATGCGGATTACGTCACCATCAATATTTCGTCGCCTAACACACAGAATTTGCGTGCTCTGCAAGCTCAGGACGAGCTGGCCCGCTTGCTCGGTGCTTTGCAGGCACTACGCACCGAGCTGGCGGATGAGCACAAACGCTACGTGCCTATCGTGGTGAAAATTGCGCCAGACCTGGACCAATCGCAAATTGATGCCATTGCGGACACCGTACCTTCCCAAGGCTTGGACGGCATTATTGCCACCAACACCACGTTGTCGCGCGATGCGGTCCAGGGCTTGCCCCATAGCCAGGAGCAAGGTGGTTTGTCCGGCCCACCCGTACATGAATTGTCCTTGAACGTAATCCGCCGCCTGCGTGAGCAGCTAGGCCCCGATTTCCCTATTATTGGGGTGGGTGGCATTGAATCTGGTCGTCAGGCCCAAGAGAAGATTCAGGCTGGTGCACAAGCGGTTCAGCTGTATACGGGTTTGATCTACAAAGGCCCGACACTGATTTCCGAGTGTATTCGCGCCCTGTAAACGCAGATTGCCCACCTTGCGTGGGCAGCAGGCGATAAAAAAGCCAGCTCAATGAGCTGGCTTTTTTTTTAGCGCCTGATCCAGGCAGCAAGCAAACGCTTATTTCTTGACGGAGGCAGCAGCAGCGGCAGCGGCGGCTTCAACCGTTTTGTTACCGGCTTCAGTCGCTTGAGCCGCGGCTTTCAAGCTGGCGTTAGTAGCGGCTTGGAAGTTGCTTTCAGCAGCATCAGCAGCTTGACGAGCAGCCTTAACCACGGTCTCGGCAGCGTTGGAAGCCGTCGCGAAGGAGGACTTCAGCAAAGCAACAGCGCTTTCAGTGCCGGTAGGCGCATTCTTGGCCAACTGATCAATTGCTTCGGAAGCTTGTTGCTGGCCTTGGGCCAATTGGGCTTCGGCGATGCGCGACAGGTTCAGCTGCAAATCAGAGAAAATGTCGTACACGTTTTTGCCATACTGCAGAGCCTGGGTCGCGTTAGGCTTAACCGCGCTTTGTGACAGGGCCACAACATCTTGCACGTCTTTGGCGTTGATAACTTGTTGGGACTGGCCAGCAGCCTGCTCAAAAGAGCTACGCAGCAGGTTCAGGTTCAAACCAACCAGTTTTTCAAAGCCTTGCAGCAATTGGCCTTGAGCAGCGAACAAATTGTTCAAGGTAGCTTGTTGGGATTCCAATACGTTTTGGGGAATAGCACTCATGATGTTTTCCTTGGAGATACGCGGACTGGGTTAAGCCAGCGTGAAATTAGTGTCAGTGTTAGCAGACAAGGGTCTAAAGAAGGCCCGGCCCATTCGCAACTACGCAAGGCAAACCTTCCATGTTGCACCGCAACAATTCCACTTTAAGCGCTATCCGAAGCAAAGTCAACGAGATTTGCTGCATTGCAACAAAACAGTATTGAGCTTATCGTCAAACCGTATAAACAGCGTAAAAACACAGACTTAGCGCTGCGTGTCGTATCCCAGAGTTTCGGAAATTTTGGCAGCGGTGCTCAGCAAAACGGGAATCCAGTCGTCGTGCAAACGCTCGGCGGGGGCAGACAGGGACAGGCCCGCCAAGAGCTTGCCGGTATCGTCATACACACCGGCAGCAATACAACGAACCCCCATTTCCAGTTCCTCGTTATCGCGGGCATAGCCCAGACGACGAACTTGAGCCAATTCGCGCTCCAGCAATTCCAGTTGGGTAATACTGTTTCGGGTAGCGCCTGCCAAGCCGGTACGCATTACGTAGGCCCGAACCTGACGCGGCTCCCAGGAAGCCAGAAACAGTTTGCCGGTAGAGGTCAAATGCAAAGGTGCATGTCCCCCAATCGCGCGCACCACCTGCATGCCTGAGCTCTCGCTCCAAGAACGTTCCACATAGACAATTTCATCGCCTTGCTGCAAGGACAAATTCACCGTTTGCCCGGTGTATTTATGCAGCTCGCGCATGGGGGCCAGAGAGGCCGCACGTACGTTCAAACGTCCTTTAACCAACGAGCCCAATTCCAGCAAGCGCATGCCCAGACGGTACAAACCGCTATCTACGCGCTCGACATAACGCCCCACCACCAGATCATTCAAAATACGGTGAGTGGTCGACGTATGCAGCCCCGTTGCGGCGGCTAGATTCTTCAAGGCGACCGGCTCAGATTGCTTGGCCAGCTCGTCCAATAGAACCATGGCGCGCTCCAGAACCTGGATCGACATCTGACCACCATTGCTGGACGACGCGCTAGAAGGCGTAAAGGAATTTGTTGTCATTATTAGCAGAATTATGATGCGGCGCAACAAATTCCATAATATGAAATGACCGTGCGCTTGGCAAGCGCTATTTTAGCGCAGGGCTCAGGCGCCCGCCCAGGTCCAGAACTTGCTGCCGCAGATAGGCCAGGGCCTCAGCGGCTGGCTCTGGTTCCCCTTTCACGCCCAGATCAATATGGGGCTGACCACCGGATTCCCCCACACTGGGCAAACTAAATGCCTTCACACCCGGCCAGTTCAGTTCGATGTGCTCCATAGCCGGTGTAATCCGGGACTCCGGCAAGTTAAAAGCCAAAAAAGAATGTTCCACCCGATGAGTCAAGTGGTGCAGCTCCCGGTAGCGGGTATCCAACGTCCACTCCATCATGGGCCAGGCCATGACCGGAAAGCCCGGCATAAACGTGTGATTGCGGATAAAAAATCCTGGGATCTTGTTATAGCTATTAGGCACAATTTCCGCCCCTTGCGGGAACATGCCCATTTGCAAACGCTGCTGATTCTCCGGCAAGGACATATCAGCACTTCCCACGCCATTGCGCTCGTTTTCGGCACAACGCTCAGTAATCAAAGCGGCAGCTTCGGGATGTAACTCCAAAGCCACACCCAAGGCTTTGGCAGAGGCCTGGCGAGTCTGGTCATCTGGCGTAGCGCCAATTCCACCACAGCAAAACACAATATCCGGGGTCGCAAAACTGCGCTCCAGGGTAGCGGCAATCGTATCCAGATCGTCAGGGATAATCTGGGCGCCCCCCAACTGCAAGCCTCGGGCTCCCAAGAGCTCAATCAGTTTTGAAAAGTGTTTATCGTAGCGACGACCCGACAAGATTTCGTCGCCGATAATAATCAGACGGATGATGGCTTGATCCTTAG
>JBQEAN010000016.1:7580-22042 GCA_052109075.1 Alcaligenes sp. | reverse complement strand
CCCGACAAGATTTCGTCGCCGATAATAATCAGACGGATGATGGCTTGATCCTTAGTTGTCATGGTCTATAAGCAAATCAGAAGCCGCAGCTGCCTCCTGTTGACGCAGGCGACGGAGGTTTTCCAAAGAAAAGTGAGCAAATACCAGGGCCGAGAACACAGGCAAGACCAGCCAAGCGGGC
The DNA here is from genome assembly GCA_052109075.1 of Alcaligenes sp. Classification (GTDB taxonomy): domain Bacteria; phylum Pseudomonadota; class Gammaproteobacteria; order Burkholderiales; family Burkholderiaceae_B; genus Alcaligenes. The sequence continues at coordinate 21,861 of JBQEAN010000016.1, read as the reverse complement.
GGGATCAGGTTCAACAAGGCAAAAATCAGGCCAATCAGCCAATACTGACTGTTCAGGCGGGACCACAGGAATCTGCGCTCTGGCACATTGGCATGCTCCACCAGGGAGTCCACTCGCAAAATACGGGTCAAGGCAAAGACCCACCATAGCACCGGCAAAATCAGGGCAAAAGGCGGGAAAATCCACAAGGGCAAAGTGACCAGCCATCCCACTAGAAACAAAGCGCTCACCCACACCGCATTCCAGACGCTGTAGACCGTGGCGTTATGGCCTTGTTTAATCAGATCGGGATAATCTTTTTGCTGCAAATGGCCCAACACCAAAGGCATGACCAACACAGCGGCAATGATCAAACCCAACACGCCAGCCACGGGCAGCAATATGCCCAGCGCCAGCAGCGGTGCCAAATATACTTTGAGCGAAAACAGGCCCAAACCCACCAGCCACTGGTCCACAGACTCAAAGGCGTTCCAGCCTCCCAGCAGTTCCAGCAACCAGTTTTGAATCGGTGTCCACAGCAGCCAGCTCAGCAAAATAAGGCCGACAAACATGATCAGAAACGGCATGACCAAGGCAATCAGCATGCGCGGCTGAAATTGCGACACCAGGGAGCGCCTGAAGGCGGTAGAAACGCTGGCCCAGTTGCCAGCAGGGCCCGATCGTGATGGGGCAGACGAAGAGACGGACATACTGCTCCTGCTAAGCAAAATCAATTACCCGAGTATCATAGACACAGTCGCTTCTTTTTGTCTGTATGAAATTATGGCCTTGTTTAACGCCCAGCACGATCTGCCCGCCCTGGCGGCCCACCTGCAAGCTGATCCCGATGTTTTGCTGATTGCCTGTTTCTGTGCCGAATGGTGCAAAACCTGCCAGCAGTACCAGCCTGCATTTGAGGCTTTGACCGCACAGTTTCCTGACGCCTGCCTGATCTGGATCGATATTGAAGAGCAGCCCGAGCTGGTGGGCGACGAAGATATTGAAGACTTCCCCACCTTGCTGATTCAAAACGAAAATGGGACCGTATTTTACGGTCCCATGCTGCCCCATATCGAACATCTGGAGCGTTTGGTGCAAAGCATCTCAGAACGCAGCCCGGTCATTGATGCCGGGCCTGGCGATTTGCGCGCCTTAGTAGCGGCCGCCGCCTAACAACACACCTACCGAGCGTTTGCGCGCGGTATTGGCAGCTGTAGATACGGCAGGTTTGGACGATGCCGTCGTGGAGGGCTCGTAAGGCTTGAGGAAGAACTCGTCCACCGGCGGGGTGTGCGGCTGGTACGAACGGCGCTCGCCTCGCTCTGAGCGATTGGAGTTCGAACGAGTCGATGCTACGGAAGGCAGGTCCAGTTTCAAACGTGGCACTGCCGTCCCGATCAGCTTCTCAATGTCTTGCAGCAAGTGCTCTTCGTCAGGGGACATCAAAGCAATCGCTTCACCCGACGCACCCGCACGACCGGTACGACCAATACGGTGTACATAGTCTTCTGCGTTGTAAGGCAAGTCCACGTTGATCACGCAAGGCATACCCGCCACATCCAGACCACGTGCAGCCACATCGGTTGCCACCAACACGTCCACGCTCCCACTCTTGAACGCTTCCAGCACTTTCATCCGTTCCAGCTGGCTTTTGTTGCCGTGGATAGATTCGGCCTTGATGCCTTCGCGCTCTAGAAAGCGGGCCAGTTGCCCGGCACCAATCTTGGTATTGGAAAAGACAAGAGTTTGGGTCAGCTTTCTGGTCTTGACCAGATGCAGCACAGCGCGACGCTTGTCGTCCGCCGACATGGGGTAGACCACCTGGGTCACAGTAGAAGCGGTTGCATTGCGAGCCGCCACTTCGATCTCGATAGGATCATTCAGGAAGTTGCGTGCCAGCTTGCGGATTTCTTTGCTGAAGGTCGCCGAGAACAACAGACCCTGACGGCTCTTGGGCAACAAAGAAACAATACGGTCCAGATCAGGCAAGAAGCCCATATCCAGCATACGGTCAGCCTCGTCCAGCACCAAAATGCTGACCTGGCTTAAATTGATCGTGCGTTGATCGACGTGATCAAGCAAACGGCCTGGCGTAGCGATAACAATTTCTACACCACGGCGTAGCGCTTCTTTTTGCGGGCCAATATCTACACCACCAAACACCACCGTCGAGCGCAGCGGGACCGATTTGCTATAGAGCGCAATGCTCTCAGCCACCTGGTCGGCAAGTTCTCGGGTAGGTGTCAGCACCAAAGCGCGCACTGGGTGCCGCGCAGGTGAAGCGCTGGTCGTGGCATGCGCCATCAGGCGATTCAGGATAGGCAAGGAAAAGGCTGCCGTCTTACCTGTACCTGTCTGGGCTGCTCCCATGACATCACGGCCAGCCAGCACCACGGGAATCGCCTCAGCCTGGATAGGCGTAGGCTTGGAATACCCAGCGTCGGTAACGGCGCTTAAGATTCCAGGGTGCAGACCGAAATCGGCAAACGTAAGGTCATTGGAGGTCGAAGGAGTTTTATCTGTCATGTACGCAAAAAGTCGGCTTGCCACGAGCGGCAAGCATTTGTAACAATCCTATTTTAACTTATACCCGCCTGCTGGTGCAGCAGTAACACGGAGTCAGTTTTTCGGGTCAGGATTTCAAGGCATCACGGCACGTATCAGCCAGAACGCCACCATCCCGGCCACAATTACCCAAACAGCGTTACGGGTACGGACAAACACCAGCACAGCCACCAGGCTAGCCAGAGCTTTAATATCCAATCGGGGGGTGTCGCCGTAAGCCCAAGGCAAAAGTTCCGGGATAATGATCGCTGCCAGAGCAGCTACCGGAGCAAAGCGCAAGGCGCGCCGCATACGTTCGGTCAGAGGTAGCAAATCACCAAACATGAAATAGCCTGAGCGGGTGAGCAAGCTGCACAACAGCAACAGGGCGATTGCACCCAAAACGTACCAATCATACTGCCAATCGCTCATCACCGTGCATCCCTATGCCGTTGCAGTTGTTCTGCCGCCACGCCAGCCAGCACCCCTCCGAGCACCGCAGCGACCAGTCCCAAACGCAAAGGCAGGGCCTGCCCTACCCAGGCAATTACGCTGGCAGTGATCAGACAGGACCACATAGCACGGTTGTTCACGAGGGGAATCAACAAAGCCAGCAAAGCCAGGATCGCTGCAAACTCCAGGGACCAGGACGGTGGCACGTAGGCACTCAGCACAATCCCGGACAAGGAGGCAATCTGCCAACTTAACCAGCCCGGTAAAATAATGCCCAGGTAATACCAAAGATGCTCGCGCGAGCCGCGCTCTTTCGCATCCCCGTACTTGGACATAAACAGCACAAACACCATATCACTGGTGATATAGCCCAGGCCCAGGCGTTTTTTCCAGCTCAAGTGGCGGAAAAAAGGCTGCAAGGCCGCGCCAAAAATAATGAAACGGATATTGACGATAAAGCCGGCAGTAAAAATCAGCCACAAAGGCGCGTGGGACTCAATCAGCGGCAGGGCCGTCAGCTGGGCTGAACCTGCATAGACAAACAGTGTCATCAAGGTCGCTTCAAAGCCACTCAAGCCTGACTTGACCATCGCCACCCCTGTCACAAAGCCCCAGACAACGGTGGCAATCATGGCGGGAATGAAATCGATAAATCCGGCACGCATATGCACACGATCCTGTGCGCTAGGTAGCAAAGCCGATAATCTTGTGATGGCTGACACGCCGTCTCCTGAGATGGACTACCGACAACGCCCAGGCGTGGTGGCAGCTTTGATTATGATTTTGCTTATTCTAGAAGCAAAAGGCGGACACGAACATCTTGCAAACCTAATAAGGTCAAGAAAAAACAGGCCGGGTCTTGCTACAATCCCTGGTCTAGGCACGTAATGTTCGGCATCGCCGTCGCGTGCAAGGTATTCTTACCCCTCTCATTGTTTATCAGGAACCCTATGAGCGCCGCTATCGAACCTAAAAAAGCAGATCACGAACTGATTATGGTCGGAGCCGACGAACTGCCCGTGCATTGCCCCCGTCCCGGCGGCACTCTGTGGAACATGCACCCTCGTGTGTATATCGATATCAGCAAAACCGGCGAAGCCGCCTGCCCCTACTGTGGTGCCCGTTATCGCCTAAAAGAAGGCGAGAAGGCTCACGGTCATTAATTTCTGAATCCGACTTCGTTGGACCCCACCGCCCCCCCCTCTGACGCTTCTGCAGAACCCGACCTCGCGTCCGGTGCAAGCGCGCAACCCTGGCGTCATCCGGACGTAATTGCACGTCTGGACTCCAGTGCCTGTCCCCTGCCCGCCTGGTTACCTGGCGGACACGTGCAGACTATTCACGGTGCATTTTTTGCCCGCCATCACCATATCGCCTTTGTACGCCAACGGATTGATACACCCGATGGCGACTTTCTGGATCTGGACTGGACTGGGCCTGGGTTATTCGCTGACAAGCTGGCCAACGGTGCCACGGCTCAGCCCGACGCGCATCTGGCACGCACTGCGGCCCGCCGCTGGATGCAGCCCCAGGATTGGAATAGCCTGCCCAGTAGCGCTGACACCCATGCCCTGGTCTTGTTTCACGGCCTGGAAGGCAGCAGCCGCAGTCACTACATCCAGGCGATTGCGCAGTATTTCCGCGCCCGTGGCTGGATTGTCGTGGTGGCTCACTTTCGTGGTTGCTCGGGTTTCCCGAATCGCATGGCGCGCGCCTATTACTCGGGCGACTCGGAAGAAATCAGCTTCATCCTGAGCACAGTTCGTGGCCATTTGCCCAATGTGCGCTGGCACGCCGCCGGCACCTCGTTGGGTGGTAATGCCATGCTCAAGTATGTGGGTGAGGCAGGCAAGGACGCTTCCTGGCTACAGGCATGTGCTGCCATTTCCGTTCCGCTGGATTTGGTCACTTGCGGTCGCTACCTGTCCGAATCCCGTATGGGACGCTGGTTCTACTCGCCTTACTTTCTTAAAAGCATGCGTAGCAAGCTGCAAGACAAAGCCCACCGCTTTCCGGGGATGGTCGATACAGCCCGCTTGAACCAGGCCCGCACTCTACGCGATTTCGACGATATCTATACCGCGCCCATGCACGGTTTCAGCCATGCCCTGGACTATTGGACGCGTGCGTCCAGCAAACCTTTGCTGCACAGCATCAAAGTACCTACGCTGGTTTTAAATGCGCGTAACGACCCCTTTGTGCCGTATGCCTGTTTGCCCACGGTTCAGGACTGCTCGGATTCCATCTTGCTGCACCAGCCTGCCCAAGGTGGGCACGTGGGTTTCATCACAGGCAATATTCCCGGCAATATGGGTTGGTTGCCTGCGCGGCTGGCCCGCTTCTTTGAAACCAATAGCTAAATCTGCGTAAAGCGGGCCCTGGCCTCCCCTCCCATCAGGAGCGGAAGCGCTCCAACAAAACGCGTTCACTTTCAACACGCTCGCGCAACTGGCGAATCTGCGTATCCAGCTCGGATTGCTGGTAGAAGTCTTGCGTCAAATTACGAGCCTGCTGAAGTTGCTCCACCGCGGTCGGCAAGGCCCCAACCAGCTGGTAGTACTCGGCCATGGCTCGACGCGCTTTGACGCCATCGCCCAAACGATCATACGTTTGGGCTAACAACTGGTGTAGCTGGGGTTCATCCGGCCATTGATTGATGCGATCCATCAGAAACAGTTGGGCCTGATCGTTCTGCCCCAATTGCTGCAAAACTTGCACATAAGCCAACGCCACCCCCTGGCTCTTGGGCCAACGTTGCCAAGCCTGCTTGGCCAGACTCAAAGCGCCTTGCACATCACGATCAGCAATCGAGATACGAATATCCAGCGTATCCAGCTCGGGGGCCTGATACTTGCCCTGTGCGCGTGCCTCTACCAGATAAGCGCGAGCCTGTTCATATTCCTGACGGCCTTGTGCAATAAAGGCCAAGCCATATTGAGCGGCAGAGCGCTCCAGATCGCTTTGTGCCTGATTCGAGCTTTGCAGCGCTTGTTCCAGCACACGCAAGGATTGTCCGCCCCCGGCTTGCATCACCATCAGCTTGGCCCGGATATACCAAAACGAAGAGGTGTCCTGATAGTTGCTGTCCGGCAAGCCACGCACCCGGTTACTGATATCCGACTCCCGCTGCTGGGACATCGGGTGAGTACTGGCGTATTCATTGGCAGTGGCACGCTCATTCAGGCGCGAGGCAGCAGCCAAACGCTGAAACATCTGAACCATACCTTGCGGTTCGTAGCCTGCTTTAAGCAACATTTCAAAACCAACCCGGTCAGCCTCTTGCTCGGCCTGACGCGAAAAGCCCAGTTGCCTGTCCACGGCAGCGGCCTGACCAAAAGCAGCCGCCCCCATCGCCAGGTCGCCACTTCCGGCCAGAGCACCCAACAAAGCACCTGCCAGGGCAGCAATCAATAAGTGATTGCTTTGTGCACTTTGGGTAATACCGCGAGCCACGTGACGTTGCGACACGTGAGCAATTTCGTGAGCCAGCACCGAAGCCAGTTCGGACTCAGACCGAGAAGCCGTGAACAGTCCGCTATGAATACCAATATAGCCACCGGGCAGGGCAAATGCATTAATGCTGCTATCGCGCAAGGCAAACACCGTTACTGGCTGCGCCATAGACGGACCAAATTGGGCCAGTTTGCGGCCCATATCCGTTAAATACTGATTGATATCCGGGTCAGACACATACTCGGGTGAGCGCCTGCCCTGTTCCATAATGGCATTGCCCAACGTACGTTCCAGCGCGGGCGACAGCTCGGCACCGGAGGCCGCGCCCATAGAAGGAATACCCATGGGCTGCGCCTGTACAGGCAGTACTGAACTATAAGCCAGCGACAAGGCCAGACATAAGGACAGCAAAGAACGGGCGGGTTTAGACTGCATTGGTACTCCCGACAAAATCAATTGGCCCTAGCCATCATAGCGCTTGTCCGCGCTCGAGAATCTGGCAAACGGTGACGTGCTGACAAGCGCATCAAGGTGCCCAAGGCATACAAGAGCCCGAACACTTCTACCAAACCTGCCAGCACCCACATAATCAGGCCACCCATGACCTGATCGGCCAGCGCATCCATACCCGGAATGGCACGGCCGCATAAATCAAAAATGGGGTAAAGGTCGTACTCGGTAAACGTGATGATGGCACCCACAACCATTTGCGGCACCATCGTGATGACCGGCGAAAGTATACGCCCACCCACAGACAGCCGCGCCGGCGGTGAAGGTCGACGATCCAGAATCAGGTTCCAATACATAATCCCGCTGATAACCACAGACCAGTTCATCAAGCGGTACAAACGCCAGTCCAGCATGGAATAGAACTGCACCGTGGGCAGCATCCAGATCAGAACCAGGAAAACAAACAGGAAAGCGACCAGTATCGGGTTGGTCAAGACCGCTTGAACACGCCGCCCACTAGGGCGGCGCAGCCATTGGGCCAAGGCGCGACGCCAACTTAAAGGTAAACCAGCTCGCAAGGTTTGCCCCGGATACGCGCCCATCAAAAACAAAGGGCCCAGGTGATGCAAGATCAGATGCTGGGCCCGATGGATGAAGAACATGCGCTCAGCGTAATAATCCAGGCGTGTGTGCAGCGAGAGATAAAGAAGCAGCAAGCCAATCCAAAAGAAGCACTGGCGCACAAGATTGGGGCGGTGTACCTGCCGCCCCCGGACGTACAAAGTAATGACCAGCAGAAAGGTCAAAAGCAGAACAGGAGAAAACTCCCAGGGTGTCAGCCAGTCAAGCAAAGACATAGCAGCGCCATCCGCAAATCCAGTTGCGGTTTAGTTTATAGCAATACGCTCTCGTCCTGCCCACTTCACATTCAACACACCGGGATAATCCTGAATCAGCCGCGCACGCTGCATCAGTTCTGCTCGCAGCTCGGGCGGGCAAGTCAAGGTGACGCAGGCCGTATCGTGAGTATCGGAATGGTCCACCTGCACATTGGCCACGCGGATGCCCGCCGTGTTCAAGTCCGAATAAATACGACGCCGGATCTGGGCCAGATCACCACGAGGGCATACGACCGTCAAACGAGAAACGGACAATGGGGCACGGGCACGCAGGGTAGAGGCCTGGATACCTGCACGGCGCAAAAAGAGATCGAAAATACGCATACATTCCCCCTATTGCACATAAAAGTTGCAACACATCAGGATTCGGAAAGCCAAGGGCTTTCTTGAGAATGAAATGGCGGGGAATATAAAACAGCAGAATAGCTGTCTAAGACACCACGCCCTGAAACTTCCAGGACGCGGCAAGCTGTGAAGGAATCAGCGGGCCTGAACGCGCCTGGACATAGATAAGTCGAACATAGATCGACTAGCACTGTCGCCGGGGTCGGGATTCACCACACAGCTCCTATAAAACGAAAGAACCCGTATTGTAACGCGGGCGAGGCTTGACCACAAGGACAGCCCCACGAAAAACCTTTATTTTACAAAGCACTTGATGTGTTTAGTACACAGATAAATCCAGCCAGCCCATGTAGCGGTAAAAGGCCATGATGATATGTACCAGCCAGAACAGGCTGATGTTCGCAAAAGCAACAGTAGACACAACAGCGGTCAGAACACTGGGCCAGCCATGCTGGTTATGCTGATCGCTTTGCGGGTTATAGATGACGTCAAAGTTCTGCGGACTGCGCAAGGCCAGAATAACGGCCTCCACAATACCGGCACTGACCGGCAAGATCAGCAAATTGGGGAATAAGGAATTCAGTCCTTGCTGAAACACGATGGCTCCCAGGATTGCCAGCCCGCTAAATACTAACGGCGCATACCAATAGCGTCTGCCTAAATACCAGCCATGGGCACCCACCGCCCCCAATACAAGGGACAGCCACGCCGCGGTGACTTTATGGCGAAAAGGTTTGGTCTGTTCAAGTGACAAAGTCTGATGAGACATGCAGGACATCCAATCCGGGCTGGTGCCAGCCATTGCGCACAGCTGCCATGGTTTTAAGGGCAATTTGGCAGCCACCTTCCCGTACAATACCTGAATTACTTCCTTGCCGTCATGAGGTCCCCATGAATGCCACCGACTACGACATCGCCATTTGTGGCGCCGGTCCCGTAGGCGCATCTTTGGCGCTGATGCTGGCTGCTCAGCACCCCAGCCCATCACGCATCGCCGTTCTGGGGAAAAACTTCCATCTGGCCAGCACAGAACATGCTCAGGGTGATCCACGCACCCTGGCACTGAACCACGGTAGCCGCCGCTTGATTCTGAACCAGCTCAAGGCCTGGCCCGAACGCGCCGCCTTGATGCGCACCGTGCATGTCTCCCAAAAAGGACGGCTGGGCCGTTGCCTGATTCAGGCAGACGAACTGGGCGTACCAGATCTGGGCGCTGTGGTTCATTACGATGATTTGCTCTGGGCGCTGCACGCCCGTCTCCGAGACAGCGGCGTGACCTTGCTGCCCGCACAGGAAGCACGCACGCACTCCGCCCACCAGCAGATTCTGATCGATCACGATGCCGGTCAAGCCAGAGCCTTGATTGCAGTGCAGTGCGATGGCGTGCGCCCCACCGGCGTACGACGCGATTATGGCCAACACGCCTTGCTGACAACGGTACGCGCCAGCCAGCCTCAAGTTGGTTGGGCTTACGAGCGCTTTACCGAAAACGGCCCCTTCGCCGCCCTTCCCCACCCGGACGCCCCCGACCTGTACGCCATTGTCTGGTGCAACAGCCCTGAACGCAGCCAAGCTTTGAGCGAACTTCCTGTCGAGGAATTTCAGGCCGAATTGCTGCAGGCCTTTGGCGAGCGCCTGGGACACCTGGAGCTGGTGTCCAAACGCCATATTTTTCCGCTGGCCTTTCATGCTGGCCCCAGCCGCCTGTCGGAGCGACTGCTGGCGGTGGGCAATGCCGCACAGACCTTGCACCCGGTTGCCGGCCAGGGTTTGAACCTGGGCCTGCGCGATGTCGCGCAATTGTCACAGTGTCTGGCCGCCTGGCAAGCCGATTGCAGCCAGCACCCCGGCCCATTTTTAGCGCGTTATGCTCGCTTGCGTCGCCCCGACCGCTGGCTGACGGCTGCGATCACCGACACGCTACCGCGTCTGTTTGCCACCAAAAATCCACTGATTCAACACGCCTGCGGCCTGGGGCTACTGGCTATGGATACCCTACCTTTCGCCCGTCAACCTTTTGCCCGGCAGCTCCTGCAAGGCATGCGCGCCTAAACACTGCCACCGCCAGGGCTCTAATACGGGGCCTTCCACGTATCTCTTGTAAGTCCTTGCCCACGACCCGGTGTAGCAGGGTTAAAATCTTTCTCATGCTTATCGGCCCCTGGACCCTTCCCAACCCTATATTCATTGCCCCCATGGCTGGAGTCACAGACAGACCTTATCGTCGTCTGTGCAAGGCGCTGGGCGCTGGTTATGCCGTCTCGGAAATGGCTGCCAGCAACAAGCGTTTGTGGGATAGCGTTAAAACCGCAAGACGCCTGAACCACGAGGGCGAGGCTGATCCAGTTGCCGTACAGATTGCCGGTTCCGACCCTGAAATGATGGCTGAAGCTGCCGTGTTCAATATCAATAAAGGCGCTCGCATCATTGATATCAATATGGGTTGTCCAGCCAAGAAAGTGTGTAATGTGGCCTCGGGTTCCGCCCTGCTGCGCGACGAACCCCGCATCATTGAAATCCTTGAACACGTTGTCAAGGCATGTACTCCCTACCAGGTTCCGGTTACACTCAAGACCCGCACCGGCTGGGATGCGCAATCGCGCAATGCTGTTCGTATTGCCCGCTTGGCCGAGGATATCGGCATCGCCGCTTTAACCCTGCATGGTCGCACCCGCTGCGACTTCTATCAGGGCCACGCCGAATACGACACCATACGCGAAGTCAAAAACAGTCTCTCTATTCCGGTCATCGCTAATGGGGATATCGATAGTCCCGAAAAGGCAAAATTCGTACTAGAGTACACCGGAGCGGATGCCGTCATGATCGGTCGAGCCGCGCAAGGGCGTCCCTGGATTTTCCGGGAAATCCTGCATTACCTCGAGCATGGCGAACATCGTGCAGCCCCCACTTTGGGTGAATTACGCGATTGCATGATCGAACACCTGCAAGACCATTACGCTTTCTACGGGCAGCACACTGGCGTACGTACTGCCCGCAAGCATATCGGCTGGTATCTGTCGGATATGCCTGACTCCCGGCACTGGCTGGATCAGATTAATCGTATCGAAAACTGTGCAGACCAATTAGAAGCCATTACTCACTGGTTTCAAGAATGCGAACTGGACCAGCCCTACCTGCAATAGAAGATAGCTGTGTGGCTCTTTTGTATTTAAGTACTACGTATACCTTCAGAAAAAAATGTCAACGACCAACCCACTAGAACAGTCCGTACGTGAACGCCTCGAACGCTACTTCGCCGATCTGGGCGAATCCGAGCCACGCGATCTGTTGTCGATGGTCATCTCCTGCGTGGAACGGCCTGTCCTGCAAGTTGCCCTGGAGAAATCCGCCGGCAACCAATCCAAGGCCGCAGAAATGCTGGGCATCACGCGCAGCACCTTGCGCAAGAAGCTCAGCGCCCACAATCTGCAACCCTGATTCCTAACTCTCGCGTCTCACTTTCCATGAAAATCCAGACAGCCCTTCTCTCTGTCTCCGACAAAACCGGTATTGTCGAATTTGCCCAAGCTCTTGCCCAACGCGGAGTCCGGCTCCTGTCCACAGGCGGCACTGCCAAGCTGCTGGCCCAAGCTGGCCTGACGGTCACCGAAGTGGCCCAGCATACCGGCTCGCCTGAAATTCTGGATGGCCGTGTCAAGACACTGCATCCAAAAATTCACGGCGGCCTGCTGGCACGCCGCGACAGCGCCGAACACCTGAAGACGCTTGAAGAACACGGCATTGACCGTATCGATCTGTTGATCGTCAACCTCTACCCTTTCCGCGAAACCATTGCCAAGCCTGGTTGCACCTTTGCCGATGCGGTAGAGAACATCGACATTGGCGGCCCCGCCATGTTGCGTGCGGCGGCCAAAAATCACGGCACACCAGAAGGCGGTGCCTGTGTCGTAATCGACCCCATCGACTACGAGCGCGTGCTGGCTGATATGGACGGTCCTGCAGGTCATCCTTCTTACGGTCTGCGTCTGGAACTGGCGGCTAAGGTCTACGCCCACACCGCCGCATACGACGGAGCCATTGCTGCCTATCTGAGCAGCCTGGCTCAAGCTGAACCCGCCCAGGACAGCGCCCCCGAAGTGAACACCTGGCCTAATGTGCTGACAATTCAGCTCAAGCAAGAGCAGACGCTGCGCTACGGCGAGAATCCACATCAAAGCGCCGCTTTTTACGCTGACGCCAGCATTGGTGAAGGTCTGCTGGGCCGCTACAAACAATTGCAGGGCAAAGAGCTGTCCTACAACAATATTGCGGATGCCGACGCGGCCTGGGAATGTGTGCGCAGCTTTGACGCGGGTGCCTGCGTTATCGTCAAACACGCCAACCCTTGTGGTGTTGCTCTAGGCGAAACCGCCGAGCAAGCCTACCGCAAAGCCTTTCAAACAGATCCAACATCGGCCTTTGGCGGCATTATTGCCTTCAACCGCGAAGTGGACGAAGCTGCTGCCCAAGCTATCAGCAGCCAGTTTGTAGAGGTGTTGCTGGCTCCTTCCTACACCCAGGGCGCTCTGGACGTTTTTGCTGCCAAAAAGAACGTACGCGTATTGAGCATCCAGCCGGGGCAGGCCCACAATGCCTTTGACGTAAAACGTGTTGGGGGCGGCTGGCTGGTGCAAACACCGGACACCTTCCGCGACAACACCGAAGCGTTCAAGGTGGTGACGCAAGTCCAGCCAACTGCCCAGCAAATGCAAGACATGCTGTTTGCCTGGAACGTGGCCAAATATGTCAAATCCAACGCTATCGTATTCTGCGGTCAGGGCATGACGCTGGGCGTCGGTGCTGGCCAGATGAGCCGTGTAGACTCTGCCCGCATTGCCTCTATTAAGGCCAGCAATGCCGGCCTGACCCTGCAAGGTTCAGCAGTTGCATCGGACGCATTCTTCCCTTTCCGCGACGGTCTGGATGTTGTTGCTGAAGCGGGCGCGACTTGCGTCATTCAACCTGGCGGCAGCGTGCGTGATGACGAAGTCATTGCTGCCGCCAATGAGCGTGGAATTGCCATGGTCTTGACCGGCACACGCCACTTCCGTCACTAACATGCGAATTCTGGGCATAGACCCTGGTTTGCGTCGCACCGGTTTTGGGGTGATCGACGTTCAGGGGCCCAGCTTGCGCTACGTGGCCAGCGGGACCATTGTGGTCCCGCCTGATCTACCCCTGGCAGAACGGCTTAAACTAATTCTGACTCACATCACTGAGGTGATTGAGCAAAGCAAGCCCGACACCTCTGCCATTGAAAAAGTCTTTGTAAACAGCAACCCCGCCTCTACCCTTTTACTGGGGCAGGCGCGTGGTGCTGCTTTATGTGCGCTGGCCGTCGGGGGGCTGGATGTGCATGAATATACGGCTTTGCAAATCAAAAAAACCGTGACGGGCAGCGGCCATGCTGCCAAAGAACAAATCCAACTAATGGTCCAGCGGCTGTTACAGCTCAATGGCCTGCCCGCACCGGACTCGGCCGATGCGCTGGCCTGCGCCATCAGCCATGCCCATCACGCCAGTGTGGTGGGTAGCCTGCAAAAAAGCGGAGCCATAACAACAGGCCCGCGCCGCCGTATTCGCGCTGGCCGGATCTTGGGTTAACTCTCCAAAAGGAATGTCATGATAGGTCGCATCCGGGGTACCTTAATCGAGAAACAACCGCCTACCATCTGTGTAGACGTAGGCGGCGTGGGCTACGAAATCGATGTCCCCATGAGCACGCTCTACCAAATGCCGGAACTGGGCGCTCAAGTCAATCTGTTCACTCACCTTGCCATCCGTGAAGATGCTCATGTGCTATTTGGTTTTTCCAGCCTGAACGAGCGCAGTACCTTTAAAGCCCTGATCAAAGTCACCGGTATTGGTGCCCGCACTGCGCTTTCGTTGCTCTCGGGGATGAGCGCAGATGAGCTGGCCGACGCCATTACCCGCCAGGAGACCTCCCGCCTTGTCAAGGTTCCAGGTATCGGCAAGAAAACGGCTGAGCGTCTTTTACTGGAACTGCGTGGCAAGCTGGGTGCCGATTTAGGCACCGGTGGTACTGTCAGCTCCGTTCCCAATAGCCGTGATGATGTCATGCACGCGCTGGAGGCACTGGGATATTCCAATAAGGAAGCCAGTATTGCTGTCAAAGCCTTGCCTGATGATATTGATGT
>JBQEAN010000016.1:0-7480 GCA_052109075.1 Alcaligenes sp. | reverse complement strand
CAACACCCCGACTTTGCGGCCTTGCAAATCACCTTGGCGCATGACGGCGGCAGCCCCCAGACAACCGGTCGGCTCCACCACCATCTTCATGCGCTCAGCAAAGAAACGCATCGCCTGAACCAGCTCAGTATCAGGTACCGTCAAGAGATCAGTGACCATGCTGCGTATCAGCTCAAAAGTCATAGGAGCCAGGGCCTGGGTCAAGGCCCCATCAGCAATCGATGCAGGAGGGGTAATTTTGACGATCTGACCACTACGCAAAGACTGCTGGGCATCATCACCAGCCTGAGGCTCTACGCCAAAAACCTCGCAATGGGGAGCCATCGCCTTAGCGGCCAGCAAACAGCCTGACAGTAAACCACCGCCACCCAAAGGAACATAAAACTGCTGTAAATCGGGCACATCCTGAAAAAGCTCCAAGGCGGCTGTACCCTGCCCGGAAATTACGTCGGGATGTGCAAAAGGCGGGATCAAGGTCAAACCCTCGCGATCGACCAACTCTTGTGCAATCTGGGCCCGGTCTTGAGTCAGGCGATCATACTCAATCACCTTGGCCCCATAGCCACGCGTTGCAGCCAGCTTGGCGACCGGAGCATCCGAGTTCATGATGATGGTGGCGGGTATACCCAACAGCTTGGCCGACAACGCCACTGCCTGGGCATGATTGCCTGAGGAAAACGCCACTACCCCCGCTTTTTTCTGCGGCTCACTCAACTGCACCAAAGCATTGAAACCGCCTCGAAACTTGAAGGCACCAATACGTTGGAAGTTCTCGCACTTGAAGTAGACTTCGCCGTTCAAGCGCTCATTCAAGCTTGTCGACGTTAAAACTGGCGTACGGTGTGCCACAGCTTCCAAGCGCTCAGCAGCGGCCACAACATCAGCAAAATCAGGTAATTCCAGGGACATAGCTAAAATCTCGATTGAACACGCCAGCCCACATTATGCGGGATGCCAAGCGACACAGCCTAAACCCATCAGCACAAAATGATCCTCTATGTAGCAAGACCAGGATTTGTACGGCAACCCCTTACACTCGCAATGATCCCCCAGTACTCAGGCTACTAATGCTTGGTGTACCATACTGTATATTCAATCAGCGTAGTCATCATGGTCATACACTCCGATTCGCTCTCCAGCCTGCCCTCTGAACAGCGCATCATTACGCCCAAGCCCCTGTCCCCCAACGAAGAGTCCATCGAGCGCGCCTTGCGGCCCAAGATGCTGGCGGACTACGTCGGGCAAGCGCGTGCGCGCGAGCAGCTGGAAATTTTTATCGCTGCTGCCCGTCAACGCCAGGAGGCCTTGGACCACGTCTTGCTGTTTGGCCCTCCGGGCTTGGGTAAAACCACCCTGGCTCACATCATTGCCCATGAAATGGGGGTGAACCTGCGCCAGACTTCCGGCCCCGTGCTGGAGCGCCCTGGTGATCTGGCGGCCTTGCTGACCAACCTGGAACCCAACGACGTCTTGTTTATTGACGAGATCCACCGTCTATCGCCTGTGGTCGAGGAAATCCTGTACCCGGCGCTGGAAGATTTTCAAATTGATATTCTGATTGGTGAAGGCCCGGCCGCACGCAGCGTCAAACTGGATTTGCAACCCTTCACTCTGGTCGGCGCCACCACCCGCGCGGGCATGTTGACCAACCCCTTGCGGGACCGCTTTGGGATTGTGTCCCGCCTGGAGTTTTATGACGTCAAGGATTTGACGCATATCGTGGCGCGCAGTGCCCGTCTGCTCAATGTCAGCACTACAGACGAAGGCACCTACGAAATCGCCCGCCGCTCTCGCGGTACTCCCCGTATTGCCAACCGGCTCTTACGTCGGGTACGCGATTACGCCGAAGTCAAGACCGACGGGATTATCCATACCGAAAGCGCACAAGCAGCCCTGGCCATGCTTGAAGTGGACCCTCAAGGTCTGGACTTGATGGATAGAAAATTGCTGGAAGCCATCATTCATAAATTTGACGGTGGCCCGGTTGGCGTAGACAGCTTGGCCGCTGCCATTGGTGAGGAGCGCGACACAATCGAAGATGTGATCGAGCCTTATCTGATCCAGCACGGTTTTTTGCAACGCACCCCTAGAGGCCGCATTGCGACCCTGAACACCTGGCGTCACCTGGGGCTGACGCCGCCACGTAACACTCAGGGTCAGGAACTATTCGACACTGAGTAAGCGCTTAGGCCCGGCGCGCCCAGGGGCGAAACACCAGCAGCAAGGTAATCGCAATTGACACGGCGGCAGCCAATAACAAGGCAGTCAGCCAATGAAATTGCGTGAAGATCAGCGCCAGCATGGTGCAAAAACCGGCCAAGCTGCCCGTACCCCATAAGGCAGAGCGTAAGGTGGCAACCAAACTGGCCGCACCCAGGGTTTGATGAATGGTCACGGCCACTACGGTATAGCCAATGGGAAAGGCCATGATCAAACCCGACAAACTCGGTCCCAATAGCGAACTGCTGGTTGTCACCACAGCGACCAACAGGCCCGCCAGCGTCCCTCTGAATACCAATAAGCCCCACCCTGCCTTAGCCTTGCTTGTTCCTTTCATGCCAGCCAAACGACGCGACACACGCAAGCTGAAAGCGGTAACCACAATGAACAAAGCCAAACCCAGCCAAGGCTGTATTGGCATAAACGACAATATAAAAGCCGCGACAGCCCAACCTGCTACCGCACATAACAGGGTGCGCCAAGGCGATAAAGTCGGAGCACAAAGAATAATAAGCAGTAAAAATAGCTGGGTTGCGCTAAGCGAATACACGGCATAGGTTGCCGCCTGCTGTACATAATCGGCTGGGAATTGCTGGGCCAGAAAATAAAAACCAGGCCCCAGGACCATAGGCAAGCCAGCCAGGGCACCACCGACCAGTGGGCCAAATGCCCCCACCGACCAGGACACCAGCACCACGACCAAGCCGGTGGCCAGCATTCGTACTGCTAGCGCAGACCACTCGAGATCAAGAAAAATAGTTTCCACGAACGTATCGCGCGGTGACTCTGAGTATAAAGACCTGCCCAGCTCGCCCCCGCTTAACGGGTTTGAGGCGGGCAGCTTCTTTCATACTTAGCTCACCACGCTCCAATCCAGAGCCTGACCTGCAGCCAGTGGGATCAAGGGCTCACCCGCCATTTCCACGGACTCAGGAATCGTGAACTCAGCACGTTTCAGGGTCATCGTCCCTTCATTCACGGGCAGACCGTAAAAAGCCGGGCCATTCAGGCTGGCAAACGCTTCCAGCTTATCCAGACGTCCCGCCTTATCAAAGGCGGTGGCATACAATTCCATTGCATGCAGCGCGGTGTAACAGCCCGCACAGCCACAACTTTGCTCTTTACGGCTACGCGAGTGTGGCGCACTGTCTGTCCCCAAAAAGAAGCGCTTACTATCGCTGGTTGCTGCAGTCAGCAAAGCCTGACGATGTTTTTCGCGTTTCAGCACGGGCAAACAGTACCAATGTGGCTGCAAGCCGCCCTGGAACAAGGCATTACGGTTATAGAGCAGGTGGTGAGCCGTAATGGTGGCAGCCACCGGACCTTCAGCTTGGCTGACATAGGCGGCACCTTCCGCAGTGGTCAAATGCTCGAACACCACTTTCAGCTCGGGGAAAGCCTGGCGCAGGGGGATCATGACACGCTCAATAAACACGGCTTCACGATCAAACAAATCAATACTAGGATCGGTAACTTCACCGTGCATGAGCAACGGCATGCCCGATTCCTGCATCTGGGCCAACACGTTCGTGCAGTTCTTCAGCAGATCCGTTACTCCGGCATCGGAGTTCGTGGTCGCGCCGGCAGGATACAGTTTTACCCCGTGCACAACAGCACTGTCTTTGGCACGACGGATCTCGTCTGGGTGGGTATTGTCGGTCAGATACAGCGTCATCAGGGGCTCAAACTTACCGACGTAGGCCGTTTTACCTAGAGCACTCAGGATACGCTCACGATAAGCCAGCGCCTGCTCCGTTGTCGTAACAGGCGGGGTCAGGTTAGGCATGACAATGGCCCGGTCAAATTGTGCCGCGGTATGGCCCAGTACCGATTCCAGCACCGCGCCATCGCGCAGGTGCAAATGCCAATCATCAGGGCGATGTATTACCAGGGTATCCACAGTAGGGCTCATATCTATACTCAATCTAAAACAAAGGGCCAGGGCTCTAAACGCTGTTAAAGCAACAGGCAGCACAATTGCCTTCCAGCAGGCCGAATCCGTCATTATGCTACAGCTGCCTGCGCTGCGCATGATTGGGCACAGGAATGCCAAGCCCAAATAGATAGTGCAATGCAGCAGGCTGTAAACACTGGAAAATCTACTTACAGACCGGCAAAGCTCTGACTCACAAAGGGCTTGGACGTACAGGGGGTATCACGGTATGCTGACAGACAAGTCGTGCCCTAGCGCATAACCCGCCCCTTCAACTCGTTCCTCAGGAGTTCCGTTCATGGCCAGCACTGAAAAAAAGCCTGCTACCCGCAAACCCAATGCAGCCTTCATGAAACCACTCACTCCTAGCCCGACACTGGCTGCAGTGATTGGCCCTGGCGCGCTGCCGCGCACTGAAGTTACGAAGAAAATCTGGGAATACATCAAGAAGCACGATCTCCAGGATCCCGCAAATCGTCGCAACATCAATGCGGACGATAAACTGCGCCCTCTGTTCGGCAAGGATCAAGTCTCCATGTTTGAACTGACCAAGCTGGTCAGCACACACCTGAAATAAGCACGGGGGTGCTTCAGGCACCTCAAGCGCTATCGGGCCGCGTCGCTGAGCTTTCAGCCGCGGCCCTTTTTTCATGCTGCGATTTTAAGCCGCCTTGTTTTCCCATCGTTATGCCGATTTACTCGCTTGCTCCCCCCAATCAAGAACCGCACGCACTGTGTTGGCTACGTCGCGATTTGCGTCTACAGGATCATGCCGCCTTACACCATGCGTTAAAGAGCGGGTTGCCCGTTGCCTGTGTCTTTATTTTTGACAGCACGATTTTGCAGTCCCTGCCAGCCCAAGACGTACGTCTGGCTTTTATACGCGAAAGCTTGCTGCAAGTGCAGGAACAGCTTCGTCAGTTCGGCAGCGAACTGATTACGTTTCATGGCGATCCAGAACAACTGATCCCGGCGCTAGCAGTCAGCCTAAATGCCCATACTGTCTACGCCAATGAAGACTACGAGCCTGCCGCGACTACGCGTGACAAAGCCGTTTTACAGCGATTGGGCGAGCAAAGTATCACTCTGCAGCTGTTTAAAGATCAGGTTATCTTTGCTCGCGATGAAATCCTGACTCAACAAAAACAGCCCTATACAGTCTTTACTCCCTATAAGCGCAATTGGTTGGCACGCATACGCACAGAAGATGTGCAGAGCTATGACTGCAAGCAAGGTTTATGGGCGCAGCTCTCTCCTCAGGCACTGCCTAGCCTGAACGAGTTGGGCTTTCAGGACGATTCGAAGGACAGGCTCTTGAGCCCAGCTGGCTGGCAGGGAGCGCAGGCTTTGCTGGAACAATTCGAGCCTAGAGTTCACACCTATCAGGAGCGCCGGGATTTTCCCGCCAAGCGAGGTGTGTCCTATCTGGCCCCTCATTTACGCTTTGGCACACTATCCATTCGACAAGCCGTCTCTCTGGCATGGCCCAGCGACTCTGACGGCGCCGCCACCTGGTTAAGCGAGCTTATCTGGCGAGAGTTCTACCAGCAATTCTTATGGCATCACCCCGAGACGGCCACGGAAAGTTTCAAGCAAGCGTACAAAGGCCTGCCCTTTCCTAACCGCGAAGATTGGTTTCAGGCCTGGAAAGAGGGCCGCACCGGCTACCCCATTGTGGACGCTGCTATGCGCCAGTTGAACCAGACCGGCTATATGCATAACCGGCTGCGTATGATCAGCGCTTCCTTTCTAGTGAAAGACTTACTGATAGACTGGCGATGGGGCGAGCACTATTTTGCCGAGAAGCTGCTTGATTACGATATGGCCGCCAATATGGGCGGTTGGCAATGGGCCGCTTCTACAGGGTGCGATGCACAGCCTTACTTTCGCATCTTCAATCCTGTCACACAATCCCGTAAATTTGATCCAGAGGGACAATTCATACGGCGCTACGTGCCTGAACTGCTAAACCTTGATAAGCAGGCTATTCATGCGCCCTGGCAGGCCAAACTACTACCTGTCGAATTCAAGCTGGGTCAACATTACCCGGCTCCCATCGTCGATCATGATGTGCAAAGGCATCTTGCTTTGGCTCTCTTCAAGCGAGCAGGAGAGCCAGATCCAATAGATGGCAATACGTAAGGATATCTATGTCAGACAGCCTCAGACCATCACCTTCGCCCAGTACCCCGGTATTGCTGCAAAACCTGCAAACCGCTCATCCGCAAGCCCAAGTGGCTATCTTGCACTTCAGCACCGAATGCGCTGAAATCAGCCTGGCTCATAAAGGTGCCCCAGTTCACACCGAACACTTTCCCGAGCTAAGTGGCGTTCAGTTGCTGGCCAATTGCTTTACGGGCTCCAGCTCGCGCTCGGCCCAACTGGAGCACGCTATTGAAGTGGTGGAAGACACCATCATGCCAGCCAGCCTGGATCTGCGGCAGTTCATGGTTTTCGCGACGGGGGAATTAGCGGAGGAACTCAGTCTATGGCTTAACGAGGCTCAAAGTAGCGACCAGCACATTCTGAACCGGGACATGGTGGATGATCTGTTCACCTTATACGCGGCAGCCAGCCAGGGTGCGGTGAGTCTGAAGATGGTCAATACCCGCTCTTTGGAAAATATACACAAGCTAGTTAACAGTCAGAGCCTCGGTATCTATTTACTGTTATTACGCGAGTGCATGCACCATATGCATATCGAACACATTTATCTCTTGGCACCGTAAGTCACTTGTTCAATATTGATGGGCTGACTTATCCATAAACTCTCAAGTGCATAAGTCCCCAATAAAAAAAGGTGCTCATAAGAGCACCTTTTTAAATATGTCTCTCTGAGCCAAGCCCAGAGCGCTATGTTGCCTTAATAATCGTGACCTAAGGCCTGACCACCCGACAAGGCCAGCCAGCCTTTGATCAAGCGGTGAATAATCCAGATCAAGGCAACCAAAGCTGTTACCCAACCAATAAAGATTGTGGTCAACAAGCCGCTCAAGAGCACCCAGAGCAAGCCCCACCAAAATGTTTTGATGATCCAATCAAGATGGCTGGCATAAATCGTGCCCGATGCATCGCCGCGTTTGACATAGGCAAGAATCACAGCGGCCACAGCGGCAGCACCGAAGATACCTGCGCTGATCATAGCCAGAGAAAACAAGCCATAGCAGATGTGCGTAATCTTTCGCAGCGACAAGCCTGGTTCAAGCTCGGGGCTAATGGGCTGATTCATTCGGTTCTCCTGAAACAAGCATTAACAATAACTGTACCGAACTATTTTACCCATACTTTGAGCGTTAACCGTATGACAGTGGCAGACCTACCACCATT
>JBQEAN010000015.1:36052-65606 GCA_052109075.1 Alcaligenes sp. | reverse complement strand
TTTTTCAAGAGCGTGACTGCCAAGACCAAAGAATGTCACAAGCATACCTGAAAGTCGTTTGAGGTTTAGAGCGTCTGCCGCGACGAAAAGTAACGGATCACGGCATAAAAAACCCGCCCGCAACAGCGGACGGGGTATGTGCATGCGTTTAGCTGCGTCGAACCGGCTTACTTGGCCGCGTCGATACGCTGTTGCATACGTTGTGCACGTTCTTTGGAGCCGGGGTGAGAGCTCATTGCGCTGCTCTCGCCACCGTCCAGGGCAGCCAGTTTTTCGAAGGCGCTAACCAGACCTTGGGTCTTGAGTTTGCGTTCGGTCAGCAGATCGAAGGAGTAGTCGTCAGCATCGGACTCTTGCGATTGCGAGAACTGGGCGTTCAGGAACGCTTCGGACAGCTCGCCCAATTGGCTGGAGTTCAGCTGAGTCACCAGACCGTTGCCGGTGGCAGCCGCCGCGTCACGAGCAGCCGACAGACCGTAGGCCGTTTGCATGGCCTTTTTGCTGTGGCCCAGTTCAACGTGGCCCATTTCGTGGCCGATCACGCCGCGCAGCTCATCATCGCTCATCTTGTCCATCAGACCGGCGTAAACACGGATACAACCGTTAGCCATAGCCCAGGCGTTGACTTCCGGTGACTGGTAAACCTTGAAGTTAGGAGTTTGGCCATTCAATTGTTTCGTCAACGGTTTGACGACACGTTGCAGGCGCTTGTTGTATTTGCTATTGGCGCTGGCCACTTTGTTTTCGGTGTCCATCTGCTGGCAGGACTGATCAGATAATGCGACTACTTCCTGATCGGACAAATTGAAAGCCTGAATCGCTTTGCTGCCCGCACCGACCATGCCACCCACATCCATTGTCTGGCAACCTGCGGTCAGGCCAGCGATGGCCAGCATAGCGGCTAATGCACCCATACGAAAAGTCATGAACTTCCCCTTCTAGTTATATAAAGAGTGTGGATTTTAATGACTAGGCGGGAAAGGGTTATTGCTTCACACAATGTTTAACAATTGTTGTTGGTGTACTTACAGATATTTAGTGTGGATAGCACGGCATATTGAACGAGCTTGGTGGTAGTTAAGGGTAGGGCAGGTCCCAGCCACTTGGTGATTTTGACGCGTTTTTTGTCGCCCGTGTGCCGGGCACAGGCAGAACCCCGATCGCAAAAAAGCCCGCTCTATGGCGGGCAACGTGTCGGGGCGTCAAAATTTCCCCCACTGATATTTTGCGCGGGATTCAAAATTTCAATGAAACCCGCATGAATACTGGTGCCCCCCCCGTGAGTCGAACACGGCACCAACGGATTATGAGTCCGCTGCTCTAACCAGGCATGAGCTAGAGGGGCGACAAGCTCGCAATTATTACATAAAGTCTGTGTTTATGCCTAGTTTTCAAGTACTGGGGGCGGGGCTTTAGCGGTTTGATAGATTGTCACTATTTATCCGCTATTAGTAGCACCTGGTTCTTCGCTGTGGGTGCAAAATGAGCAGGTTTAATATCGGAGAAAGACTATGAAATTCCTGGCGTGCTTGGCGATGGTGTCGATTCTGTCCGCCTGTGCGGTGTATACCCCTCGCGGTTCGGTCGTTGTCGACCCTGATGGTCATGGCACTTATGGCCAGAGACACTGCCCCCCTGGCCAAGCTAAAAAAGGAAACTGTTAGTCCGGCTGGACAAACTTACTTGCGTTGATAACGTTTGCTGCCGGTGCTTGTCTCGCAGTAACGACCGCCTTTAGGACCTGTGCAATAGGTGTCACTGGCGCATGAACAGGTACTAGTAGTCGAACGTAGTGCTTGCCGCGCTGGCCGTGTGGCAGCGCTCGTGGAACCGGTGTAGGCAGGGCAAGAACGTTTGCTGCCGCTGGCTGAACCATCACGGCACACAAAAACTTCGCCCTCGCAATGCGAGATGCCGCCTTTTTTACCTGAACAGGGGGTGTTTCTTGCTTGAGCGGAGAGAGGAGGCAAGGCGAGGATCGCGCAAAGCAACAGCCATTTCATGCTTGTCTCGGATAGTTAAGAGTCGGTGTTTTACTTTGCTGCTTGGATAGGTAGCCGTCTTGGGGTCGTGTCTATTTTTGCCTCTGTTATAACCGAGGCTTTTACTTTTTGGGTTTTATCATGCGAATCTTAATGCTGGTCCCTGCGCTGTTGCTGGCAGCGTGCCAAGGTGCAACGATAAACGCCGAAGTCGGCAGTGAAGCCTGGCTGGAAAAAGTAGACCAGAGACTATCCGTGTCAGATGGGCAGGGGCATGGCCCTGATTACGGTTCGAGTGAGTGGTGCCGTGTAGTCCACATACGTTTATATGGGACAGAGCCCACACAACGAATTCCTTGTGACCAGGCGTGGATGGAGACAGTGGATCGAGAGCTTAAAAAGCGTTGAGTTTTAGCGAAGGGGCCGAGCAGGATAAAAACATACATGGCCAAGGGTAGCATGAGCATCTAATAGCTAAAATCCGTATTTTGTTCCAGGTCACAATGGAGGGATAGAGCTCTTTTTGTCTACGAATCCAGACGCTCGTAAAAGGAGGAGCTGGAGCACGGCCATGCCAGCAGTGTTCTGTTTTATCTCACTAAACCTTCGCGTTTGTAGAAAAGCTTTAGCTCGCGTGCGGACTGCAGCCTGATTTTAGGCAAGCTGCTTTGATCAAAAATACTCCGGTATTTCTGTCGGTTCGGTGGCGTAACGATGGCAATGTGGCGGATCATCTGCCACTTCACACTGTCTTTACCACCAGCGAGCGCGCCTTGTCGTTTGTGTTCCAACAGGGTGCGGCGAAAGTAGCGTAGCAAGCTGGTCGCGGTGGATACTTCCAGCACAATAAAACCGGTGGCACGTTCCAGTCTGGGTGCTAGATGCCGGGTGTAATTGCCTTCCATCACCCAGCTGTCTTTAGCGATGGCAGCTTGATGCAGCTCGATAAACTCTGCTTCGCGGCGCGGCACCCAGTCGCTATAGGGCTGGTGAAATAATTGATCCAGGTGGACGGCAGGGATGGCTAGTTTATCCTCAATTGCATAGGCCAAGCTTGATTTACCGCTATTGGACGGGCCCAGAATGCAGATTCGGGGCCCGAGTTGTTGAAGACTTGTCATAGCGCAGTTGGCAGGGTGTTTGGGAAAAGCTGGCTTTGGTGGGCCTTGCTCCGGATGGTATGAAGTAGAGGTGGCGCTAGCAGGAGCGGCACTGCTTTCTTGAATGCAATCAGTGCCTAATATTGTACGGGCCGACGGCCCAAGGACAGGCTTGTTTCTTAAGAGACGGCTAACGAGCGTGCTGTCTATTAGGGGGCTGACTATGCCTGCTGTTATGGTTAGGTTTCATGCCATGCACGTTGGGAGTCATTATGTCCAATCACTTAACAGTACGTTCGGTCTTTGCTTTGGGCTTGTCGGTCGCAATCTTATCCTTTCCGGTATCGGCTCAATATACCGGGCCATCGGAAGTTGGCCAGACGACGGTTGCAGAGATTTTAAAAAATCCGGTCGATGATCAAGATGTACGGGTTCAGGGAAAGTTGTTGCGGCAGTCTGCTCATGACAAGTTTATTTTTTCTGATGGTACCGGGGAAATTGTGGCGGAAATTAAAGCCAAGCATTTTTCAGGGCAAACCGTGGACGAGAACACCAAAGTGGAACTAGTTGGTGAAGTGGATACTAGTTCCCAGCGGCCGCCTGAGATTGAGGTGGACTTCCTTAACCCATTGCCATAGGGCGCCTGTGCCCTGGAGGGATGGAGGGCGTTGATTGGATGGTCGCTTTCATGGCTGTGGGGGGCCTGCGATAAAAAGCAGAGAAGCTCAATAAGCAAGGGCCCTTGGTCCGTGCGGCTGCATTGCGGTCCGATTCTCCCCGTATCCCTTGTTTTGATGTGACGCTACACTAAGCAGGTTGCGGCGTGGGTCGCTTTTATGCCCGTATTCGAGATGGCAAAAATTCTCCCTATCTTGCTGTTGGTGGCCTCCAATGTGTTCATGACTATTGCCTGGTACGGACACTTGAAATACCCAAATAGCCCCTTGCTCAAGGTGGTGCTGATCAGTTGGGGTATTGCCTTTGTGGAGTACTGCTTAGCGGTTCCCGCTAACCGCCTGGGGCATACCGTCTATAGTGCAGCCCAGTTAAAGACCATGCAGGAAATCATCACCTTGTTGGTCTTTGTGGTGTTCTCTGTGCTGTATCTGAAAGAGAGCTTTACGCTGAATCATCTGGTGGGCTTTGCGCTGATTGGTGCAGGGGCGTTTTTTATATTCTATGGGCCGTTGAGGTAAGCCCCAGTGCCGTCGCCCTATCTTCTAGTTGTTGAGTTTGCTGGAAGCAGGTTTGGGCCACACTGGCTCTGTACGGTATTGCGCTTGCTGTGGTGTTGACGCTTGTGCTTGCACGCTGACCCTCTGGCTTCTCAGGTCTTTGGGAGCCAAGCCGGCAAAAAAAGGCCTCGCGTTAAGCAAGGCCAGAAGCCGGATATATAGGGAGGTGGAAAATGATATCCGGACAGTTCCAGTCTACTGTTGGGGCTACTTGCTGACTAGGCTCAAAGCATAGCAGTCAGTAACTATTTGTGGCTCGACTGGTGCCCTTTCGTATCCCGCTGGTAGACGATAAAGAGTAGTGATGGGCTTAACGAGACCATGAAAAACGGCCCTGAATGAGCTGCCCCAGAAGCTGGATATATCCCCCACTTAAAAGACAGCTCATTCAGGGCCGTTTTTTTTTGTGGCCTTAAACCCGAACTTATTTGCTGACTTGTTCGGACTCCACCACCATGTCCAGCACGTCGGCCTTGGAAGAGGCATCGGCAGGAACATCCTTCAGTTCGTAGCGGTCGATACGCAGCACGTTACGAACACCCGGGGTGTGGGTGTAGCCTTCGATATCGCCGTAGTAGTACATCCATTCGCCGGTCTGGGTCTTCACGCCAGAGTCGCTGTATTGGATTTCCCGTACTTTCAGACACTGATAGTTAGGTATCAAGGGGTGCGAGCAGGCTTCACGCTGAGCCGCCACTTCCAGGAACACGCGAGTAGGCTCACTGCCGTAGCGGGTGGTTGCGGTAGGTTCGCCTTTCAGGCGCCATTTACTGCCATCGCTGAAGGACAGGGTCAACACTGGGGCGGGATTATCCGGTGCGGAGTCGGCCTTGGCCATGCTCCATTCCGTTGCGGTCGGCAACAGCTTGCCTACGGCTTGCTCGTTGCGCATCAGCTCAGGGTCTGCACACATTTTCAAGGTGCTGACCGGCGAGGTGAAGCTAATTTTGGGACCCTTGACGGTATACCCGCTACCCAAGGTATTACACAGATTGTCTACCGACATCATCTTGTCGGAGAAGTTTAAGGTGACTTGCTCACCGCCTCTGCCTGGAATGGCAGGGGCGGGCTGGCCGTCTTTGCCGGTGGTGGCAAACAAGCGCCAATGATAAGCCTGCAATGAGGTTTCTTTGTCCATATGGCGCGTGGAGCCAGCGGTGCTGGAAGAGTTGTTTGGAGCCGCGCAAGCGGCCAGACCCATTAATGCCAGTGAACTGATCGTTAACTTGAAGGTGCTTTTCATGGGCAGTTTCCTTGATAAATCATCGAGCGGCAGCGGGTGTGCTGCTCGGGGGAAAAATAATGTCATTCGGCTAGGACGCTCGGGTAAAGAGGTCCAGTACCGGATTTACTCTGTCGTTAGAGCCTGCACTTGATTATCCAGACTTTTACGCAAGGAGTCTGGCAAGGATAGTAAACGTGCTAGCTCCTCCAGGTAGGCGCGCTCCATATAACTTTGCTCGTCGATCGCAATTACGCTGGCCAAATAAATTTCGGCTGCCATTTCGGGAGTTTGAGCCAATTGGGCGACGGCCTGAGGGTCGACAGGTTTGAGCAACTCTTGTGACAGCCAGTGGCGGGCTTGCTCGGGGGCGGCCATTTTATTGATTTCCGCTTCGATCAATTCGCGCTCGGTATCGCCAATATGGCCGTCAGCCTTGGCAGCGGAAACCAGCGCAGTCAAGATAGCCATGGCATGAGTATCTGCCTGCTGGGGGGCTGCTAAAGGAAGAGGGGCAGGCGGGATCGCTTGCACCGGTGAGGGGGGCGATTGTTGACCCGCATTTTGTTCCTGCCAGTTTTGGTAGACCTTGATGGCCAGGGCACCCAGCGCAGCGGCTCCACCATAGGCAGCCATGGAGCCACCCATCTTACGGAACTTCTTATTGCCCAGCAGCACGCCCAAGACACCGCCTACGACCGCACCACCGCCAAAACCGCCAGCCTGTTCACTTATCTTTTTGCCCAGGCCCGATGAATTCAGTTGGCCTTGACCTTGTTTCAGTGTGCTCTGGCCGCTTTGCAGGATTTGTTGCAACATTTGCTGAAGTGACATAGGTTCGCTCTATCAGAGGTAAACAGTAGCTTCGTTATAAACTACTTTATTGGGCGTGCCCGCGTACAATTGTAAGCAGACCTGCCTGAGAAGATCGCCGAAGAAGGCGTCCACGGTACAGGGAATTGGGTATCGTATGTCCAAATCAATCCATATAGGCGCGGCTGCGCTGATATCTAGGGGGGAAGGGCTTAATTGGCTCTGTATATTATGAAATTGACTCGAACTGCTTTCGCTTTGTCCGTTGTTCTGGCCGCTCTGGCGACGCCGGCCCAATCACAGGTAAAAATTGGCGTGATCGCCTCGGCCACCGGGCCTACCGCGGTGGTAGGTTTACCGCAGCGCAATACGGTGCCTCTCTTGCCCACGAAAGTGGGGGGTCTGACTATCGAGTACGTCTCCCTGGATGATGCCAGCGATCCGAACCAGACTGTCACCTTGTTCAAGAAGATGATTTCCGAGGACAAGATCGACGCGTTGATCGGGCCTACCGGCTCGCCCAATGCTATGGGCCTGATCCAGTTTGCTGCCGACTCGGGCACACCCGTGCTGGCACCAGTGGGGGCCGCATCGGTCGTGCTGCCGATGACCGAGCAAAAGAAATGGGTCTTTAAAACCACGCAGAACGACGACATCATTGCTCAGGCACTGGTCAAACATATGGTCGATAATGGCGTGAAAACCGCTGGCTTTCTGGGTTTTAACGATGCTTACGGCGAGAGCTGGTTGAGCGTCTTTAAAACATTGGCTGACGCGAACGATATCAAGATTGTGGCCACGGAACGCTATGTGCGTTCGGACACGTCGGTAACCGGGCAGGCCTTGAAGATTTATGCCGCCAAGCCGGACGTGGTCTTGGTAGCTGGTACCGGTGCAGCGGCCGTTTTGCCTCAAGTGACTCTGGTTAAGCAAGGTTACAAAGGGCAGATCTATCAAACGCACGGTGCTGCTTTGCCCGCATTCCTGAGCCTGGGCGGCGAGCAGGTCGAAGGCACGATTTTGGCTGCCAGCTTAATGTTGGTCTTGCCAGAAATTGCAGACAACAATCCTTCCAAGCCTATCGCACAGGACTATATCCAGCGTTATACGGAGCGCTATGGTTCGGCACCCGCTACGTTTGGCGCCAATGTGTTTGATGCCGGCCTGCTGTTGGAAAAGGCTATTCCTGGCGCAGCGGCCAAGGCTAAACCCGGTACCCCAGAATTCCGCGCCGCCTTGCGTGACGCCCTGGAGCAGACGCGGGATTTGGTCGCGACTCAAGGTGTCTACAATATGTCGCCCGAGGATCATAGCGGTTTTGACGAGCGTGGTCGGGAGCTGATTACGGTGCGCAATGGTCAGTGGCACTTGCTCAAGCCTTAAGCCAGGTCTTTGGCAGACATAAAAAACGCGGCCTAAGCCGCGTTTTTTTGTATCCCCAGGCATCAGGGAGTGAAAGGAAGGGGGGTTATCCGGCCTGACTGGGTAGACTGAGCAAAATATGAGGCTCTTCAACTTCAAGCTCAGTTTTCAAGTACTTAGCACCAAAACGGCTGAGCGCCACGATTAGCTTGGCAGGAATGCCATCCAGAAGAATGTAATAGTCTTCCTGGCCTTGCTCAATGTGCTGGACTACATCAGGTTGTGAGCGCTGCCAGCCTGTGCCTCCCAAATAGGTGATTCGTTCGTATGGGTCCCGACGCATATCTTTCGTGACGTATGCAACCTCGATCATGTGCCACCTCATGAAGTTCTTGTTGGGACCTTCATCATTGGCTATAAGCTGGCGGGCAGCCATTAGGGATTTTACGAACGTTTAGGCTTATACCTTCAAGGCCTTGAGCAGATAAGGGTCGAGATCGGGTTGGCGCAGCAGCCAGTTTTTGTAATCCTGTGGCACATCCGCAATAGCCATGCCCTTATGTTTGCCGAAACGCAAAATAGTGGGGATGCGAGCGTGCTCGGACAGTTGCCATAGCTGCTCCCAACTATGGATATTTTGTGTCAGGCCCAGCAAATGCTGCAAAAGCGACAGGCAGTTACGCACGTCAGCTAAAGCGCTGTGCGCATTGCGTAGGCGTTCACGGGCGTGAGGGCGATCAATGTGATAAATCAAGGCGGACTGACTGTAGCTGTCCAGGCCGGGAATCAGGTGACGGGCCAGGGCTAGCGTGCAAATGCGCTTGATCGATGGGTGGCCTGCCACGCCCCAGTCATAGTCCACATTGTGACCAATGATGTACTGAGTGTCGGCGGGTAGCTTGAATTCGGTATGTGAAGGGCAGTCTTGCAGCTCTTCGTCGTAAATGTGGTGCGTAGCCAGGGCGCCCAGTGTGTTGGCTTCATCAGGGCGGTAGCGTTGCTCAAACTCTTCATTGACCAGCAAGAAGGCGGGGTCGCTTAAACGCAGCCAAGCCGCCTCGATGATTTGAGGCTGGGCAGTGCCGGTGGTTTCAGTATCAAACAGCAGGGCAGACATACAGGAATCACTAACAGACAAAATGGTCATGGTAGTGCATGTGCCCGGCTTTGCCTATACAGGCTTCAGACGAAAACCTTCGGGAACACCCCAGCGGTTAGTGCGCAATAACCAGTGAGTCTGGCAGCTAAGGCAGCGGTATTGGGTTTCGTGAGCTCCGTTCGCAGAGGGAGGGTGCTGCCCCAGTAAACGCAAGTCGGCATGCGCTTGGCTGGTACTTAAACCCTGTGGCAAGCTCTGACATGCTTGGCACAAGGGTGAGCCGTGAATTGACGCCATATCCCTGCTCCCTGATGTTTTGTTTCGTATTGACACATCAGTATCGGTTTGCTTACGGATAGCGTCAAGTCCCTGTCTGGGCCTCGGAGTAATGGTAGGAAAAACTCTGGTCCCGGCCGGCACGCTTGGCCTCGTACAAGGCCATGTCCGCTTGGCGCAGCAAGGCATGCAGATCCAGGGTGGAGGGCTCCAGGGTCGCCACGCCCAGGCTGGCCGTCATGGTCAATTGCTGATCGTTGTCCAGAGCAAAAGGCAGTCGGGCAATACCTTTACGCACGCGTTCGGCTACAGCGTGGGCTTGAGTGGCACTACAGTCCGGCAGCAAAATACCAAATTCTTCACCGCCCAAGCGTCCGAACAAGTCGCTGTCTCGCAGCGCCAAAGAAATACGCTGAGTGATGGCGCTCAAGGCCAAATCACCCACATGGTGGCCGTGGGTATCGTTAATAGGTTTGAAGTGGTCGATATCCAGAACAATCACGCTGATCGACATGTGCTTTAAGCGGCACTGAGTCAGCACGGTCTGGCCTTGCTGGAAAAAGGCTTGTTTATTGAGCAGGCCAGTCAAGGCATCGTGATGGGCCAGTCGCTGGAGTTTTTCTACTGCCAGATTGCGGGCGGACATCAGGCTGGCACCCGTAATGGAGGACAGTGCAATCGAGGCGATGCCGATGCGCATGGACAGCAAATCCAACGAGGTATGTAACTGGCTGGGCAGAAAATACATGGGTTGGCTCAGAGCGAACAAAGTCCACAGCACATAGAACAGGGTCAATAAGGTGCTCGTAAAAAGCGAATAACTCAGGGCGCACCACAATAAAGGCAGGACGGGAAAAGCCAGTGAACCGGGACCCTCAATGAGCAGGCTCAGCAAGCTGGTCAGCAAAAGAGATAAGGCCGGGGCCAATTGCGCCAGGCTCAGCAAATGGGGTTCATTCCAGTATTCCTGGAAACGTCGCCAGGGCCGGGCCGGGGCTGTCAGGATGACGGGCAAGATGGCGGTATAGGAAATCAAGCCAGTCAGCATCCAGGAAAGGATGGCTAAAGAAAGCTCTTGAGAGGTGTGTAGATATAGGGCAGTGCCGCCCAGCAAAGCCGATAAAAGACAGGCCAGACTGTAGCAGGCGGCCAGGGATAGCAGGGCTTGGGGGCGGCGCAGGGACAGATCCAGCCGTGGGTTGCGAATGATCAGCCAAAAAGCCAGACCAACCCCGCTGACGTTTGCCAAGGTCAGCAAAAGCGCAATGGCGAGGGGGATGCCACCAGTCAGTTCAGCACAGAGATAGCCAAGAATAACGACTAGCCAGCTGCTTGGACTATGAGCCCAGTCCGGGCGACGGATGAACAGGCCCAGCAGTACGGCTTCGGCAGGCCAGAATATAGTGAGGGCATCGTAATGACGTAATTTTGCGCCCAGCAGGGTCAATGACAAGACCAGGCCGAACAGAAAAAAACGGGAGATATAGGGGTGGCGCCGGGATGGGCGCAAGCAGGAATCCTGCTTTGATTTCATATCCGTTGCCATAGGAGCGTACGCTCGTCGTGGACGCTTTACAGCGTCGGATAAGTTTCAAGCCGCCACTATTGTAGGATGAAAGTAGAAATACTTTTTACAAATTGTAATTATGTGTTTTTAAATGAAATTAATACGGGGACTGAGCCAAGTGCCCCGTATTAATTGGCAAGCAACGCTTTAGTTCAAGGCTGGCATGGCATGACGTGACGCCACGTGATGCACGTCTTGCAGGCGAAAGCGGAAACGCACATTGGCGTCCTGGCTCTGAGCATCCGCGGTATAAGTGGTGCAGCCGTGTACAGGCGAGCTGAAAATCACGGTACCAGCCATGCGAGGGCCGTTTTTAGGTTGCAAGTAAACAGTGTCGCCAATGCGAATGTCGGTTTTGTTCAAGGTAATATGCTCAGGACGCGAGACCAAACCGGTTGGATAGATATTTTTCATAATTTTTTTCCTTATCGTGTGGCATCATTACATCGTTTTTTTATTGAGATTTGATGACACCATGATGGACCGGACTCCACACGGAGACCAGGCCAGTACTATTTCAATGTAGAACATCGCTGGCTGGATGATAAAAAGCATCAGGCAGTCGTGCTCTGTGGCAGCATGGACAGCGCCTTATTCGTTTGCCAAGCAAATGGACGGAGCGAGTCCGCTACGATGCAAAAAATAAGTCTGGATGTGGCTGTCGTCGCCGTTGTGAATGAATACCCGCATGGTTGGGAGCATGCTGGCAGGCTTGATAGTCAGAGCCTGAAAAGTGGGTACATTCAAAAAAAGGTTGATTGCACGTTCTTAATGTAATGGATATGTTGGTGCAATCAATCGACTATTAACTCACGGCCTTTGATCTTTGTCAAGCGCTATGGCAGAAAAGTTTTTACGTACCGACGTTTCTGGCCCACGTCTGATGAAGACGGTAGCAAAGTGCCTGCAGTCTGGACGCCGGGCTGCTCTAGAATAAGTCTCTTGTCTTAGCCTTTTGCTGTTGCGACTTATGATTACCATCACCGGCTTGTTTACCCATCCCATCAAATCCTGTGCAGCCCAAGCCCATCCGCAGGGCGTGGAGATTAGCGTTGCGGGCCTGGCCTTTGACCGCGAGTGGGTAGTGGTTGATCAACAAGGCGTGTTCATGACGCAACGCCGCTGGCCGCGCATGGCCTTGATCCAGCCACAGGTGCAGGACGGGCAGATTACCGTGCAGGCTCCAGGTATGGTGTCCTTGTCTTGGTCTTTAGAAGCGTCGGCGGGTGACAACGTGGCTGTGTCTGTGCGTATCTGGAGCGCGGATACCTTGGGCCGTGATGAAGGAGATCAGGTTGCCCAGTGGTTTAGCGATTTTTTACAGACCCCTTGTCGAGTGCTGCGTAACCATAGCCGTGCCCGTCGCTATGTCTTGACCGAGCGGGTGCGTCCTTGGGAGGAGAAGTCCCAAGGTTGGCGTGTCATCGGGGATCAACAACAAGGTTTTGGTTTTGCAGATGCCTTGCCATTCCTGTTCACTAATGAAGCTTCCTTGGAAGAACTGAACCGCCTGGTGCAACAGTCTGGTGAGCAGGCCGTGCCTATGGATCGTTTCCGCGCCAATATCGTCTTTGAAGGCTTACCCGCTTACGAAGAGGACTATGTCTTGGGTGTCAGCAGTGAATGTCTGAGCTTTGCTTTCATCCGTGCCTGCACGCGTTGCCCCATGCCTAATGTGAATCAGGTAACGGCGGATGTCGGTACGCAGCCTGGTTTGGCCTTGGCCCAAAGCCGGCAGTTCCCGCAAGGGACCTTGTTTGGCATGCAGGCCATGCTGGTGGAATCCAAGCCGCAACGTTTGACGGTGGGCCAGACATTAGATGTGGAATACAGTTTTTAAAGACAGAAGACGGTATTCCGACGCTTGCCAGGTCTGTGATCAGGCGTAGTCCAGGGGCAGACGGGTGGTGAACTTGATCTGCTCCATGGCAAAGCTGGAGCTGACATCGGTCAGCTCAATTTCAGCGATTAATTGTTGATACACCCGATCAAAGCTTTTGATATCAGGTACGACCACGCGCAGCAAGTAGTCGGTATCGCCACTCATGCGATAGAACTCCACAATTTGTGGAATCGCTTCGACCACCGCAGAAAACTGGCTATACCACTGCTTATTGTGTTGATTGGTCTTGATGGCCACAAACACGGTCACCCCCACATTCAGCTTTTCCGAGCTGAGCAAGGCTACCCGCTTTTCTATATAGCCCTCTTGTTCCAGGCGCTGTATGCGTCGCCAGCAAGGGGTGCTGGATAAACCCACGCGATCGGCAATTTCTTGGATGGCCAGGGTGGCATCGTTTTGGAGGATCTCCAGAATATGCTTGTCGAACTTATTCAGCATAAAAATAATTTCCCAATAATTTTCTTAATTGTAGATTTTTATTCTATATATTCTGCGTCCTATAGGGTGAAAACGCAATAATTCACTGCGACCCCTTGCGTAGACTGTTTCCATTCACACATATCGATCAGGATCAGGAAAACAGCATGCAGGACTGCGATTACCAAAATACCCGTTTGACGCATTTGGGTCGGGACACCAGCGTGTCGGCCGGTTTTGTTAACGTGCCTATTTGTCGGGGCTCTACGATTTTGGCCGACAACCTGGAGCAATGGGCGCAGCGTAAAGAGCCTAACAATCCCTATGCCTCTTACGGCCGTTTCACCAACCCGACCTTGCAAACCTTGACGCAGGCCGTAGCTGAACTGGAAGGTGCTTATCAGGCTTGTCTGTTTCCTTCTGGTTTGGCCGCTTGCACGCACGCTTTATTAGGCATGCTGGAAGTGGGGGACCATTTGCTGTTGCCGGATTCTGTCTATGGACCGGTTCGTGCTTTTGCGCAGCAGGTACTGGCTTGCCGCATGGGAATTCAGGTGCAGTTTTACGAGCCGTCTTTGGGGGAGGAGATTGCTAGCCTGCTGCAGCCCAATACCAAAGTGGTCTATGTAGAATCCCCCGGTTCGGCCACTTTTGAAGTTCAGGATATTCCAGCCATTGCTCGCTGCGCACATGCAGTAGGAGCCTATGTGTTGATGGATAACACTTGGGCGACTCCCTTGTTTTTTCAGCCTTTTGAGCACGGTGTGGATGTGTCCATCCAGGCGGCCACCAAGTATTTAACGGGGCATTCCGATGCCTTGCTGGGCGTTGCGAGCGCCAATGAACGGGCCTGGCCGTTGTTGCGTAGAGCCGCTCATGACTTCGGCCAGACAGCGGGGCCGGACGATGCTTTTTTAGCCTTACGGGGCTTGCGTACCTTGGGAGTGCGTCTGCGTCAGCATCAGGCCAGTGCTTTACAGATTGCGCAGTTCTTGGAGGGGCATCCGCAAGTTAAGCAGGTGCTGCATCCAGCTTTGGAATCTCATCCGGGCCATGCTCTCTGGAAGCGGGATTTCAAGGGTTCGACCGGTTTATTCGGTATGGTCTTGGCGCCGCTCAGCGAGGAGCAATTGTCTCGCTTTTTCAAAACCCTGCGGCTGTTCGGCATAGGCCTGTCCTGGGGTGGGTTTGAGAGTCTGGCTCTGCCTATCGACATGCCCAAACGCAATGGGCAAGCCTTGTTCGGAGACGGGCAGCTGTTGCGCGTGCATGTGGGGCTGGAAGAACCCCAGCATTTGCAGCAGGATCTGGCGCAGGCTTTGGACGCGGCTTATTCGCTGCCAGCGTCCTGCAAAACTAGCGAACTGCGCTTAGTTGCCCAGCAGGCTTAACTGCTGGTTTTCCTGTCTGGCGAGCAGGCGGCGCGTCTGTTCCTCATTGATGTCCAGGCTGGGATCATCCAAAGAGGGTTGGGCGGGGCTGGAGATGCGCTCGGCAATCCGGTTCCAGCGCAAACCCAGTTTGCTGGGTTTGGCAGGACGGCGACGGCTGCGCGGGGCAGTTTCATGTTGGTCGGGGGAGTACTGGGTCAGATCAAACTGGCCCGTCACAATGCCTACCTGTTTGAGTAACACCATGGCCTGCAAGGGACTTTTGAAACTGCGCGGATCTTTGCTGCGAGCCGTTACCAATACGGCCTGGCCAGCGCGGGTGGCTACTTGTACAAAAAAATGATTGCCTTGTCCTTTGATGGACACACCTAATATCCCCCCCGCTTGCGTGGCGGCACGCAGTTGCTGCAGGGTAAAGGTGACGATTGCGCCTGGACAGGGCAAAGAGGACATAAATTAGCGCTCAATAAAGAAAGCCCGCCGTTGCGGGCTGGTCGGGCAAATAGCTGCGTCCCCAGATAGGAGACTCAAGGGCGACATTATGCCAAAAATTAGCCTGCTCGTGGCTTGAGCGGCCTAATACTTGAAGAAGTCGTGCGGGGGGCTTTGCTTAGGCCGTGGGCTGGGCGCACAGGCGCGGCAAAATGTGATCAGCCAGAAGCGGGGCCAGCGTCAGGGAGCGAATCTCCTGGGGGCTAACCCAGCGTGCTTCTTCCAGCTCGGCAGCCGCCTGAATGTCGCGGTCCAGCGTCAGGGTGAAAACATGGGCATGCACCACATGGTCGGGCTCATTAGCGGCAGGGCTTTCAAAGTAAGCCTCGTAGCGCGCATGGGCGGTTTCTTCTGCTTTTAAACCCAGCTCCTCGTCCAGTTCACGTTGTAGGGCTTGCAAGGGCGATTCGCCAGCCTCCAGCTTGCCACCAGCCTGCATGAAATAAGCGCTGCCACGTTTACGGACCAATAGAATTTTACCTGCGGAGTTGGTGATGTAGGCGGCAGCCAGCAAGATGACAGGGTTGGACATGGAATTTTCAAACAAAAAAGGTGAAGCCAGGATCGGTTCAAGCAGGCTATTTTTGCACAGGGTCTGAAGGAGTGTCATCCAGGGTTTTGGCCCGCAGCAAATAACGGGTGGCAAAAATGCCGGGGATCAGCAGGCCCAATCGATACCAGCCTAGGTGACTGGTCAGCCAGGCCGAAGCAGCCAGGGAAAGCCACAACATGACAAGAGCCCGGCGTTTGGCCCGGCGGGTGAGTCCTTGGCCGTTCTCCCAATTACGCAAGTACGGTCCCAGATGGCGCTGATCCAGCAGCCATTGATGAAAGCGGGGGGAACTACGCGAAAAACACCAAGCGGCCAACAGGACGAAAGGGGTGGTGGGCAGCAAGGGTAAGACGGCGCCAGCTACCGCCAACGCCACACAGATCCACCCGGCAAACAACAGGGCGTAACGCATCATCGTTTAGCGAGGGACGCGTCCCAGCATGTAGAACTCGTCATTGCAGCGCATAGACATGAAGTTGGCCATGCGGTTGCTCAGGCCAAAAAAGGCACTGATGCCGGCAATATCCCAAGCATCTTCGTCGCTGAAACCGTGTTCGTGCAGGGATTGGAAATCGGACTCTTCAATCTCCTGGGCGTTTTGCGAGATTTTCATGGCAAAAGCCAACATGGCTTTTTGGCGGGGGGGAATGTCGGCCTTGCGCCAGTTGACGGCAACCTGGTCAGCCACCAGTGGATTTTTGGCGCGGATGCGCAAAATGGCACCGTGGGCAATCACGCAGTAATGACATTGATTGGCAGCGGAGGTGGCCACCACAATCATTTCCCGATCGGCATGGCTCAAACCACTGGGTTTTTCCATCAGCGCATCGTGATAGGCAAAAAAGGCACGGAATTCGTCAGGGCGGTGTGCCAGGGCCAGAAAAACATTGGGGATAAAGCCCGATTTTTCCTGCACGGCTTCAATACGACTGCGAATATCCTCGGGCATTTCGGCCAGCGTGGGGACGGGATAGCGGCTGATAGCGGCTTGAGCATTTGTCTCGGGCATGACTTGTCTCCAGGTAAAAATGGATGTTCTAGTTCATCAGGAAATTAAATCCAGCTACGCAAAGGTGTCCAGGGTCGGTCAAGACGATATAATGACATATTGATCCTGCCACGGGCAGCGCTCTTCTAGAGAGCCTTGCGGGCGGAACTGTACTTGCACACCACTACTGACGCGATAATGACAACCATCCTCGAATCTCTTCCAGTCGGCCAGAAGGTCGGCATTGCCTTTTCCGGTGGCCTGGACACCAGCGCTGCACTTTTGTGGATGCGCAATAAAGGGGCCATCCCTTACGCGTATACCGCGAATCTGGGGCAGCCCGACGAACCTGATTACGATGCGATCCCTCGCAAGGCCAAGGAATACGGCGCCACGTTGGCCCGTCTGGTGGACTGCCGTCAGCAGTTGGTGGCTGAAGGAATTGCTGCTTTGCAGTGCAACGCCTTTCATATCACCACTGGCGGCGTCACCTACTTCAACACCACGCCTATTGGCCGTGCTGTGACTGGCACCATGCTGGTTGCGGCCATGAAAGAAGACGACGTCCACATCTGGGGCGACGGCAGCACCTACAAGGGCAACGACATCGAGCGTTTCTACCGCTACGGCTTGTTGACCAACCCTGATCTGAAGATTTACAAGCCTTGGCTGGACCAGACTTTTATTGATGAGCTGGGTGGCCGTGCCGAGATGTCCGAGTACATGCAGGAAGCCGGTTTTGACTACAAGATGTCGGCCGAAAAAGCCTATTCCACCGACTCCAATATGCTGGGTGCCACGCACGAAGCTAAGGATCTGGAATACCTGAACGCCGGTATCAATATCGTCAAGCCCATCATGGGCGTCGCCTTCTGGCGTGACGATGTGGCCGTGCCTGCCGAAGAAGTGCGTGTGCGCTTTGAAGAAGGTCAGCCGGTTGCTCTGAACGGCGTGGAATTCTCGGACCCCGTGGAATTGCTATTGGAAGCCAACCGCATTGGTGGCCGTCATGGTCTGGGCATGAGCGACCAGATCGAGAACCGCATCATTGAAGCCAAGAGTCGCGGCATCTACGAAGCTCCCGGCATGGCCTTGCTGCACATTGCCTACGAGCGCCTGGTTACCGGTATTCACAACGAAGACACCATCGAACAGTACCGCATCAACGGTCTGCGTCTGGGTCGTCTCTTGTACCAAGGCCGCTGGTTCGACCCACAATCCATCATGTTGCGTGAAACCGCCCAGCGTTGGGTGGCGCGTGCCGTGACCGGTGAAGTGACTCTGGAACTGCGTCGCGGTAATGACTACTCCATCCTGGATACCGTCTCGCCTAACCTGACTTACAAGGCCGAGCGTCTGAGCATGGAAAAAGTAGATAGCATGTTCTCGCCACGCGACCGTATTGGTCAACTGACTATGCGCAATCTGGACATCGTCGATACACGCGACAAGTTGTTCACCTACACGCAGGTCGGCCTGTTGGCTCCTGCGGCGGGTTCGGCTGTTCCACAGCTGAAAGACAGCAAGAAGTAAATGCTGATTCGGTGATCTGTGAGTCTCCGAGCAGGAGGCTATAAGCACAGATCCTAAGTCGCAGATCTAAACACCCCAATGCTTGTTTGATCAGGCATTGGGGTGTTTTTTATGTGTTCTGTGGGTGCATGTAGGGGATGGACTCGTCAAGCAGACGAGTTGATATTGGCTTAATCAATCAACGCGCCATCGGGTTCATGAAAGGCGAAGGGCCCTTCAAATTCTCCCACCGTGGCGGTATGCGTGACGATATGTCCTTGAGCATTCAAGGCATGAACTGCGTAGCCGGGAGGCTCCAGTGTCCATGCAGAGGCCGCATCGGGAGCCAGATCCAGGCAGACCTGATGGGCGACGGACGGTGCTGTGCAGGCAATGCTGCCACCAAAGCGAACTTGTATAGTGCGATGCAGGTGTCCGCTGATGACACGCTCTACATTGCTGTGACGACGCACCAGCTCCTCCAGTCGTTCTGCTCCCTGCAACAGGCCGATCTTGTCCATATGGCCGATCAAGGTTTGAAAGGGAGGGTGGTGCAGCGCAATGATTGTTGGACGATCTGGCTGCTGGTCCAGTTCGGCTGCCAGCCAATCTAACTGCTTTTCATCCAGGCTGCCCGCACTGGCACCTGCCACAGCGCTGTCCAGGGCGATTAGCCTTAATTCACCCATATCCACGCTATAAAAAACAGGCCCGGCCTGGCCTAAATAACGATGTTCCGGAAAGCTCAGACGCAGTTGCTCCCTGTCATCATGATTCCCCGGCATCAAGTACACAGGTATGGGTGCCAAGGGTTCCAGCAAGGCCCGCAAGTGAGCATATTCTTGCGGTCTACCAAAATCGGTCAGGTCGCCCGTCAGTACAAGGGCATCCGGTTTTTGCGGTAGTTCCAGAACGTGAGTGATGGCGAGTTCCAGGTAGGGGGCGGTATTTAAGCGCCCGTAGGCCAACCTGCCTTCTTCCCGAATATGAGGGTCTGTCATTTGGATGAGTAGTGTTTTCAGCATCTTTGATAGGGTCACTCTTATCGAGGCGTCCCCTGAATGAGTAGTTTTTTGGTGAGTGGGGACAAGGTTTTCTGACGGCTTCAGGACGGTGCGACCGTGCCTGGCATCAACGCGCTAGGCGGGATGTGAATGCCGACGCTACTGCCTACGATTGCTGGGTGGTCACGGTCCACTTCGGCAATCAGGGCAGCTTGGCCGTCCACGTCCAGCGTCAATTGAACCCGCCCTCCCAGGAAGCTGCGCTGTTTGACGCTGGCTCGCGCCCAACCCGGCTGTGTGTTCATGCAAACGCCGATGTCTTCTGGGCGCACCAGTAATTCTTGCGCACCGCGTAAGGCGTCCGGGCAGGACAGGCTTAGATCCGCCAATTCCACTTCGTTGTTAAGCAGGCTTTGTTCATTGCGACGCAACACATTGACCCGCCCTAAAAACGTGGCTACAAAAGGATGGGCAGGGTGGCGATACAGGCTTTCTCCATCCCCGACCTGGACGATGCGGCCTTCATGCATAACGGCCAGTCGGTCGGCAATAGCAAAGGCTTCTTGCTGGTCATGGGTGACATGGATAGCCGTAATGCGTAGACGCCGCAGCAGTTCGGCCAGCTCGTCTCGCAAGGACACTTTCAGTTTGGCGTCCAGCGCAGCCAATGGCTCGTCTAACAATAAAACGCGCGGTTGATTGGCAATGGCGCGGGCAATGGCCACCCTTTGTCGTTGGCCGCCGGACAAGGCGGAAGGAAGACGTTTTTCAAGGCCATTCAGACGCATCAAATCCACTAACTCACCGACTAGGTTTTGACGCTGCGATTGCGCCACTCCTTTGATCTTTGGCCCGTAGCCAATATTGGCCTCTACCGTCATATTGGGAAACAGCGCGTAGTGCTGGAAAACCATGCCTACCTCGCGCTTCTCTATAGGTAGC
Source organism: Alcaligenes sp. (assembly GCA_052109075.1). GTDB lineage: Bacteria > Pseudomonadota > Gammaproteobacteria > Burkholderiales > Burkholderiaceae_B > Alcaligenes. The sequence continues at coordinate 45,748 of JBQEAN010000015.1, read as the reverse complement.
TGTGTGACATCCTGGCCGTCAAATAAGATACGGCTGCCCGTGTCCGGCATCTCGAGTCCGGCGATGAGTCGCAACAGCGTTGTTTTGCCACAGCCCGACGGGCCCAGCAGGGCCATGACTTCACCGGGGGCAATATCCAAGGTGCTGGGGTGTAAGCCTCGTGTGCCGTCTGCATAGGTTTTGGCACATTGCTCGATGCGCACCGGTACGTGTTTATTGTCCATTGTGTTTCTCCAGCAAGCGGGCCAGGGCTTGTAGACCCCACAGCACAGGCAAAATAACCAGCATAAAAATCAGCGTGTAGGCCGAACCCACCTCAATGCGCATCGAGGCATAGCTGTCGGCCAGCCCCACCGGCAACGTGCGGGTTAGCGGCGTGTGCAGCATCCACGTCAGGTTGAACTCGCCCAAGGATAGGGTGAACACCATCAAGCTACCGGCCACAATGGCCGGCAAAATGGCGGGCAGCAAAACGCCAAAAAAGATCTGGATAAAGCTGGCCCCTAGCGATCGGGCGGCTTCTTCCAGATCCACCAGACTGCGTTTTTGCAGGGCTGCCGTTGTGGTGCGCACCATGAAGGGCAAGGTAAAGACAATATGTCCGACCAGAATGAACCAGAAGCTTTGGCGAAAGCCCTGCAGGGAACCGTAGGCCAGCAGCAAAGCCAGCGCGGAGGCCATTCCTGGCACGGCAACGGGCAAGGTCAAGAGTTCCTCAAACAAACGAGCCAGGCGGGAGCGGCTGCGTGCCAAGGCATAGGCGCACGGTACGCCCAGCAGGATGACGGCCAGTACGCAGAGTAAGGCCAGTTGCAGGGACAGCCAGACCGTACCGCCGTAGTTGGCCCAGACCTGTGCTACCCATTTCAGGGTCAAACCGCTTTTCAACCCTAGACGGTAGTTGTTGACCAGACCCGCCATGACGGAGAGCAGAATAGGTCCCAGCAAAAACAGCACGGTCAGCCCGGTGACGGCCAGCAGGAGGGGGGCAGGGCGATGCATGCCAGAAGAGGATCGTAGTGTCATGGCAGTCTCACGTAATGACAGACGGGTCGCGCACCAGGCGGCGGGCCAGCCACAAGGTAAACCATGTCAACAGTCCCAAGGAAATCGACAGGCTGGCTGCCAAGGTGAAATTCGCATAATTCGTGAATTCGTTATAAATGGTGATGGGTAAGACTTCGTAGCGGCTGGACAAGGTAAAGGCGGTGCCGAAGGCGCCCATTGATGTCGCAAAGACGATGGCACCGCAAGAAAGTGAAGTGGGGGCCAACTCGGGCACCCACACATCTCTGGCGATCTGCCAGCGTGTTGCGCCACAGGAGCGCGCTGCTTCTTCCAGATTGGGATCAATGGACTGGGCTGCAGCGGTATAGGTCGCAATCGCTCTGGGCAGGGAAAAATACAGGTACGCCAGGAACAGGCCCAGCAAGCCATAGGCAAAGGTCACCCGCCCAAGGCCCAGCTCCTGGGTGATTTGCGCCAGCGCACCTTGTCGGCCACCCAACAAAATAATGAAAAAACCCACGATGACGCCGGGGAAGGAAAGAGGCAAAGTCATCAGTGAAAGCAGAAGCCGTTTTGCGGGTACACGATGCCGTGCCATTACGATCCCGACCATTGCGCCCAATACCAGGGTGGCCAAGGTGACAACAACGGACAGGGCGAGGGTTTGCAGTAAGGCTTGCAAGTAACGTCCCGAACTCAAGACGACCCAGTACGTTTTTATGCCGTCATGGGCAGGCAGCGCCAGCAACTGTGCCGCTGGCAACAACCAGAAAGCGGCGAAGAAGGCGAGAGCTGGGGCGGAGCACAGTGGCAGTAGGTAATGGCGTCGCATACGCTAACTCCAGGAAATACGGGGCAGAAAATGGCGGCTCGATGGCGTTCGAGGCCCCGGTGTAGATGGTCCAGTCTAGGGAGCCGAACGCCTTGAATTCCGCTCTGCAGCAGGCCAGGGTGTGCTTGGCCCAGCCTGGGCTACAGAGTGAAATGGCTTAGCGAACCTCTGCCAGGTAACGCTCGGCAAAGGGTTTTTGGCCTTGTGCCATACGGTCATAGTCAACGGGTTTGGCGCGGGCATATTCGCTGTCGGGCAAGAAACGCGATTGCGCTTGCTCACTGACTGCGCTGCTACGAACGGGGCGCAAAAAAGCATTGGCCCAGATAGATTGGCCTTGCTCGGACAAGACAAAATCCAGCACTTTGCGGCCTTCATCAGCGTGTGGTGCATTGTTCACCAGCGACATGACGTAGGGCACCACAATCGTGCCTTCTTGTGGGATGACGAAGGCGACGTCTTCCCCGTCTTTGTATTGGGCGCGGTAGGCGCTGAAGTCGTAATCCAGCAGGATGGGGATCTCACCGGAGATCAGGCGGGCATAGGCGGTTTGCTTGGGGATGATGGGATTGTTTTTCTGCAGTGCCTTGAACCAGTTGATGGCGGGGTCAAAGTTGCTCATATTGCCGCCCAAGGCTTCATTGATGGCAACGGCGCCGACATAGCCAACGAAGGCAGAAGAGGGGTCCAGATAGCCGACCAAACCTTTGTACTCAGGCTTGAGCAAGTCTTCCCAGGACTTGGGCACAGGGGCATCGCCCAGGGCCGACTTGTTCACCATGATGCCCATGGTGCCCGAGTGGATGGCAAACCAATGGCCTTGTGGGTCTTTCAGGCCCTCGGGAATCTGCTCCCAGCCTTCGGGCTTGTAGGCTTGGGTTACGCCTTCTTTTTGGGCTTGAATGGCAAAGGTGATGCCCAGGTAGGTCACATCGGCCACCGGGTTGGCGGACTCCGCCACCAGCTGCGCCAGCGATTGGCCTGAGTTCTTGTTGTCTGGTGGCACGGTGATGCCGGTGTGCTGTTTGACCGCTTCGATCTGGCTGGCCCAGTCAGCCCATTCAGGCGGACAGTTGTAGCAAATGGCAGTCTGTGCGGCTGCGGCGCTCGCAAAAGTCATCAAGGCTAGTGGCAGTGCCACACGGCCCGCCAGTGAACTTAGAATATGTTTCATGATCCATCACTCCAGTCAGTGAGTTGTGTCTAGAAAAAGCCCGTCAAGGCGTAAGAGCAGGGTCGTTTCGGGAATGATTCCCACGGAAAAAGGGGGACGCATCAAGGGTGTGCATCGGGAGGAAAAGGAGAGGGGGCGCAGGATTCGCCTTGGTCAAAGCGGTATGGCAAGAGCACGGACGCTTGGGCAGGCACGGCTTGTTGTCGTTTCACGGCGGCTAACAGCAAACCTACGCATTGCCGACCGATTTCTTCATTGGGCTGGACGATGGTGGCTGGGCGCGGAAAGAGATCCGCCCCGATGCCGATGCCATCGAAACCGACCACGCTGATGTCCTGGGGGATACGCAGCCCGATTTGCTGGGCGGTTCGCATGCAACGCATGGCAATCAGATCATTGGAGCCAATCAGGGCTGTGGGCCTGTGCGCTTGATGTAAGAGCTTGGCGACATCGGCCAGATGAGTCCCAGCCTGTTTGTCGCCAGTCTTGTCCTTGGCCGGAGCTTGCTCCATGAAAGGCACTTCAAGCAGTGGAAGAGGCCGCAGTCCGGCCTGCTCCATCCCTCGGGTGTATCCACGGCTGCGTTGTTGGGCTCGATCGGAGACGTGCAAGTGCCCCGTCACCATTGCAATCCGGCGGTGGCCTCCGGCAGCAAGGTGGGCAATTAAGTCGATCATGGCCTGCTCGCCGTCGACGCTCACGCAAGGGTGATCCGGGTGCTCGTTATAGGCCAGCACATAAGGGCAGGGTGTCTTAGTCAGCCGGGCCAGGGCGGGAGAGGAGGCTGGGTTGGACACCACCAGCACGATGCCTTCCACATTGCTGGCCAGCAGCAAGGCGACTGCCTGGGATTCGCGTTCGATGTGGTAATCGGTAAAAAACGGCAGGATGGCATAGCCACTCTGGGCAGCCGTATCGGCAATACCTTTAAGGCATTCTGCAAAGACCGGGTTAAGCAGCGTCGGCAAGATCACACCGATCACACGACTACGCTGGCTGCGCAGACTGCGGGCAGATGCATTAGGTTCATAACCCATAGCCTGGATGGCGGCCTGCACGCGCAGCAAGGTTTTTGCGCCTACCTTTTCTGGCTCGTTCAGTGCGCGCGACACGGTGGCCACGGACACCTCCGCCGCTTTGGCAACATCCAGGATTCCAACTGTAGCCATGACACCCAGCCGTCAAAATGAAAACGATTACATTTGAGCAAAGCTATATGTCAGGCAAATGACGCCCCGTGATTTTTTGACCAGTGAACGAGTGATCGTCTGAGCTGGTTTGGGGCCTGTCCGGCGACCCTTTGCCGCCACAGCGCTTCTGTCTGCACGTCACAATCCATATGCCGTCTTTATACGCAGACCATTAAACACTGCTCTGAATTTACGCCGCCAATCCTAGACTTGATCTGTCTGCTGCTGGTCAGCATTACTAGGAGGCGGGGATGAGTGCGTCCTTTTTTACAGTTCTGTCGGGCGGTGTTGCCCTGGGGCTATTTATCTATTTGTTCTATGCCTTGCTTAGGGCCGAAAAGTTTTGATTTCGGGCTCCCTAAACGTTCATTGTTTGGAACAGGTGTGCAAATGAGTGATGTTCTATTTCTAACGGTGCTGTTTGCGTTTTTTGCGATGGCGATCGGATTTGTTCTTGGTCTTGAGAGACTGTAAGAGGGGCTGTCATGCTGGATGATCTGATGCAGTTCCTGATTGTTTTGGCCGTCTCAACGGTCTTGCTGGTGGTGGCGGGCAAGTGGATTGCCCATCTTTTTAGCAGTCCGAATCACGGCGTGATCGAGCGTGGCACGTATAGGCTGTTGGGGGTGAACCCAGACGAGAAAATGTCCTGGAAGCGATATGGTCTGGCGCTTTTGCTGAGCAATGCCGCCATGTTGCTTCTAGGATATGTTCTTTTGCGTGTGCAGGGCTGGATTCCTGGCGATAGCTTGCAGCGCGCAGCGCAATCTCCAGACCTGGCCTTTAATACAGCCGTGTCGTTTACGACGAATACCAACTGGCAGGCGTACGCGGGCGAATCAAGCCTGTCCAATTTCTCCCAAATGGCGGCGATCACCTTTTTGATGATGATCAGCGCGACGACGGGCCTGGCGGCGGCAGGTGGTTTTATACGCGGTTTAAGTCGTAAAAACTCGGCCGATATCGGCAACTATTGGGTGGACTTCACCCGTGCCTTGTACCGCTTGCTCTTGCCCTGCAGTTTTCTGCTGGCCTTGCTCTATATCTGGCAAGGCATGCCGCAAACACTGGCTACGGATGTGGTGGTCAATACGCTGGAAGGCGTCCAGCAACACATTATTCTTGGGCCTGTGGCCAGCTTTGAGAGTATCAAACACGTCGGTACCAATGGGGGCGGTTTCTTTGGCATGAACGCCGCCCATCCTTTTGAAAACCCTACGCCCTTGACCAACACCGTGCACATGCTAAGCATGTTGTTGGTTCCCTCAGCCCTGACCTACGCTTTTGGCTCCATGCTGGGACGGCGCAATCAGGGTTGGGCCTTCTTTGCCGCGTTCCTGGTGATGTTTATCGGCTTCCTGTCCCTGATCTACAGCGCCGAGCAAGCGGGCAATCCCTTGCTGACTTCGTTAGGCGTCGATCAGACCCAAAGCAGCACCATGGGGGGCGGCAATCTGGAGGGCAAGGAATTGCGTTTTGGGGTGGCGCAAAGCAGCTTGTTCGCCACGGTGACCACGGCAGCGACGACGGGTTCGGTGGACGCCATGCATTCCTCGCTGACGCCATTGGGTGGTTTGGTGCCGATTGCGCAAATGATGCTGAATAACGTCTTTGGCGGGATTGGGGTGGGCTTCATCAGCCTGGTCAGCTACGCCATTCTGACGGTGTTCTTGGTGGGCATGATGATAGGGCGTAGCCCCGAGTTTCTAGGCAAGAAGATCGAGGCGCGGGAAATGAAGTTCGTGATGCTGGCCATGCTGGCGCACGCATTCAGCATTCTGGGCTTTACCGCGCTGGCCAGCGTGCTGCCATCGACCATGGACAGCCTGTCCAATTGGGGGCCGCATGGTTTTAGCGAAGTCTTGTATGCCTATACCTCGGGGACGGCCAATAACGGCTCTGCCTTCGCGGGCTTTAACGCCAATACGCCATTTTTCAATACGACGATAGGGCTGGCCATGTTGGTCGGACGCTACCTGACCTTATTGCCTTTGCTGGCCTTGGCGGGCGTACTAGCAGCCAAAAAAGCTGTGCCCGCAGGTCCCGGCACCTTGTCGACGGCCACTCCCTTGTTTACTGGTTTGCTGATTTTTGTGGTTCTGGTCGTGGGCGGGCTTACCTTCATGCCCGCGCTGGCCTTGGGGCCGATTGTGGAGCATTTGCTGATGCTCGATGGAATTACTTTTTGAGGGTTGACTGCCATGTCTACACCACATTTTATGGTCTCAGTGCCTGCTGCACCGACGTTGAAAAGCTTGCTGCGCCCCGCGTTGTTGTCTGCCGCCTTTTTTATGCTCTTGACCGGTATCGCCTATCCTTTGGCGACGACAGTGCTGGGGACGGCCCTTTTCCCGGAACAGGCCAAAGGCAGCCTGATTCAGCGGGATGGCCATGTCGTGGGTTCGCGCCAGATTGGTCAGTACTTTAGTCAGCCTCAGTATTTTCATGGGCGTCCCAGTGCGACCCTAGGGGCGGATCCGGCCGACCCAGCCCGCAGCCTCGCCCAGCCGTATAACGCGGCTGCCAGCGGGGCCAGTAATCAGGGTGTGCTTAGCCAAAGTCTGCTTGAGGCCGTGGCCGAGCGTAGCAAAGCCTATCGCGTGATGAATGGTCTGGCAGACGATGCAAAGGTGCCAGTTGATGCGGTGACGGCATCGGCCTCCGGTCTGGATCCTCATATTTCCCTTGCCAATGCCCGCGTGCAAGCCGCTCGGGTTGCCAGGGTACGTGGCATGTCGCTTGCCCAGGTCCAGGTGCTGCTTGATCGCTACACCAGTGGCCGTCAGTTAGGCGTGTTGGGTGAACCTCGCGTGCAGGTCTTGGAGCTTAATCTTGCGTTGGATAGGGCTAAGGCCGTCCAGCCTGCAGTGCGTTAGGAGCAGGTGTCATTATGTCTATTACTGATCTGAAGGCTTCGCAAGAGGCAGAGCGCTCGACGACGTTTAGGGCCTTGCCTTGGGGCACGGTCTGCAAGGATGCCTTTAAAAAACTGTCTCCACGTGTTCAGTTCAAAAACCCGGTGATGTGCGTGGTGTATCTGGGCAGCATCGTGACCAGCTTGCTGGGCGTGCAGGCCTTGATGGGGCAGGGCGAGGCGCCCGCTGGGTTTATTTGGGCTGTCGCCGCTTGCTTGTGGTTTACGGTGTTGTTCGCCAATGCGGCAGAGGCAGTGGCAGAGGGGCGTGGCAAGGCGCAAGCCGACGCGCTACGCTCTACTCGCAAGCGCGTCATGGCAAAAGTCTTGAAAGACCCTGCACGCGATAGTCGATCCTGGCCCGTACCCAGCGACGAGCTGGTGCCCGGTGCCTATGTGCTGGTTGAAGCAGGGCAGATTATTCCGGCTGATGGCGAAGTCTTGCAGGGAGCGGCCTCAGTGGATGAGTCCGCCATTACCGGGGAATCTGCGCCAGTTATCCGCGAGTCGGGCGGGGACTTTTGCTCGGTAACGGGCGGCACTCGTGTTCTGTCGGACTGGCTGGTGATGCAGGTGACGGCCAAGCCGGGCGAGGCTTTTCTTGACCGCATGATTGCTATGGTGGAAGGGGCCAAGCGTGGCAAGACGCCCAATGAGATTGCCTTAAACATCCTGCTGGTGGCGTTGACGCTGATTTTTCTATTGGTCTGCGTCACTTTATTGCCTTTCTCCAGCTTTGCGACGACCCTGACCGGTGCAGGATCGCCAGTTACGATCACCGCCTTGATTGCCTTGCTGGTGTGTTTGATCCCGACCACTATCGGCGCTTTGTTGTCCGCAGTGGGAGTCGCGGGGATGAGCCGCATGATGAAGGCCAATGTGCTGGCCAGCTCCGGTCGCGCTATTGAGGCTGCAGGCGATGTAGACGTGTTGCTGCTGGACAAGACGGGCACGATCACCTTGGGCAATCGGGAAGCCTCGGCATTTTTACCGGCGCCGCAAGTATCTGAACAAGTCTTGGCGGATGCGGCCCAGTTGGCCTCGTTGGCGGATGAGACCCCGGAAGGCCGATCCATTGTGGTGCTCGCCAAGCAGCTTTTCAATTTGCGGGGCCGTGAACTGCAAGGGGCACAGACCATTGCCTTTAGTGCCCATACCCGAATGAGCGGGATTGATATCGATGGTCGCCAAATCCGTAAAGGGGCGGCGAGCACGATGCGCTCACATATTGAGTCGCAGGGGGGCGTGTTTCCTCGCGAGTTGGATACCTTGGTGAGTGATGTCGCCCGACGGGGCAGTACCCCATTGGTGGTGGCAGAAGGCAATAAGGTGCTGGGTGTGGTTGAGCTCAAGGACATTGTTAAAGGCGGCATTAAGGAGCGCTTTGCCGAGCTGCGTGCCATGGGTATCAAGACGGTCATGATTACCGGCGATAACAAGCTGACGGCAGCGGCCATTGCGGCGGAAGCCGGGGTGGATGACTATTTGGCCGAGGCGACCCCCGAGGACAAGCTGCAATTGATTCGTCGCTATCAAGATGAAGGGCGGTTAGTCGCCATGACCGGTGACGGCACGAACGATGCTCCCGCACTGGCACAGGCGGATGTGGCCGTGGCAATGAATAGTGGCACCCAGGCGGCCAAAGAGGCGGGCAATATGGTGGACTTGGATAGCAACCCCACCAAGCTGCTGCGCGTGGTCGAGGTCGGCAAGCAGATGATCATGACACGCGGTGCCTTGACCACCTTCAGTATTGCCAACGATCTGGCTAAGTACTTTGCCATTATTCCTGCTGCCTTTGTGGTGACCTACCCCGCATTAGGAGCCTTGAATGTCATGCAGCTGCATAGCCCGGCTTCCGCCATTTTGTCAGCGGTGATTTTTAATGCCTTGATTATCATCGCCTTGATTCCCCTGGCCTTGAAAGGCGTCAAATACCGTGCCGAACCCGCCAGCCGCCTGCTAAAGCGCAACTTGCTGATTTATGGTCTGGGAGGGCTGATTGCGCCCTTTATAGGTATCAAACTGATTGATTTGCTGCTGACTCCCTTTTTTGGATAAGAGCGTAAGATCGATAGCAATTTTCTGGATGGAGTGCACAGATCTATGTCGCTTGAGGATAGGCCAGACCCGGATGAACTGCTGCAGGTGGTGGGCGAGGATCCGCATCAGCCTCGCCGCGGACAGCTGAAGATTTTCTTTGGAGCCTGTGCGGGCGTAGGCAAAACCTATGCCATGCTCCGGGCCGCCCATCAGCGTCAGGCCGAAGGTGTGGCGGTTGCCATCGGCCTGGTAGAGACGCATGGCCGGCAAGAAACCCAGGCTTTGACGCAAGGTTTGCCTGTTCTGGCGCGTAAGGAGTATCAGCGCCAGGGGCGAGTGTTGACGGAGTTTGATCTGGATGCTGCCCTGGCTTCGGGCTATCAGCTCTTGCTGGTGGACGAGTTGGCGCATTCCAATATAGAGGGCAGCCGCCATGCCATACGAACGGTCTGGCCGACCCGCGAGCTATTAATGGTGTGCGTCAGTGCCGATAGCACTCAGGAAGCCTTGATTCGGGAGGGGGCACGTCTGGCGC
>JBQEAN010000015.1:6233-35952 GCA_052109075.1 Alcaligenes sp. | reverse complement strand
GTCAGTGCCGATAGCACTCAGGAAGCCTTGATTCGGGAGGGGGCACGTCTGGCGCAGCAGCTTCAGACGCCTTGGATTGTGCTGCATGTGGATACGCCCCAGGAAAGTGGCAAGATCAAGGCGCAGGAAGCCCTGGTTCGCTTGGCGGCCAGTGCACAACATGCGGGTGCGGAATTTGCCAATCTGGCTGGGCAGGATGTGGCGCATACGATTTTGGCCTATGCCCGTCAACGCAATGCCACCAAGTTGATTCTGGGTAACTCCTCGGCACGCTCTGTCTTGCCTTGGCGGACCAGCCTGTCTGAGCGTCTTGCTCGCAGCAACCCGGAAATTGGATTGTTGTTGGTGCGCATAGAAGGAGGCCAGCGACCCATACGACCTCTGGAGCTGGAGCCAGCCATGGCCCAGGGCAAAGCCTTATCGATTGCTTCGGTGGTCTGCGTCATTACGGCAATCCTTGCCAAGCAATTGCTGCCATTTTTCGAACTCTCCAATGTGATCATGCTGTTTCTGATCACGGTAGTGTTTATAGCCCTGCGCTTGGGGCGGTTTGCCGGCGTCTGGGCGTCCTTATTATCTGTGGCATTTTTCGACTTCTTTTTCGTCGAGCCACGCTATTCCTTTTCGGTGACCGACACTCAGTATGTGTTTACCTTCGGCGTCATGCTGGGGGTTGCGCTGATTATTGGCCAGTTGGCCGCCAAGCTGCAGGCCGAGGCCAGAGCAGCACGTGATGGTGAACGCCGTGCTGCTGCCTTGACGCGTGTTAGTCGGGATCTGGCTGGGGCGCTGGCTTTGGAGCAAGTCTTGGCGGTATGTCGGGATACGCTGGAGCCTTTATTCGAGATGCAGGTGGTATTGGTAGTGCCAGATCAGCAGAATCACTTAGTGGCTACCCGCCACACGGAGTTTGTTGAGCTTTCGGTGGCGCAATGGGTTTTTGAGCATATGGAACCCGCCGGCAATGGTACTGAGACCTTGAGTGGTGCTAGCGCCTTGTATCTGCCCCTTAAAGGCCCGATGGCTCCGCGTGGTGTGCTGGTGGTTCAGTCTGGGGGCGCCGCTTCATTGGGAACGCCGGATGGCCGGCGCTTGCTGGATGCTTGCTGCTTTACGCTTGCGCAGGCTTTGGAGCGCATTCACTACGTCGAGATCGCTCAGGATACGGTGCTGCGCATGGAGGGGGAGAAAATGCGCAACACCCTTTTATCTGCTGTTTCGCACGATTTACGGACCCCCTTGACGGTTATTCGAGGGCTGGCTGAAACCTTGGAACAGCCCAAGGGCTTGAGCGAAACAGAGCGTTGTGACATTGCCCGTTCCATACGTATTGAGTCCGATGAGCTGCGCCGTCAGGTGTCCAATCTGCTGGACTTGGCTCGTATGCAAAGTGAAGGGGTCAAGCTGCATAAAGAGTGGCATGCTCTGGGTGAAATCGTGGGTATTGCGCTTGGTCGTTGCGCAGCAGCCTTGCAGCCCCGCAAAGTGCTGACCGAGTTTGCGGCTGATCTGCCTTTGGTCGAGGTCGATGGTGTCTTACTGGAAAGGGTAGTGACGAATCTGCTGGATAATGCCGCCAAATACACACCCGCGAACAGCACCATCGCTTTGCGCGGGCAATGCTCTGGTCAATCCATGTATCTTTTGATCAGTGATGATGGGCCCGGTTTGCCGCCGGGAGATCCCGAGCGTTTGTTTGATACCTTTACTCGGGGACAGAAAGAGTCCTCGGTTGCCGGGGTTGGCTTGGGTTTGGGCTTGTGCCGAACGATTATTGCTGCTCATGGTGGTACGATCAGCGCCAAGCCGCGTCTGCCTCATGGAGTGATCTTCGAGATCTGTCTACCTTGGCGGGCGGCTCCCCGTATGGATGGTGATGAGTGACTGACATGAACAAAGCCCAGATACTGATTGTGGAGGATGAAGCCAATATCCGTCGTTTCGTGCGGATTGCCTTGGAGCAGGAGGGTATGGCTGTTATTGAGGCAAGCACTCTGGCACAGGCGCGCATGGATGCGGCAACCCGACGCCCTGATTTGATGATTGTAGATTTGGGATTGCCCGATGGTGATGGCAAAGATTTGATTCGCGATCTGCGCAGCTGGGTCTACTCGCCCATTCTGGTGTTGTCGGCGCGGGAGAGAGAAGAAGAAAAAGTGGCGGCGCTAAATGCTGGGGCGGATGACTATCTGGTCAAGCCCTTTGGGGTGCCGGAGCTATTGGCCAGAATCCGGGCCTTGTTGCGTCGTTCTCAGCTGGTTCCGAATGCTCAGGCAGCCTCGTCACGGATTCACTTTGGTAGCGTTAATGTGGATCTGGCGTCCCATGAAGTCACCCGTGACGGGGAGACTGTGCATTTGACGCCTATCGAGTTTCGTCTGCTGACCGCCTTGATTCGAGGTCACGGCAAGGTGCTGACGCATCAGCACTTGCTGCATGAAACTTGGGGGGCCGCTTATTCAGATCGGCCTCATTACCTCAGGGTGTACATGATGCAGCTGCGTCAAAAGCTGGAGCAGGATGCCGCACAGCCCAAGTATTTGCTTACAGAGCTGCAAGTTGGCTATCGATTAGCTGGTTTGGAGATCGAAGAATAGAAGAGGGTCGTGTCGCGGCTGCATTAAAAAGGGGGATGCTAAGCATCCCCCTTTTTTATTGATGGGCAGTCTGCCCTGGGTAGAAGCACTTAGGCTTCCAGACGCCCCAGAATCAAGAACTCCATCAATGCTTTTTGCACATGCAGGCGGTTTTCTGCTTCATCCCAGACCACGCTTTGCGGGCCGTCAATGACTTCACCAGTCACTTCCTCGCCACGGTGGGCGGGCAAGCAGTGCATGAAGATCGCGTTGGGATCGGCCACGTCCATCATTTCCTGATCGACGCGCCAATCGGCAAAGGCCTTGCGGCGCTCTTCGTTCTCGTCTTCGTAGCCCATGCTAGTCCACACGTCGGTGGTGACCAGGTGTGCGCCTTTGCAGGCCTCCAGGGGATCGTCGAATTCACGCAGAATGCTGGAGTTCGGGTTACCGGTACGGCTCGCTTCAAGATGATAGCCGTTGGGAGCGGACACATGCAGGGTGAAACCCAGAATTTCAGCCGCTTGCAGCCAGGTGTAAGCCATATTGTTGGCGTCACCGATCCAGGCCACGGTCTTGCCCTTGATATCGCCACGATGTTCGATAAAGGTGAAGATGTCGGCCAGAATCTGACAGGGGTGAAATTCGTTGGTCAGGCCATTGATGACCGGGACACGCGAGTGGGAGGCAAAACGCTCCAGACGGGTCTGCTCGAAAGTACGAATCATGACGATATCGACCATGCGGGAAACCACGCGGGCGGTATCTTCAATGGGTTCGGAGCGGCCCAGCTGCGAGTCGGTGGTGGTCAGGTGGATGACCGAACCGCCCAACTGATACATACCGGCTTCAAACGAAACCCGGGTACGGGTGCTGGCTTTTTCAAAAACCATCGCCAGGGTGCGGTCGTGCAATGTGTGGTGCGGCTGATAGCGTTTGAACTTGTCTTTGATCAGGCGTGCGCGGTCCAGCACATATAAAATTTCGTCGTGAGAAAAGTCGCGAAATTGCAGAAAGTGCCGAAGCGGCCCTGCTTGCACGATGGCATCCATAAAAAATCCTGCGAATAAAGAAAGTAATCTTAACCTGTCCGGCTATTTAGAGCAAAGACAGCCCGAGCAAAGGACGATCTAACTGCCTGATTTTGGAATAAATTGATCAGTCAAAGCAATGATTGGCAATAAATTGTCAAGCGGCTAATTTCTTGAATCCCAGGCTTTGCGTGGCCGCGATCGGATACAATGCGGGGCAAGAAAGGAAAAGGTGCAGCAGACCTGAACTGCACGATCAGCCATTAATTGTTATGACAGAGCCAGTGAAGCAACTTGTTATCCATGGTGTGACCCGGCAGGATCAGCGGTTTCGTCCCAGTGATTGGGCCGAGCGCTTGGCCGGTGTAATGTCCCAGTTTCGTCCCGCAGGGGCGATGGGGGGGCATCTGACTTATTCGCCCTATGTGGTGCCGCGTTTGATTGATGGTGTGCGGTGTGTTGTCGTGGATGCACGCCTTCGAGAACTGGAACCTTTGGCTTGGAAATTCGTTTGTGGCTTTGCTGACGACAATAATTTAAAAATCACCGGCATCGACCCTGAAAATATGGACCCGGTCGACTCCTGAGCAAAATCCTAGCTTGAAATGCATGTCGCCACCGCAAAAACGGCAGGCGACATGGCTGTTCTACACGCTGAGCGGCGTCAGTACCTTGCCGGTTTTTTGATACTGCAAAATATTTTCCAGCGTCAGTGCCAACATGGCTTCGCGCGTCTCTACCGTAGCGCTGGCCGTGTGCGGTGCCAATACAACCTGATTCAGATCGCGTAGCGCCTGGGGTACCTGGGGTTCGCTCTCGAATACATCCAGCCCGGCGGCGCCTAGACGTCCCTCTTGCAGGGCAGCGATCAGCGCGCTTTCATCCACTACACTACCGCGGGCAATGTTGACCAGAATGCCTTTGGGACCCAATGCATTCAGTACGTCGATATTGATCAGCCCGCGCGTCTCGTCTCCGCCGACGGCAGCAATCACCATAATGTCAGCCCAATCGGCCAGTTCAATCAAAGAGGGCTCGTAGTGCCAGGCTACATCGTGACGTGGGCGACGATTGTGGTAGCGCAGCTCCATATCAAAACCATTGGCACGGCGGGCAATCGTCTGGCCAATACGACCCAGTCCCACAATACCCAGTTTCTTGCCGCTGACACGAGTGCCCAGCCCAAAGCCGTTGGGGCGATCCCACAGGCCGGCACGGACATAACGGTCGGATTCGGTAAGGCGTCGGGCGGCATCCAGCATCAAAGCCCAGGCCATATCGGCCACGCAATCGTTAAGAACATCGGGGGTGGTGCTGACTTGTATGCCACGCTGTTTGGCGGCATGGATGTCGATAGAGTCGTAGCCTACGCCTACGCTGCAAATCGCTTTCAAAGCGGGCAGACGGTCCATTAAGGAGGCGGGGGTAGGGGTGACCGCGCTGGTCAGTAGAATCTGGACGCGCTCAATCTGCTGGGCAGAGAGTTCTGTCAGGTCTTGAAAGGCAAGGCGCTCGAAGTGACGGTCGATATCGTCAAAAGAGGGGTGCTGGGCCAAAGATGCCAGTTGCAGCACGATGGGACGTGTCATGGGGACTCACTAATGAAAAAGCAAATCCATAACTTAGCATGATTGGCCTGCGTGTCCAGGCAATGGTTTTGTGGCTAATAAAAAAGGGGTGCTTAGCACCCCTTTTCTAACTGGTTTTTAGGCCAGAGCCGATTAAACCATTAAAAATCTTTTGCAATCAGGCCAAAGCCTTGACAGCGCTAGACAGGCGGCTCTTGTGGCGGGCAGCCTTGTTCTTGTGAATGATGTTCTTGTCGGCAACGCGGTCAATGATGCTGGTCGCTTTGCGGAAAACTTCGTTAGCAGCGGTTTTGTCACCGGCTTCGACAGCCTGGCGAACGCGCTTGATAGCGGTACGCAGCATGGAACGGATGCTGGCGTTGTGTTTGTTACGAGCCACTGCTTGGCGGGCGCGCTTGCGCGCTTGTGCGGTATTAGCCATGTTTTTAGTAAAGCCTAAGTTTTAAAGTTTAATCGGCAAAGACAATTATTCTAGGACACTACGCCCGCTTTGTAAAGTAAGAGGGTCGAATGCCTACGATAAACAACATACCGAAATAGGAAATACCGCTGGCAAGCAACACCCCGCTCAGATAAAGCACGCGCAGCAAGGGCGTGGCTCCCAGGGCGATCCAGTCGATATAGTGTTGGGCCAGCCAGAGCACAAGGGCCAGTGCGCCCAGGGCAGGGATGATCTTCAGGAGAAAACGTAACCAGTCATGATTGGGCTGGTATATCCCCCGTTTGAGCAGCATGACCAGCAAGGTCAAGGCATTGACGATGGCGCCCAGGCCAATCGACAGTGCCAACCCGGCATGGGCAAAAGTAGGGACCAGCAGCAGATTAAACAGTTGCGTAATAATCAGCACTCCAATCGCAATACGCACGGGAGTGCGAATGTCCTGGCGGGCGTAAAAGCCGGGGGCCAGAATCTTGATGGCCAGCAAGCCGACCAGACCCACAGAATAGGCGCCCACGGCCTGCTTGGTCTGGGCAACATCCGCAGCGCCAAACGCACCGTAGTGGAACAAGGTGGCCACCAGACCGTCGGACAGCAGGGCCATGCCCAGAGCGGCGGGCAAGCCCAGCAGCAAGACCAGGCGTAAACCCCAGTCCAGCAGGGCGCTGTAGTGTTTATCGTCTTTGCCTGCATGCGCGGCAGACAGCTTGGGCAGCAAGACGGTGCCCAGCGCCACGCCTAGCAGGGCAGTGGGAAATTCCATCAGGCGGTCGGCAAAAGATAGCCAGGTAACACTGCCGGACTGCAGCCAGGTAGCGATATTGGTGTTGATCAAAAGGGAGATCTGCGCCACCGATACACCCAAAATTGCGGGCAACATCTGTTTCAGGATGCGTTGCACGATAGGGTCGCGGCGAGCCTCGCCCAGGCGAAATGACAGGCGAGGCAGCAGGCCCAGGCGGGCCAAGGCGGTCCATTGGACCAGCAATTGGGCCAGACCACCGACCATCACACCGACAGCCAGGGCATAAATCGGGGTATCCATGTGCTGGGCCAGAAACAGGCTGGCGGCAATCATGGACAGATTCAGCAGGATGGGAGTGAAGGCTGGAACCGCAAAGCGGCTCCAGGTATTGAGTACGGCAGAGGCAAAGGCCACCAGCGACATGCAGATGATGTAGGGGAACATCAGGCGCGTCATAGTGATGGCGGCCCCAAACTCGGTTTGTCGCTCGGGGGCGGTCAAGCCGCTGGCCATGGCGCTGACCACCCAGGGGGCAGCCACAATACCAATCGCCGTGACCACCATGACGGCAACGGTCAACAGTAGGGCCACCCGATCCAGCAATTGCTGGACCTTGTCGGGCTCATGCTCTTTGCGAACTTGCCCCAGGATAGGGACAAAGGCCTGCGAGAAGGCGCCCTCTGCAAACAGGCGGCGCAGCAGGTTGGGAATGCGAAACGCTACCCAGAAGGCATCAGTAAGCGGGCCCGCCCCAAAGGCGCGGGCAATCAGAATATCGCGTGCCAGTCCGGTAATGCGAGACAGCAGCGTCAGGCCACTAATCGTGGCCGCCGAGCGAAACAAACCCATTGGAGCCGATACAGAAAGTTATTTTGGTGCCATGCGAATGGCGCCATCCAGACGGATAGTTTCGCCATTGAGCATTTCATTGCTGATAATGCTGTGCACCAGTTGGGAAAAATCGTCGGGACGACCCAGGCGAGACGGGAAGGGGATGCTGGCAGCCAGCGAATCCTGTACCTCCTGAGGCATAGCAAACATCATGGGGGTGCCAAAAATGCCGGGGGCAATCGTCATGACGCGGATGCCAGTTTGCGCCAGATCGCGTGCCAGGGGCAAGGTCAAACCCACTACGCCCGCCTTGGAGGCACCGTAAGCGGCCTGACCGATCTGGCCGTCATAGGCAGCGACAGACGCGGTGTTAATCAGCACGCCACGCTCGCCCGACGGCTCGGGGGTATTGTTGCTCATGGCAGCAGCAGCCAGACGACACATATTGAAGGTGCCGACCAGATTGATCATGACGGTTTTCTGGAACAGGTCCAGCGTGTGGGGGCCATTGCGTCCCACGGTGCGCGAAGCTGGGGCCACGCCAGCACAGTTGACCAGGCCAAACAGGGGGTGAGTGCTGTCCTGGCAAGCCAAGTCTACGACGGCCTGGGCGTCTTGCTCCGAGGTCACATCACAGCGCTGATAGTGCTGGCCTAGCTCTTTGGCCAGCGCCTGACCGGCCTCGTCCTGAATGTCGGCGATCACTACGCGGGCGCCGTTTTCAACCAGCATACGTATGGTGCCTGCGCCCAAACCAGATGCGCCACCCGTGACAATAAATGTTTTCTTATTGATTTGCATGAGCTTGTCTCCCTTGAATAATAAACAACCGGCCCTTTTGGGGCCGGTTGAAATCTAGACTTACTTAGCTTGCCAGGGCGTCCACAATGCGCTGGCGGATCTCATCGACGCTGCCCACGCCGGAAATCTTGCGATAGGCCGGAGCTTGTGGGTCGCCGGTGGCTGACCATTGCGAGTAGTAATCGACCAGAGGGCGGGTCTGCTCGCGATAGACAGACAGGCGATGGCGTACGGTTTCCTCGCGGTCGTCTTCGCGCTGGAGCAAGGGCTCGCCCGTTACATCGTCCACACCGGGGGTTTTGGGTGGATTGAACGTAACGTGGTAGCTACGGCCGCTGGCAGAGTGAATCCGACGGCCGCTCATGCGTTCGATGATGCTTTCTTCGGGTACGTCGATTTCGATCACGAAGTCCAGTTGGACATTGGCATCCTTCAGAGCATCTGCTTGAGGAATCGTGCGAGGGAAACCGTCGAACAGGTAGCCGGGCTCACAGTCGTCAGCTTGCAGGCGATCGCGAACCAGTCCGATGATCAGGTCATCCGAAACCAGGCCGCCGGCATCCATAATTTTTTTGGCTTCTACACCCAGCGGGGTTTGGGCTTTGACAGCGGCACGCAACATATCGCCCGTGGAAATTTGTGGAATACCAAATTTCTCGGTAATGAAAGCAGCTTGAGTGCCTTTGCCGGCACCAGGGGGCCCGAGCAGTATTAGTCGCATGAATTCCTCCAGGAAATGCGTCGGTCCGATTCTCGCTTCAGTATGATGCAATGCAGCATATTTCGCGCATTTTTTATTCGGACGGAGCAGAAAAAAGATCTTTTATAACCGATTTGCGAAGTGAGCGCGTACTCTTTCCAGGTCTTGCTCGGTGTCTACCCCGGCTGCAGGAATCACCTGAAGACGGTGAACCATAATCTGGAAGCCGTTTTCCATGGCTCGCAGCTGCTCCAGGGACTCGAAGTGCTCCAGCGGCCCACGTGGTAGCTGGGCATACTGCTGCAAGAAGCGATTTCGGTAGGCATAAAGGCCGATATGGTGCAATGCGGGAAGTCCGTCGGCCAGCCGCTGTTCGCCGCCCGCCAGGGCATCGCGGGCCCAGGGCATGGGGGCGCGGGAGAAATACAGGGCGCGGCCCTGCAGGTCGCACACCACCTTGACGGCATTGGGATTGAACAGCGTTTCAGCGTCCCTGATGGGGGCAGCCAGGGTGGCGATATCGGCTTGTGTACTGCGGGCCAGAAGCTCGGCAGCTGCATTGATATGCTCGGGCAAGATCAAGGGCTCGTCACCTTGCACATTGACGACGATTTCGTCCTCAGGCAATTCCAGCAGGCGGGCGGCCTGAGCCAGGCGATCCGTACCAGTCGGGTGCTCGGCATCGGTCAGCAGGGCCTGGAAACCATGGGCGTGCACCGCCTCAAGCACGGCCTGCGAGTCCGTCGCTACCCAGACCTGACGTGCGCCACTAAGCGCAGCCTGCTGAGCACAACGCACGATCATGGGTTGACCAGCAATGTCGGCCAGCGGTTTGTTGGGCAAGCGGGTGGAGCCCAGGCGAGCGGGGATGATGACGGAAAAAGTCATATCAGCTACTGGTTTGTTCCTGCGCATTCAACGGGCGCGCTTCGTTGATCAACATGGTGGGGATACCATCCACAACGGGGAAGGCCAGTTTGTCTGCCTTGCAGATCAGTTCTTGCTGTTCGCGGTCGTGGCGCAAAGGGCCCTTGCACAAGGGGCAGACCAGCACTTCGAGTAGGCGAGTTTCCATTATTGGACTCCGGGTAAAGAGGGAGGGGTTAAGCGCCGTTTGCGCAACAGGCTGTCCAGCTCAGCAATCCAGCCGGGGTGTGAAAACACGGGCTGAACATCCACAACCCACAGGCGTGAGTCGTTCAGGTGCTGGCATTTTACGGCGTCTTTACGGGTAATGAGTACTGGCCCGTCATGCAAGGCTTGAAAGTCTTGTGCTTGCAAGGCGGCATGGTCGGGCAAGGCAACTGTTTGATTCAGGCGCAGACCACAGGCGCGCAGCATGGTGAAAAACCGGGCGGGCTGACCAATCGCGGCCAGGGCTTGCAGGTTTTGCTGACCGTATTCCCGGCACCAGTCCGACCAGTCCAGGCGGCGTCCAGAGATCAGGTGCTCTAATTGATAAGGGCGCAAGCTCATGGTCAAGCTGCGGCCCGGTTCGGCAGGCTGGGGGGTAGAAGGGGGCGCTTGATCAGCCACAATCTGGCTGATCAACCAGTCTACCTGGCGCAGGCGTTCGGGGCTTTCGCGCAAGGGTCCGGCAGGCAGCAAATAGCCATTGCCCACGCCACGTGCATCTTGCACCACCACTTCCAGATCGCGCTGCAGGGCCAGATGTTGCAGCCCGTCGTCAGAAATAATCAGGTCTACCGTCGGGAATGCTTGGAGCAAGGCTTGGGCAGCCAGTACACGGCGTGGATGGACGGCGATCGGAGCTTGGGTCTGGGCCGCGATCAGGGTAGGTTCATCACCAAACTGTTCGGCCGCTAATTTGCCTTGACCCACACGGGGATGGGGGCCTACATCCACACCATAAGCTCGGCTGACAATGCCGGGCGTCCAGCCTAATGCGCGTAATTGTTCAGTCAGCGCCAGAACGACAGGGGTTTTGCCAGCACCACCCACAATAATATTGCCCACTACGATCACGGGAACCGGACTGCGGTAAGAGGCGTTGGGGTCTTGTTCGTAACGTTGCTGTTTGCGGCGTACAAACAGGGCTGCCAACGCTGAAAGAGGGCGCATAATCAGGCTGAACCAGCCTTTTTTTTGCCATTGGCCGTGTAGCCAATCTGTCAGGCGGACGCGCACACTCATGGAGCCTGGGTCGCAAAATGAATGCGATGGATGCCTACCTGACGGGCTGCTTCCATGGCCTGCACGACAGCAAAATGGGGGGCCTGGGCATCTGCAAGAATCAGTAAGCTGCTGTTCTCGTCGGTCTTTTCAGTGGATAAGGCCTGGCTTAATGGCCCAGTGCTGCTGGCATCCAGCCACATGCCGTTCAGGGCGTAGCGCCCGTCCTGGCTGATGGCCAGCAATAACTCAGCCGCTTGAGCGGCTTGGGCCTGAGCCTGGGGCAGGGACACATCCAATTGGCGATGGCGCACAAAGGTGCTGCTGGCGGCCAGAAAAATCAGCACGACCAGCAAGACATCAATCAAGGGCACCAGATTCAATTCCAGAGTGTCCTGGTCTTGGGCTCGGCGAAAGCGCATCAGGCCGCCCTCTGGGCCAGCAAACGATCCAAGGTGCCGGCCTCACTTTCCAGACAATGCAATAGATAGTCGGCCCGGCTGCGAAAGTAGCGGTGAAAGATCATGGCCGGGACGGCAATCAAAATCCCCAAGGCGGTGTTATATAGCGCGACAGAAATGCCACGGGCAATCAGGCTGGGATCGCCACCGGCGGGATCATAGGCCGCAAAAATATCGATCATGCCAATGACGGTGCCAAACAGACCCAGCAAGGGAGCGATGACGGCAATAGTGCCCAATGCGGGAATGTATTTGTTTAGCTGATAGCTGATGTCCTTGCCTTCTGCCTCGACTGCGGCTTCACGTAGCGCCGGAGTTTGATGACGATATTTCAGTACGGTAGCTAATACTCGACCTAAGGGGGAATTGTCGTACAGGCGAGGCAGGGAATCGTCCTGGACGCGGTTTTGCGCAGTCAGCTCGCTGATCTGGCGCGCCAGTCCGGCTGGTAAAATTCGCTTGCTGCGTAAAGCCAAGAGACGTTCCAGGATCAGGCCCAGGGCAAGAATAGAGCAGGCCAGCAGGAACCAGACAGGCCAGCCAGCGGCATGGATCAAAGTAAGCACGGGTCGATTATCCGGTCACGAAATAAATCAACGCTTATTGTAGAGCCCCTGCCTGCATTGCGGGAATGTTCCGGCGCGGGCGCGGTACACTTTATGGTCTTTTTCTCGAAACCTACGCCAAACCCATGATGTATTTGAAGTAATAGGTGTAGTACTAAAACTATCCACAAAATCTGTGGATAATTCTGTGTATAAGACTTCCCATAGTGGCTCGGGTGGTGGTTTAGAGGTTCTCTGGCTAATTTTCGACCATCTTCGTGTTTTTTTAAATAACGTTTATTTTCAATGGCTTATCTGTTTTCGATAAAGTATTGCATCAGGTATTGGACGGAAGCCATTGTCTTGGCGTCTATTTGACAAACGCATGACAGTTGTGGATACGAATCGGTGGAAAACTACGCCGGGACGAGTTAATAACAAAGAATATGACGCATTATCAAGAATCTAGAGCACCTTCGGTGTGGACCGTGGCACAGCTGAACCGCCGTGTCAGCCAATTGCTGGATGAGCACATGCCGGTGGTTTGGGTTAGCGGTGAAGTGTCCAACTTCACCCAGGCCGCTTCGGGGCATTGGTATTTCTCCATCAAGGATGACAAGGCCGCCGTACGTGCCGTGATGTTTCGGGGTCGTGCCCAGGCCGTGGGTTTTGTGCCGCGTGCGGGCGAACGCTTCGAGTTTCGCTGCTCGGTGACCTTGTACGAGGCGCGTGGGGACTTCCAGGTTCAGGTCGAGGGCATGCGCCGTGCTGGCCTAGGGGATTTGCACGAAGCGTTTTTGCGCTTGAAAGGCCAGTTGCAAAGCGAAGGTTTATTCGAGCCAGAGCGTAAGCGTCCTATTGCGAGCTTGCCGCGCAGTATCGGCATCATTACCTCGCTGGCGGCCGCCGCCTTGCGAGATGTGCTGACGGCGATGGAGCGGCGCGCTCCCCATGTCCGCATTATTATTTATCCTGCACCGGTCCAAGGGGCGGAAGCACCACCGCGATTGCGACAAGCCTTGGAAACTGCGATTGAGCGAGTCGAAGTCGATACCCTGTTGCTGGTGCGCGGGGGCGGTAGCCTGGAAGATCTTTGGGCTTTTAACGATGAAGGTCTGGCACGCCTGATCGCCTCCAGTCCTATCCCTATTATTAGTGGGGTGGGGCATGAAACCGATTTCACCATTGCCGATTTTGTGGCGGACCTGCGCGCACCCACCCCCACCGCGGCCGCTGAGCTGGCCTGTCTGGGCCGTGATCAACTACTGGAGCAGGTGTTTGCGCGTGTCGGGGCCTTGAACCATGGAATGCAGCGTCATATAGATCGCGCCTCCCTGCGTTTGGATCGGGCGGTCGCCAAGCTGGTGTCTCCACACCAACGTCTGGCCCAGCAGCAACAGGGCCTGGATCATCTCAAGCAACGCCTGGAGCGTGTTGCTCGTAGCGTGCCGGATGCGGCCCGTTTGCGCTTGGCCACGGTCAAGGCGCGTTTGGAACGCAGTATTCCCCAGTTGCCGTCAAGACAGCAAAATCTGGATATGCTTTTCCAACGGCTGGAAAAAGGCCTGGATCATGCTTTGATTTTGCGCCGCCAGCGACTGGCTGCGGCCCAGCAAACACTACAAGCCTTATCGCCTCGCCTTATCATCAATCGTGGATATGCCATAGTCAGGGATAGCGAGGGGAAAGTTGTAAAAAATGCGTTAGACTTAAAGATTGGTGAACGACTCGATGTCGAGTTGAGTCGCGGTCATGTGTCGGTGGATGTGGTGCGCACGCACGATCTGCTGTAGGACTGCGTCGTCCTTGTTGGATACCAAACACGATTTTTTTATTAGAAGGAATTGAAATGGCATTCACTCTTCCAGCTCTTCCCTACGATCTCAACGCGCTTGAGCCACATATCTCCAAAGAAACTCTGGAGTTTCACTACGGTAAGCACCATCAAGCTTATGTTACTAACCTGAACAATCTGGTTGCTGGCACTGAGCTGGAAAATGCTTCCCTGGAAGATGTGGTCAAGCAGTCCTCCGGTGGCGTGTTCAACAACGCTGCTCAGGTCTGGAACCACACGTTCTACTGGAACAGCCTGTCCCCTAACGGCGGCGGCGCTCCTACTGGCAAAGTGGCTGACGCCATCAACGCCAAATGGGGCAGCTTTGATGCATTCAAAGAAGCTTTCACCAAGTCTGCTGTTGGCAACTTCGGTTCGGGCTGGACCTGGCTGGTTAAAAAGGCCGACGGCTCCCTGGATATCGTCAACACCAGCAATGCTGGCACGACTTTGACTTCTGATGACGTTGCCCTGATCACCTGTGATGTGTGGGAACACGCCTACTACATCGACTACCGCAATGCCCGTCCCAAGTACCTGGAAATTTTCTGGAACCTGGTGAACTGGGATTTTGCCGCTAAAAACCTGGGTTAATCGCCTGGGCTAAAGGTGGTGCTCATTGGAGCGCTACCTGGCAATAAAAAACCGCCATGCAATGAATGCTGGCGGTTTTTTTGTGCCTTCAGTACGACAAAGTATCAAGCTTGCGCTGTAACGCGTTTTGCTTGCAGGCCCTACATTTGAGATTGCTGGTAGTTTTCCAAGCCGACTTTTTCTATCAGCCCTAACTGTTTCTCCAGCCAGTAGGCATGGTCTTCTTCCGTGTCACGTAGCTGGGTCAGAATGATGTCGCGCGTCACAAAATCACTGGCTGTTTCGGCCAGCTCGATACCTTTGCGTAGTGCGGCGCGAACTTCATACTCAAGTTCGAGGTCCTTGCGCAGCATGCCGACCACGTCTTGTCCCGGTTCGAAGGCGGTGGGGCGCATATCGGGAAGGCCATCAAGCATCAGAATGCGACGGATCAAGGCGTCGGCGTGCTGGGTTTCTTCTTCCATTTCATGATTCATGCGCTCGTAGAGTTGGGTGAAGCCCAGGTTCTCGTAAAGGCGGGAATGGATAAAGTACTGGTCGCGCGCTGCGAGTTCGCCGCGCAGCAACTGATTCAGGTAGTCGATGACTTCAGGATTGCCTTGCATGATGATTAGCTCTGTGGGGATGTCAACGTTGGCAGTATGCCATGAGGGCAGAGCCTCTGTGGCACCAAATGGCAAGCCCGCATAGAAACATTCTTATACAGTCTGCTTGGTGTGTTCCCGGCTTTCTGTACGGCGCTTTGCCTGAGAGAGATGCAGAAGTCCCGGGGGCTGGCTAACAACGTAACTCTTCATCCTCTAAAGGGGACTGTATGTTTTATCCTTTCGCTACCTGTGGCCTAGCCTTAGCCTTATCAATGGTGGGCTCTGCCTACGCTCAAACGGTTTCGGATGCGTCTCTACCCGTGACTGTCGATAACTTCACCCGTGCCGAGTCTGATCTTTATATGGGCAAGATGGTGGCCGATGGGGCCTTGGGGCAGTTTGTGCATAGTCGTGAACCGGTGTCGGTGGATGCGCAAAGCGTGATCCGCATGAATCGGGACACCTTGTATTCCTCTGCCGTGTTTGATCTGGATGCGGGCCCGGTCACGGTCACCTTGCCGGACGCGGGTGGTCGTTATATGTCGATGCTGGTTGTCAACGAAGACCACTATATTCCGGCCTTTAATTACGCCGCCGGCGATTACGTGCTGAGTAAAGAAAACATCGGCACGCGCTACGTGTTTGTGTTGATACGCACTTTGGCTGACCCAACAGATCGCAAGGATCTGGAGCAGGTACATGCCTTACAGAATGGGCTTAAAGTCAGCCAGGCCAACGTCGGCGAGTTTGTCGTGCCCAAGTGGGATGCCGCCAGCCAGAAAAAGATACGTGATGCCTTGCTGGTCTTGGGCGAGAGCAACCCTCATTACGAACGGGCCTTTGGCCCCAAGGACGAGGTTGATCCGATTCAGCATTTGATCGGTACCGCGGCAGGATGGGGAGGAAATCCGGCGAAAGAGTCCACGTATCTGGGTGGGGATGTTCCGGTGAATGATGGCAAAACGGTCTATCGCATGACGGTCGGTGAGGTTCCTGTCAAAGCCTTTTGGTCGGTAACGGTCTACAACGCAGAAGGGTACTTTGAGAAAAACCCCTACGACGCCTATTCCGTGAACAGCCTGACGGCC
Source organism: Alcaligenes sp. (assembly GCA_052109075.1). GTDB lineage: Bacteria > Pseudomonadota > Gammaproteobacteria > Burkholderiales > Burkholderiaceae_B > Alcaligenes. The sequence goes on along the minus strand of JBQEAN010000015.1, from coordinate 19,998 downwards.
AAGAAACAGGCGGATGGGAAGGTGGCTGTCCAGTTCGGTGGCTGCGACGGAAAAGTCTCGAATTGTTTGCCCATCGTACCGGGTTGGAATTTTACGATCCGTCTGTATCAGCCCCAAGAAGAGTTCCTGAGTGGTCGCTGGAGCTTCCCCAAGCTTGAGCCTCTGGTTCCTTAAGCGGAGATCGGCTTATGTTTCTCGCATCCTTGTTTCCTCGAGTCTTGTTGAGTGTTTCTGGCAGTCTGTTAGGGCTTGCCTCCAGCCCTTTGCAGGCCCAGGCTCAGCCGGCAACCACAGTGACCGATATTCATTTCAAGCTGGCACCTGGCTATTTAAAACAGGCAGATTTACCCGATAGTCTGATGCTGCTGGGTGCGCCACCGGCTAAAGAGAGTGCGGCATTTGCTCGCGATGAGGAGGCTCGTCAGGCTGCTTTGGCTATTAAAGAGTCGGAGCGCTGGATGTTGGCCCGCCAGGATGCGGACCTGGTTTTTCCTCGACCTGCTCAGAATTACTCCTGTGCTTTGGGTGTTCGGATTGATCAGTCAGGGACACCTGTTATCTATCAAATGATGCAGCGTTTGCTGACTGATGCGGGTTTATCCACCTATGGGGTGAAGAACAAATATCAGCGGGTGAGGCCCTTTGCCTTGCACGAGGAAGGAACGTGCACGCCGGGCGACGAGGAGGTGCTGCGCCATGATGGCTCTTATCCGTCTGGACATACCGCTGCGGGTTGGGCCTGGGCATTGGTGCTGGCACAAATCAGCCCCGAACGTAGCAATGAACTCTTGGCCAGAGGTCTGTCTTTTGGCCAAAGCCGAGTGGTTTGCAATGCGCATTGGCAAAGCGATGTGGATGCAGGTCGCGTGATGGGGGCGGCCACCGTGGCTCGTCTGCAAAGCGACGCCGCTTTTCTGGCGGATGTGCAGGCGGCCCGGGACGAGTTGGCGCAAGCCAAAGCCATTCCAGGTAATGAGCCGCTTAACTGCGCGGCGGAGTTGGCCGCGCTGTCCTCAGGGCATTGATCAGTCCCCTTTTTGTACAGGTTGGCAGCCGAACAGAGGCGGTCAGCGTGATCTTGCGTGCGCGTCGCAACAAAGGCCGGAGCCTTATTAAGGTGAAAATCATGAAAATTTCAATTGCAGGACCTGTGTTGGCGGCGCTGTGGGCGAGCCCAGGGGTTGCTTGTGCCCAACCGCCGACGATGCCACCCACTGCCACGGTGAGTGAGCATGCGGATGACGATTCGTCTTGGCAGTTCAGCGTCAGCCCCTATTTTTGGATGGCGGGTATTCAAGGGACATCCGGGCAGTTCAACCTTCCACCCGCAGAGATGAAGTCTGACTTCGGGCAAATTTTTAATGAGCTGGATTTTGCTTTTATGGGCATTGTGGAAGCCCGACGGGGGCGATACAGCATTTTGGGAGACCTTTCCTATACCAAGACTTCATTGAAGAACGCCACACCACGAGGAGTGCTGGCGGAAAAGCTTGGGGTGACATCAGAGGCGTTCTCGGCTCTATTGGCGGGCGGCTACACGCTCTACCAATCCGGGCGCAGTTATCTGGATGTCATGGCAGGTGCACGTGTCTGGAACGTCAAAACTACGATGCGTTTTCAAGGTGGCGTCCTAGACGGTTTGAATCGCCGGGATAGTGCCACCTGGGTAGATGCGGTGGCTGGTGTGCGTGGCAATTACTTTCTGAGCGATAAAGCTTACTTAATGGGCTGGGGAGCCGTGGGTGCCGGACAGGCAGATCTGGACTGGGACGTAGCAGCCGGCTTTGGTTACCAGGTGCAGAAGAACCTGTCTTTGACAGCGGCTTATCGCATGCAGGGGGTGGACTATAGCAAGGATGGTTTCGTGTTTGATGTCATTCAGAAAGGCCCGATCCTGGGGCTGACTTACCGCTTCTGATCCAAACCGAAAAGGGTTGTTCTAGCGGTCCATTATTAAAAAAGAGGGAGATGACATGAAGTACAGCACAATGATGTTCGGCTTGATTTCAGTGGGCTTAGTGGGCATTGGCCATGCGGAGGAGGCGGGGCTGGCCAAGCAGTTGGCTAACCCGGTAGCCGCAATGATTAGCGTGCCTTTTCAATATAACTACGACTCGGGCTATGGCTCCGAAGACGGCTACCGCTCGGTATTGAATATCCAGCCGGTAGTTCCCATTTCAGTCAATCAGGATTGGAACCTGATCTCTCGTACGATTTTACCGATTATCGATCAGCATAATATGGCGGGCCGCTCGGGTAGTCAGTCTGGTTTGGGTGATATCACCCAAAGTTTCTTCCTGTCGCCTAAAGAGCCTACGTCGGGTGGTTTGATCTGGGGTGCCGGGCCAGCCCTGGTGCTGCCTTCGGCAACGGATTCCATGCTGGGCGGGAAAAAATGGGGCGCCGGGCCTAGCGCGGTTTTGCTCAAGCAAGATGGCGGTTGGACATATGGTTTGCTGACGAATCACATCTGGTCGTTTGCAGGCAATCGTGATCGCAAGGATGTTAGCGCCACCTTCATGCAGCCCTTCGTGTCTCATACCACGCCCACTGCGTGGACCTTTGGCGTCGATACCGAAAGTTCCTACGACTGGAAGGAGAAGGAATGGGCTGTGCCGGTGAATTTCACGGTGTCGAAACTGGTGAAGATTGGCGCACAGCCCGTCAGCTTTCAATTGGGTGCGCGTTACTGGGCGTCGGCTCCCGATAACGGTCCTCGTGGTTGGGGCGTGCGTGCTGGGGTGACTTTTCTGTTCCCAAATTAGCGTTGTGTTTTGTTGCTGTTGCAATCTGTAGAGGCGTGAGCCACGCCGCTTTCTTAGTGCCTGCGAGAGGCGTCCAGCTCTGGATAACGGGAGGGCGTGCTCCCTGTCCAGCGTTTGAAGGCGCGCGTAAAGTGCGCCTGGTCGCTATAGCCCACCATATAGGCAATTTCAGTTGCTGTGTATTGGCCGCTGGCGATCAAGAGTAGGGCTTGGCTGCGGCGGGTCTCGTCCCGTAGTGCGTCAAAGTCCACGCCGCAATACTTGAGTCTGCGTTGCAAGGTTCGCACGGATAGTCCGACTGTTTTTGAGATAGGCCCTAATTTAGCCAGCTCTTGATCGGCAATATTAACCAGTAGTTCATCGGCCGTTTTGATGGTGGAGTGTAAGGCTTCGGTGGTCTTCCAGGCCTCATCCCGCCTGTGAGTCAGTGGGCGCTCCATCAAGTCGCGATCAAATTCGACCATATTGTATTGGGCTTGGGTGACGATATTCGGCCCCAGACATTCCTCCAAGGCCGCATCGCCTTTCTTTCTTGATGCTTTGATATGGACTCGGATCGCGGTGGGGTCGCCCGCCATGAGCGGGACTTTACGTAGAACCGCTAGGCTACCTAGAATAAATTGCTCTGGGTCGGCTTCGTATTGGCCGGTGAACTGATGGATCATCTTGATACGGCGGCCTTCAGTCACAATTTTGACTTCGCCGCCTTGATGCAACATGGCCGCATGGGTGGCGGCCAACGTACAGGCCTGGGCAATATTACTGGAGCGCATAATCATGTCCCCCCACGCGCCTAGCGACCGTATTTCGGTCAGGTGGCCTACAAAAGCACCACTGAAGGGGTCTTGGGCGATGGCCGCCATTTCATTGGCAATGCTGAAACAGGCAGCGCGCGGCAGCCAGATATCGGGATTCTGGAAAATATTGGTGGAAATGCCCAGGCGTTGAAAAAACTCCAGGGCAGACACGCCGCGCATGGCTAAATAGGGGGCCATTTGCAGCATGCTCCGAAGCTTGATGCAGGGTACGGTAGTAGTCATACGCATTCGCACCTGTATAAAGAGGTGATACGCTGGGCCGGGTTTGAAGCAAGGGTCATGGGGCTTTGGGTGAAGCTTGCCGGTTGCAATTTCTTGTTGGGGTGTCGTCGGCACGAGGGGCAAAGTGGCTGGTTTGCCCTGCCGCTGAGTGTAGCGGAGCGTATCTAAGCGCCGCAAGCACGTAGAAATAGGGATTGAATCCTGCGCTAATGTTCTATTTGGTGTGGGATGGTTTTTCCTGTTTTACCTGCTGTTCTTTACATGTCTTGTGCTGCTAGCCTGGCTTGCAGAGTATTGAGACTGACACAAGCCCATTCAGACTACGATTAGACAAAAACCTAAATTGACCACTCAGCGGACAGCGTTTGGAATCGATAAAATACCTTCTTCACTCAAGCGCTACTATCAACTGAGTAGCTCATGAGCGTTATTTCTTGCGCTCTTGCGTGATTTTATTCAAGTTATCGGGGTGATTTTCATGAGTCAGGATGCCTTTATTTGTGACGCAATTCGTACGCCTTTCGGACGTTATGGTGGTTCGCTGTCCGCTGTGAGAGCAGATGATCTGGGGGCGGTGCCTATTGCCGCGCTGATGAAGCGTAATCCACAAGTCGATTGGAGCAAGCTGGATGATGTGATGTACGGTTGTGCCAACCAGGCGGGTGAAGACAACCGCAACGTGGCCCGTATGTCGGCGCTGCTGGCGGGTTTGCCTGTGGATGTGCCCGGCGTGACCTTGAACCGGTTGTGTGGTTCTGGCCTGGATGCCATCGGTTCGGCTGCTCGTGCTATTCGTGCTGGTGACGCCTCCTTCATCCTGGCAGGTGGCGTAGAGAGCATGAGCCGCGCTCCCTTTGTGATGGGCAAGGCTGAAACAGCGTTCTCCCGTAATGCAGGCATTTACGACACTACGATTGGCTGGCGCTTCATCAACAAAGCAATGAAAGAGCAGTACGGTGTGGACTCCATGCCTGAAACGGCTGAGAACGTGGCTCAACAATTCAATGTGTCCCGCGAAGATCAGGACGTGTTTGCCTTGAACAGTCAGCTGCGTGCGGCGGCGGCCCAGGAAGCAGGCATTCTTGCTGAAGAAATTACCCCGGTGCTCATTCCCCAGCGTAAGGGCGACCCTATAGTGGTGGACAAGGACGAGCATCCTCGTGCAACCACCATGGAATCGCTGGCTCGTCTGAAACCTGTGGTGCGTGCTGATGGTTCAGTCACAGCCGGAAATGCTTCCGGTGTGAATGACGGCGCATGTGCGCTGCTGGTAGCGGACAAGGCTACCGTTGAAGCCCAGGGTCTGACGCCACGCGCTCGTGTGGTGGCCATGGCTTTTGCTGGCGTAGAGCCGCGCATCATGGGCATTGGCCCGGCGCCTGCCAGCCAGAAAGTTCTGGCCTTGGCCGGCCTGACACTGGATCAAATGGATGTGATCGAGTTGAACGAAGCGTTTGCCGCTCAAGGTTTGGCGGTTACCCGTATGCTGGGCCTGGCTGATAACGATCCTCGCGTGAACCCCAATGGGGGTGCGATTGCTCTGGGCCACCCGCTGGGTGCCAGTGGTGCGCGTTTGGCGATTGCTGCAATTAATCAGCTGCATCGCACCGGTGGGCGTTACGCCCTGTGCACCATGTGTATTGGTGTCGGGCAGGGCGTAGCCTTGATTCTGGAACGCGTCTAACGTCTAACTTAAGGTCGCGAGGCAGGCAGGCCGGTAATACGTTCACCGGCTTGCTTGCCTGCTTGCTTGAACCAGCCTTGCTCCATCTCCAAGGCATAGCGTACAGGTTGCACAGGGCAGTGTGACTGAAGATCAAAGGGCTGCATGGCTTCGATATTGCTGATCATGCCCTCATCGGTAATGAAGGCAATATCCAGCGGCAAGGGTGTATTCTTCATCCAGAAGCAAGGCGTTCCGGTGTGCTCGAAGACAAATAACATGCCGTGATCGGGAGCCAGGCTTTCTCTATGCATCAAGCCTTGGGCACGAGTCTCGTCGGTATCGGCCACTTCGGCCTGGATCTGTTTGGAACCCAGGCTTAGTGTCAGGGTGGGAAGAGTTTCATCCGCCTGGGCTGGGGCGCTGATAAAAAGCGCCGCCAGGAGACAGGTAAAAAAAACAGGGCGCGCAGGCCCCGTAGTCGTAGTGCGATACTGCATGTGTGTTGCGAACCTGCTTTTGTTAGAATCGAGAGCGCAAGAGATACTAAGGCGCAGTAATATTAAGTGCCTGCTTGCCTTTAGGGCCTTGGGCGACTTCATATAAAACTTTTTGGCCTTCCTTCAAGGTCTTGAACCCGTTCATCTGGATGGATGAAAAATGAGCGAAGAGATCTTCGCCGCCGTTATCGGGCGTGATGAATCCAAATCCCTTGGCGTCATTGAACCACTTAACGGTCCCGGATAGTTTTTGATTGTCTCCAGTACCTGCGGTGGTGGTATTTTCCGACATGCTTGCTGCCTCTCAACTTAGTGTATGGTTGATACTTTTTTCGGCCCCTCCCTGGGCCTTTGATCGCGGCACCTCATTTTTTACTGTGAAGTTGACACGATCAGTCGGATGATGCTGAATTTTGTTCCCCCCAGTCAACCTATGGAAAGCACCTAGTTCTGTATTATGGCCATTGAGATCGATAAGCAAGGCGCCACAACGGTAGAGCGCCAATCCGCGCGGCTTGCCCCACCACCCATGTATCAGGTCATCTTGCTGAACGATGACTACACACCCATGGAGTTTGTGGTGAATATACTGGAGCGGGTGTTTTCCAAAACCCCTGAGCAGGCCGAACAGCTTATGCTTAAAGTACATTACGAGGGTCGGGCTGTTTGCGGGGTGTATCCGCGAGATATTGCGGCCACCAAGGTGGAAATTGTGCGACAACTGGCGCAGTCACGACAGCACCCTTTGCAGTGTGTGATGGAGCCGGTGCCTGATGCTTGACCATTTAATGGTTTACCGTATTGTTCAGATCAGGCAAATTAGTCATAGAATAGTCTTAACCCCTAGTTTTACTCTTGCCGTGTAGGAGGAAGCATGATCTCCGAAGAACTTGAAGTCAGTCTACACATGGCCTTTGTCGAGGCTCGTGCCGCGCGCCATGAATTCATCACGGTAGAGCATCTGCTGTTGTCCCTGCTCGATAACGCCTCCACCTTGGAAGTGTTGAAAGCATGTGCTGCCGATATTGATGCACTGCGCCAGAATTTGCGTAAATTCATCAACGAAAACACGCCCACCTTTCCTGGCGAAGGCGAGGTCGATACCCAGCCTACGCTGGGTTTTCAGCGTGTGATTCAACGTGCCATCATGCACGTATCGTCCAGTAACTCCGGTAAAAACGTGGTGTCCGGCGCCAATGTGCTGGTGGCGATGTACGGGGAAAAAGACTCGCACGCTGTTTATTACTTGCAGCAACAAGGTGTCTCACGCCTGGATGTGGTCAATTTCCTCTCGCATGGCATCACCAAAGCCAATCCAGAGCCCGCTGCACCCGAACCACCTAAAGCCTCGGCTGCCGCCGAAGCCGATACCCGTTCGGACGCTCAGAAGTCTCCATTGGATTTGTACGCTACCGACCTGAACACCGAAGCCAGCCTGGGTCGAATCGACCCTTTGATTGGCCGTGAAAAGGAAGTTGAGCGTGTTATCCAAGTCCTGTGCCGTCGCCGCAAGAACAATCCTTTGCTGGTGGGTGAAGCCGGTGTGGGTAAAACGGCCATTGCCGAAGGGCTGGCACTGCGTATTCAACGTGGGGATATCCCCGAGATCCTGAGCGAAGCCCGGGTCTATGCCTTGGATATGGGCGCTTTGTTGGCCGGTACCAAGTATCGGGGCGATTTTGAGCAGCGCTTGAAAGCAGTGCTTAAACAGCTCAAGGAAACGGCACAGTCCATTTTGTTTATTGACGAGATCCATACCCTGATCGGAGCCGGTTCGGCTTCGGGCGGAACTTTGGATGCGTCCAATCTGCTCAAGCCCGCGCTGTCCTCAGGGCAGTTGAAGTGTCTGGGTGCAACCACCTATTCGGAATACCGCGGAATTTTTGAGAAAGACCATGCCTTGTCGCGTCGCTTTCAGAAAATTGATGTGGCCGAGCCTACGGTGGAGCAGACCATTCAGATTCTGCGTGGGCTGAAAGCCAATTTTGAAGAACACCACGGGGTTCGTTATTCGGCCGCGGCCTTGACTGCCGCAGCCGAGCTCTCCGCTCGTTATATCAACGACCGTTTTCTACCTGATAAGGCCATCGACGTGATCGACGAGGCCGGTGCTGCGCAGCGTTTGCTGCCACGCTCCAAGCAGAAAAAGGTTATTGGTAAAACTGATATACAGGCAACGGTGTCGCGCATTGCGCGTATTCCGCCCCAGACGGTATCCAGTGATGACCGCAACAAGTTGGCTACGTTGGCTCGCGATCTGAAATCGGTGGTGTTTGGTCAAGACGTAGCAATTGATGCCTTGGCGGCCGCTATCAAAATGGCGCGCTCCGGTCTCGGTTTACCGGACAAGCCTATTGGTTCCTTCCTGTTCTCCGGCCCGACCGGCGTGGGTAAAACCGAAGTGGCGCGTCAGTTGGCCTTTGTGCTGGGTGTAGAACTGCTGCGTTTTGATATGTCCGAATACATGGAGCGTCACACTGTGTCGCGCCTGATCGGTGCCCCTCCTGGCTATGTTGGTTTTGATCAGGGTGGTTTGTTGACCGAGGCCGTCACTAAGCAGCCGCATTGCGTGTTGCTGCTGGACGAAATCGAAAAGGCTCACCCAGACGTCTACAATATTCTGCTGCAGGTAATGGATCATGGGACTTTGACGGATAACAACGGCCGCAAGGCAGATTTTCGTAACGTCATCCTGATCATGACCACCAATGCCGGTGCAGAGGCGCTGAACAAGACCAGTATTGGCTTTACCCAGCCCCAGCGCTCGGGTGATGAAATGCAGGACATCAAGCGTCACTTCTCTCCGGAGTTCCGTAACCGCCTCGATGCAATTATTGGTTTCGCGTCCCTGTCGCGCGACATTATCCTGCGTGTTGTCGACAAGTTCCTGATGCAGCTGGAAAACCAGTTGCACGAAAAACGTGTCGAAGTGTCTTTCTCGGATGCCTTGCGCGAGCACTTGGCTGCCAAGGGCTTTGATCCGGCCATGGGTGCCCGACCCATGCACAGGCTGATTCAGGACATGATTCGTCGTGCCTTGGCAGACGAGCTGCTGTTCGGTCGCTTGGTGGATGGTGGACAGGTCGAAGTGGATTTGGACGAGAACGGCGAAGTGGTATTGGAATATCCTTCGTCTGGACCTGATGAACCCGGCCGCAAAGCCTCGTCACGTCCCGAGCCGGAATTAGTCGACTAAGCCGTGAGGGCATCGCGCCCCCTAATCGTCTGTACGCACTGTGACACCGTACACGAGCGAGTCCCCGTTCAAAGAGCGGGGCTCGCTCGTTGTGTGCGTTGCGATACCGAACTTTACCGCCACAGCCGCTTTTCGCCTCGTGAATGGCAAGCGCTGGTTCTGGCGGTTTTCGTGCTCTTCCTGATTGCCAATTTGTTCCCTGTCGTTCATCTAAGCATGGCGGGTAAAACGGTCTCCCCAACATTCCCCAAAGCCTTGTTGCTGATCTGGCAGCAGGGATATTGGGGGCTGTCGGTGATGGCCGGTTTGGTGGGATTTTGGCTGCCTTTGTTTCAGCTTGTTTTCCAGTTCTGGGGTTTGGGTCTGGTGGCCAGAGAGCGCCCACTGCCTGGAGATTTTGGCTTCGGCTTGCGCGTGCTTGGCTATCTGGAACACTGGTCCATGACTGCAGTGCTGTTTTTGGGCGTTTTGGTCGCGATTGTGAAGTTTGCCGGGATAGGGCATTTGACGGTAGCACCGGGTTTGTATGCCTTTTTTGCGCTGACTTTCCTGCTGACGGGCTTGAGCCGTATTACGGCACACCGTCTCTGGCATTGGGCCGAGGATCGGGACTTGGTCCCGATGTCCGACAAACAAACCTTAAAAGACAACCCGTCCTGGAGTGCCTGTACCCACTGCGGTTTTGTGCAATCCAGTCACAATAGTGACTGTGAGCGCTGTGGTGCGACAGTGCATAAACGCAAACCCAATAGCCGTCCTCGCGTTGCCGCTCTGGTCTTAACGGCCTGCGTCTTTTATATTCCTGCCAACGTGCTGCCTGTGATGGAATTACGCAGCATTATGGGTACCAGTGCCCATACTATTTTGGGTGGCGTCATTCAACTTTGGCAGTTAGGCTCTTGGGATTTAGCCCTGATCGTTTTTGTTGCCAGTATTGTGGTGCCGATCACTAAGCTGATGGCCTTGATTGTTTTGCTGTTGGGGCGGCGTTGGCGTGGCAATGCCGTGCAACGTCAACGTAATCGTATTTACGACATGGTCGAGCTGATCGGTCAGTGGTCCATGCTGGATGTCTTTGTGGTGGTCTTAATGGCCGCTTTGGCTAACTTCCCTGGCTTGTCACAGATTATTCCGGGGGCTGGTGCGCTTAGCTTTGGCGTGGTGGTGGTATTGACCATGTTGGCTGCGCTGAGCTTTGATCCTCGCCAGGGCTGGGATCAGGACATAGAACAAGAACACGAGGCGCAGCATAGGCCGTCCCAGCCGCCTTCCACGGCTTCTTCCTGAAGGAAATAAGGTGCAAGATTCACATACTAATCAGCCTGGCGGTCACACCGAGCCTGCTCAGCCCAGGCTGGTTCCTTCTCAACGATCCCGGTTTTCCTGGATCTGGATTTTGCCGATTGCGGCGGCGCTGGTGGGGGCTTCTCTGGTGCTGCGCAACTGGATGTTGACCGGGCCGCGCATCACGATCAGTTTTGATTCGGCAGATGGTTTGGCTGTCGATCAAACCAAGCTGCGGTACCGTGAAGTGGATGTAGGTACGATTTCTGATATTCAGGTGTCGCCCGATCGTAAAGGGGTCTTGGTGACGGCGCAGCTGGAGCGCGACGGTTCGGAATTCATCGCACAAAAAGACACGCGTTTTTGGGTGGTGCGACCACGTTTGGGTTTAAGTGGCGTGTCAGGTCTGGGGACTTTGCTGTCCGGCGTTTATATCGGCGTGGATGCGCCTTTTGAAGTGGACAAAAAGTCCGAACAACTGGAGTTTGTCGGCCTGGAAAGCCCACCCGAAGTGATCAGTGGTCGAGCCGGTAAACGCTATGTGCTGACGGCGTCTGAATTGGGTTCCTTAGATCTGGGTTCGCCGTTGTATTACAAGGGTATCCAGGTCGGTCAGGTCAGCAGCTACGAGTTGAATGAGAAGGGTGATGGCGTGCGTATCCAGGTGTTTGTGGATGCGCCCCACGACGAGTTCGTGACCCTTGGCTCACGCTTCTGGAATGTCAGCGGCGTGAATATGTCTTTGGATTCCGATGGTTTCAATATACGCACTCACTCTCTGGTGTCTGCGCTGGCGGGCGGTTTGGCCTTTGACCAGTTGGAAGGTGAACCTGCTGATGTTGCCGTTGCCGATGCGCAATACGAGCTTTTCCCCACGCAGGAGCGGGCGATGGCAGAGCCAGATGGTCCCGCAGTGGAACTACGTTTCCATTTCCATCAATCGGTGCGTGGTTTGGTGCCGGGTTCCAAAATCGAATTCCGAGGCCTGGAGTTAGGCCAGGTTTACGACGTGGATCTGGAGTTCGACTTTGAGCGCAAACGCTTCTTTGCCTTGGTCAAAGCCCGTATCTATCCGCAGCGTTTCGGCCGTTTGTACGAACGTGTGGCGCAAGCCCAGACGGATGAAAAAGACCCGATCAGTGCTTTGTTCAAGCCGATGGTGGAACGTGGCTTGCGTGGCCAGCTGCGTCCGGCCAGCCTGATTACTGGCCAGCAGTATATCGCCCTGGAGTTCTTTGATAAAGCGCCTGATGCCGAGTTTGATGAAGATACCAAGCCTTTGGTCGTGCCAGTTATTGCAGGTGATTTTGACCGTCTGCAAGAGCAGGTCAGCGATATCGTCACCAAGATTGCGGCGATTCCGTTTGACCAGATCGGCAAGAATCTGCAAAGCGGTTTGACTGAACTAGGTCAGGTGCTGAAGCAGCTGGACAAGACCACCGTGCCGCAACTGAATGGCGCACTTAAGTCCATGGATGCGGCGGTTCAAAAACTGGGCGCCATGCTGGACACAGATTCGTCCTTTAATACCTCAGTGGATCAAACTTTGAGCGAATTGAAACGCTCCTTGCGATCCTTGCGTGATTTAAGCGATACCCTGCAAAGCCAGCCTTCGGCCGTTTTGCGAGGTCGTTCCCCTGATGTGCTGCCGGAGCCCACGCCATGATGTCCCGTTTATTGATTCCCGTGGCGCTTGCCTGTTTGCTGACGGCTTGCTCTTCGACCACGCCCACCTATTACACCTTACAAGCGCCTAACGGCGCACCGGCAGTGGCTGCTGCACCTTCGCAGGCCTGGAAAGGCTTTCAACTGCGTCGCATGGACGTGCCAGCCCAGCTGGATCGCCGCTCGGTTGTGCTGACACACAGCTCGGACGGTCAAGTCAATTTGCTTAATGACAGTCAGTGGGCGTCGCCCTTGCCCGATGAAATGTCTTTGGCCTTGGTATCGGGTTTGCAGGACCGTTTGGGCGTTCCCCAGTTAGCTAACGCAGCCGCCAAAACACCGCTTTGGCAAATTGACGTCCTGGTGCAGCGCTTTGAATCCGTCTATGGCGAGCGTGCCACCCTAGAATTGAGTTGGACGTTAAGCCCGAGTGGCTTTAGCGCTAAAACCCAGCAGTGTCGCTGGTTGGACTCAGAGCCAGCATCGAGCGTGCCCGAGCTGGTCCAGGCGCATCGCCACTTACAGCAACGCTGGGCAGATGCTTTGGCTACACAAATGCAGGGGAAACCCGTCCCGGCAGACTTAAGCAAAGCCATGCTTTGCGCTGGTTAACCGGTAAAGTTAACCTTTTCCTGTCCGGGTTAACCTGAATACAGATTTGGGTTAACCGTCAGTATTATCTCGGCTTATCGCAGTCAACAAAGCGTAACCGGGATAAGAGGCATGGCAAGTACAACTTTAGGGATTAAAGTCGATATAGAACTGCGCGAACGTCTGCGCCGTGCGGCAGACCAGTTGCAGTGCACTCCGCATTGGCTGCATAAGCAGGCCTTGCTCTCCTATATCGAAGGGATAGAGCGCGGTGTGTTGCCTAGCGAATTGACCCTGCTAAGTGGGGGCGATGCCGAGCTTGCCGAGGACGGTGTTGTTATACCCGCCATCCCTTTTTACGGCTTCGCTCAGGATGTGCAACCACAAAGCGTCTTGCGTGCCGCTATTACAGCAGCTTACCGCCGTCCAGAAACCGACTGTTTGCCTTTGCTGCTGAGCGCTGCGCGTTTCTCCCAAAGTGCGCGTGCCCAAGAACTGGCGGCTCGACTGGTGAAAGCCCTGCGCACCAAGCGCCGTGGCGGTGGTGTTGAAGGTCTGATTCAAGAATTTTCGTTATCCAGCCAGGAGGGCGTGGCCCTGATGTGTCTGGCTGAAGCCTTGTTACGCATCCCGGATCGCGCCACACGCGATGCCTTGATCCGCGACAAGATCAGTCATGGCGATTGGCGCGCACATATGGGTGAGTCCCCCTCGCTGTTTGTGAATGCTGCCACCTGGGGCTTGATGCTGACTGGCCGTCTGGTCAGTGTGAACAGCGAAAAGAATTTGTCCTCGGCCTTGACCCGCATGATAGGCAAAGGCGGTGAGCCCTTGATCCGTAAAGGCGTGGACGTGGCCATGCGCATGATGGGCGAGCAATTCGTGACGGGGCAAACCATTGCCTCCGCGCTGGCCAATAGCCGTAAGTTTGAAGAACAAGGCTTCCGTTATTCCTACGATATGCTGGGCGAGGCGGCCACCACCGCCGAAGACGCGCAGCGCTATTATCAGTCCTACGAGCAAGCGATTCATGCCATTGGCCGTGCCAGCCAGGGGCGCGG
>JBQEAN010000015.1:4355-6133 GCA_052109075.1 Alcaligenes sp. | reverse complement strand
GGCATTGGTTTTGTGGTGCAGGCCTATCAAAAACGTGCCCCGTTTGTTATTGATTACCTGATTGATCTGGCCCGCCGTAGTGGCCACCGTTTGATGCTTCGCCTGGTCAAAGGGGCGTACTGGGATTCGGAAATCAAACGGGCCCAGGTTGATGGCCTGGAAGACTACCCGGTCTACACCCGCAAAGTACATACCGATGTGTCTTACTTGGCTTGTGCCCGTAAGCTCTTACAGGCTCCAGAAGCGGTGTATCCGCAGTTCGCTACGCATAACGCGCAAACCTTAGCCGCTATTTATGTGATGGCCGGGCAGAACTATTACACCGGCCAATATGAATTCCAGTGCCTGCATGGCATGGGTGAAGACCTGTACGACGAGGTGGTGGGCCCCATCAAGGATGGCAAGTTGAATCGGCCTTGTCGCGTTTATGCGCCGGTCGGCTCGCACGAGACCTTGCTGGCCTATTTGGTGCGTCGCCTTTTGGAAAACGGGGCCAATACTTCGTTCGTGAATCAGATTGGTGATGCTGATGTGGATATGGGCCAGCTCATTGCAGATCCAGTCGCCCAGGCTTTGAGCTTGCAGCCCCTGGGCCGTCCGCATGACAAGATCCCACTCCCACGCCAGTTGTACTGGGATGCTGAACAGCGAATGAACTCGGCGGGTCTGGATTTGAGCAACGAGCATCGCTTGGGTTCTTTGGCCGCAACCTTGATGCAAACCGCTTCCTTACCGCGGCAGGCTCAACCTATGCTTGGGCAGGGTAATCCGGTCTGGGACGAGTCGAAGGCGACGATTGTGCGTAATCCGGCCAATCATCAGGACGTAGTGGGGCAGGTCATGTACGCCACTGCGCAGGATGTGGAGCGGGCGCTGGATGCAGCCAGTCACTACGCACCTATCTGGCAATCGACTCCGGTAGAAGAACGTGCCGCTGCCTTGCAGCAGGCGGCCCAGTTGCTGGAAGACAATATGCAGGACTTGATGGGCTTGCTGGTGCGGGAGGCCGGCAAGTCCTACGCGAATGCGATTGCTGAAGTGCGTGAAGCCGTGGACTTCCTGCGCTATTACGCCGGGCAAGTTCTGCGTGTTTTTGATAATGACGAATACCGTCCGGTGGGTGTGGTGCTGTGCATCAGCCCTTGGAACTTCCCGCTGGCTATTTTCCTAGGACAAGTCTCAGCTGCCCTGGCTGCCGGTAATGTGGTCTTGGCTAAACCGGCTGAACAGACCTGCCTGATTGCTGCCGCTGCGGTGGAACTGCTGCATAAGGCAGGGATTGCTCCAGGTGCCTTGCAGCTGCTGCCCGGCGATGGCCCGTCTGTAGGTGCTCCCTTGGCCGCCAGCGAACAAGTCAATGCTGTCATGTTTACCGGCTCTACAGCGGTCGCCATGGGCTTGAACCGTCAATTGGCCAAACGACTGACAGCAGATGGCCAAGCCGTTCCCTTGATCGCTGAAACAGGTGGTTTGAATGCCATGGTGGTCGATAGCTCGGCCTTGCCAGAGCAGGTGGTGTTTGATGTGCTGAACTCTGCCTTTGATTCTGCCGGCCAGCGTTGTTCGGCACTGCGCCTGCTGTGTATTCAGGAAGACGTGGCCGAGCGTGTGCTGACGATGCTCAACGGTGCGATGCAGGAGCTGAGCGTGGGTAATCCTGATTTGCTCAGCACGGATGTGGGGCCTGTGATTGATGAAGAGGCCCGAGCCGGTATTGAGGAGCACATCACCACCATGCGTGAGGCGGGCTTCCGGGTGACTCAAAGCGAGCAAAGCCG
>JBQEAN010000015.1:0-4255 GCA_052109075.1 Alcaligenes sp. | reverse complement strand
TGCCTTTGCAACATTGGCAGGAGCAGGGGGCCGTGCTGCCAGGCCCCACTGGCGAGGCCAATATTTATCAGCTGCACCCACGGGGTCGCGTCTTGTGCATGCCCGTCAGCGCGCAGGGCTGGCAGGCCCAGCGTCAGGCGTGTGTTCAAAGTGGCAGTCAAGTAATTTTGCTGGACCGTCTGGGTCTGGGGGGCTGGCAAGAGGCGCCGGCCGAACAAATCGCCATGTCCGATTTGGGTGAGGCAGATTATGATGCTGTTTTATTTGAAGGCGACAGCGACGAACTGCGGCAGGTGCTGGGCCAAGTGGCTGAACGCCATGGCCCCATTGTTGGAGTCCAAGGGCTGTTGACGCAGGAATTGGAGGGGGGCGTGGCATACGTGGTCGAACGTTTGTTGCGTGAAGTCTCAGTCAGTACCAATACAGCGGCAGCTGGGGGTAATGCCAGTTTGATGATGGTGGGTTGATCTCAGATGGCACCCGTTTCTATGCACACGTTTGGTCGCACAAGCAGGTTTGAGCGGCGGCCCTGCGTCCATTCTCACGGCAGGGGCCGACTTGTAGCGCGGCTATATTAAAAAACGAAGGAGAACACTATGCAGTCCATCACGACCTTTAAATTGGCCTTGGTTTCGACAGCGGTTTTTGGTGCATTGGCGGCTAGCCCCGTCTTGGCCGCTGACAAGGTAATCAAGCTGGGCTTTTCGGCCCCCTTGACGGGCCCGCAAGCCCACTACGGTGAAGACATGCGCAATGGTCTGGTGCTGGCCCTGGAAGAGGCCAATGCCCAGAAGATTGAAATCGATGGCGCAACCGCCCGCTTTGAGCTGGTGGCCAAGGATGACCAGGCTGACCCACGTACCGCGGTTCAGGTCGCTCAGCAAATTGTGGACGATGGTGTAGACGGCATGCTGGGCCACTTTAACTCGGGCACCACCATCCCCGCTTCGCGTGTGTACAACGACGCTGGCATTCCTCAGATCGCCATGGCAACCTCGCCTGAGTACACCTTGCAAGGCTATGACAATACCTTCCGCATGATGACCAGCGACACCCAACAAGGGGCAGCCGTAGGTCAATTCATCGTTAAAGATTTGGCCGCCAAGAAAGTCGCCTTGATTGACGACCGTACCGCATACGGTCAAGGTCTGACTGACCAGGTTGCACGCGCAGTAGAAAAAGCAGGTGGCCAGATTGTGGCTCGTGAATACACCACGGACAAAGCCAATGACTTCACCTCCATTCTGACCAACATCAAGTCCAAGCAGCCTGATGCCATCTTCTTTGGTGGTCTGGATGCCCAGTCCGGTCCCATGAAGCGTCAGATGCAGACGCTGGATATCAAGGCTCCGCTGGTTTCGGGTGAAATGACCCGCAGTGATACTTTCCTGCGTCTGGCCGGTGCCGCTGCCAACGGTACCTATGCCTCCCTGGCGGGTGTGCCATTGTCTTCCATGGCAGCGGGCGAGAAGTTCTCCAAAGACTACCAAGCCCGTTTCAAGGCTGATCCGGGTGTCTATGCGCCTTACGCTTATGACGGTGCCTGGAACATGATCACCGCCATGAAAGAAGCCGGTTCGTCCAAAGCGGCTGACTACCTGCCCAAGCTGGCCGGTCTTAAACGCAATGGCGCAACCAGCAGCAATATTGCCTACGACCAGAATGGCGACCTGAAAGAAATTGCCGTCACTCTCTACGAGGTTAAAGACGGCAAGTGGACGATGGTGAAAACCATGGTCAGCCAGGCTAACTAAACTCTGATCCTGCAGTTTGAGTCCTTCGGGGCTCATCTTTACCGTGGCCTGTTTTTGGCAGGCCCACGCTCCCTGTCTTATCGCCCAGCGCCAGGGCAGGGAGCAATGACCACGAGTCCCGATCTATGGAAATCCTGATACAACAACTAATAAATGGCCTGACCGTGGGCAGTGTCTACGCCCTGGTGGCGCTGGGCTACACCATGGTGTATGGAATTATTGGCCTGATTAATTTTGCGCATGGTGATGTCGTCATGGTTGGGGCGATGATGGCCACGACAGTGGTCTTGTCCCTGGTCGGCGCAGATCCGGCTGGCCTGTCGGCCTGGCTGATGGTCGGTTTGGCGCTTCTGGCCGCGATTCCTTTATGTATGGGCATAGGCTGGACCGCAGAGCGCTATGCGTATCGCCCTTTACGTCGTGCACCTCGCTTGGCCGCCTTGATTACCGCCATTGGCGTCTCCTTCATTGTGCAGAATCTGGCCATGATGATCTGGGGGCGCAATTACTTGAGCTTCCCGCACATTATTGAGCCCGTCGTGTTCCAGTTGGGCGAGGCCCGCATCAGCCTGCTGCAGATTCTGATTATTGTGGGTGCAGGTGCGATCATGGCCGGTTTGTCCGTATTGGTGCACCGCACCCGTTTAGGAACGGCCATGCGGGCCACCGCCCAGAATCGTGAAGTCGCCGGTCTGATGGGTGTCAATATCAATACCGTTATTTCGGCTGCCTTTGTGATTGGTTCGGCCCTGGCTGCCGTTGCCGGGGTCATGATCGTGACCTATTACGGCGTGGCTCAATACACCATGGGTTTCATGCTGGGCCTGAAGGCGTTCACGGCGGCTGTACTGGGGGGGATTGGCAACCTGGGTGGTGCCATGCTGGGCGGCTTGCTGCTGGGCTTGATCGAAGCTTTGGGTGCAGGCTATATCGGTGACCTGACCAATGGCGTATTTGGCAGTAATTATCAGGATGTGTTCTCGTTCATCGTGCTGATCCTGGTGCTGATTTTCCGTCCCTCTGGCTTGTTGGGTGAACGTGTGGGAGATCGAGCATGAGCACGAATCACATATTAAGTGGTGCTGGTCGCCACCAACGTCCCGCAACGCCGGCCCGAGTCTGGGTTGGTGCCTTACTGATCGGTGTAGTCCTGGCTATCTTGCCCTTTGTCTTGGGGATGGCCGGTCAAAGCTGGGTTCGCACCCTGAATTTTGCCTTGCTGTACGTCATGTTGGCTTTAGGCCTGAATATCGTGGTGGGCTTTGCCGGTTTGCTGGATCTGGGCTATATCGCTTTCTACGCGGTGGGGGCCTATATCTGGGCCATGTTGGCCTCACCGCATTTCGGCTTGCACCTACCGTTTTGGATGGTCTTGCCAGCAGGGATTGCCTTGGCAGCTGTGTTCGGGGTGTTGCTGGGCTTTCCGGTCTTGCGGCTGCGGGGCGACTATCTGGCCATCGTGACACTGGGCTTTGGGGAAATTATCCGCATCTTCATGAATAACCTGGATGCGCCCATCAATATCACCAATGGTCCGCAGGGGATTAACCGCGTCGATACCTTCAAGATAGGGGACTTCATCTTCGGGAAGGCGGAAACCCTGTTTGGTATACGCATTACAGGTCCGGAAAAGTATTACTACCTGCTCTTGCTGATTACGCTGTTGATTGTGTTTATCTGCGTGCGCTTGCAGCATTCCCGTATTGGCCGTGCCTGGGAAGCGATTCGTGAAGACGAGATTGCTGCCAAGGCCATGGGCATCAATACCCGTAACGTCAAACTGCTGGCTTTCGCCATGGGTGCGACCTTTGGTGGCGTGGCAGGTGGTCTGTTCGCTTCCATGCAAGGTTTCGTCAGCCCAGAGAGTTTCAGCCTGACCGAATCCATCTCCGTACTGTGTATGGTGGTCCTGGGTGGAATGGGCCATATCCCTGGCGTGATTGTGGGCGCCTTGCTGCTTTCAGTTTTTCCGGAATTGTTGCGTGCGGTGGTCGTACCTTTGCAGCAAAGTGTTTTTGGCGATGTGATTTTGGATCCGGATGGCATCCGTATGTTGCTGTTCGGTTTTGCCCTGGTGTTGGTCATGATTTATCGTCCTGAGGGCCTGTGGCCTTCGGCAGTACGTCGTCGTGAGCGCAAGATGAAACAGGTGCAAGCATGAGTCTGAACATGAACACAAAACTGAAAGAGGGCGAAGTCCTGCTACAGGCCGAGGGGCTGTCCAAACGCTTTGGCGGTTTGCAGGCCTTGTCTGAGGTCAGCTTCAGCATCCGCAAGGGTGATATCTACGGTTTGATCGGCCCGAACGGCGCTGGTAAAACCACACTGTTCAACGTGATGACGGGCTTGTACATCCCCGAGTCGGGTCGTTGCCTGTTTGCCGGGCGAAACCTGACCGAATGCAAACCGCATCAGATCGCCGAATCCGGCTTTGCGCGTACTTTTCAGAACATCCGTTTGTTTGGCAGCTTGTCTGCCTTGGAAAACGTGATGATTGGCCG
>JBQEAN010000014.1:37380-69248 GCA_052109075.1 Alcaligenes sp. | reverse complement strand
TTCTGTCGTTTCACTAGCCACACTGCTACGTCAACGGGCTTGTCGACTTGCTCTCTGGCTACCTGGATATTGACATAAAACTTGCGAAATTGACTGGTGTAAAATCCGGAAAAAATAGCGGCAAATGTAAGTATATTAATAACTATAAATATTATATAAAATCCATTAATATCAATATATTGAGTTAGAAGTATAAGCGGCATTTAAGGTGGCAAAAAATGTACGATTCTCCCCATCAGTTTGAGCCTCTTGTTCCGTCGAACTTATCTCCGGTTTTAATCGATAAGGCGGCCGATATTGCTCGTGATGCAACTCGCTTGGCTGGAGTGGCTCACCCGTGTGCGCGTGAAAGCATTCGTGAGCTTGTGCGATCCATGAACTCGTACTACTCGAACCGGATCGAGGGGCAAAGCACCCATCCGATTCACATTGAGGATGCTTTACATAAGCAGTTCTCAGACCAGCCAGACGTTGCTCGACTACAGCGAGTCGCTCTGGCACATATCCAGGCGGAAAAAGACTTGGAGGAGATGGTTGACCAAGGCGAGTCTCCGATGAGTTCGGCGTTCCTGGTTAAGGCCCACGAGAGGCTGTACTCACAACTGCCTCAGAAAGACAGGGTTACGGAGGATGGTCGCATTATTATTCCTGGCCGACTTCGAGAAGATACCGTGCAGGTTGGTCGGCACGTTCCTCCGGTCGCAGCATCCCTGTCCCGCTTTATGGAGCGCATGAACGAGGTTTATGATCACAGCCATTCTTGGGACCGACGTCTTATCCTGATCGCGTGCATGCATCACCGTGTCACATGGGTGCACCCTTTCCTGGATGGTAATGGCCGCGCTGCACGCTTGCAGACCCACTGTGCTCTTTGGCCTTTATCGGAAGGCTTATGGTCCCCTAGTCGAGGACTGGCTCGTGCTACACAAGACTATTATGCGTACTTAAATAATGCGGATTCGGTCCGCCGTGGGGATTTAGACGGTAGGGGCAACTTGAGCACTGCAGGTCTTAATGAGTGGCTCGAGTTCTTTCTCAATGTCTGCCAAGACCAAATGCGGTTCATGAGCCGTATGTTGGATCTGGAGGCTATGAAGCGGCGCATTGAGGCGCTCATCACATTCCGTCACGCTCATGACAAAGAGGTGCGTAAGGAGGCAATCTTGCCCCTCTATCATTTGTTTGCTGCCGGGCCGCTCAAGCGTATGGAATTTGCTCAAATGACAGGCTTAGGCGAGCGTACGGCCCGTTCTCTGATGTCGAAACTGTTAAAAAGCGGCTTGGTCGTCAGCGATACAGCATCTGGGCCAGTGCGTTGGGGCTTACCACTAGATAGCTTGCAGTTCTTGTTCCCAGAGTTATACCCAGAAGCGGCGACGAAGCCAGATTAGTTAGCGTGGTCGGTGCAGGCGTTAAGGTCTTGCATGACAGAACGGCCTCCCAAAAGGGAGGCCGCTGTCCTAACAAGCAGAAGTTTCTTACTCCGCTGTGCCAGCTGTCTTTTTAGCCGCCGTTTTCTTGGCTGCTGCCTTCTTAGCCACTGTCTTCTTGGCCGCTGTTTTCTTCACAGCCGTCTTTTTAGCTGCCGCCTTGGTTGCCGTTTTCTTGGCTGCCGACTTGCGCGCAGGCTTCTCTGGACGTGGCTCGAATTCAAAACCGATCTTGCCATCTGGCTGGCGCACCAGGAAGGCCTTGAACTTGCGGTTTGTGCGCGACGATACAAAACCATCCAGCAAGTCCGTCTTGCCTGCTCCCAGCAACTTGCCCATTTGCTCGCGAGTGATTTCTTGCTGCAAAATCACCTTGCCGCTGCGGAAATCGCAGCTCTTGGAGGGGCCAACCGACTTTTCGCACAGATAACGTAAACCGTGTTCAAAGACAGAGGACTGACACTTGGGGCATGGGCCCACCGGTGTCTGACCACTGAAATCCAGAGTCTCGTCCTCATCGTCATCATTCTGCCCGAAGTCGAACTCCAGCTTGAACTCATCCGTGATACGCAACAGAGCGGCAAAGGGGCGACCCATCTTGCTGATGAACCCAGGCAAGGGGCCCAGTTCCTTCTTCGCTAGCAGCTCTTCCACTTCTGGCAGTTCAAACGTACGGCCGCCAGGGTGTTTGCCTATCGAAAAATCGCAAGCCGTGCAGGCATAACGACGGTAGTTTTCTTTGACCACCGCGCCACATTTGGGGCAAGGCGTCTGCAAGGTCGCGTAATCGCCCGGTACTGTGTCACGCTCGTACTCTTTAGCGCGTTTGACGATCACTTGCGTCATCTGCGCGATCTCGCGCATGAACACATCACGATCCAGCTGGCGCTGCTCAATCTGCTTGAGCTGATGTTCCCACTCGCCCGTCAGTTCAGGAGATGTCAGTTCGCTAACACCCAGGCCGGACAGCAAGGTCATCAATTGACGCGCCTTGGCGCTAGGCACCAGTTCGCGGCCTTCACGACGCAGATATGCCTCGTTCAGCAAACCTTCAATAATGGCCGCACGCGTAGCCGGCGTACCCAGACCACGCTCGGACATGGCTTCACGCAAGGCTTCGTCGTCCACCAGCTTGCCCGCGCTTTCCATGGCCGACAGCAAGGTCGCTTCCGTAAAGCGTGCAGGAGGCTTGGTCGCCAAGGCTTTGGTATTCACCTCTTCAGTGCGAACTTTCTCGCCATCGGCAACGGGCACCAGGGAAGCATCTTCACCTTGCGCATCGCGGCCATAAATAGCCAACCAGCCCGGCTTGACCAGTACCTTGCCTTCCGTCTTGAAGTGATGCCCGGACACCTGCGTAATACGCGTGGTGACGCGGAATTCCGCAGTAGGAAAAAACACCGCCAGGAAACGGCGACTGATCAGCTCGTAAATCTTGTGCTCGGCATCGCTCAGTTCCCGAGGCACCTGCATGGTGGGGATGATGGCGAAGTGATCCGAAACCTTTTTGTTGTCAAAAATACGACGGTTGGGCTTCACCCATTTTTGCTCGACCACTTCCTGCGCAAAAGGCTGCACCGAAGCGCTGGCAGGCGTGCCGCTATCGGCCAAGGCAACCATGGTGTCCTGTACCGTGCTGACATAGTCCTCGGGCAGATAGCGTGAATCCGTACGGGGGTAAGTCAGGGCCTTGTGGCGTTCATAAAGCGTCTGCGCCAAGGACAAGGTAGTCTTGGCGGAGAAACCGAAGCGCGAGTTGGCTTCGCGTTGCAGCGAGGTCAAATCAAACAGAGCAGGCGACATCTGGGTGGTGGGTTTGGATTCCTCGGTGACCACACCGGGCTGCTCACGGCAGGCGGCCACAATCGTCTGGGCGGCCGTCAAGGACCACAGACGCGAGTCTTTTTTCTCGGCATCGTGCTCGTCTTTGGCGAACTTGGGGTCAAACCAGCGACCGGTATACAAGCCAGCTGCTGCAATAAAGTCTGCGTGTACTTCCCAGTAATCGCGCGACACAAACTGACGAATGCGGTTTTCACGCTCGTTGACGATAGCCAGCGTGGGGGTTTGCACACGACCCACGGGTGTTTTGAAAAAACCACCATCCTTGCTGTTGAAAGCCGTCATGGCGCGGGTGCCGTTAATGCCTACCAGCCAGTCAGCCTCGGCGCGCGAACGGGCCGCCGCTTCCAGCGGTTTCATGTCCTCGTCATCGCGCAGATTCTCAAATGCTTCACGAATCGCCGATTGTGTCATCGAACGTAACCAAAGCCTTTGTACCGGTTTTTTGGCCCCGGCGTACTGCATAATGTAGCGAAAAATCAGCTCGCCCTCGCGCCCCGCGTCACAGGCATTAATAACAGCGGTGACATCTTTTCGTTTGATCAGCTTGACCAGCAGTTTCAAGCGCTCAGTCGATTTCTTGTCAGTCGGGTTGAGCTCAAACTGAGGGGGAATAACGGGTAGATGTGTGAAGCTCCATTTGCCACGGACCGGATCATTAGGGGCCACCAGGCCCAGCAGATGGCCGATGCTGGAGGCCAGCACATAGCGATCGCTTTCAAAATAATCACCTTCTCGAGTGAAACCGCCCAGTGCCCGCGAGATATCTACGGCGACAGAAGGTTTCTCGGCAATGATTAGTGTTTTATCCATATGATTCCAGTGACAGCAATTGCGCTGCAATGCGCGAAATGATACGAGGTGCTTATCCCTCTATGCAAGTTATGAACCCTGACAAGACTAACGTATGGCCAACAGACTGGCGAGTATTTCTGACAAAACTGGCTTGGGGCCTGGCCATTTTGCTGCTCGCCAGTGGTCTGGTGACCTGGATTGCGGCCAACTGGGAAAACTGGGGGCATGTGGCCAAATTTGCCCTGGCCCAAGGTGCCGTGCTGATTTCAGCCGGGCTGGCCTTGGTGTTTCGCCGGCGCTCGGGTGGCTGGGGTCATGACTTGGGCGTACCCGCTGCGCTGACCGGCCTGGCCGCGGTGGCCACCGGCGGTCTGCTGGCGCTGATTGGCCAGACTTATCAGACTGGTGCCGATCCCTGGCAGCTTTTCGCATTGTGGACTGTGCTGATCATACCTTGGGTGTTCACGGTGCGCAGTGTCTTTCTGTCCGTATTGTGGCTGGTGCTGATTAATACCGCCTTGTACTTATGGATAGACGCCACGCGGTTGGATTGGTTCGAAGGCAATTTTCTGGCGCAGACCACGGTAGCGTTGATCGCGAATGCGATTTTGCTGCTGGCTGCCGAAACTATCTGGCGTGCCCGTTTGGATCCGTGGCGCATTTTGCCGCGTGTCGCCGCGATTGCCGTAGGCTTTTTTATCAGCATGCGGGTCATGGACGGTGAGCTCTTACTGGGCCTGGTCCTGTTTCTGGTTCTGTACGGGATTTACCACTTCCGGCGGCCTGATCTGCTGATCATGTCGCTGGCCTCGTTTGGTGCGTATGGCTGTGTGAGCATGCTGATTATCGACCATGCCGGCAATGCGTTCTTGTTGATGGTAGTGGTGATTGTTGGCCTGGGCTTGGGCCTGCTGCGCTTTTTGCAGCAGCAAGTTCTTAATTGGCGTCGCAGCCAAGGTCAGGCGGCACTTGAAGCCACAGGAGCGGCTACGACCACAGACAACGCCGTATTGGGTGCAGACGATAAAAACGGGGATAAGGCACAAGCGCTGGCCAGCGTCCCAGTTACAACTCAAACCAGTGCTGTGCCCGATGCGGCTGAAGTCCAGGGCAGCGACGATCACTATCCCTGGTATCTACGCCTGATTAAGCTTTTCCTGTTTTTGCTGCTCCCGATAATTGTTCTGCTGTACCTGACGTTCGCGCTGGGTTTGAGCATAGAAGTGCTGGGCGGCTTAGGCGCCGTTATGGCTCTGGTGTCTCCGATGCTCTTTGCCAAGGCACAAACCGTGACCAGCCGGGATCTGGTGGGCGGCTGGGTTGCCTGCGCTGTGCTCTTGCTGAGCGTGCCGGCTATAGACACGAGCTACCCTTGGCCGCAGGAGGTCAGCGCGGTCTTGGCCGTTGTCATCAGCGCCCTGCTGTACAGACAGGCCAAGGGTCAGTTTGTGCTGCGTATGTTGCTGGTGATCTGGGCTTTGGCCGCGGTCGAATTTCTAGTTATCGAGCGTTTGTTTGATCGCTGGACCGTGATGCCGTACTGGGTGCTGGAAATGCCTGCGGTCTTCATGTTCTTTGCGGCACTACTGGTGGGGCATTGTTACCTGCGTGCGGACAAGAAGTCCTCCTACTGGTCACCTTTGTTCTGGTCCCTGTTGCTAGTGGCCCAGATGCATATTGTCTCTGCAGGCGCACTGTTTTTCTCTCTGTCCGTCTGGGATGAAACACGCCCTTATTTGACCGTCTCTGGTCTTTTGATGGCAATGGCTCCGGTGGCGATTCTGGCTTTTTATTGGCGTGGCTGGCGTGAGCAACCACTGGTTTATGCGATTGCTTTGTTGGCTTTGGCTGCTTTGTGCGTGGTCTGGACGCCCTATCCGCCTGTCGCCTTAGCCTTGAGTTGGATCTTGCTCTCTTATGCCTGGCGTTACCGCAGTTTGCTGGCTGTGGCCGTGGTCATGGGCCTGTTCTGCCTGTGGCGTCTGTATTACATCCTGAATATCAGCTTGTTGGACAAGGCCGAGCTTTTGTTGGCCACAGGCGCAGGCTGCCTGGTTCTAGCCTATCTGGGGCAGTTGGGACGTAAGACGGCGGGAGCCGAATCAACTGTGCAAGCGGCCCCTAAAGGCATTGTGGCCAGCGTATTGCTCGGCACGGTCTTGGTGCTGGGTGTCGCTAATACAGTGATTGCGCAGAAAGAACGGATCTTGACGCAGGGGCAGACTGTCTTGCTGGAACTGGCCCCCGTCGATCCCCGTTCCTTGATGCAGGGTGATTACATGGCCCTGGACTTCGCCTTGTCTCAGAAAATGTCCTATGTGGCCTGGCGCTTGCCCAAAGACCTGGTGGCTCAAATTCAGTCGCAGACCTGGGTGACGGTCGGGGTGCAACTGGATCAGAACAAGGTCGCGCAATTTAAAGGGGTTTATATAAAGCACGATGGCCAGGAACGCCTGTGGGTTGAGGAAGGCCCTATTGCTGAACCCGCCGATATCGTGCGCATACGGATGCGCCGTCACCGTAATAACTGGTCGCCCGGTACCAACGCCTGGTTCTTTGCAGAAGGCTCGGCAGAGCGTTTTGAGGCTGCCCGCTATGGGGAGTTTGCCGTGACAGAGGACGGGCAAAGTCTGCTGCGCGGCATGGTGGATCAGGACGGGAAGGAAATAAAGTAAGTGTGTGACCCGCTTGGTTTATTTACACGCCAAGTGGATTTTTCTTGTATTCGTCAGGGTTGGGCACCTGCGGGGCCGTGGGTGCCAGCAAAAAAGAACCATGCGGATGAAAGACGAGACAGCAGAATGAAAAAGGCCCGAATCCGACAATACATCGGATTCGGGCCTTATCTTTAGGTTCGTGAATGGCTCATCTTGAAAGAGGGCCGCTTCGTGAGCAAAAAGAATTTCCTGAATAAGGGTGCTTAGTGGGACTGACGGGTGGAGTCGTCGCTGAGCAGCTCTTCAAAGATCAGGTGATCGATCTCGGCTTCGTGGCTCCAGAGAACCATCAGGGCAACAATTTTTATTTTGTCCAAAGACACGGGGCTTTCATCCACCGTCATGGCGCTTTCAATCAAAATTTCGCGCAGGTGGGCGGTAAGAGCGCCGGAGTTTTGCAAAAAGGTGATGAAACCCATGGCATCAGCGCCCAGCACATGCTGTTCGTGCTCAGAAAAAATACGCTGACTGATGGGACTGAGTTGAGCCGTAGGCTGACACTGTTGCGAGGTCTCGCCCAGTGCATGGAGCCAGCCTAGTGCGTCGTTGATGTCCTCGTCTTCAAAGCCAATAGCGGCCAATTTGTGGGCCAGAACCTCCGCCTTGGGACAGGACTGGGGGTTGTAATACGTCTCGAATAGATAAACCAGGATATCAAACATGGATATAAGGTTGCCGTCCTAAGTGATTAAAAAAACTGCGTGATTTCGGTAACCAGTGACCAAACTTTACGCTGATTTGCGATAGGGGGCAAATGGGGGGCTCAGGAGATGAAAGGGTCTTGCCTAGCGTTTTCAGGCCGTCTTTTGCCTGTTTTTGCTCTGGCTGGGGCCGGTTAGGGCCGAGTGTCTCTACGATTGAAACATAAATCGATTGTTGGGGCAGAAACTGTCGTTTATTTGAAACCTTGTAAGTGGGGCTGTGGAGCCTGAAGGACGGCATCCAGCATCCAGGTCAGGTGTTCGGGCTTTGGGGCATAGGCAGCGGGAAGCGGTGTGCCCAGGCACTGACGGCCTGGCTCCAGAACTCGTCCAGTGTGTTCGCCACCAGAGGTGCAAAGCCTAAAAAGGCCCAGACCCGGTTCAGGGTGTTCAGCGGATGCTCCAGATCAAAGGCTGGGGCATGGTTCTGTTTGGAGAGCTTGCGGCCCTGGCTGTCGCAGGCCAATGGCACATGCAGGGTGCGCGGCAGGGGCAGGCCCAATATTTTTTGCAGGACACGCTGGCGGGCGGTGGAGCTGAGCAGGTCGGCGCCCCGGACGACATCGGTGATCTGGCTATCAGCATCGTCAATGAGCACCACAAGCTGGTAGGCCCAGCGTTTGTCGGCCCGTTTTAGTATGTAGTCCCCCACTTCCTTGGCAACGTCCTGTTGCTGCGGCCCCATCCAGCGATCCGTGAAGTGTTCGATACCTTCGGGTACCCGAAGGCGCCAGGCGCGCGTGGCACGATTAGCCGGGATGCCGTGACGGCAGGTGCCAGGGTAAGGGTGTTCGTGCAAGTTCGGGGCGACGGGCAGCGATGCGGCCAGGATTTCCTGACGGGTACAAATGCAGCCATAGACCAGGTTTTGCTCACGCAGGTGGTCAAAGACTTCCTGATAGCGGGCCAGCCGCTGACTTTGCCACAGCACTTCGCCGTCCCAGTGCATACCCAGACCTTGTAATTGCTGCAGGATGATCTGGTCGGCCCCGGTTACAACCCGTGGTGTGTCTATATCTTCAATACGCAAGAGCCAGCGCCCGTGTTGGGCACGGGCATCCAGGTAACTGGCCATGGCGGCGACCAATGAGCCCTCGTGCAGAGGACCACTGGGACTAGGCGCAAAGCGACCGCAGTAAGGGGTAAGAGGCTGGGCAGTCATGAGTCGTTCTTAACGGCAAGAGCCCCGCAGGGGCTCTTGTTAATGCGACTTTACGCCTGTTTTTTCAGCCCGGCAATACGTTTTGCGCGGGCTGAAATGCTCAGGTTTTAGCTCTCCATGGTGACCAGTTCCGCGCCTTCGGGCACCTGATCGCCCACCGCAAAAAACAGCTCGGCGACGGTGCCATCAGCAGGGGCCTGGATGGAGTGCTCCATTTTCATGGCTTCCATTACCAGCAGCACATCACCCTGTTTGACGCGGGTGCCGGGCTCCACATTCAGGGCAATGATCTTGCCCGGCATGGGTGCGGTCAGACGGCCACCGTGAGCTTCCTGGCTGTTGGTACCGGCGCTGGCCAAGGTGTCGACCACGGCCAGGGTCCAGTCTGAACCGGCCTGGGCCACTTGCAGCTGGTCGCCATCCTGCAAGACGTGGGCGCGGTACTCAATTTGATCCAGCCAGAGGCGCAGAGTCAGAGTCTTGGCCAGGCCGGTTGTGAGTTCGGCTTGCCAGCGCAGCGTGTGTTGCATGTCACCCAGCGTGATCTGCCATTGGTTCTCGCGACGCTGCAGCAGCACTTCATGGGCTTGCTCGCCCAGTTGAAGAGCCACTTTCTGATCGTAGTCCCCACTGAGCCGCCAGGCGTCATGCATGGCCCATGGGTCGGATTTTGCCGCTTGCCCGCTCAGGCCTTGGTGCGTCAGCACGGCGCAGGCCGCAAAGGCCAGCACCGAGTCCGGAACGTCCTGATTGCTGGGAAACAGCGCATCGTGACGGCGTGGGATCAGACCTGTATCCAGATCGGCCTGGGCAAAGGCTTCATCACCCAGCAAGCGCTGCAAGAAGGTCTTGTTGGTGTGTACCCCGGCCACCTGGGTGTCTGCCAGCGTGCGAATCAGACGACGACGAGCCTGCTCGCGGTCTGCTCCGTGGGTAATGACCTTGGCGATCATGGGATCGTAGAAAGGGCTGATGACGCTGCCTTCACGCACACCACTGTCGATACGCACATCACCGGAGGTGAAAGACGCATGGGCGGGATACTGCAAGCTGCGCAGCGTACCGATGGAAGGCAGGAAGTCCTTATCCGGGTTTTCGGCGTAGATACGTACTTCAATGGCATGACCATTGATGCTGAGTTCTTCCTGTTTGGCGGGCAAAGGCTGGCCATCGGCCACACGCAATTGCCATTCCACCAGATCGTGGCCGGTAATCAGCTCGGTTACCGGGTGTTCCACTTGCAGGCGGGTGTTCATTTCCATGAAGTAGAAACGCCCGTCTTGCTCGGCGATGAACTCTACGGTGCCTGCACCTACATAGTTGACGGCACGGGCGGCGGCAATGGCGGCCTCACCCATCGCCTGACGACGTTCGGGTGTCATGCCGGGTGCGGGAGCTTCTTCAATCACTTTCTGGTGACGGCGCTGTACCGAGCAATCGCGCTCGAACAGGTACACGTATCCGCCGTGCTGGTCACCAAAGACCTGGATTTCGATATGGCGGGGTTTGGTGACATAGCGTTCGATCAGCACGCGGTCGTCGCTAAAGCTGCTGGCCGCTTCACGCTGGCACGAGCGCAAGGCTTCCAGGAATGCGCCGGACGCTTCCACAATGCGCATGCCCTTGCCGCCACCGCCGGCACTGGCTTTGATCAGCACGGGGTAGCCGATCTGGTCGGCTTGCTGGTGCAGGAAGTCCGGGTCTTGATTGTCGCCGTGGTAACCGGGTACCAAAGGCACACCGGCTTTTTCCATCAGGGACTTGGCGGCGGATTTACTGCCCATGGCCGCAATGGCTTGCGCAGGGGGGCCTACAAAAATAATGCCGGCTTCTTCACAAGCACGGGCAAAGTGCTCGTTCTCGGAAAGAAAACCATAGCCAGGGTGGATCGCTTGAGCGCCCGTTGCACGGGCGGCTTCCAGAATGGCGTCTATCTTTAAATAACTGTCGCGTGGCTCGGGGCCACCAATACGCACGGCTTGATCACAAGCACGTACATGCTGAGCGTCGGCGTCCGCGTCGGAATAGACGGCAACGGTACGCAGCCCCAGTTTCCGGGCGGTAGCGGCCACCCGGCAGGCAATTTCACCGCGATTGGCTATCAGCAGGGTCTGAAACACAGGGTCTCCTTGTCTTACATGCGGAACACGCCAAAGCGGGTGTCTTCAATAGGGGCGTTCAAGGCGGCGGACAGGCCCAGGGCCAAAACGCGCCGGGTGTCCGAAGGTTGGATGATGCCGTCATCCCACAAACGCGCGGTGGCGTAGTAGGGGTGGCCTTCATGTTCGTACTGATCACGGATAGGGGCTTTGAAGGCTTCCTCTTCCTCGGCGCTCCAGCTTTGACCACGGGCTTCCAGGCCGTCGCGGCGCACCGTTGCCAGCACGCTGGCAGCCTGTTCCCCTCCCATGACCGAAATGCGGGCATTGGGCCAAAGAAACAGCAGGCGCGGGCTGAATGCGCGACCACACATACCGTAGTTACCGGCACCGAAAGAACCGCCCAAGATCACGGTGAATTTGGGTACAGCAGCCGTCGACACAGCCGTTACCAGCTTGGCACCGTGGCGGGCAATACCTTCGTTCTCGTATTTGCGGCCCACCATAAAGCCGGTAATGTTCTGCAAGAACACCAGGGGTGTCTTGCGCTGGCAGCACAGTTCAATGAAGTGCGCGCCCTTTTGTGCTGCTTCGGAGAACAGAATGCCGTTATTGGCGATGATGCCCACGGGCATGCCGTGAATATGGGCAAAGCCGGTGACCAGCGTCGTGCCAAAACGAGCCTTGAATTCGTCAAAGTCCGAGTCGTCCACAATGCGGGCGATCACTTCGCGCACATCGTAGGGCTTGCGGGTATCGGCAGGAATAATGCCGTTCAGCTCTTGCGGGTCGTAGCGTGGCTCGCGTACTTCTTTCAGCGGCCAAGGCAGCTTCTTTTCGCGGTTCAGGCGACCGACGCAACGGCGTGCCAGTTCCAGCGCATGCAGATCGTTCTCGGCCAGGTGGTCGGCCACGCCGGACAGGCGCGTGTGTACATCGCCGCCGCCCAGATCTTCGGCGCTGACTTCTTCGCCCGTTGCGGCTTTCACTAATGGAGGGCCACCCAGGAAGATAGTGCCCTGGTCGCGCACGATGATGGACTCATCGCTCATGGCGGGTACATAGGCACCGCCAGCGGTACACGAACCCATTACCACGGCAATCTGGGCAATACCCTGGGCCGACATATTGGCCTGGTTGTAAAAGATGCGGCCAAAGTGATCCCGATCCGGGAACACATCCTCTTGATTGGGCAGGTTTGCACCGCCCGAGTCCACCAGATACACACACGGCAGATTGTTTTGTTGCGCAATTTCCTGGGCACGCAAATGTTTTTTGACGGTCAGCGGATAATAGGTGCCGCCTTTAACCGTGGCATCGTTGCAAACTACCACGCATTCAATGCCTGCAATGCGGCCAATGCCTGTGATGACGCCTGCGCCCGGAGACTCGTTGTTATACACATCGTGAGCCGCCAGGGGGGACAACTCCAGAAAGGGAGTGCCGGGGTCCAGCAGGCGCTCGACACGTTCGCGGGGCAGCAGTTTGCCGCGGCCAATATGGCGTTGCCGAGAGGATTCCGATCCGCCCAATGCGGTTGTCTGTAGCTTTTGGCGCAGATCAAGGATCAGGGCCTGCATGATCGAGGCGTTGTCCTGAAATTCTTGGGAACGCGGATTGATGCGGGATTCAATAACTGACATGGCGTGCCTGGAAAGAGAACAGAGAAAAGCCCATGTAGTCAGCCGGGCCGCAGCCCGGCTGATGAGCTTGCTTTAAACCAGCTCGACGGCCAGGGCGACGGCTTCGCCACCACCAATGCACAGCGAGACAATGCCGCGCTTGCCGCCGGTTTTGCGCAGTGCGCCGATCAAGGTAGCCAGCAGGCGAGCACCCGATGCACCGATGGGGTGACCCAGGGCAGTGGCACCACCGTGGATATTGACCTTGTCGTGCGGGATGTTCAGGTCTTTCATGGCGGCCATCGTGACTACGGCAAAGGCTTCGTTGATCTCGAACAGATCCACATCGGCCACACTCCAGCCGGTTTTATCCAGCAGCTTCTGAATAGCGGCCACCGGAGCGGTGGTGAACCAGGCTGGCTCCTGAGCATGCTGGGTGTGAGCCACAATGCGGGCCAATGGCGTTGCGCCCAGTTCTTTGGCCTTGTCTTCGGTGGTGATGACCATGGCGGCGGCACCGTCCGAAATGGACGAAGCGTTGGCAGCCGTAATCGTGCCGTCTTTCTTGAAGGCAGGACGCAGAGTCGGGATTTTCTCGGGCATGGCTTTGGCGGGGGCTTCGTCCTTGGCAATGACGGCATCACCCTTGCGACCGGCAATGGTCACCGGGGCAATTTCCCATTCAAAGCTGCCATCGTCGCTGGCTTGGCGAGCGCGGCGCAGCGATTCCAGTGCGTAAGCATCTTGCTCTTCGCGGCTGAACTCGTATTTGCTGGCGCAATCTTCGGCAAAAACACCCATGGCGGTGCCACGGCTGTATGCGTCTTCCAGGCCGTCCATGGCCATGTGGTCATATACGGTGGAGTGGCCGTAGCGGTAGCCTTCACGACCTTTGAGCAGCAGGTAAGGCGCATTGCTCATGCTTTCCTGACCGCCAGCCACCACCACATCCACGCTGCCCGCTTTGAGCAGGTCGTGGGCAAACATGGCGGCTTTCAGGCCCGAGCCACATACTTTATGAATGGTGGTGCACGCCACGCCCTGGGGCAGTCCGGCACCTAGCGCCGCCTGGCGAGCGGGGGCTTGGCCCTGTCCGGCCTGCAGCACGTTACCCATAATCACTTCGTCGACCTTATCGGCCTGGATGCCCGAGCGCTCCATCGCCGCCTTGATGGCGACGGCGCCCAGTTCGTGAGCGGCCAGATCAGACAGGCTACCCATCATGCCGCCCATAGGCGTGCGGGCGATCGAGACGATGACAACGGAATTAGTCATGAAAGACTCCTGGTTGCAAAGAGGAGACCGGCGCGCGCTTGGCAAACTCATGCAGCTGCCGATCTTTGTTGTATGGAAAAATATTTTCGATCCGGCCTTGCGTCACTCGCAAGCGGCACTGAGTCCACCATTCAGGTTCCAGCAATTCTGCGTGGTGGAGCATGAAAGCTTTGCGGATGCGCGGGTCGGTCAGTAGAAAATAGCCGAATTCTTCGGGAAATACATCGTTCGGGCCGATGGGGTACCAGGGCTCGCTGGCCATTTCGGCCTCTTCATTGGGCGCGGGCGGGATGACGCGAAAGTTCATCTCGCGCATGTGCTGGATTTCGTCATAGTCATAGAACACAACGCGGCCCAGACGGGTGACACCAAAGTTCTTGAACAGCATGTCGCCAGGGAAAATGTCGGCGGCGGCCAGTTCGCGAATTGCCTTGCCGTACTGCTCCACGGCGGCATTCAAAGCGGGGTCGCTGGCTTTGTTCAGGTACAGGTTCAGTGGCGTCATGCGGCGTTCGATGTACACATGACGCAGCAAGATGGTGTCCTCAGATTCCTCCAGCAAGCTGGGTACTTCGCGCCGCAGCTCTTCCAGCAAGGCTTGCGAGAAACGCGCTTTGGGCAAGGCAACCTGGGCGTAGTCCCAGGTGTCCGCCATGCGCCCGACACGATCATGCTTTTTGACCAACTGGTATTTGCTGCGCACGGTGGCGTGGTCCATGCCCTGTTTTTGAATTCGGTCACGGATCAGCTTGAATACATAGGGATAGGACGGCAAGGTAAATACCGTCATCACCATCCCGGCAATACCAGGGGCCAGATCAAAGTGATCATGTGAATGCGACAGGTGGTGCAGAAAGTCGCGGTAGAACAGGGTTTTGCCCTGCTTTTGCAGGCCGATGGCGGTGTATAGCTCGGCCTTGGGCTTGCGTGGCAGCAGGCTGGACAGGAAATCCACGTAGGCCGACGGTGCTTCCATATCGACCAGAAAGTAGGCGCGGGTAAAGCTGAACAGCGTGGACAGGTCGTCGGTGGTGTGCAGCAGCGCGTCTATATGTAAATGTCCCGAGGGACGATGCAGGATGGCAATCGAAAA
Source organism: Alcaligenes sp. (assembly GCA_052109075.1). Lineage (GTDB taxonomy): Bacteria > Pseudomonadota > Gammaproteobacteria > Burkholderiales > Burkholderiaceae_B > Alcaligenes. The sequence goes on along the minus strand of JBQEAN010000014.1, from coordinate 54,512 downwards.
CGGCAGCACTTCACCTTGATTAATCAGGCGGCCCACCACATAGGCGCCCTTGTTGCGAAAAAACAGGGAGTTCAGCACCTGAATCTGGCAATCCGAGCCGATGCGCGAGCCATAACCACGCGGCAGGCGGCGGCACAGCTGGCGTAAGGCCATGCGGGCCAGCGTGCGCACATCGCGCGGCAGGTCAGCAAAGGGGGCGGCAAGACCGAAATCGGCCAGCATATGGGTCAGACTGGCTTCCAGACCTTCTTCGGTGGGGTAGTAGACCCGGTACGAAGGTAACGCGCCGTCCAGATAGTCTGTGGCAACGGCAGGCCGTACAAAAATGAATTCGTTGCGGAAGTAATGCCGGTGTAGCACACGGCAGGAGACGGAATTAAAGAAGGTCTCTGCGCATTCAGGCTGACGGTGGCCCGAGAGCAGCCGTACAAATTCTGCTTTAGCTTGTAGCCACAGTTGTTGCTGGACATCATCCAAGTGCGCCGGGCTGGCCGGGTCGGGCTGATGCAGGCGCAGGGTGTGGCTGAGCATGGCCGCGCATTCACGCACGCGTGTGGTGTAGTACTCGATACGTTCACGCGACAGTTGCTGGATACCCTGCCAGTCGCCTGACTCGTACAGAGACTTGGCGCGCTGGGCGCTGTAGCGAAACAGCGCATAGTGACGATTAAAACCGTCCAGCATGGCCTGGGCCACCTGGATAGCCGTCAGCCCCGGCTTGTGAACCGGGGTGATGACAGTGGTTTCGCCAAAATCAGGGTTGGACATGCCTTTGCCTTTTTAGGCGGTTTCAGCGAACAGTTCGCGGCCGATCAGCATACGGCGGATTTCGCTGGTGCCTGCGCCGATCTCGTACAGCTTGGCATCGCGCCACAGGCGGCCTGTGGGGAATTCGTTGATGTAGCCGTTGCCGCCCAGGATCTGGATGCCTTCACCCGCCATCCAGGTGGCTTTTTCAGCGCTGTACAAAATGGCGGCGGCGCAGTCTTTACGGACGGAGCGCGCATGGCCGGCACCCAGGCGATCCAGGTTTTTGCCCACGGCGTAGCACAGGGCCCGGCTGGCTTGCAGGGTCGTGTACATATCGGCAATCTTGCCTTGAATCAGCTGGAACTCGCCAATGGCCTGACCGAATTGCTTGCGGTCGTGAATGTACGGTACCACCACATCCATGACGGCTTGCATGATACCCAGCGGGCCACCGGCCAGCACGGCACGTTCGTAGTCCAGACCGGACATCAGCACTTTGACGCCGCCATTGATTTGGCCCAGTACATTTTCTTCAGGCACTTCACAGTCTTGGAATACCAGCTCGCCGGTGTGGCTGCCGCGCATGCCCAGCTTGTCCAGTTTTTGGGCGACGGAAAAACCGGCGAACCCTTTTTCGATCAGGAAGGCGGTAATGCCACGCGAACCCGCTTGTGGGTCGGTCTTGGCGTAGACCACCAAGGTGTCAGCGTCCGGGCCGTTGGTAATCCACATTTTGGAGCCGTTCAGCACATAGCGGTCGCCCTTTTTCTCGGCGCGCAGCTTCATGCTGACGACATCAGAGCCGGCACCGGGCTCGCTCATGGCCAAAGCACCAATGTGCTCGCCGCTGATCAGCTTGGGCAGGTATTTTTGTTTTTGAGCTTCAGTGCCGTTGCGGTTGATCTGGTTCACACACAGATTGGAATGGGCGCCATAGGACAGAGCGACCGAGGCACTGGCCCGCGAGATTTCTTCCATCGCGATCATGTGCGCCAGGTAACCCATATTGGCACCACCGTATTCTTCGCTAACGGTCATCCCCAGCAAACCCATCTCGCCGAACTTCTGCCACAAGTGCATGGGGAACTGGTCATCGTGATCCAGCTGAGCCGCTAAGGGGGCAATTTCGGCCTGGGAGAAGTCGGCGACAGCGTCGCGCAGCATGTCCAGGTCGGAGCCAAGATCGAAATTCAGGCCGGGCAGGCTCATGAAACACTCCGTGGAAATAAATGGGTTGGGGATGTGTATTTATATTACGTTTACGTAAACGTCATATATATGGGTTTTCCCTTAGCGGGCTTCGGTTTTCAGTTGTTCACTCATGTTGTGGCAGATGTCGAGCTGGGCCTGGATTTCCTGCAAGGTCTGGTCCAGGTCCTGCCGTTGGCGTTCCAGGCGCAAGCGGTGCTCGTCCAGGACAGCCTGATAGTGCTTGAGCTGGGAGGCGGTGTCCATCGGGGATTCATACATATTGATTAGCCGCAGAATCTCCGATAACTGCAGACCTAGCCGCTTGCCACGCAGGGCCAGCTTCAGGCGGGCACGATCGCGGGGTTGGTAGATACGTTGTGTGCCTTGGCGCAGTGGGCTCAAGATCCCTTGATCTTCATAGAAGCGCAAGGTACGAGGCGTGATGCCAAACTCGTGCGCCAGATCCGATATTGTCCAGGTTGTCGTTGTCATTTTTAGTGTGATTTACGTAAACGTAAACTATCATGCCATAGAGCCGGGGTGCGAACCAGGGCCTTGTAGTATGGTCTGCCCTTACGCCCGACAAGAGCCATTCTTTGGAGCGAGCATGAATCCTAACGAACAAAAATTGAATTATCCCTGGGCAGATACCCTGCCCCCTGCAGGCGGCAGCCTGGAAGTCGCGCCGGGGGTGCGCTGGCTGCGTATGCCTTTGCCCTTTGCGCTGGATCACATCAATTTGTGGCTATTGCGCGACCAAATCGAGGGCCGCGAAGGCTGGACGGTTGTGGACTGTGGGGTTGCCCGTCCGGAAGTGCGTGAATTGTGGGAACAAGTTTTCCAGAACGAGCTGGACGGCTTGCCGGTGCTGCGTGTGATCGTCACGCATATGCACCCTGATCATGTCGGTCTGGCCGATTGGCTGTGTCAGCGTTGGAATGCACCGCTGTGGATTAGCATGACGGACTATGCCATTGCTAAGTTGTGGTCCGGTACCGGGCTTAAAACGGGTGATGAGGCTGGCGGCCCCAATGGAATCGTCGCTGAGGCTCACTTTGTGCGTCATGGTTTGCAGGATGAAAAGGCCCGCGAGCAGATCCGCAGCCGTGGCGACTACTACCCGTCTATGGTGCCGTCGGTGCCTGACCGCTTTGTGCGTTTGCTGGATGGTCAGCGCGTGGTGATTGCGGGTCGTCCCTGGCGCTTGATCGTGGGCTACGGCCATGCGCCCGAACATATGTCTTTGTATTGTGAAGAGCTGAAGGTGCTGATCTCCGGGGACATGCTCTTGCCGCGGATCTCCACCAATATCAGCGTGTTTGATACCGAGCCTTTTGCCAATCCGCTGCCTCTGTATCTGGACTCCTTGCAGTCCTATCAGGACCTGGCACCCGACACCCTGGTGCTGCCTTCGCATGGCAAGCCCTTCCGTGGCATGCACGAACGTATTCGTCAGCAACAGGAACACCATGCCGAGCGCCTGGAAGAAGTCTTGGAAGCCTGTGCTCAGCCCTGTACGGCGGCAGATATCTTGCCTGTGCTGTTCCACCGCAAGTTGGATTCGCACCAGATGACTTTCGCGATGGGCGAGGCTATCGCCCACTTACATGCCTTGTACTTTGACGATCGTTTGCGCCGTGATATGGGCGAGGACGGGGTCTACCGCTTCCAGCGTATCTAAGCGATGAGCTGCTTGCGCTTCCTGCTTAATAAGGGGGCGCAATATAGTGAAAGGGGCGTAGGCGACTGAGCATCCTGGCCTGTGGTAGCGTAGAGCTTTTCTTGCTACCGCCTGCCGATACTATGAGCTCTGATCTCGCCCTGGATACCGCCCTGCAACATACGGGTTTGGCCCCCTTCGATCCGCATACTGATGCGGCACCGGTAGCTGTGCCCATTATGCGCACCAGCACGGTGCGCTTTCGCAACCTGGATGCTTTGGACCGGGCCCAGGCCGACAAGGCTGATCCAGAAAAACGTGCGGTGACGTATGGGCGCTCGGGCATGGATACCCATGCGGCGCTGGAGCAGGTGTTTTGTCAGTTGGAGTCTGCCACCCAGGCCTTGCTGGCACCGTCCGGCATGGCCGCGATCACCCTGGGCCTATTGGCCTTGCTGGATTCTGGCGATCACGTGCTGATTGCCGACAGTGCTTACGGCCCGGTGCGTTACTTGGAAAAAACCGTGCTGCGTCGCATGGGCATACAAGCCACGTTTTGTGCGCCCACGCCCGAGGAGATGGAGCGCCACCTGCAAGACAACACCCGCATGGTGTATGTGGAGTCGCCCGGCTCTTTGCTGATGCAGATGTTGGACATGCCTGCTTTGGCCGAGTTTGGCCGCAAGCATAATCTGCTGCTGGCCACTGACAATACCTGGGGCTCAGGCTATATCTATCGCCCGTTGGAGCTGGGTTTTGATGTGTCCATCGTCGCGGGCACCAAATACGTGGCGGGCCATTCCGATTTGATGCTGGGGGCCGTGATGTCGGCAGACCCGGCCATCAACAAGCGCTTGCACGACAATCACTATGCCCTGGGCTTTTCCATCAGCGCGGACGACGCTTGGCTGGCACTGCGCGGTGTACGCACCCTGCCCATCCGTATGCGTGAAAGTGCAGCCAATGCCTTAACGGTCTGCCAGTTTTTGGATAACCGCCCCGAAGTCACCCGTATTTACCACCCCGCTTGGCCTCAAGATCCCGGCCATGCGCTGTGGCAGCGCGATTGTACGGGCTCTAACGGCATGCTGTCGGTGCAGCTCCGCCTGGGCAATGCCCAGGCCCGCGTGTTCGTGGATGCCCTGACGCTCTTTGGCATTGGCTTTTCCTGGGGTGGTTTTGAAAGTTTGGTGCAGTTGGTGGATACGGCCTTCTTAAGCGGCCACAGCTATTGGCAAGACAGCCAGGACAGCCTGGTGCGCCTGCATATTGGTCTGGAATCAAGCCATGACTTGTGTGCTGACCTGACGCGAGCCTTCGAGAAAGCAGCGCAAGCTTAAGTTCTGTTATTTCTTTATCAAGTCATGCGTAGCTGCAGGCTTACATGGTGCCAGGGCACTCAATTTACGCAAGGTGTGTCGACGGTTTATTGGCATTGATGGTGCACTGAGATCAGTATTGATCAGCCGCCTTTAGTCAATGATAGAAGCAGAAAAACCAACGGCCCTCAAAACTGGATCGAACTCCAGTTTTGAGGGCCGTTTGCGGTATAGCCTAGCCGAATCGCAAACTAGCGATTGGTGACCATGTTCACCAGCTCTTGAGCCTTGGTGATGCTTTCATCGTAGCCGTTGGCCAGTGCAGGTGAAGTCACAAACTTGCCACCGACGGCCAGGCTAGGTGTGCCCTGGATCTGGTAGGTGTTGGACAGTTCGTTGGCTTTGTTGGCCTTGGTCTGCACACCAAAGGAGTTGAAGGTCTGCTCGAAGCGGGCCTTGTCTACGCCTTGTTGAGCGGCCCATGCCGTGATGGTCTTGGCATCAAAAATGCGTTCACGCTTTTGGTGAATGGCGTCAAACACCTTGGGATGCAGGTCCAGACGATCCATGGCTTCCAGGGTGTAGTACAGCTTTTGCAGGTCAGCCATGCCGGCGTTGAAAGCTACCGGTACGCGACGCAGGACGACATTGTCAGGCAGTGTCTTGGACCATGCCTCAACCTTGGGTTCCAGAATGGCGCAGTGTGGGCAGCTGTAGGAGAAGAACTCCAGCACTTCCGTTTTGCCCACGCTGTCCGAGGGCTGAGCCGCAGGCAGGGTGACGTAGCCTTGGTTGGCTTGTTGAGCCAGCGCGCTGGTGGCGGGCAACAAGGTCGCCCCAGCCAACAGACTGGCACCGACCAGGGATCGTACAAACAATGCGTTCAGCTTCATGAATCAATTTCCTTAAGTGGGAAGATGAGGTCTATGACCTGTTCAATGGCGGAAAAGTTCACCTTGGGCCTGCGGTCAGAGCAAATTACTTAGGGCCGTACGACCGAAGTATCAATTTTTTCCTCGGCCAGACGGCTGCGGGTCCGGTTCATTTCGTCTATGCCCTTGAAGGGGCCCATGCGCACTCGGTTGACGGTGTTGCCATTCACTTGGGCACTTTGCACCGAGGCGTCAAAGCCCAGCATCAACAAACGCGCCTTCATGGCTTCAGCGTCCGCATTGTTGCGGAAAGCGCCCGCTTGCAGGTAGTAGGGAGTAGATGTTGTTGCAGGCTTATTGGCAGCGGTCGGAGCAGCTGGGGTCGGAGTTGCCGGTTTGCTGGCTGCTGGCGCCTGGGTAACAGGCGCGGCGGTGGTTGCCGGTGCTGTCACGGCCGGTGTGGTTGGAGACGTGTTGCGTGTGTCGGGCTGGCGTGCCGATTCCGTGCCCATGGAGGGCAAGGTGGCAATCAGGTCGCCTAAGGCATCCGGAGCGGCAGGCTTGGGGATACTGGGTAGGGTGACAGGAGGCAAGGTCAGGCCGGGAATGGCACCGATGGCGGGTGGCGGGGTCTGGCCCGCCGAACTGCCGTACAGGTCCCGATTCGGGTCCAGCAAATCCCGCCCTTCGGGCAAGGCAACGGTTGGGTTGTCCCGGCTGGCTTTGTCTACAAAGGGCATGGGCACTTTGGTGACAAACAGGGCGACTGCCACCGCAGCGCCCAAGCCCAGAATCAGGCCAATCAAAATGCCGGTATAGGTACCGCCGGAACCGCTGGATTTTTTACGTGCTCTTGCCATATCTGCCTATGGGTTTACATACGGTCGGGTGCGGACACACCCAGCAGGCTCAGACCGTTGCGAATGACCTGGGCGCAGGCTTGGGCCAGACGCAGACGGGCCAGACGCAAGGCCGTGTCGTCTACCGACACGCGCTCGGCGTTGTACCAGGAGTGGAAGTCCGAGGCGCAATCGCGCAGCCAGAAAGCAATGTGGTGGGGAGCCAGCTCGCGAGCCGACTGGGCCAGCACATTGGGGTATTCGGACAGGCGTTGCAACAGGGCAATTTCGGTGGGGGCGGTCAGGGGCGAGATGTCGGCCTGGGGCACTTGGTCCAGCAACTCGGCCGACTGGTTCAACACAGAGTTGATGCGGGCATGAGCGTACTGGATGTAGTAAACCGGGTTTTCCTCGCTCTTGGACAAGGCCAGGTCGATATCGAACACGAATTCGGAGTCGGCACGGCGCTGGATCAGGAAAAAGCGGACAGCGTCCTGGCCCACCCATTCGATCAAGTCGCGCAAGGTGACATAACTGCCTGCGCGTTTGGAAATTTTGACTTCCTGGCCATTGCGCATCACTTTGACCATCTTGTGCAGGATGTAGGCTGGGAACTCCTTGGGAATACCCAGACCCAGGCCTTGCAGGCCAGCGCGCACGCGGGCGATGGTGCCATGGTGGTCAGAGCCTTGAATATTGATGGCGTGGTGAAAGCCGCGCTCCCACTTGGCCACGTGGTAGGCCACGTCCGGCACGAAGTAGGTGTAGCCGCCTTCGGATTTACGCATTACGCGATCTTTGTCGTCGCCTGTGCCCAATTCGGTAGTGCGCAGCCACAGCGCGCCGTCCAGCTCGTAGGTGTGACCAGCGTCGATCAGGGCCTGCACGGTTTTCTCAACCTTGCCAGAGGTGTACAGCGAGCTTTCCAGGTAGAAGTTGTCGAACTTCAGACCAAAGGCTTGCAGGTCCAGATCCTGTTCGCGGCGCAGGTAAGCCACGGCGAAGCGGCGGATGTCTTCGATATTGTCCAGATCACCGCTGGCAGTAACGGACTGGCCATCGGCCGCTTGAACCGTTGCTCCGGCTTGATAGTCGCGGGCAATATCCAGGATGTAGTCACCTTTGTAGCCGTCAGCGGGGAACTGTTCGCTGTCGGGCTCGATGCCACGGGCACGGGCATGCACGCTGGTGCTCAGGTTGTCGATCTGGTTACCGGCGTCGTTGTAGTAGAACTCGCGGGTAACGTCGTAGCCTTGCGAGCTGAACACGCGGCACAGCGAATCGCCCAGTGCCGCCTGACGGGCATGGCCCACGTGCAAGGGGCCGGTGGGGTTGGCCGATACGAACTCCACCATCAGTTTTTCCTGGGTGGGAGCAATATGGCCAAAGTTCTCGCCCTGCTCGGCAATCGTCTGCAAGACAGCCTGATGCGTGGCGGTGGACAGACGGAAGTTGATAAAGCCTGGGCCAGCGATTTCCGCTGCCGCCAGCAAAGTGGCCGCGTTAGGATCTGCCAAGAGCGCATCGACAATTTGCTGAGCCAGCTCGCGCGGGTTGCGACCGGCTGGTTTGGCCAGTTGCATGGCAATATTGCAGGCTGCATCACCGTGCGCAGCCACTTTGGGGCGCTCCAGCGTGATGTTGGGTTCAGCCTCGGGCAAAATGGCACGGACGGCAGCCTGAAGGCAGGCGATTAATTGAGATTGTTGCTCAGCAAGCATAGGAAAGGTCTGGATTGGTAGAAAGACAACCGAGGCGGGTTGTCCCCGCATCAGATGGAAGGCGCGACATTGGCCCGCCGGATAGCCCCACATGATAGCGTGATTTGACGCCAAATTCTTTTCAAGAAGCCTAGCGTTCCCATCGCAGGTGGTTCTGTAACCACGCATCGTAAGCGTCCATGTCTACCCAGCCGACCTGATTGTCGCCACGCAGGCGCCAGCCATCGAAGCGTGTAATGAGCTTTTCCAGTGTGTTGCGTACTTCTCGACCCAAGGCAGGATGGGAGTCTTGATACAGCAGGTCCTGGTCGTGACCGTGGTAGTCAACACGGCGTACTCCTTGTGTGCTCAGGCGTAGTCCAGGTGTGCGCATATCCTGCAAGATGGGGTGCAGTACGCGCAGATCGGTCTGGCCTAGTTCGGCCAGCGTCAGCCCTGCTGCCGTGGCTTGCCAATGCATCCAGGCCAGAGCCACTTTGTCCAGATCGCTGATGTCGCCGTTCTCCTCGGGCAAGATGCCGCCACCGATCTGGCTATGAGCGCCGATAAACGGCATTTCCACTGCGTTCATGGCCTGGGCCAGACCGCTTAAGGGAAAGAGAATACGGTGTTCATGCATGGCTACGGCGTGCGCTACCCAACTCCACGCTTCCGAGATGCCCAGCCGGTATTGGGAGTTGCTCCAGCCCCCTAACCCGAACTGAGCCACTGTATCGAATAGTCCTAAAAAGCGAGGGGTGATGCAGGCCCGAATAGCACCACGTTGTGGATCATTCAGGACAAACCAGCCTTGCTGGGTATGGTCCAGAATTCGATTGGAAAAGTCCCGAGCCAGCGCTGCTCCGCGCGAAAAGCCCAATAGATCCACAGGGATCGCCGTCGGGGTTGGGCCTTGCTCTTGCATGCGATTTAGAAAATTGTTCCATTGAGACTCCAGAATACGACCCGCTCGCCAGGCCGTCAGTGCATCCCAGTCGGCAGTCACTGGATCACCGGGGCCATCGCTGTAGTGCACCGCGCCATCCTGATACAACTGCGACAGTTTCCACACATTGCTATTGGTGATGGGGGCTTGCCGTGTGCCATCGAAGGCAAACAGCAGCAGACCGGTGGGATCGATATGGCGTAACGGTTGTTGCTGGGCATAGCCCACAGCCTGGCTTTGCGGCCAAGGCCCAAGGGGATCGGGTTCCAGATACTGGCCGTGGCTGGGCAAATACGTACGCAGCAGATTGTCGTGCCAACCGGTAGTGGATTCTGCGTACTGACCCGGCAAGCGCAGATTGAACTCCAGGGCTTCCAACAAAATATTGGCCTGCCCCAAGGGGTTCAGGTCCGCCACCCAGACCGGTTGGGCCTGTTGATTGCTAATCAGTCGTACCGCTCCCATCAAATCACTGTGCAGGTAGTACAACTGCCCTTGCCCGTCGGGTTGATAGATAATCATGCCCACCGGGGTCAGCCCGGCATAGAGATAACGCCGGGAAACAAGCTGGTCGGGTCGTGCAGATAAATCCAGCTCGGCCATCAGTTGCTGGCCGTGAAAGAAAAAGGCTCGCTCTTGTTGATCTTGCTGACGCCAGATCCGCTGCCCAAAGGCATCGTGCTGATAGTCGACCAGAATGTGATCGCCTGACTGCACCTGTCGCAAGCGGCGGTTGGGGCCGTAGTTCAGGTTTAGCGTACCGACTGCTGTAGCTATCCCAGTGGGTGAACGTTGAATCGGAGCCGTTGATCCCGGGGAGCTTGCGGCAAGTGCGCCGCTTGGGTTCCACGCCAGCCACTGCGCGGGCTCGGTCTTCCCCTGACGAAAGGCCGTCAGTTGGTTTTGAGAGTCGTAGTTCAATAGCCAATGACGCGTTTTTTGCAGTACCGGGTATTCATGTCGTTCCTCCAGCACCTTGCCCAGCTCATCCAGACGGCGGGACTGCGTCCAGACGGGCTTGCCATCCGGCTGTAAGAGCATCAGGTCTGCAGTGTGGCCGTTGCGGATCGCATGAGTCATCAGCTGCAGGCCATTGCCCCAGGCATAGCCTAGCTCTTGGGCTTGAATCACTGTCTGGCTGCGTCCTTGTTTATCCGTCCATTCCAACGATTGCAAACGACCATTGGCGTTCCAGTGATAGCGAATCTGCCCTCCTTCCGGCAGCGTGTATTGGGTTAGTCTGTGTTGTTCGTCGTACTCAAAGCGCTCGGTCCAGCTGCTTTCGGGGCTGTGCTTACGTTCCAGGCGGCGCTCCTGCAATAAGCCTGCACGTAGCTTGAGCCATTGCGTCTCGTAAGGATGGCGGATGCGCAGCGCACCGGGGCCGAGCCAGTCCAATTCAGTGCGTTCAGTTTCATGCCCTTGTTGGTGATCAATGCGGCTTAAGCGCCCCTGCTGATCGTATTGAATCTGAAGTGAGCCTTGCCCCGCATAATCGATACGCGTCAGCTTACCTGCCGGGTTCCAATAGCGTGTTTCGCCGCCATGCTGCTCGCTTGTCCAGCGTTGCAGGCGTCCTTGTGCATCCAGATCCAGCATCAGTGGTCCCCAGCCGCCTTGCTTGTGTTGAAGCTGGGATAGCGAGCCATTTGTACGCCGTTGAGCCCGCCAAGGCCCCGTCTGTAGCCAGCGTCCTTGCGGGTCGTACCGCCATTCTGTGCTGTGGGTCGGGCAGCTTTCACATAAGCGGCTTTCAAGTTTCTGCAGCCGATTCTGACCCTGATAGTCACGGTAGTGGAAACGGTGCCGCTCCGCGCCTATAGACCATTCACTCAGGCCCAGCTCATAACGTGCACCCCAATCCTGATTGAAGGCGTGAGAGATCAAGCGACTGACGCGTCCTTGTGCGTCGTACTCCCATTCCTGTACTGGTTGAGCGGGTTGGTCGGGCGCTTGCAGGCTACTGCCGCCCAAACGATGCGCCCAAGGTACCGGGGCTGGATGGTAAAGGCGTTGCATGCCGTCGGGTCGACCGACGCTGGCTAGCCAAACTTGCTGATCGTGTTTTTCCAGATGCAGATGAAACGTCCCGGCAGGGGTTTGAATAATGAGGGCATTGACGCTGCCTCTACCTTTACTGATGCTGTTGTCTTTGTGCTGAGTTTGAGCTTGAGGCCATACCTGGGTGTGCGGGTCCCAATCCAGCGCTAACGTTTGCCCCAAATGATTACGCACAGTCTGTATCGCTTGAGCGTGGGGGTGGTTCTCCGGCAAGCGCTCTATATCCAGCCATTGCTGGGTGGGTACACGGACATGAATTAACCAGCCCCGTTCGTTAAAGCGCAACACCAAGCCGTCTGAACCCTGCCAGAACCAACCAGAGTGCTGTGCTTGTGCGGGTGGGAACAGGCGGGTTTGTCGCCCATCGGGCATGAAAAGGGCATGGCCTTGCTGGCGCAACTGCAGGTCGTAACTCAAGGCCCAACCAGTATGCCCAAGCGTGGGCGTGGGATTGCGTCCTTGCCCATTCCAATGACGTTGCAATTGCAGCAAAGGCCAGGCTTGGCTAAGAGGCAGATCCGTGTCGCTCTGGTATTTGTGACCACTCAGAAAATTGACAGGATTGAGCAAACCCATATCTGGCGCGGGTTCGGCTTGCTCTCCCAGCGCAGCAGCAGGCGCGCATTGGGTCGAGGCCGGAGGTAAGGGGCATTCCAGGGTGTTTTGCGACCAAGCCCAGGCTGGCAAGGCGGCCATGAGCAGGATTAGCCATTGCAGAAGCGCGGCAAGCATGAAGGACTCTCCAAGATGGGGGAAATCCTGCTATCTTGCAGGGGTGTGTATCCTGAAAGTCGAGTCGGAAACACAAAGATCCATAAGGAGAAACCGTATGCTAGTCGTCTTTAAAAGCAAAGCCGCCGCTGATGTTCTGATGTTCGCTGAGCATGCCATGCCTATTCTCCGGGCCGCGGGGCGCTCCTACCCTGATGGTCTGCCTGAGCGTGGTGTGTTCACCCCCGAGCAGTTATCGGACGCTATCGGCAATATCGAAAGAGCGGTGGGACAAGATCGGGAACATAAAAAAGCTCCTCACGAGGACGAGGGTCAGGAAAAAGAACACCCGATCTCGCAGTCGGTCAGTTTTGGTCAACGCTCTTATCCTTTGCTGGATATGTTGCGTCAAGCCAATAACAGTGGTGTCCCCGTGATGTGGGAACCCGCAGATAGCTCCTGGTAGTTCCTCAATTGTCGGCTCGCCGACAATTTGAAGGGCCGACTTTGCTTAAGCTCCAAAGTTGATCTATTTCTTTTCGGAGATCGTCTATGAGCGCTATGGTGCTTGTGATCTTTAGTCCTCGCCAGCACATAGAGCTGGTCACACCTATACAAACCATCGATCCGGACAGTGGCAAGCAATCACGCGACTGGTTCGATCAAACCTGGCAAGCGCTGGGCTGTGAACCTTTGCGGGCCAGTGGCAAAGTGCTTCTGCTGGACAAAATCATGGGCGTGGCCGATGCCCTGGGTTACACGCTGTTGTCGCAAGACGATGAGCGCGCCCAGGAGTTTGCGCGTCATTGTCTGCAAGCGGTGGGTTCCATGCAGGTCACCGTGGATCTGCCGGGCTTGGCGGTTACGTACTGACTCAGGTTCAAGACAATCGAAAACCGGCTCTTTGGGGCCGGTTTTTTTATGTCATGAATGGACGGCGGCATTCTGGCTCACCCACGAAAAACCCGCCTTGTGAGCGGGTTGCGGGCAGAGCGACGATCAGTCGGCTGCGAGTAGCGATTCGGGCGCGGCTGGGGTGAGCCGGGCGGGCGTCTTGGGTGGGATCCCCCCCCAAGACGCGAGACATAAAGACGGTATTAAGCCGTTGTGGTCTCAGTTTCGTGCTGAGCGATGGCGTGGCGGTTAACCGCGCTCAAGATCGCCAGGAAAGAGGAGGTCACGATGTCGGCATGGATACCGACACCAAAGCCCGATGGGCTGTCGCCAATCCGCATTTCCACGTAAGCAGCGGCACGGGTTTCAGCACCGGAGCCAATGGCGTGCTCGCTGTAATCCATGATTTTGATGGACAGATCCAGCGCGTTCACAAAGGCAGAGATTGCACCTTCGCCAGCCCCCTTCAAGGTGCGAACCTGACCGTCTTTCTCGACATCCACTTCAATCGTGAATTGCTGGCCGCTGTCGGCATGGGGTTGGCTGACGATGTTGTGCTTGAGCAGCTTGTAGTGCTTTTTGCAGTTCAGGTATTCGGATTCAAAAATACCGTAGACGTCGGCAGTGGTCACTTCCTTACCCGAGGAATCCGTCACACGTTGAATGGCGCGGCTAAATTCGATTTGCATGCGGCGTGGCAAGACCAGGCCGTGCTCTTGTTCCAGCAAGTAGGACACACCGCCCTTGCCCGATTGGCTGTTGACGCGGATAACCGCATCGTAGCTGCGGCCCAGGTCGGCCGGGTCGATAGGCAAGTAAGGCACTTCCCAGAGCTCGTCGGCTTTTTGCTGGGACAAGCCTTTTTTGATGGCGTCCTGGTGGGAGCCGGAGAAGGCGGTAAAGACCAGATCGCCAGCGTAGGGGTGACGTGGGTGTACAGGCAACTGGTTGCAGTACTCGGCGGTGCGACGCACTTCGTCAATGTCCGAGAAGTCCAGCTCCGGGTTCACGCCCTGGGTGTACAAGTTCAAGGCCAAGGTCACCAAGCAAACGTTACCGGTGCGCTCGCCGCTACCGAACAAGCAGCCTTCGATACGGTCAGCGCCAGCCATCACGGCCAATTCAGCGGCGGCTACAGCGGTGCCACGATCGTTGTGCGGGTGCACGCTCAGGGTGACGTTGCTGCGTTGGTCCAGATTGTTGTGCATCCATTCGATCTGGTCGGCGTACATATTGGGCGTGGTGGCCTCAACCGTCGCGGGCAAGTTCAGGATGACACGCTCGTTCGCGGCAGGAGCCCAGGCTTTGACCACGGCATTACACACGTCCAAGGCGAATTCAGGCTCGGTGGTGCTGAACACTTCGGGCGAGTACTCGTAGCCCCATTGGGTTTGCGGGTACTTGGCCACTTCGTTTTTGATCAAGCGGGTGCCGGTCAAGGCAATTTCCTTGATCTCGTCTTTGCTCAAGTTGAAGACGATCTTGCGAAAGGCGGGGGCGCACGCGTTATACAAGTGAATGATGGCGCGCTTGGCACCGGCAGCTGCTTCGGTAGTGCGCTTGATCAGGTCTTCACGCGCTTGCGTCAACACAATAATGGTGACGTCTTCGGGGATACGGTTTTCTTCAATCAGCTTGCGAACGAAATCGAAGTCGGTCTGCGATGCGGAAGGGAAACCGACCTCGATTTCCTTGAAACCGATTTTGACGAGTTGCTCGAAAAAGCGCAGTTTGCGAGCCACGTTCATAGGCTCGATCAAGGACTGGTTGCCATCACGCAAGTCGGTGCTCATCCAGATGGGCGCTTTGGTGATGCGCTTGGACGGCCAGGTGCGTTCAGCGAAGTCGCGATCAAAGGCGACAAAAGGACGATACTTTTGAGAGGGATTGTTCAGCATTGCCATGGGGATACCTGTCGGACAAAAAGTGTTTAATAACTTCTTGCCGTCACCAGCGATTCAGCATTTACGTAGGCCGGTGGCGGCACAAATAACGTAGATGTGGCTGAGAATTGGCTGCCGAACTGCCACAGGACACTAGGCCCGGCAACCGGACGCTAGTAGTAGCAGGCAGGATAGGCTGGAGGCAGGGGCCGCAGAACGGCCGTCACGCACGGAACGCGACAGGGCGGTTTCAGCAGCTTGGCTGAAACCCTGATAGGCGTAGGAAGGTTGGCGTGCGTGAGTCATGACCGTAAGTCAAACACAAAAAAAACAGGAAGGCAAGCTTTAGGCTTGTACTTCGTGGCGTTCATAGTCGGCCTGTAACAGGCGGCTTTGCTGCTCGGCCAGTTCCATTTTGCTAAAGCGACCTGCGCGTAATTCACCGTAAGCGCGTTGTAAATCGCCCACAGTCAGCGGGCTGCGCTGGTCGGGCCAGCACCATAAAATCACCTCACGGGCCGGACGACTTAATGAGCGGGCCAGTTGCGCCACGGTTGTCTGGTCGATAATGCGTTGCTGGTTGCGCCGCATGACAGCTTGTACGAAGCCATACAAAAGATAGGCAATAATGAGGGTTATGACGCCCACAACCGTCCACCAGAAAAACGGGTTGTATTGCTTGATCAGCGCCAGGTTTTGAATACTGAGCGCTTGCAAGCCGGAGTAGTCCAGCCCACGCCCGAAGCTGATGAGACGGTTGAGCAGGTCCCACCAGATAATGGCAACCACGATAGTGACCACGGTGCAGGTAATAGTGGCGGTGGCGCAAAGCTTAAAAAGCGTGTTGCGCAGAGCCTGATTATCGTTCGAGGTGGGTGTCTGGGCGTTGTCGGTTTTCATGGAAATGATTGTACCTATGCTTACGCGTCAGTCACTAGATTTACGCCAGCAGCAGACGCTGGTTTTGACGCCGCAATTGCAACAGTCTATTAAAGTGTTGCAGCTATCGGGGGCCGAGCTGGAGCAGGAATTGGCTCAAGCTTTGCTGGACAACCCCTTGCTGGAGCGTCTGGACGTGCAGGCGGATGATGTCGCCGAGCCATTGCCCGAAGCCGCTTCGGACGAGGCGGAATCCTCGTGGGCGAGCCTGGAGTTTCCTAAGCACCAGGGCGATTCGGATGACCCGGATTGGACCCCGGAATCGGCCATTGCCCAAGACCTGGCCGCGTACCTCAGCGAGCAGTTGGGACTGTTGCGTTTGAGCGACCGTGACCGGGTGCTGGCACAACTACTGATCGATGAACTGGACGATAACGGTTACCTGCCCGTGTCCTTGGACGAGGTCCTGGCCTGCCTACCCGACGAACTGGATATTGATGAAAGTGATCTTCGTTGTGCCTTGGCCCAAGTGCAGTCTTTGGAGCCGGCCGGTGTAGGTGCGCGGGACCTGTCTGAATGCCTGGGCTTGCAGCTGATGCAGCAGGCTGATCAGCTGGAGCCGTCCTTGCTGGCTTGCGCCCGCTACCTGGTGCGCGAGCATGTCAGCATCCTGGCCTCGCCCAGTCAATTGCGACAACGCAGTACGGGTCATTATTCAGCTGATCTGGTGGAGCGCGCCCATCATCTGGTCTTGAAGCTGGACCCCAAGCCGGGCCGTGCCTGGACGCAAAACGTTTCGGCTTATGTGGTGCCAGATGTGCTGCTGATTCGTGCGAAAGACCGTTGGCAGGCCGCTCTGAACCCCTTGGCGGTGCCGCGGCTGCAGTTGGTGAACCTGCACAATTATGAAATTGAGGCCCATCCGGCCCTGCTGGCTGAGCGTCAAAAAGCCACGGGCTTGTTGCGCAGTGTGCACAGCCGTTTCGTAACGATTTTGCGAGTAGCGCAAGCGATTGTGCAGATGCAGCAGGCATTCTTTACCCAAGGGGTGTCGGCCTTGCGGCCCATGCAGCTGGCTGATCTGGCTGCGGAGCTGGATCTACACGAATCCACAATTTCACGCGCAACGCGGCAGAAATATATGCAGACCCCGCATGGCGTCATGGAGCTTAAACAGTTCTTTACCGTGGCGCTGACCAGTACCGATGGCAAGGAAGATATGTCCGCCGCCTCGGTACGAGCGCAGATTGTGCAGATGATTCGTGATGAGTCGCCTAGCAAGCCTTTGTCGGATCAGCAGATTACCGACCTCTTGCAGGCCCAGGGCCTGACTTTGGCACGACGCACGGTGGCTAAGTATCGGGAGGCGGAAGGCTTGGCACCGGCTTCGCAGCGCAAGATGCGGGCGGCCGCCGGGGTCTAGGTGC
>JBQEAN010000014.1:0-37280 GCA_052109075.1 Alcaligenes sp. | reverse complement strand
GGCTTGGCACCGGCTTCGCAGCGCAAGATGCGGGCGGCCGCCGGGGTCTAGGTGCGTACTGCCCATGACTTTAAAACACTAGAAAAGCAGGGCCTGCATACACGCATGAACCGGCCCTGCGTAGATCCTGTCAGCCAGACGGAATACTGGATAACAGGAGTGCCGCCGGCCTACTTAGAATTTCATGGTGGCCGAGGCCAGGAACATACGAGGCGAGCCTTGGCCATTGCTTAAAGGCACCACCCAGTAGGCTTGATTGCCCACGTTTTCCAGGCTGGCCCGCAAGGTCACTGCTTTATCGGCAAAGTGGGTTTTGTGGTGCATGCCCAGCTCGTTGGACTCCAGATTGATCGAACCACCCACATCGTATCTTTACCGCCTGTACCGCCTGCTCCTGGCGTTTGCACCGATGGGTCGTTCTTGCCGATCAGAATGTGCAACTCCTGGCCTTGCAAGTCTTCGATGTAATCGCTGGTGTAGTTGATGGCGCTTAACTAAACAGCCACGGTTCCTGTTCCCTGCGTTGTTGTTCGTAAGCGTGGATCTGGTCCATTTTTTGCTCCGTCACGCTGATATCGTCCAGCGCCAGCAGCAGACGGTGTCGGCGTTCGGGCTCCACCTGGAAACGAATGTGCTGGTCGGGGCCGGTCAGCATGCAGGCTTGCAGATCTACCGTCCATTCATTCCACGGATTTTGCGCAACAGCGGTGAATAAAGCATCAATCTGCTCTGCGGCCAGCTGTATGGGTAACATGCCATTTTTAAAGCAGTTATTGCGGAAAATATCGGCAAATGAAGGTGCGATCAGTACCGAAACACCTAAGTCACTTAACGCCCAAACAGCATGTTCGCGGCTGGAGCCGCAGCCAAAGTTCTCGCGACCCAGCAGAATCCGGGCCCCTTGCGCGGTGGGCTGATGCAGGCAAAAACTGTGGATCGGCTCACGTTCTTCCAGTGCTTTTCCGGGGTAGCCAATATCCGCGTAACGCCAGTTATCAAAGGCATATTGCCCAAAGCCGGTACGGGACAGCGAGGTCATGTACTGCTTGGGCAAAATAGCGTCGGTGTCCACATTGGCGCGGTCCAGGGCGATCAGGCGCGAACGTACAGAGGTGAAAGGCGTGTTCATACGGTGTTCCAGTGACGTATATCGACAAGGTGGCCTGCAATGGCGGCAGCGGCGGCCATGGCGGGGCTCATCAGATGTGTGCGGCCCAAAGCGCCCTGCCTGCCTTCAAAGTTACGGTTGGAGGTGGACGCGCAGCGCTCGCCCGGGTTCAAACGGTCCTCGTTCATGCCCAGACACATAGAGCAGCCCGGCTCGCGCCATTCAAAACCTGCTTGCGTGAAGATCTGGTCCAAACCCTCTTGTTCGGCCTGACGTCGCACCAGACCGGAACCAGGAACGACCAGCGCTTGCAGTACCGTGCTGGCGACCTGTTTGCCTTTAATCATGGCGGCGGCGCTACGCAGGTCTTCAATGCGGGCATTGGTACAGGAGCCGATGAATACGCGATCGATAGCGATGCCTGCCAGTGGCTGGCCTGCGTGCAAATTCATATAGTTCAGGGCGCGTTGGGCATCAGCCTGTTTGCTCGTGGCGGCTGCTAGAGGATCAGGAACAAGCTGGTCGATGGCCGCGGCCATATCGGGCGAGGTACCCCAGGTTACGGTGGGGGCAACCTGGGTGGCGTCGATCAGCAAATGCTGGTCGTAGTGACAGCCTTCGTCACTGATCAGGGTGCGCCAGTAGCGCTCTGCTTTGTCCCACTCTGCGCCCTTGGGGGCCAGAGGGCGGCCCCGGACATAGTCCAGCGTTTTGTCGTCTACAGCGACCAGGCCGATGCGTGCACCGGCCTCGATGGCCATATTGCACAAGGTCATGCGCCCTTCCATGGATAAAGCTCGAATGGCGGGACCTGTGAATTCGATGGCACAGTTGCGTCCACCGTCGGCACCCATGCGGGCAATGATGTGCAAAATCAGATCTTTAGCTGTACTGGTGGCAGGCAATTCGCCCTGTACATCTACCTGTAGCGTGCGCATGCGTTTTGCGGCCAGGCATTGAGTCGCCATAACGTGCTCGACCTCGGAGGTGCCAATGCCAAAGGCCAACGCCGCAAATGCGCCGTGCGTGCTGGTATGCGAGTCCCCCGCGACGATGCTGGAGCCGGGCAGCGTCATGCCCTGCTCTGGCCCGATCACATGGATGATGCCCTGGCGTTCGTCATCCAGTCCAAAATAGCGCAGGCCAAACTCCCGGCTGTTGATCTCCATCTGGTCGATCTGTGCCTGGGCTAAAGGATCGTCCAGGCGTTGATTGCGGCGGCGAGTGGGCACGTTATGGTCCACCGTGGTCAAGGCGGTATCAGGGCGGCGCACAGTGCGGCCGGCCAGACGCAGGCTCTCAAAAGCCTGCGGACTGGTGACTTCGTACAACAACTGACGGTCTATGTAGATCAGATCGTGCTCATCGTCCAACGCAGCGACGCGGTGTGCATCCCAGAGTTTCTGAAAAAGCGTGCGGGCTTGGCTCATTGGCGCACCTTCAAGGCGTAGGCTGGCCCCGCTTTGTGCAGGCGGCTTTGTATGGGTTCTTGCGTCAGTGCGGCAATTTCTTCGGCCAAGGGCTGTAATGCTTCCAGGCTCAAGCCGGTTTCCACTGCGCTGATCTGGAACAGATGGGCCATGTCTTCCAGGCTGGCATTACCACTGGCTCCGGGGGCATAGGGACAGCCGCCCAGGCCCGCCAGTGCTGCATCAAAGCGCCGTCCGCCTTCGCGGTACGCGGCCCAGGCATTGGCCAGAGCCAGCCCGCGAGTATCGTGGAAGTGGCCAGTTACGCCCTGCTCGCCATAGAGGCTCAGTGCGGCTTGGGTTAGGCGTTCTACGTCGGCGGGTGAGCCCATGCCCGTGGTGTCGCACAGACTGATGGAGCTGGCTCCCATACGCTGGACTTCCTGCATCAGTGCAATGACATGGACAGGCGCAACAGCACCGGTAAAGGGGCAGCCAAAGGCGGTGGATAGAGAGACGTTCACAGGTGTGCTGCCTGCTGCGCTTAATACTGGCTCCAGCTGTGCCAGGGATTGTGCAATCGTCATGCGCAAATTGGCCTGGTTATGCGCTTCGGAGGCAGAAAATACAAAATTCAGCTCATCCATTTTGGCGGCCAGAGCGCGCTGTGCTCCACGCAGGTTGGGCACCAGGGCGGTGTAGCAAACCTGTGGGTTGCGTGCTGTCAGGCGGGCCAGCTCGTCGGCATCCGCCAGCGAGGGGATAGCTTTAGGCGAGGTGAACGAAGTGAGCTCAATCTTGCGAACACCACATTGGGGCAGTGCTTGGGCAATCCGCAGCTTATCCGGGGTAGGCACCCAGTGGGGCACGATTTGCAGGCCATCACGCAAGGTGACGTCAGTAATTAATACAGCATTCATTCCACAATTCCTTGTTCGCGCAACGCTTGGCGGCGCTCTGGGGCCATGCCCAGCTCGTGCAGGATGCTGTCTGTGTGCTCGCCCAGTTCGGGCCCCAACCATTGGGTAGCGCCAGGGCTGCGGCTTAGCTTGGGCACAATGCCGGGTATGGTCAGTTCCTGGCCGTCCTCCAGTTTGTGTTTCTCCAACATGCCGCGCGCTTGATAGTGCGGGTCATGGAGAATATCGGCAGCGGTGTAGATGCTGCCGCTAGGGACTTCGGCCTGCTCCAGGGCGCTCAGCACGTCGTCCAGACTGCGTGCGTTCGTCCAGTCGCCAATGGTCTGGTCCAGCATGGCGCTGTGCTCAACCCGACCGGCGTTGTCGGACAGGCGTTCATTACTGGCTAGATCGGGTCTGCCCATGGCCTGCATCAGGCGAATAAAAATGGCATCGCTATTGGCGGCAATCACCACCCATTTGCCGTCGCCGGTCGGGTAGGTGTTGGAGGGGGCAATACCGGGTAGGCTGGCCCCGGTGCGTTCACGCTGATGGCCATTGAGCTGGTAGTCGGGGATCAGGCTTTCCATGATGGCAAAGACCGATTCGTATAGAGCCACATCAATCATCTGGCCCTGCCCACCTTCTTGACGCAGATGGTGCATGGCCAGCAGCGCACCTATGGTGCCGTATAGAGACGCCAGCGTATCGCCCAGACTGACGCCCGCTCGTACGGGCGGGCGATCGGGGTAGCCGGTGCCATAACGCAGGCCACCCATGCATTCGGCAATGGCGGCAAAACCGGGGCGGCGGTGGTAGGGGCCGTCCTGCCCATAGCCAGAGACGCGCACCATGATCAGGCGCGGATTCAGCGCATGCAGCGTCTCCCAGCCCAGGCCCCAGCGTTCCAGTACGCCGGGCCGGAAATTTTCAATGATGATGTCGCTTTGCAAGGCCAGTTCACGGGCGATCTGCTGGCCCTCTGGCTGGCGTAGATCCAGCGCAATGGAGCGTTTGTTGCGGCTTTGCACGCGCCACCACAGGGACGTGTCCTTGTGCAATTGACGCCAGCGGCGCAACGGGTCGCCCTTGCCGGGCGGTTCAATCTTGATGACGTCGGCACCGAATTGGGCCAGCAGGCTGCCTGCATAAGGGCCGGCAATCAGTGAACCCAGCTCCAGGACTTTGATGCCTTTTAGGGGCGGTTCGGCAAATGTGTTCTTATCCATTCTTGTTTCCTCCAGATATTGATTCTGGTATAGAAAAAGAAAGTCGGAAAGCAATCAAATATTATGCTGCCATCGTAAAAAACGTGGATGGAAAAACAAAACCCGCACAAGGCGGGTTTTGTTTTTTAAAGCGTTCTAGGTAGCCAAAGAATAATGTCCGGGAAGATAGTCAAAATGATAATCGCCAGAATCTCCAGGCCTACAAAAGGCAGTGCGCCTCGTGTAATTTGCTGCAGCGATATCTGTGGGGCAATGCCCTTGATGACATAAAGATTTAATCCGACCGGTGGGGTGATCACCGCCATTTCGCAGGCAATAATCATCACAATCCCAAACCACAATGGGTCATAACCCAATGCCACAATGACGGGTAATAAAACAGGGGTGGTAATCAGGATAAGAGAAACGATATCCAGAAACATGCCCACCACAATCAGAAATAGCAGCACGAATATTAAAATGACCCATGCTGGCTGAGATGAAGCGGTAATGAGCGCTACCAGTTTTTGGGGAATCATCAAGCGGGTCATGATGTAGCCAAACAGCAGCGCGGCCGCCAGAATCAGCAAAATCATGCCACTGGTAACGGCGGTGGAACGCAGAATCTGCATGGCCGTGTGCCAGTTCATTTCCTTGTAGGCAATGGCAATGATGAACGCGCCTGCGGCCCCAATACCGGCAGCCTCCGTGGGCGTGGCGATGCCCATATAGATTGTGCCCAGTACCAGCAAAATGAGCAGTGCGGCTGCCCAAATATCTTTCAGGGCCCCCAGTTTTTGAGACCAGGTGACGGTTTCGGCATTGCGAGGTGCGGATTCCGGTTTGAACACCGCCACCAGAACCACATAGACCACCATCATGACGGTAACCATCAGGGCCGGCAGCAAGGCACCAATAAACAGTTTGCCGATAGATTGATCCGCCATTTCGCCATAGAGTACAAAGCCAATGCTGGGAGGAATCAACAATGCCAAGGCACCGGCTGCCGCAATAGTGCCACCGGACAGGCTGGGCGAATAGCCGCGTTTGAGCATCTCAGGAATGGCAAAGCGGCCAATGGTGGCGGCACCCGCCACGCTGACCCCGCTCATCGCTCCGAAGACGGCTGAGCTGCCCACGCTGGCAACGGCCAGGCCACCGGGCATACGGTTCAACCACAGATAGAACAGTTGATAGAGCTTGCCACCGATGCTGGTGCGGGCAATGACTTCGCCCATCAAGATAAAAAGCGGGATAGCGATCAGGGAGTAGCTGGCCATGCCACGGTGCAGTGTGGCAGGAATGACGTCCAGGCCACCCAGGCCGGATTTCATCAGAATGCCGGAAATACTGGCAACGCCTAAGGCGGCAAAAATGGGGGTGCCGATGACGATCAGAATGGCAAAGCAGGCCATCATCAGGCTGAAGATGAGCATGGAATCCATGTCAGAACTCCTTGATACTGTCGTTGGATTCCACGCTGTTCGGAATGAACAGCTGGCGCAGGGTTGCCAGGCCCAGCAATGCGCCGCCCAGCGGGATCATGCCGTAGGCCATCCACAGTGGGAAACGCAGCATGGAGGCCGAACGGTAATTGCGCGCAAGGGCTGTTTCTACCACCGAAATACCCGCCCACAACAGCACCAGGCAGAAAAACAGAATGCACAGTTGCGAGATGCAGGTAGCCAGGCGTTGACCGCGGGGCGAGAACTTCATATGGAAGGCTTCGACACTGACGTGACGTCTTTCCAAATGGACCCAGCCAACAGATAGCCAGGAGCAGACCAGCAGTAAATACACGCACACTTCGGTGATGTAGATGCTGGGACTATTAAAGACGTAGCGCGCAATGACGCCGTAGGAGCAGGCAATCATCAGGGCGGCCAGTGCAACTTCGGCCACCAAAATGGCGACGCGATTGCTGCCGTGCGCAAATGCGCCCAGGGAATGAATAAATGGATTCATGGTGTCTCCACACGAGGTGTGCGCACCGGTTTTAACCTGGTGCGCATTCACGCGTGATCAGGGCTGGCGGGTTTTTTCGATCAGTTCCAGGTAGGCGGGACCGTTATCGACCTGCTTGCTCCATTCATCAATAGCGGGACGGGTCAGCTGACGCATCTCTTCCAGTTGGGCCGTCTCAACACGGTTGATGGTCACACCGGCTTGCTCGTAGCGTTGCAGAGCATGATCCACAAAGGCGTTGACGCGTTCAAACTGCTCTTGGTCGCGTTGGTGGGCCGCTTTGCTGATGATCTCTTGTAGATCAGGTGGCAGGGATTCCCACTTCTTGCGGTTGATGGTCAGTACGGACACATCGATACCGAAGTTGGCGATGGAAACGTATTTGGCTACTTCGTACAGATTGCGGCCAATGCCGGTCAGCAGTGGGCGTGGGGTGGCGTCGATCACACCGCGGTCAAAGGCCAGGTAAAGCTCGGACGACGGCATGCCTGTGGGAGAGCCACCGAGCAATTGCAGGGCGCGTGCATCCATGGAGCTGGTCGAGGCCCAGACCTTGCCTTTCACGTCAGCAGCTGAGTTGATCGGGGTCTTGCGGCTGTAGAACTCGTACGGATCCCAGGGGGCCAGCCCCAGCACCACGGCATCATGTGTGTCACGCAGCTCTTGCTCAGCACCCAGCTTGAACAGGCCTTGGTCCAGCGCACGTTTCAGGTGGGCGGTGCTGTCAAACAGGAAGGGCAGAGTAAAGATGTTCAACGCCGGTACCGTGCCACTGGGGTAGGTACTGGTCATGTTGACGATGTCTACGTCACCACGCGATAAGGCAGGCAACTCCTCGTAGCCGTCGAACAGTTGGCCAGAATGGAACACATTGATCTTGATGCGGCCCTGGCTTTCCTTCTCTACCGTCTGAACGAAGTTCTCGATCGGTTTCCAGGCGTATTCGTAGGAAGGCGGCAAGTAGGTGGAAAAGGTCAGCTCGACCTCTTGGGCGTGGGCAGGCGAGATGCCTAGCGCCAGGGTGCACGCGGTCAGAGCCGCTGTCAGGGCTTTTTTCATGGATGTCTCCTGTGGTTTTCTTGTTGTGTACAACGTTTAAAGCGTTTGCAGATGCTGGATCAGTTGTGCCGAGGACATAACTTCGGCGTACTTGCTGGCCATATCGACCAGATTGCTGCGGTGTTGGGCTGCCGAGCGGTCAGCCACCGCATCTTCAGCCACGAACGGGGCAAATCCCGACTGCAAGCAGTCCACCACGCTGGCACGCACGCAGCCGCTGGTCGTGGCACCGGCCACGATCAGCATGTCGCAGCCCTGATGGGCCAGCAAAGCAGGCAAAGGCGTGCCATAAAAGGCGGAAGCCTGGGTCTTGTACAGGATGATGTCTTGTTCGGGGTTGTAGTCCAGCCGTGGGTCCAGCTCACAGGCAGACGTGCCACGTAGCAGACAACGCAAGGAGGAAGCCTTGGTCAACCACAGGTTGGCGTCGGCCAGATGAGGTTCATAGCCGATGATGGTAAAAATAACGCGGCCCTTGCCCCGCATGGCACGGATCAAGGCATTGGTCTGTTCGATCTGGCTGTCGCAGTTCGAGGCTAGCGGGGTCAATCCCGGCTCGGTGAAACCACGTTGGAAATCAATGACGACCAGAGCTGGCTGTTGACCCAGCGGCAGGGTGCCGTCAAACCCCCCCTTCAGATTATCGCTGTCGCGCATCGTGTCTCCCTCTTATATTCACCTGACTTAAATAATTAAGTTCCGTATTATTTGCGTAGTCTGTCATCGCTAATGACGTGAGTACAGCGTCAAATTGCGATGGTGCTATCGCAATTGATGATGGCAAAGCGCTTGTCGCCCGTGCCCTCATAGGATGGAATACTGGCTTATGAACATTGATCCCAAGTCCCTTCGGCTTTTTCTGTTGGTTATTGAACGCGGCACCATTTCGGGTGCTGCCGAGCAATTTCATATTGCACCGGCTGCAGTCAGCAAACGACTGAGCGACCTGGAAGAGCAACTGGGCACCGCACTGATCGAGCGCAGCAATAAAGGCGTCCTTCCGACGGCGGCGGGCAAGTCGTTGGCCGCCATGTCACAGCGTTTGCTGGATGATATGGATGCGATGGGCGCGTCGATGCGCGATTTTGCGGGCGGTGCGACGGGGCATGTGCGGATTGCGGCCAACCTGTCTTCCATCACCCAGTTTCTCCCCCAGGCCTTGAGCTCCTTTATGGAGCGTCATCCCAAAGTGAAGGTGTCGCTGGAAGAGCGCATCAGCTCCGGAGTCGCCCAAGCGGTGGCGGACAACAATGCGGATCTGGGGGTGTTGATACGGGGCGTGGGCAGTGTGGAAGTGGAGTACTACGATTATCGGCAGGACGAGCTGGTCTTGCTGGTACCCGCGCATCACCCCTTAGCCGGGCGAGCCCAATTGCCTTTTGTCGATACCCTGGACTTTGACTATGTAGGGATGCACACGGGCAGTCATCCGAATCTTTTGCTGCTACGGGCGGCCAGCGAGCTGGAACGCACCTGGCGTTGCCGTGTACAGGTCACCAGTTACGATGCCCAGTGCCGCATGATAGAGGCTGGTTTGGGCATCGGTGTGCTGCCGCGTTCAGTGGCTGAATCTTATGTGCAAAGCCTGGGCTTGGCCTTATGTGTGATCAAGGAACCCTGGACCTGTAGACGCGTGGCGTTGTGTGTGCGCAGCCGCCATAGCCTGTCTCCCGCCGCTCGTTTGCTGATGGAGCATCTGTTGCAGAACTAATGTGTTGCATATTGTCGACGCCGTCTGAGGCCTTGTGGGACCAAGT
The DNA here is from genome assembly GCA_052109075.1 of Alcaligenes sp. GTDB lineage: Bacteria > Pseudomonadota > Gammaproteobacteria > Burkholderiales > Burkholderiaceae_B > Alcaligenes. The sequence goes on along the minus strand of JBQEAN010000014.1, from coordinate 27,875 downwards.
CTGCTTAGGGCCCATAGACCCGTAGCGAAAACAATACGTTCCTAATGAGAATGACTATTGATCTTTTCAAGTTTCTTGATAATAATAGTTCTCATGTTTATTTGCATATGTAATGCCATCACCGAGCGGCAAGTACAAGAAGCAGTACGCGGCGGCGCTGCCAGTCTGGCAGATCTTCAAGGTCAGCTGGGCGTTGCTTCTTGTTGCGGATGTTGTGCGGAAACGGCTCAGGACTACTTGCCCGGCGGGCGTTATGCCAATCAAGCCATGATTGCCAGCGTTAGCGCAGCCCGGGTGGATCATGCTGCTAATGACAGCCTGATCCCAGCTCCCGAGTTCGGCCGCCTCGTCTGCCGCGCCTGATTAGGCATTTTTCTCAGTTTTAATCATTCCCGCTATTGCTAGTGGGAATGATTGTTGTTAGTCCTGTTACTAACCCAAAAGCGCAACGCTTTCTGGGTGTCTAGCCGTTTTTTAAGCCATCGCCTCTGCGTGCATGGTAGCCTGTGACATTCATCCCCCCCACTGCTTTTGACCTGTCATCGCCTTGTGTGCGAGCCAGGTTGGGGCCGGTTTGTGGGGGTTCGGCGATTCCTTGGGGGGAGCGCCGTCAGATTTACAGGAGAACAGCATGTTTGGCGATAAAGTGGTAATTCAGCACCTGAACAAGCAGCTAAAGAACGAACTAACAGCAATCAATCAATACTTCTTGCACGCTCGCATGTTGAACCATTGGGGCTTTACCAAGCTGGGCAAGCACGAGTATGACGAGTCTATCGGCGAGATGAAACATGCCGATCTGTTGATCGAACGTATCTTTATGCTGGACGGCCTGCCTAACCTGCAGGACATGCACAAAATCATGATTGGTGAGAACGTGCCTGAACTGCTGGGCTGTGACCTGAAACTGGAACAGGCCGCCCGTCAGACCGTGGTGGAAGCCATCGAATACTGTGAGTCCGCGCGTGACTACGTGTCGCGTGATCTGTTTTTGAAGATTTTGGACGACACCGAAGAGCACATCGATTGGCTAGGCACGCAGCTCGAACTGATCGAGAAAGTGGGCTTGCCTAACTACCTGCAATCGCAGATGGGCGAACACGGCGAGTAAATATTCGCTGGTCAGGCTACAAAAAAAGCACCCGGTAAAACGGGTGCTTTTTTTATTGAACTATAGAGCAAAAGCGAATGACTGACCGGAGGGCAGCAAAGGCGGCAAGGCCTGTGAAGCCCCTCAGGTGCAGGAGCCTTCGAGATAGCCGTGTGTCGTGCTCCTTGCCGCTTTAGAAAGACTTGCTAGGGCAGCCTGGGACTTTGCCCCAGCCATTATTCGGACCACAGTATTTGTTGCGTGCTTCCCAGGAGCAACTGGGGCGATCGAAAAAGCCTTTGTTGCTGCAGGCATTCAGTTCTTGCTGTAACTGTGCTTGCCAAGCCCCGGTATGGGTGCCGGGAATTTGGATTTCCTGGGGTGGAGGGGGCGGAGGCGCACCTACGTCCACGGGTTGGATCGGCTCGGTGCCACCCAGATTAACGCGGGCAATCCCCTGCAGCTCCCGATTTTGCTCGGACATGGCAATTTGAATCGCCTGCTCCAGGGAAATGGAGGTGGTGGCCAAGGCAATAGGCGGCTTTTCATCCGACAGGGTCGAGGTGTCGATTTCCCAGGCAACACGCGTGGGCGATTGGGGCACACCTAAGCGGCCATTGGGCAAGGGCTGTGGCGGCTGCGCGGTAAAGGGCTTGCCGTCGGCATCAAGGGTAGGCAGGTCGGATGGGTCCGGCGAACTTACCACCATGGACTTTTCAGGACCGTGCGCGATGAGCCAGTTCCCCAGCTCCAGGCCGCCCCACACTGAAGCACCTGCAACCAGCAGCAAGACAGCAATGATAAAACGCCAGGGCATAAGCGATGTCTCGGTTGAGTCAACGGCAATCCGGGGACCGGATGCACTTTATTAAAAGAAAAGAGCCGTCATTGTAGCGAAATGTCGGCTCTGCTCTTGTGACAGAGTTAGACGGCATCCCCGAAAACGTGTCCACCATGCTCACGTAAGGCATGGAATTCGACGCCGGGGTTCAGTTCCTGAGCCACGCGTAGCTGTGCGGGTGACGTAGCTAAAAAGGCAGTGGCCTCGACCACGTCGTAGGCAATATTGCCCGCGTTGGTCTCGATGAATTTCTTCATGTCTTTGGGGTCTTTGGCGGTTACCCAGCGCGCCATATTGAAGCGGCTGGAAGCCAAGCGGGCGTCAACACCATATTCAGTCTTCAGACGATGGGCCACCACTTCAAACTGCAGTTGGCCAACCGCACCCAATAGCATCATGCCGCCAGCCATATGGGGGCGGAACACTTGAATGGCGCCCTCTTCGCCCAACTGGGTCAGGCCGGTGCGCAATTGTTTGGTGCGTAAAGGATCTTTGACTTCGATGGACTGGAACAGTTCAGGGGCAAAGAACGGCAAGCCGGTAAATTGCAGGTTTTCGCCTTCAGTCAGCACGTCGCCCAACTGCAAAATACCGTGGTTGGGAATACCGATAATGTCGCCGGCAAAGGCATCGTCCAGCAGTTCACGGCGTTGCGACAGAAATGACACCACGTTATTGGGGCGGATTTCCTTGCCGGTACGCGATACTTTTAGTTTCATGCCGCGCTTGAAGTGGCCGGAGCTGACGCGTACAAAGGCCACGCGGTCACGGTGGGCCGGGTCCATATTGGCCTGTACCTTGAAGACCACGCCGCTGAATTTGGGCTCGTCAGGCTGCACTTCACGCTGCAAGGCCACACGGGGGCCAGGGGCAGGAGCCAGATCTACCAGAGCGTCCAGGACTTCCTGCACACCAAAGTTATTGATAGCCGAACCAAAGAATACGGGGGTTTGCTGGCCTGCCAGGAACATTTCCAGGTCAAATTCGGGCGCAGCGGCATTTAATAATTCGATTTCTTCTTGAGCTTTTTCAAAGGTCTCGCCAAAACGCTCGGCAATGATGGGATTGTCCAGGCCGGGGATGATCTCATCCTCGCCATGACGTTCCTGACCGGGTTTGAACACACGCATATGGTTGGCGCGCAGATTGAACACACCACCAAAGCGACGCGCCATCCCGATAGGCCAGGAGAACGGCACCACTTCCATATCCAGGTGCGATTCAATTTCCGACAGCACATCCAGCGGCTCTTGAACTTCGCGGTCCAGTTTGTTCACAAAGGTGATGATGGGTGTATTGCGGGCCCGGCACACTTGCAAGAGGCGAATGGTCTGGGGCTCCACACCATTGGCGGCATCAATGACCATCAGGGCGGCATCCACGGCGGTCAGCACGCGATAGGTATCTTCCGAGAAGTCCTGGTGACCGGGGGTGTCCAGCAGATTGATGACGCAATCGCGGTATTCCATCTGCATGACCGAGGAGGCCACCGAGATACCCCGTTGCTTTTCAATTTCCATCCAGTCCGAGGAGGCGTGGCGGCTGGCTTTGCGCGCCTTGACGCTACCTGCAATCTGAATCGCACCTGCGAACAGCAGCAGTTTTTCGGTCAGTGTGGTCTTACCCGCGTCAGGGTGAGAAATGATGGCAAAGGTGCGGCGTTTCTTGACTTCAGAGCGGATGTCACCGGACGACATTGAAAATCCTTGTGGCAGCGCCAGTCTGGCGCGTGAAAAACAGTGAGCGAATTATCCGTAAAGCAGGGCTTGGGGGCAAGCGTAGGCGTGCACAAGGCTAACGCGACACGCTGGCCAACACCGTACCTGCCAGAATAAATAGCGAACCAAACACGCGGTTCAGCAGCCGGACATGGCTGGCCTGACGGAGCAAATGCAACATGCGAGCGGCCAACGACGTATAGCAACCCATCGCGACCAGGTCGGTAAAGCACAGTGTCATGGCGATCAGCAGGTATTGCAAAGGCATGGGCCGATTCAAGTCCAGAAACTGGGGCATGATGGCCAGCAGAAATACCAGACCCTTGGGGTTGGTGATATTGATCAGGCAACCGCGAAGCAGAAGGTCACGGATGCGAAAGTCGCTTGGCTCTTGGCCTGCGACCTGCACCGGCATGGCGTCGGTGCGCAATTGCTTCCAGCCCAGATAGATCAGGTAAGCAGCACCTAACCATTTGAGCGCGGTAAAAGCCAGCTCCGAGCGAGCCAGAACCTGTCCTAGCCCCAGACTGATGATGAATATCTGAATCATGATTCCGATATTCAAGCCAATCGCCATCCAGTAGCCACGCTTGAAGCCGTATTTCAGGCCGGAGGACATGGAGGAGATCGCACCCGGTCCGGGTGAAAAGGAGATAACCCAGGAAGCCGCGAAAAAGGCGAGCCAGGTGCTCAGTGCCATGGTGTGCTCGGTTCAAAGGCGGGCACTGTGCCCGCCTTTGGCAGGCACAGCCCCTTGCCAGGGTTAGGCTTTGGCTTGTGCGGAGCTACGGTTGCTGCGGTTTGGGCCGCGGCTGTCTTGACGGCCTTGGCCTGGACGACCTTGACCGGCTGGACGAGCAGCGCCACCGGCGCCAGCACCAGCGCCGCCGGGAGCAGCGCTACGACGTGGGCGGTTATCGTTGCTAGGACGACGTGGACGGCTTTCGCCATTACCACCACGGCCTTCGGCCGAACGGGCCTGACCACCACCGCCGCCGGTGCGACGGGCACCAGCTGGAGCACGAGCGCCAGGACCAGGAGCGCTGTGGAAACGGCGCTCTGCGTAGGTGTCTTCCTTGGCTTCTTCAGCCAGAGCAGCACGCGAAGGAGGCGTCCAGCCTTCCACCACGATGCGTTCGATAGGATTGCGCGTCATGCGTTCGATCTGCTTGAGCAGACGCATTTCGGAGCGATCCACCATCGACAAGGCCACGCCTTCGCTACCAGCACGACCGGTACGGCCAATGCGGTGAACGTAATCTTCAGGCACGTTAGGCAGTTCGAAGTTGACCACGTACGGCAGTTGGTCGATGTCCAGACCACGTGCAGCAATGTCGGTTGCAACCAGTACTACAACCTTGCCGTTTTTAAAGCCAGCCAGGGCACGGGTACGAGCCGCTTGGCTCTTGTTGCCGTGCAGGGCTTCGGCGGCCAGACCGTCTTGAGACAGTTTTTCGGCCAAACGGTTGGCACCGTGCTTGGTGCGGCAGAACACCAGAACCTGGTTCCAGCTGCTTTCGCGGATGATGTGGCTGAGCAAATCGCGTTTGTGCGCTTGGTCGGCCAGGATCACTTGCTGGGTAATCAGTTCGTTAGTGGTGTTGCGGGCAGCAACAGCGACTTCAGCAGGATTGTTCAGCGAGCTGCGAGCCAGTTCACGAATCTCGTCGGAGAAGGTGGCCGAGAACAGCAGAGTCTGACGATTAACCGGCATCAGGCTGATGATCTTGCGGATATCGCGGATAAAGCCCATGTCCAGCATGCGGTCGGCTTCGTCCAGTACCAGGATTTCCACGCCGGTCAGGTCCACAGTGCGTTGACGCACGTGATCCAGCAAACGGCCAGGAGTGGCGACCAGAATATCCAGCGGTTTGCGCAGTGCATGGAACTGAGGGTTGATGTTCACGCCACCAAACATGACCATCGAGCGCAGACGAGTGTGCTGGCTGTACAAACGTACGGATTCTTCGACCTGGGCAGCCAGTTCGCGAGTAGGAGCCAAGATCAGGGCGCGTGGGCGGCCTGGCTTGCGGTTTGGCTGAGGATCGTTAAGCAGACGGTGCAAGATGGGCAGTGTGAAACCGGCGGTTTTACCCGTACCAGTTTGCGCAGCAGCCAACAGATCGCCGCCTTCAATGACCTTAGGGATTGCCTGGGCCTGAATAGGAGTGGGATGGGTGTAGCCTGCGTCAGTTACAGCACGCAACAGGGTTTCTGCCAGCCCAAGGGAGGCAAAAGTAATTTGAGAGTCCAAGAATTTTCCAGTGACTAGCCCCAAAGCCCTCTTTGGGGCCATACCAATCCAGGCTAAGATATTTTAGTTATGGCGACAATGCCACGGCAGGGGCAAGAACGCCGCCTGCTGCAAGAGGCGCAGAGATTGGTGCGCTGCGCAATCAGACATTATAGCGTGAAATTAGTAAAAGTCCTCATTGACCATCTTGTATCATTTTGACCGGTAGCGTTAAAACAACCTGTTTCAGGCATAAAAGGTCAGGCTGAATGCGGGCCTGGATATGACAGAAATTGTTAAGCGTCCCCATAGACGTACTTGTTATGCCGCTAGAGGCGGTTTACGCTTGGCGTGCGCCGATTGCCGGGCTATCTTTGGCATGTGCCCGACCCAATGGGTCGGAACTTGTTTTTGTTGTTTATCTGCTTATTTTTGCAGGAAAAAAATCATGACATCATGGATTCGATGGGTCTTTATCAGCAGCGTGGCCGTTTTGCTGTCGGGTTGTGGGTATAACGAGATCCAGCGCCTGGACGAGCAGGTCAAGGCGGCGTGGTCGCAAACCTTGAATCAATACGAGCGTCGGGCCGAACTGGTGCCCAAGCTGGTCAGCTCGGTTAATGCCTATATGGTCAATGAACGCACCGTTCTGACCCAAGTGACCGAAGCCCGTGCCAAAGTCGGCACCATACAGATGAAAGTAGATGACCTCGATAATCCCGAAGTCATGGCGCGCTTTCAGGAAGCACAGAACCAGCTGTCCTCGGCCTTGTCGCGTTTGATTGCAGTTTCGGAAAACTACCCTCAGCTGAAAAGCGATGGCCTGTTCCGGGATTTGATGACACAGCTGGAAGGCACGGAAAACCGCATCGCTACTGAACGCGGCCGTTATGTGCAGACGATACAGGAATACAACCTGTTCATTCGCCAGTTCCCAACCCTGATTACCGCCAAGCTCTTTGGCTACAAGGTTAAGGAAAACTACGGGGTAGATCGTCAAAGCGAAATCACGCGTGACCCCGAGGTCAAGTTTGATATTCCTGTGACCCCTGCTCCTGCTGGGTCTTGATGCATTCTGGAGGCAGCAATGATGAACGTGCATGATCTTGCACCGACTACTGGGCCTGGGTCTGCACGTTCTGGCAGGCTGGCCTGGGTCGGTAGCCTGCTGGTGGCGATGCTCCTGCTGTGCTTGCCCTGGGCTCAGGCGCAGGCCAAACCCGAGCCCATTCCTGCGATTGCGGGCTGGGTTACGGATACTACAGGTACCTTAAGCCCCGATCAAAAAGATGCTTTGAATCAGCAGCTCAAGGCCGTGGAACAGGAAAAAGGGGCACAAATTGCTATTTTGATGGTGCCCACCACGGGTGACGAGGCCATCGAACAATACGCCTTGCGGGTCTTCGATCAATGGGAAATGGGCCGCGAGAAAGTGGACGATGGCATTTTGCTGCTGGTCGCTAAAGACGATCGCCGTATGCGTATCCAGACCGGTTACGGCTTGGAAGGTGCGGTGACGGACTTGCAGGCCGGACGCATCATTCGCGAGCAAATGACGCCGCGTTTTATTGAAGGCAATTTCTACGCCGGGATTCAGGCCGCTACCGACAGTTTGGTGGGTCTGGTCAATGGTGAAGAGCTGCCTGCACCTCCTAAAAATGCCCCGGTTACCTCTTCAGGTGAAGAAGGCGTGTTCTGGGAACCTTTGCTGGCCGTGGGCGCGATTGTGTTCTTTGCCTCTCCCTTATTTGCCGCTTTTGCAGCGGGCGTTTTTACCCTGGTTGTGTCAGGCAGCATTGGGCTGGCCTTGGTGGCTGCGGTGGTCGGGGCGGGACTGAGCATGATTGGCCGACTCTTTGGTGCCGGCGGTAAGTCCAGTTCTGGCCGTGCCTCGCGTCGTGGTGGCGTCATTGGTGGTCTGGGTGGCTATTCCTCCGGCGGGTTTGGCGGCAATGGCGGCAGCAGTGGTGGCGGCTTCGGTGGTTTTGGCGGAGGCAGCGGCGGTGGTGGTGGCAGTAGCGGAGGCGGTGGCGCTTCCGGCAGCTGGTAGGCGACAGGGGAGCGACATGAGTGTGAATTGGAAAGAATTGTCGGGCTGGGCGTCGATACAAGGCCAATGGCTGCGCCGCCGTTACTTCGATGCCGAAATGCTGGGGCATGTGGCCGAGCAGATTCGTAAAAGCGAACAGAACCATAGCGGTGAGTTGGTCGTGGCTATCGAGGCTGTCTTGCCCGCCCACGAAGCCGACAGTGGTCAGCGTGCGCTGGAGGTGTTTGGCCGTTTACGTGTCTGGGACACGCCCTTGAACAGCGGGGCTCTCTTGTATCTGGCTCTGGGGCAGCGACGTATCCACATCATTGCAGACCGTGGCATCCAGGCTGACCCAGCGCAATGGGCGCAGATTTGCCGGCAGCTGGAACAAAATCTGGCTTCACGCGAATACCTGTCAGGCCTGTTAACGGCAGTGGACTCGATCGAGGCGGTCTTGCAAACAGGCGCTCCGGCGCAGCCGCAAGGCACGGCATCGGTGAATGCCCTACCTGACGAACCTGTACTTCTCTAAGTGATGGCCAATGCCATGAAACCGCCCCAATCCGTCGGCTCCTGGCAGCAGCAAACTCTGGTTGAAGCCATACGTTTGCGCGAGACCCTTTGGGGGCCGATCGAAGATCTGGCGGAGTCGCGTCGGGCACGGGCGGCGGGTGGCTCGTTTGCCCAACGTGTCTTGGCCCGTGCTCTGGCCTTGGCTCGGCGTGATGGCCTGGCACAAGCCTGGACACGCTGGTGGCGGATTGCCCGCCTTTTATTGATTGCGATGGCGATTCTGGCTTTGTTGGCCGGCGCCGGTACAGCCGCCGGTGCCTTGGGCGATGGCCGTCGCGCTGTTAATGTCTTGACCGCTTTGGGTGCCCTGCTGGGCTTGCATGCACTGACTTTTATGTTCTGGCTGTTCAGCTTGGCCTGGTCGGGTAAAAGTGCGGGTACTGGTAGCTGGGCAGGTGATGTCTGGTGGTGGCTTAGTCGTCGTTTCGTCAAAGGGGATGCCAGTTTGGTACCCCAGGCGTTTGCGGCAGTGCTGGCCCGCCGGGGGAGCCAATCCTGGTTGGCGGGTCTGATCAGCCATAGCTTGTGGGTGCTGGCTTTTATGTCAGCCTTGAGCACCCTGCTTTTATTATTGGCCTCGCGCCGATATCACTTCAATTGGGAAACCACGCTTTTGACGCCGGACACTTTTGTCTGGCTGGTAGAAAGTATTGGCGCCCTGCCTTCGTTACTGGGCTTTGCCCTGCCCGATACCCTCACCATTCGTAGCAGCGATGGCCTGCAATTGCTGGATGCCCAGGCACAGGCCTTGTGGTCCAGTTGGCTCTTGGGAGCGGTGGTCACCTATGGCTTGATTCCCCGCTTGCTGGCCTTGGCCTGGAGTCTGTGGCAATGGCGTAAACACACGGCGTGCTTAAGTTTGGATGATAGTTTGCCGGGTTTGGCGGAGCTGCGCCCACGTTTGATGCCCGCCAGCGAACCTACGGGTGTGGATGAGTTGGCTTCACCGGACAGGGTTGCCCGGATTCAAGGTGAGCCAAGTGCTCCATTGGCCGCCGATGCCTTGTGTGTGGTGGGGCTGGAATTACCGCCTGAACATAGCTGGCCGCCTGTTTTCATGCAGGCTGACATGCAGGATTTGGGGCGGGTGGATTCACGGGCCGAGCGTCTGGATATCCTGGGGCGTTTGCAGTCAGCCACGCCACGTCACTTATTGATGGTCTGTGATGCTGCCCAGACGCCGGATCGTGGGGTGGTGGCGACGCTGGTCGAGTGGGCGCAATTAGCCCGGCAGTCCGATGTCATCCTGCTGGACGAGACCTTGAGCGATCCGGATCAGACGCGCCGCCGCAGTTGGCACGACCGGCTCGTGGCAGCGGGTTTTGCGCCGGGTCAGATTCACGATCAATGGCCTGATGTTGCTATGAAGGAGCCATCATGAGTGCCGCTGCTTTGACGCTGGCTGTGGTGGGTCACACCAATACGGGTAAAACCTCTTTGCTGCGTACGCTGACGCGGGATACGGAGTTTGGACAGGTCAGCAATAGCCCTGGCACGACACGCCATGTAGAAGGAGCCAGGCTGACGGTGGATGGGGAGGCGCTGGTCGAATTGTTCGATACCCCCGGCCTGGAAGACAGCATGGCCTTGCTGGACTTCATGGATCAGCTTAGCCAGCCTGGTGAACGTATTGATGGGCCGGAGCGTATTCGTCGTTTTCTGGAGTCTCCAGCTGCGCAGGGTCGTTTCGAGCAAGAAGCCCGTGTGCTGCGCAAGTTGCAGTCCTGCGACGCGGGTTTGTATGTGGTGGATGCACGCGATCCTGTGCTGAGCAAGCATAAGGATGAGTTGACGCTGCTGGCCTACAGCGGGCGACCTTTATTGCCGGTATTGAATTTTGTGCGCAGCCCGCAGGCGCGGGTTCAGGAGTGGCGTGGTGCTTTGGCTCGCTTAGGGCTGCATGCCCTGGCGGAGTTTGATACGGTCGCGCCTGCTTTGGATGGCGAGGCTTTGCTGTATGACAAGCTGGCGGTGCTTCTGGAGACTCAGGCGGGTGTGTTGCAGCAGTTGAAGGTGGATCTGACTCAGCAGGCGGTGCTGCGTCGTCGTGATGCCTTGCGTTTGCTGGCCGAGCTTTTGGTGGATGTGGCGGCTTGGCGTGTCAGCACGCCTTCGGATGCGGAGTCTATGGAGTTGGCGGCGCAGCAGCTACGTGAGCCGGTGTTGGCCCGCGAGGCCAAGAACGTGCAGGCTTTGCTCAAGCGTTATAGCTTTGGGCGTCAGGATGTGGTGGCGGATTTACTGCATTTTGAGGGTGGCCGTTGGGGGATGGATTTGTTTGATCCCCAGGCTTTGAAAGAGTTTGGCGTGCAGTTGGGCAAGGGTGTGGCTGCGGGTGCCATGGCTGGTGCGACGCTGGATGTGATGACAGGTGGCTTAAGCCTGGGAACCGGAACGGTTCTGGGGGCGTTGGCGGGTGGTCTGTGGCAAGGTGCTGATAAGTGGGGACAGCGCTTGATGGGCAAGCTGCGGGGCGAGACAGAGCTTAGTGTTGATGACGCGGTCTTGCGGTTACTGGCGGTGCGACAGCTAAGTCTGATTGCCGCTTTGGAGCGGCGTGGGCACGCGGCTCAGACGCCGATCCGTCTTGGCGAGATTGATGCAGAAAATTTTGATCAGGCTTTGCTGCGGGAGTTGAATGTTTGGCGGGCGCAAGGCCTGCCAGAGGAGTTGGCGCAGGCGCGGATTCATCCGTCCTGGTCTGCTTTGCGCTCGGATTACGCGCCGGATTCGCGGCGGGAGGCTTGTGTGCAGAGTTTGTTGCACAGCTTGATGGGGGCTAGGAGTGGGGCTTCGGGGGCGGTGGCGCAATAGCTAGGGGGAAGGGGCTTGGAAGCATAGCCAGGGCTTGTTGCGAGTTGTGCGGATGGGCTGGTGGGGAGAGAACGGTTTTTAAAGAGCCGTTTCACTGCCTGCCGGATGTAGGCCGGCAGGCGTTTTGTGTTTGACGCGGTGTGTTAAGTCTTCTTGCTGACCAGTCCGTAGATGAACAAGACGACGATGGCGCCAACGATGGAGCCTATCCAGCCCGCCCCTTCGCCCGGTATGTACCAGCCCATGGCTTGTCCCAGATAACCTGCGACAAAGGCGCCGACAATACCCAGGATGGCGGTCATTATCCATCCCATTTTCTGGTCGCCAGGCATGATGGCTCGCGCCAGCAAACCTACGATAAAGCCAACAATAATCATGGAGATAATACCCATCGTGCGACTCCTGTGCTTTGTTTGTCGGTCTGGGGGACGGACCGTTGCGTCTATCTTAGGTAGGGACTTTTTACACGTCTACCGTTTTGGGGACCGGTTACAGATAAAAGTGTCAGGTTTTGTAAATACAGGCGTGGGGACAGACAAGCTATATCGCGCAATAGATCGTCTGCTGTCTTGTGGTGGGCAACTGGTTCAGCACAACAAGCTGGGCTGACGCTTTTGCACCCATTGGGTGGCCTGTTCATAGGCGAAGGGCAGTTGCAGTACAGCCATGTCTGCCTGGGCGGGGCCCATGATTTGCAGCCCCATGGGCAGCCCTGCTTCGTTGAAGCCTGCAGGCACGTTCCATCGGGGCGCGCCCTACAACGCGAATTGGCCTTGATTCAGCATGAAGACGCGGGCAGTCTCAGATTGGGCCTTAGTTCCACACCAGCCGCCGTTTTGCTGCATCCTTGCATGGTGGCCTTGCTCAGTGAGTATCCGCGTTTGCGTGTGGATGCCGTCATTGGTCGTACCCTGGAATTAATCGATGGCCTGCGCCGTGAACGCTACGATATGGTGGTGCTGGCTGCCGTACGCCGTGACATCGATGTCGGAGATCTGGTACCGCTGGGCCTGTTTTCTCCGTCCTTGTCCGGGCACTATGCCTTGGTGCGTTTATCGGGACGCACGCAATTGCCCGCTCTGGATATTGTTTATGGTCTGGCGCGTCGCTTGTGTACCGCGTAATCCAGCGTCCCCCCGTTGATTGATCTACTTTGTTGGAGGGTTGTGCATGACGATTCCCTTGCCTGGCTTGGACCTGCAACAGTTAGGCCCCGAGCAATCCTTGCGTGCATTCATCGGCTGGTGGCCGGACGCGCAGACCCGCCGCTATCTGGCCGAGCAGGCCGAGCAGGCGCAGGCGATTTACGGGGGGCGCATGATGCACGCTGATCATTTTCATTTGACGCTGGCCTTTCTGGACGGCAGCAGCGCGTCTGCCCTGCAGACCTTAGCGGCAAATATGGCCGATTGGCCTGTGCCTGCTATCACGCTGGCTCTGACGCTGCGGGATGTCTTTGAAAAACCCCAGGTGGTGTGGGCAGGCCCGGATGAGTCTCAACACCAGGCACTGACTTTGTTGGACCAGTGGCACGAGGATATTTGGGCCAGACTGACGGACTTGGGCTGGACGCAACCCCCTCGCCGTTTCCGGCCACATGTGTCTTTGTTGCGCCATGCCCGTATCGCTGCCGATCAGTCGCATCGCCATGCTTTGCCAACACAGGCTTTTGTGGGGGCTGGCGTGGGTTTGATTGTCTCTGTCCCTGGCGAGCAGCGCAGCCACTATCACTTGGCCGCTACGGTGAATCCTGGAAGGGCAACTTCATGAATATTCGTTTTTTAGAAACCTTTATCTGGATAGCCCGTCTGGGCAGTTTTCGGGCAGCCGCTAATAAGCAGCATCTGACACAGGCCGCCGTGTCGGGGCGGATTGCTGCCCTGGAAAGCGAGTTTCAGAAAACCTTGTTCGAGCGCGGCCACCGCGACCTGCGCCTGACCCCGGCAGGACGCAAATTAATTCAGTACGCCGAGCAGATGCTGGGCATGGAGCACGATTTGCGTGAGGCGCTGGCCGGCTCCAGCCGCTTGAGCGGCCGGGTGCGGCTGGGTGTGGTCGAATCTATTGTGCATACTTGGTTCAAGGATCTGATCCGTCAGCTGCATGCCTTGTATCCCGAGCTAGAAATTGAGCTGACTGCGGAGTCCACTTTGCGTCTGCATGATTTGCTCAAGCGCGGCACCATTGATGTGGCCTTACAGACAGATCCCATCATGGGTGATGGCATACGCAACCTGCCTATGGGTTCCATGCGTATGGGCTGGGTATGTATGGCGAACGAAGCCATGCCCGTGCGTAGTGGCTTGCAGGAACTGGTGCAGCGCTGGCCCCTGGTGACCTTTCCCCGCGGCTCTCAACCCCATCTGGCCCTGGTGCAATTGCTGGAGCCGTTGCCAGTGGATCAGGCCCGGATTCATTACGTGTCTTCTATTGCAGCCAGCACCCAGTTGCTGGAAGCGCAGCCCTGCGTGGCCACCTTGCCTTTGGCCGCAGTCAGTCGTCAGCTTAATAGCGGGCTGTATCAGGAAATCGTGTGTGAGCACGCCTTACCAGATTTGCGGCTGGTGGCTAGCTGGCGGCCCGACCCCTTAACGCAGACGGCCCAAGCCGTCATTGGCGTGGCGCTGGAGCGCATGCATCATTTTGCTGCCGAGCACCCCGGACTGGCTTTACCGCCGCCAGACACGCGTGTCTTTGCGATATAGCCTTTGAGGGTTTTCCCCTTGCCTGCGTATGTGTACTGAGCGTGGGCTTGCTTGATAATCTATATACCGCGCCATTCGCTGTATCTGATCGCTTTTTCCGATTGCTTCAGGCTGAAATAAAACATTTGGAATCTGCTTAGAAGCCGTTGGACACTCCCATAAAGAGTATTCAATGACTTTGATTTGGGGAGGCTTTCGTGTCTGCTACTTTTCGTACTGATCGTGATGCGCCGGGGGAACTGTTCATCTGGACAGATATCGCGCCTGAGCATGAGCAAGATTTCAACCAATGGTATGAGCGCGAGCACATGGCTGAACGTGCTGCCATACCGGGTTTTCAATGGTCGCGTCGTTATGTGCGCCAAGGTGCTGGGCGCAAGTACCTGGCCTTGTACCGCACCGAGTCCTTGCGGGTGTTTGGCACTGCTGATTATAAAAAAGCCTTTGAGCAGCAGACGGACTGGTCCATCGCCAATTTTGGCCGCATGAGCAATACCCAGCGGCGCGTGATGGCGGTGTCTTTGTTGGGTGGCGCAGGCACCGGTTCGGTGGTGCTACTGGTGCGTTTGGCCGACGCGGCCCAATTGGATGAGCTGGCCCGCCAGAGTGCGGCCTATCTGGAACAGACCGATGGCCTGCTGGCGTTGCGTGTACTGACGCCTGATCCTGAACTCTCCACCCCGCTGCCGTCCGAGGATGTGCAGCAGCGCAGCCTGGACCCTTACTTGGTGGCCGACCTGACAACGGTTTGCGCTGCTCGTACCCTGGCTGCACGCTTGCAACAGGACCTGGGCGTGGCGATCAGCGATGTATCCGAGTTTTCTTTGTTGTGGGATCTGCAGTCAAGGGATCTGAATGCGGGCCGCCCATAAGGCGGCTATCACCTCAATGCTAGGGAGAAGCAACATCATGATTAAAAAATTACTTTCGATGGCTTGCGTGCTTGCGTTGGCTGGAACGGCTCAGGCAGCAACTAATTGGAATATGACGGCCGAACAGCCCGATAGCAATTTCCTGACGCAAAATGCGCGCGAGTTCGCGGCGGATGTGAAGGCCGCCACCAATGGTGAGCTGAATATCAATGTGCAATCCAACTCCGTTTTGCTCAAACGCCCCGAGGTAAAACGCGGTGTGCAGCAAGGCGTGGTGCAGGCAGGGGAAATGCTGGTGGCTGCCATCGGTAATGAAGACCCCATGTTCGAGGTGGATAGCGTACCTTTCCTGGCCTCGTCTTTTGATCAGTCGGAAAAACTCTGGAAAGCGACCCGCCCTTTCCTGGCCGAGCGCCTGGATAAGCAAGGCATCATTCTGGTTTATGGCTCGCCTTGGCCTCCCCAAGGTATTTACACCAAAAAGCCGGTAGAGCAGTTGTCTGACCTGGCAGGCGTGCGCTTTCGCGCCTATAGCCCGGCCACCAGCCGCCTGGTTTCCTTGATGGGGGCGGTGCCTACCACGGTGCAAACGCCCGAAGTACCCCAGGCATTTTCTACCGGCATTATCGACGCCATGCTGACCTCGCCTGCAACCGGTGTTGATTCACAGGCTTGGGACTACGTGAAGTACTACTACGACGCCCAAGTCTTTATTCCACAAAGCTTTGTCATCATGAACAAACGTGCGTTCCAGCGTTTGCCTGAAAATGTGCAAAAAGCGGTGCTGGAAGCGGGAGCACGTGCCGAGCAGCGCGGTTGGGCTGTATCGCGCGAGCAGACATCTAAGCTGACCCAGACTATGGCTGACAAAGGCATGGTGGTGGGCCAGTTGAGCGACAAGCTGTCGGGTGAAATGCACGCTATTGGCGAGACGATGACCGAAGAGTGGCTGAAGAAAGCCGGTGCGGATGGTCAGAAGCTGCTTGACGCTTACCGTCAACCGTAAACAAGGAGTGCGTCCATGATCGTTCTGGAGCGTATGGCCAGGGTCTGCGGCGCACTTGCCGCACTCTTCCTGTGTTTGATTGGGGTCGTGGTGACAGCGCAGATTGTGGCGCGTCTGTTTTCCATGCAAATACCCGCCTCGGATGACTTTGCGGGTTGGTTTATGGCGGCATCTATTTTTTTGGCGTTGCCGTATGCCATGTTGCGCGGCGATCATATCCGCGTGTCCTTGTTGTTGCAGGTGATGCCCGAGCGCCTGCATCGCCCGTACGAGCTGGTAGCCACGACGATTGCGGTGGCCCTGGCCGCCTGGTGCTCCTGGGAGACGGCTCATTTTGTCTATGAGTCCTTTATTTATAAGGAAGTGGCCCAGGGTATGGTGGCGGTGCCGCTGTGGATTCCGCAGCTGGGTATGCCGATTGGCCTGGGATTGCTGACCTTGATGTTGTTGCGGCGCTTGTTGTACGCAGCCCAGGGCCAAAAACTGGAGGCAACTGAACATGGCTGATTTATCTCAGGCAGTTGTGCTGTTAGTAGTTCTGCTTGTCTTGTTAGTCAGCGGCGTGTGGGTGGCGCTGGTTCTGATCGCTTGCGGTATTTTGTCCATTGTTTTGTATGCCGATGCGCCAGCAGGCATTATCTTTGCCACCAAGGCGTGGGACTCTTCGGCCAGTTGGGCCTTGACGGCCTTGCCCCTATTTATCTGGATGGGGGAAATTCTGTATCGCACCCGTTTGGCAGAGGATATGTTTAGCGGCTTGGGGCCGTGGGTACAGCGTTTGCCGGGCCGTCTGGTCCACGTCAATACGTTGGGGTGCGGTATTTTTGCGGCTGTCAGTGGGTCTTCGGCCGCCACCGCCGCCACTATTGGGCGTATCTCTTTGCCCGAGCTCAAAGCCCGTGGTTATGACGACAGCATCAGCATTGGCTCTTTGGCCGGTGCAGGGACCTTGGGTCTGCTGATCCCACCGTCCATTGTGATGATTGTCTATGCCGTGGCCGCGCAGGTGTCCATCATTCGCTTGTTCGTGGCTGGCGTGTTGCCGGGCATCCTGTTGATGTGCTTGTTCTCGCTCTACATCGCGATCTGGTCGTTACGCCACCCGGACCGTGTGCCTGCTGATGTCGAAACGCTGACTCTGGGCGAGAAAGTCCGCCGTTTGCGTTTGCTCTTGCCGGTGGTGCTGCTGATTATGGCGGTGATCGGTTCGATCTATGGCGGTATTGCGACGGCCACCGAGGCGGCGGTGCTGGGGGTGATTGGCTCCTTGGTCATCGCGTTGTTTGGGCGATCCCTCAGTTGGAGAAATTTCACCGACAGCTTGTTGGGAGCCGCACGAACATCCTGCATGATTTCCTTCATCCTGATCGGGGCGGCCTACCTGACCAGTGCCATGAGCTTTACCGGCCTGCCTGCCAATCTGGCCGCCTGGATCGGGTCCTTGGGCCTGAGCCAGTACGCCTTGATTGCCGTGCTGACGGTGTTTTTCATTATTTTGGGTGCTTTCCTGGATGGGATCTCGATTGTGGTGCTGACCACCTCGGTCTTGCTGCCAGCCGTGTTGGCGGCGGGTATTGATCCGATCTGGTTTGGTATTTACCTTATCCTGACCGTGGAGATGGCCCAGATTACCCCACCTATTGGTTTCAACCTGTTTGTGATCCAGGGGATTACCGGGCGCAATCTGTTCGAGTTAGTGCGCATGGCCTTCCCTTTCTTCTTGCTCCTGGTATTGGCCACGGTACTTGTGACGGTCTTTCCGGAAATTGTCATGGTCTTGCCTAACGCGATGTAAGGGGGATAAAGGATGGCAACTGCTTACGTGATCTTGGGGGCGCAGCGCTATCGGGTAGAGCGTGCCTGGACGCAGGCCAATATCGCCAGCATCACCAGCGTGGCGGTGTTGGCCGATGGCCGTATCGCGGCCTTGTTGCGCCGCCCGGCCTGTGTGCTGATACTGGCCCCAGACGGGCAGGTGTCGGCACGGTGGGCGCTGGACGATATTTTGTGCCCGCACCATATCAGCGCCCGTCCGCAAGGCGGGGTGTTAGTCACCGATTTGGATGGGCATCAGATTCTGGCCCTGGACGCCCATGGAGATGAGCAATGGCGGCTGGGTAAACCCGAGCGGCCCCGTTGGCAGGAACCCTTCAATCACCCCACCCATGCCATTGAATGTTTGGACGGCGGGCTATGGGTCAGCGATGGTTATGGCAATACGGTAGTACATCGGTTTGACCCGCAGCGCCAGTGGTTGGCGGCATTGGGAGCACCGGGGGCGGGACCTTTACAGTTCAGCACCCCCCATATGCTGGCCAGCGCAGCCGATGGTTCAATCTGGGTGGCGGACCGTGAAAATAACCGCGTGCAGCATCTGGATGTGCAGGGCCGCTACTTGGGTGAATTGCGCCCCATGCATAAACCGATGGCGGTGGCGGTGCAGACTGACGGCTCGGTCCTGGTCAGCGACCAAACGGCTAGTTTGTCCCTCTTTGATCCAGAGTCGAGCACCTTGGTAGGGCGTTGCCGGGTGCAAGGTGTTTATGGACATGGTTTGGCCGTGGGCTTGGACGGACGTATTTATATGGCGGAAATGTTGCCCGATTGTTTAACTTGCTTACAGCCAGCTTAATCGTCCACAAGGCATGAAAAAGTAGTCTTTGTTATGGAAGCCCTTGAAGCAAATCCATTAGACTATGCGCATGAATACGTCCGTGCCTCTGTATGTTCGTACAGACTCCTCTGGCCAATTGCAATTGTTGGGCGATTGGTCCTTGCGTCACTATGAAGCGCTGCAAAGCAGTTTGCACGCGCTCAGTGACAAGCAGGGCCGTTGGTCGCTGGATTTCAGCGAGCTTAAGGCGTTGGATACAGCGGGTGCCCAAGTCTTGTGCGAATGGCTGGGTATCGAGCGGGTACAAGCCGCATTGGACAGCGCCCAGGGCTTGTCCAAAGAGCGTCATCAGTTACTGAACACGGTTGCCAAGGCGATGAGCCGCATGGACCAGGAGCACCTGGCTCCGGCTCGCTGGGGTATTACGGACTTGTTCGAGCGTGTGGGCCTGGCCATGGTTCACATTACGCGCAATGTGCGTGAGCTCTTGGGTTTTATCGGCCTGACGCTGGAAACCCTGATTCTGAATATGTTGCGGCCCAGCCAATGGCGCGTTACCTCGATTGTGGCGCAGTTGGAGGAAACCGCCTTTAATGCCGTGCCGATTGTGGCCTTGCTGACTTTTCTGGTCGGCGCGGTGATCGCCTTTCTGGGGGCCACGGTGCTGGCCGACTTTGGTGCCACCATCTATACCGTGAACCTGGTCGGCTTTTCCTTTTTGCGTGAATTTGCCGTGCTTTTGACTGCCATTTTGATGGCAGGCCGCACCGCCAGTGCATTTACTGCGCAGATCGGTTCCATGAAAGCGAACGAGGAAATCGACGCCTTGCGCGCCCAGGGCCTGAATCCCATGTTGATTCTGGTCATCCCGCGCGTGCTGGCCATGCTCTTGGCTATGCCGATCCTGACTTTTGTTGGCATGGTAGCGGGTATTTTTGGCGGTGGGCTGGTGTGTGCCCTGATCCTGGATATTTCGCCCACGATGTTCATCAATATCTTTAATCAGGATATTGATTTGCGACACTTTGTCCTGGGGATGTCCAAGGCTCCTATCTTTGCATTTTTGATTGCTGTCATTGGTTGCCAGGAAGGCTTCAAAGTAACCGGCAGCGCCCAATCTGTGGGTGAACACACGACTTCTGCCGTGGTTCAGTCCATCTTTATCGTGATTCTGATCGATGCGCTGGCAGCGTTGTTTTTCATGGAGATGGGATGGTAGAGGCCAAGACTCTTCCCATTATCCAAGTGCGCGATCTAGACAATCGCTTTGGCGATCATGTTGTGCACGAGCATCTGGACATGGATGTCTATCCCGGTGAAATTGTCGGTGTGGTGGGTGGCTCTGGTACAGGCAAGTCCGTATTGCTGCGCTCCATTCTGGGTCTGCGCCCGCCTACCGGTGGCACGGTGCGCATTTTTGATCAGGAAATTGGCTCCCTCTCACCCGACGCACGTTCTCGTCTGGAACGTCGCTTGGGCGTGCTGTTTCAACAAGGGGCCTTGTTCTCTTCCTTGACCGTGGTGGAGAACATTGCCATGCCTTTGATCGAACATATCGGCCTGTCTCGATCTTCCGCCGAACATATCGCTGCCATGAAAATGTCCTTGGCAGGCTTGCCTGCCAATGCGGCGAACAAGTACCCGGCAGAGTTGTCCGGGGGCATGATCAAGCGTGCTGCTTTGGCGCGCGCTCTGGCGCTGGACCCGGAAATCCTGTTTCTGGATGAACCTACCGCTGGCCTGGACCCGGTAGGTGCAGGTGATTTTGACCAACTTATTTTGACCTTGCGCGATGCGCTGGGATTGACCGTGTTTTTGGTCACACATGATCTGGATACGCTCTACACCATTTGTGATCGGGTGGCTGTGCTGGCGCAAAAGCGCGTGCTGGTCAACGACACGCTGGCTCGGGTAGAGCAAGTTGATAACGACTGGATCAAGGAATATTTCCACGGTCCACGGGGACGGGCCGCCCAACAGGCCCAAAACCGTCGTCAGGAGCATTGTTAATGGAACCGCGTGCCCATCATGTATTGATCGGGGTCTTTACCGTCGTGGTGGCTGTGGCTGCCGTTTTGTTCTCGCTTTGGCTGGCCAAAGCAGGACAGGATGCCGAGACCCAAGATTACGATATTGTATTTTTGGAAGGTGTACGTGGTTTGTCTCGTGGCAGCGCCGTGCAGTACAACGGCTTGCGTGTCGGTGAAGTGCGCTTGCTGCGCCTGGACCCGAACGACTTGCAGCGCGTGCGTGCACAAGTCTCGATTCAGGCTTCCATCCCGATCCACGAAGACACCCAGGCTCGTCTGGCGCTGGCCGGTATCACTGGCCAGTCCGTAATTGAGCTGAGCGGCGGTACGCCCAACAGCCCCTTGCTGGAAGCCACGGGGGATAATCTGCCCATGATCGTGGCATCTCCTTCCCCCTTGGCTCAGTTGATGGCCGGTGGCGAGGAAATGATGACGCAGATCTCCAAGCTGCTGGATAACGCCAATACCTTCCTGTCATCCGAGAACTCAAAATCCTTGTCGGCTAGTCTGCAAAAGCTCGAGACCTTGATGGGCCAGCTATCGACAGCCGGTGAAGGCGTGCCTGCCTTGGTGAAAGAACTGTCCCAGGCTAGCCAGCAAGCCACGGCCTTGCTGTCTTCCACGCAAGGTCTGGTGGATCGGCAAGGCACGCAAGCCATGAATGCGATCCAGAAGTCCATGGAAGATTTCAGCCGGGCCACACAAAGTTTGAACAAGCTGTTGGAACAGAATTCAGGTGCCATAGGCCGTGGTGCCCAGGGTCTGACCGAGATCGAACCTGCACTGCGTGAATTGCGTCAGGTGTTAGCTGGCTTCCGGGCGGTTACCTCCCGTCTGGAAGACAATCCGGCGGGTTACCTCTTAGGTCGCGACAAATTACAGGAGTTCACACCATGATGCCCACTGTTGTGCGTCGCTTGCTGCAGGCATCGGTAGTCGGTCTGGCTGCCTTGTCGACGGCCTGTTCAGTTCTGCCACAGGCCGAATCCCTGACGTATTACCAGCTTCCAGCTGCGGCTTTGACGGCCCAGCCAGCACCGGCTTCCCATAAGAATCTGATTATTCAGATGAATCGTCCCCATGCGGACCGCTTGTTGGCCAGTTCCCGCATTACGGTGCTGCCTCAAGGTAATGAGCTCAGTGCGTATAAAGGGGTGCGTTGGAGTGATGATGCTCCGGCCTTGCTGCGCAATCGCATCGCCGATGCCTTGCGGGATGCGGCGCAATTCCGGGCCGTAGTGCTTGATAGTGAGTCTGTGATTGCGGATTGGGAGTTAGGTGGTTCTCTAAGTGCATTCCAGGTGGAATACACTCAAGGCGCCCCACGAGTGCAAATTCAGTTCGATGCGCTGCTGCGCGATCAAGTCTCTGGCCAGTTGATTCAGACCCGACGTTTCGTGGCACAACAGGCTGTGGATGGCACGGCCGTGCCGCAAGTGGTGGAAGCCTTTGGGCTGGCAACCGATGCCTTGTCCTTGCAGGTGACCCAATGGTTAGGCTCTTTAACGGTTATGACTACGACCCCTTAATGCCATGTATGAGTCTCGCGATCAGCCCTTGATTACGGGCTGGCAGTTTGCCAAGCGCCTGTTGGCGCATGCCCTTATTGGTATTGTTTTTGTGGCCATTTCCCTGATGTTGGGCGCCTTGGGCCATATGTGGTTTGAAGACAATGTGCACTGGCATGATGCTGCCTTGAATGCGGCCATGATGGTTGGTGGCTTGGGCCCCATGGCCTTGCCCGAGACCTGGGCTGGCAAAGTGTTTTTTGCCATCTATGGCGCTTACGTCAGCCTGGTGCTGGCGGCGACCTTCGGCTTGATTATTGCCCCCGTGCTGCATCGAATACTGCATACCTTTCATCTGGAAGATTAAGCGACCGGCTACAAAATAGAAGGCGCAGAACGCCATACCTCTTCAAACAGATGAGAGCTATAGTCATCGTTGAAGAGGGTAGGGTGTTCAGTGTTTTTTTCAACCTTTTACCTGTTCCCGCTCCAGTTTGGCGATCATGGCGGGCAATTCATCCATGCGGCGAAAGGTGTCATGCACACCGATCCGGCGTAAGTCCTCTTCCTTGCCGGGAACCGGGCAATAGCCCAAGACGGTGGCGCCTGCTGCCAGACCCGCGCTTGCGCCAGTGACACTGTCTTCCACCACAAGGCACTGTTTGGGATCGACCCCCAGCCCGTGAGCAGCGGCCAGATACACATCGGGGTACGGTTTGTTGCGCGGCGTTTCGGCACCGCTATAGATATGACTGCCGAAATAATCCAGCAAGCCAGTTTGACCTAATTGCAGCACCAGTTTGGCTCGGTCCGCACCGGACGCGCAGGCAATCATGCCGGGCTTGTCGCGCAAAATAGTATCCAGAGCCTCTTGTATGCCAGGAATGGCCATGACCTCGTTGGTGAGTTCATGGTTGCGACGCATGCGAAAGGCCATCACCCATTCCATATCCAGATCTTTACCCGTCATTTTGCGCACAGTGGGCAGTTCGTCTGGTAAGGCCTTGCCAATAAACCAGTCATAGCACTGCTCGTAGCTCATGACCCAACCTTCCTCTTGCAACATATCCCGCAGTACACGAACCGTGATTGGTTCGCTGTCTACCAGCACACCGTCACAATCAAACAGCACAGCGGAAAATGTCATGGGTAATACCTTTAAACCAACAAAACAGTAAGTCTGTGATGATACAGCAGGCAGGCTTTGCGCAGAGTTGCACGCGGATGGCCGTGCCAAGTCCTATGGGCCCTCCGCGTGCTCAGTGAAAACCCCAACGCATAAATAATTGATTATTGATATATTTATATCTAAACTAAAATTTCATAATAAACCTTTCTGCGGAAGTTCCGTCATGGTGCATAAAACAACTCGGGTGGTGGCAGCAGCGTTGCTGGCAATGGGAATGGCGGGCGCTCAGGCAGCGGAAGTAACGCTGAAAGCAGTCTCTGTCTTTACGATGGACACCTTTTTTACCAAGCGATTCAAGCAGTTTGTTGACAAGGTCAATACGGAAGGCAAGGGCTTGGTACAGATCAATGTTATCGGCGGTCCAGAGGCGATTCCTCCTTTCGAGGTGGGTAATGCCCTGCGTTCCGGCGTGATCGATTTTGCTAATACGACGGCGGTGTTCCATGCCAATCTGGTGCCTGAAGCACTGGCTTTGACACTGACCGAAAAACCCATGAGCGAGTTGCGCCAGAACGGTGGCTATGAGCTGATGGACAAAATTCACCGTGAGAAAGCCAACATCACCTGGTTGGCCCGCACTACTGACGGCTTGCAGTACCACATCTACACCAACAAACCTGTGACCTCGGCAGACCTGTCGGGCTTCAAGCTGCGTGGTGTGCCTGTGTACCTGTCCTTCTTCCGCGAAATTGGCGCAACCCCACTGCAGATTCCACCGGGCGAGGTCTACACCGCGCTGGAGCGTGGCGTGGTGGACGGCTATGGCTGGCCATCCGTGGGTGTGATGGAAATGGGCTGGCATGAAAAGACCAAATACCGGGTAGAGCCGGGCTTCTACAACGTGGAAGTGGGCTTCTTCATGAACCAAAAAAGCTGGGAGAAACTGGACGAAGAACAGAAAGCCTTCATGCGCAAGCAGATCGAGTGGATGGAGTCGCAGAACGTGACTGAACACCAGATGGCGATTGATGAAAAAGCCGCCACCGAGCAAGCCGGTGTGCAGGCCCTGGTGCTGGAACCTGACGTGGCTCGTGCCCTGCGCACTAAAGCCTATGAGTCGGGCTGGGCCGGTATCGACAAATCCAGCCCCAAATACGCCGCGCAACTGCGTGAGCTGTTTGGTGGTTATCAGCCTTAAAAACACTTGCTGTTTAGCTAGCTTGACGGTGGACATTGAGCCCTTGGGGCCAGTGTCCACTTTTTGATGGTGCCCGGGCGGCATTACGCCAGCCCTTTCAGTGACCTTGTATCGGCGGAGAAGACGAGATGTCTGCTGCAACATCCCCGGAAGGCATGCCTTCCAATACGACCTGGGGGCGTCCGTACGCCCTGTTAATGAATACTTGTGGCGCGGTGGCGGCCTTGACCTTTGGGCTGATGAGCCTGCTGGTCTGTGCCGACGTTGTGCTGCGCAACCTGGGTTACGACGCGCTGTCCACCAGCGTGGAAGTAACCGAATACATGCTGATCATTGCCACCTTTATGGCAGCACCCTGGGTGCTGTATCTGGGCGGACACATCCGTATCGACGTGCTGGTCAATAATCTGCCAGCCCCTATCCAGCGCATCCTGGATCAGATGTCTAACCTCTTGGGCCTGGTGGTATGTGGCGTGTTGGCCTGGCAATGTGCCGTGGTCGCCCTGGATGCCCACGAACAAGGTGCCATGGTGTTCAAAGCCCTGGTCTTTCCCGAATGGTGGTTGAACCTGCCCTTGATGTTTGGCGCCGGCTTGTTGACCCTGGAATTCCTGCGTCGTCTGGTTTCCCGCCCTGTTGAGCAAGGAGCCTGATCATGGAATGGCATATGGCATTGATCCTGATGCTGGGATCACTTTTTCTCTTGATGGCCATCGGTACACCCGTGGTGTTTGCCTTCCTGTCCGTCAACCTGTTGGGGGCCTGGTTGTTCCTGGGTGAAGCGGCAGGCCTGGCGCAATGGGCGCGTAATACCACTGCGTCCATCGGCAGCTTCTCACTAACCCCCATTCCTCTTTTCATCCTGATGGGTGAAGTGCTGTTCCATACCGGGCTGGCCTTCAAAGCCATCGATTCCATCGAACGCATGATCTCGCGCGTGCCAGGCAAGCTGTCCATCGTCAGCATCCTGGGTGGCACCACCTTTGCCACGCTGTCGGGCTCTTCCATTGCCAACACGGCCATGATGGGCGGCGTGATGCTGCCAGAAATGCTGCGTCGTGGTTACCACCCGACGATGGCAATGGGCCCCATTATGGCCGTCGGCGGTATCGCCATGCTGATCCCTCCCTCGGCCCTGGCCGTGATGTTGGGTAGCTTGGCCGGTATCTCCATCGAACGCTTGCTGATCGGCGGCATCCTGCCCGGCTTACTGATGGCTCTGGGCTTTCTTGCTTACGTCGTCATACGCAGCCGCCTGCGTCCCCAAGACGCCCCCATGAGTGAAGACGACGGCCCACGCCTGACCGGCTGGGCGCTGTGGAAGCCTTTCGTGCTGAACGTCGTGCCTTTGCTGGGTATCTTCATTGCCGTCGTGGGTTCGATGTTGGCAGGCTGGGCCTCGCCCACAGAATCGGCCGCCATCGGCGTGCTGGCCTCGGTCCTCGCCACCATCGCCTACCGTGCCCTGACCCTGAAAGCCTTGTGGAAGAGCCTGATCGAAACCGCCAAAGTCTCGGTAGTCATTCTATTCATCCTGGCCGCTTCCACCACCTTTGCTCAGCTGCTGAGCTTCTCCGGTGCCAGCGCAGGCTTCTTGGGCATGATCAAAGACTACAACCTGTCGCCCTTCGCACTGGTTATCTGCATGCTGCTGGTCTTGCTGGTCATCGGTACCGTGCTGGACCAGATCTCCATGATGATGATCGCCTTGCCCTTTTTCATGCCCCTGGCCCTAGCTGCTGGCGTGGATACCGTCTGGCTCGGTGTCATGATCCTGATCGCATTGGAAATTGGTCTGTTGACCCCACCATTTGGCTTGCTGCTGATCGTGATGCAAAGCGTGGCACCGCCATCCATCCGACTGCCACACATCTATCGTGCGGCCGTCCCTTTCCTGGTGATCGAAGTGAGCGTGCTGGCTTTGGTCCTGTTCATCCCTTGGGTTGCCGTTGGACTGCCAGGACTGATTGGGTAAGACAGAGCAGTCCGCATGCAAGTGGGGCACCACGTATGTTGTCCCACAAAAAAGCAGAATCTTGAAACGGTTTTTCAAGCAAAAATAAAACCTGAGTTCGGCCGACGCCAAACTCAGGTTTTTTCATGCTCGCTAGGTTTGACCGATTCTTGCCGCCTGTCAGTGTGTTGCGAAGCGTCTTATAGCCACCTTCTTTATCGTCGGATCGCTGATGACTCCACACTTTGAGTCATCCATGCCTCTACACGTCGAACGCCTGAGCCTGATTTTCAGCCACTAAAGCCTGCACGGAAAAAAGCGCATAAGAGAGTGCTTTTACTCATGTACAGGATCAGCATAAATCCCGCCATCGCGCAGCACCAAAGCCACCGTATCCCCCCGCTGCACCGCTTCATCCAGTACACGAGCAATTAACACCGGCCCCGCATCACTGAGCACCGTGGCCAGCATATACATCCCCGCTTCACTGCCAGCAACAACACTGCGCGTCAGCTCCGTCACCACACCAGACGGACACTCCTCAGCCTCAAACCCATCCCCATGGCACTGCGGACACAGAAACCGCGCCGGAAACACCCGATGATCACATCGCACACAACGAAACACAGACGGACACATCACAGAGCCTCCAAAACAAGCGCAGTCGAGCACATGCCATAGCGATACTCCACCATGCCGTAACCCGTGACCAAACCATAGCGGGCTGATGCCACCTGACGCTCCCCGGCCTGACCGCCTAACTGACGCATGACCTCAACCAAGCCATGCAAACTACACGCCGCCCCAGCCTGCCCAGCCGACAACTGCCCGCCCGACGTATTCAAAGGTACACGCCCTGTTGCAATAGATTCATGAATAAAGCGCTTGGCCCCATCGGCCTGAAAAAAGCCCAAATCCTGCAACTGCGCCAAGACCATGACAGGGTAATCATCATAAATACTGAGGACATCCATATCCGCAGGACCCAAGCCAGAATCTGCCCACACAGCCGGAGTCAAAGCAGCCAAACCCGTACTCAAGCCATCGCCCTGCTGATCATCAATATTGTGAAAACTGCGTAAAGCCTTCACCGTAATCGCAGGCTGATTCTGAGCCGCCGGATGATCCTCGCGCATCACAATCAAAGCATTGGCCCCATCCACCACCGGCACACAATCCAGTCGCGTCAAAGGGTCTGCCACTTGAGGCGCAGCCAAATATTCGTCCAGACTCATGGGCTTGCGATAAGCCGCATCAGGATTCAGGCTGGCCCACAAACGCTGCCGGATCACCAGCGCTGCATAATCCTTCCGCTCCAAACCCAGCTTGCGCATTTGATTGGCAGTCAGCATGGCAAAGCGATGATTCGGGCTGCCAGCCCCCAAGGGCCGCAAATGATCGTAAGTCGTCTGGTTATAGTTCTCGACCAGTTGCTGGAAATCCTTAGCCTGAAAATGATCACCCGCCACAATCGCAATACAGCGGGCATCTCCCGCCTGAACCGCGCGAATTGCATGCTGCAGAATATTCAGACCGCTGGCACCACCATTGCTGTCGT
>JBQEAN010000013.1:63277-70844 GCA_052109075.1 Alcaligenes sp. | reverse complement strand
CTGACCTGGGCTGACTCACCAAAACGTTCATAGGTACTACCGATGACTTGCCCGTTAGTGTCAACAGGCAGGATATAGCCCTGACCGCTTAAAGTCACTTCACCTGTTGTAAGTGCCTGCCCAGCAGGCAGGTAACTCACTTGCCCGGCCAGACGCTGCATGGCCGCCAACCGAGGCATAGAAGACGCACTCTGTACTGTGCCCGCAAGCACGTCCAGGCTTTGGTCTGCCGCTGCAATCACCACACGATTGCTGCATTCCAGCACATCCCCATTCAGACTACGCAGCTCCCACACGCCTGACTCTTGCCCAGCCTGCAACGCCACCTGCTCAGGCAAGCACTGAATCAAAGGATGATCCAATAGATAAGCCACCAGCGCAGCAGGGTCGACCACCATCCCTTGCGGGAAATACAGACCACCACCCTGCAAGAGCGCCCCTGCCAGGGCAGAGCCTTGCTCGCGATCCAGCCATTGCACCCAATCCGTGTCCAAAGCCAGACGAGTCAGGGCCTGCTGGATATCGGCATCACTATTACCGGCTTGCCCAAACACCAAGGTTCCCACCCGCCGGGGACGAACAGCTTCCGGCAACGCTTTCCAGCCTCGCCAGGCATGCAGAACCGCAGTCCGGCTAAGACGGGCCAGCGGCGCATCATCCAGCGCAAATACGGGAGAAATAGCGGCCAGCCGATGACCTTGATGGGAAGCATCCAAACCTTTGCTCAACACCGGATCGCAGACCAGAACAGGCAGCCCTTTGCGAGCCAGTTCCCAGGCACAGGCCGCACCGGCCAGACCGGCGCCAATCACGACCACCCGCCCCTGTTGCTCCGGCAAGTTGCCACGCCGCCCCAGGTGCGGCCGCAAACGGGCACGAATTGTGCACCATTTTCCACCGGCCCCCGGCACTTTCTCCACTTCAAAGCCTACCGAGGTCAAATCACGTCGCACCTGCCCGGCGCAACACCAGGAGGCGGCGGTCGCCCCCGGCGCGGCCAAACGTACCAACTGCCCGAGGACTGAACGCGACCACATTGCAGGATTGCCACGGGGTGCGAAACCATCCAGATAAAACGCGTCTGCATGGCATTGCAGTTCGCGCATCATGGTCTCGGCCTGCCCAAAGGCCAGCGTCAGCGTGACTCGCCCGCCATCCAGTTCCAGGCGATGTATGCCCGGCACCAGCATAGGCCAAGCCGCCAATAACTCCTGAGCTTGCTCCTGCAATTCTTCAGGCAATCGCGCATACAAAACCGCTAAATCCTTCTGCCGAAAGGGATGAGCCTCCACTGAGACAAAGTGCAGCTTGTCGCTACGCGCCGGGTCCTCACGCCAGGCCTGCCAGCTCGCCAGAAAACTGGCCCCCAGTCCAAATCCGGTTTCACAAATCGTGAACTGTCGTCGCCCCTGCCAGCGTTCGGGCAGGCCATTGCCGTGCAGGAACACTCGCTGCGCTTGCCCCAACGGGCCATCGGGCGGGTGATAGCTATCTTGATAAACCGCACTGACCGGCACCCCGCGCTCATTGAACTCAAGAACGGCTGGCACCAAGGGTTCGAAGGCAGCAGCAACCATCAAATTTCCTGCCCATAACAGCAATCACACACGTTCAAACCCCTTAAACAAGCCTTAATCAAACTGACACCAACAAACACGTACAATAAAAAACCTCTATCCCAGACTCTTTCTTTTTCAAAACCGGATTGCCATGCCATTGTCACGTTTACCGCTCAGCGCCTGCCTGGACGCTGCCGTTACTGCAGCCCATGCCGCAGCCGCCATTTTACAAGCCTATGCGTCGGACCGTAGCTCTCTGGTGATCCGCAACAAAATGCACAACGACTTGGTGTCGCAAGCCGATCACGAAGCCGAGCAGGCCTGCATCAGTGTCCTGATGGAACGCACCCCCGATATTGATATCGTGGCCGAAGAAAGCGGCGGCGCAAGCACAGGCCGCCCCACCTGGTATATCGACCCGCTGGATGGCACGACCAACTTTCTGCATGGCATCCCTCACTATGCCGTTTCAGTCGCCTTGATTGCCCCGGCAGGCACCCAGATGGATAACTGTGTACTGACAGAGGACACCCCCGTCATTGCCGTGGTCTACGACCCTTGCCGGGAAGAGCTGTTCACCGCCATGTATGGCGTAGGCAGCTGGCTAAATGGCAGCCGCATTCAAAGCTCCTCATCCAAAAAACTGGCGGACTCGGTACTGGCAACAGGCTTCCCTTTCCGCGATTTCTCCTTTTCCGACCAATACATGCCCAGCCTGAATGCCGCCATTACCGGCAGCCGTGGCGTGCGCCGCATGGGTGCTGCCGCGCTGGATCTGGCCTGGGTGGCCTGCGGTCGTTACGACGGCTATTGGGAAATGGGCCTGGCCCCTTGGGATGTCGCCGCCGGCACCTTGCTGGTACGTGAAGCCAA
This sequence comes from Alcaligenes sp., assembly GCA_052109075.1. Lineage (GTDB taxonomy): Bacteria > Pseudomonadota > Gammaproteobacteria > Burkholderiales > Burkholderiaceae_B > Alcaligenes. The sequence goes on along the minus strand of JBQEAN010000013.1, from coordinate 68,412 downwards.
AGGCGTTTGCCAAGACTTGTATCAGGAAGAGCCTTGGCCGATTAGTGGTCACGTCTACGCAGGTAACGCCTATATTGCTGACGAACTATTAGGTATGGTGCGCCCTTCGCTGACTCAGCGTCCGACCAAACCCAAGCCGTAAGCCAAACGCGCAGGGCTATTTGAAGCCCTATAAACGAACAGCGAACCAACTTACATTGGCTCGCTGTTTTTCATTCCGCCTTAAGAGTTTTTGCTCGATGGGCTGATATTCCGCCCACCCCAACAGCCTCGACTCCTACGCCTTTGCTGTGGATGCTTCATCCCGCAGCACGCGACGCAAAATCTTGCCCACATTGCTCTTGGGCAGTTCGTCCCGGAATTCAATAATGCGCGGCCGCTTATAAGCCGTCAGGCGCTCTTTGCACCATTGCTTGATATCAGCCTCGGTCACCGAGGGATTGCGCTTCACCACGAACAGTTTGATGCTTTCACCGCTATGTTCACTAGGCACACCGACAGCAGCCACTTCCAAGACAGCCGGGTGTTCTGCCACCACTTCCTCAATCTCGTTGGGGTAGACGTTAAAGCCTGACACCAGAATCATGTCTTTCTTGCGATCAACCAGACGAATGCGTCCTTGTTGGTCCATGACACCAATATCGCCTGTTTTCAAGAAACCATTCGGCGTAAAGACGTTGGCGGTTTCCTCAGGCTGATTCCAATAAGCCGACATGACCTGCGGCCCTTTCACAGCCAATTCGCCCTGCTCACCCATGGCGACTGGCTGACCTTGTTCGTCCAGCAGGAGCACATCGGTCGATGGCAAGGGGAAACCAATCGTGCCGCTGTATTCTCGCGAGTCTGTGGAGTTAACTGCTACCACCGGCGAGGTTTCCGACAAACCGTACCCCTCAATCAAGGGGCAAGCCGTAACGGCCAGCCAACGTTCGGCCACAGCTTTTTGCAAGGCGGCCCCGCCCGCCAGACACAGCTTGAGCTGATCAAAGGGCAAGGTGCGGAATTTCTCGTGATTGGCCAGCGCATTGAACAAGGTATTCACGGCTGGCACGACTTCTGGCGGATTACGTTTCCAGGCCTTGTAAACCGAATTCAAGTCGCGCGGATTCATGACCAGCACCATATGCATACCCGCATACATGGCGAACAGGCCGCAGACCGTCAGCGCGAAGATGTGATACAGCGGCAAGGCCACCATCATGGTGTAGGCCGGACCTTTAAAGTCACCCAAAGCCGGAAAACCTACCGCTTCCACCTGCAAGACATTGGCCATCAAATTACGTTGGCTTAGCATCGCTCCCTTGGGGCGCCCCGTTGTCCCGCCGGTATATTGCAGCAAGGCCAAATCGTCTGGCTTGGCAGCCTGACGATGCAAACTTAACTGGCTACCTTGCTCCAACACCGTTTCCAGGCGTTGCGCGCCCGGCAAGGAGTAAGAAGGCACCATGCGTTTCAAATAACGTACTGCAAAATTAACCAGGCTACCTTTCAAACCCATCAAATCGCCCACGGTGCTTAGCACGACATGGGCAGGTTTGACGGCGGCTGGTACTTGTTCCAGCACATGCGCAAAGGTTTCCAGAATCACAATGACCTGGGCCTGGCTATCGGCCAGTTGGAACTCCAGCTCTCGTTCGGTGTATTGCGGATTGGTGTTGACCCCCACCATGCCGGCCCGCATCGTCCCCAGCAGACAAATCAAAAACGGCAAACCATTAGGCAACATCAACATGACACGGCTACCACGTTCCAGACCTTGGGCCTGCAGCCAGGCGGCAAAGGCGTCCGCGCTATGGTCCAGATGCTCATACGTAATGTCATGCCCCATAAAGGTCAGCGCCGTCCTGTCCTTATGCTTTTTGATGGCCGTATCCAGACAATCAATCAAGGTCTGCTCGGCTCCCAGCTGGATGTCCTGGGGCACAGAGGCAGGATAATGTTCGAGCCAAGGTTTTTGCTGAGTATCCAAGGGCTTGTCACCTAATACATGTTTATTTATGGTTAACTCTACTCTACTTTATTGTTCAAGCCCAAGGACAAGCCCGCATCATGAAGCTGTTTGAACCCATTTCCGCCTGGTCCCACGAAATTGCGGCAATCCGGCGTGATCTCCATGCTTATCCCGAACTGGCTTTCGAGGAAACCCGGACTGCTGATCAAGTCGCGTCCTGGCTGGAGAAATGGGATATTCCCGTGCATCGCGGCTTGGGGGTGACAGGTGTCGTAGGCATCTTGAAAGGCACAGGCGGAGACGGACCAGCCGTGGGGCTGCGTGCTGATATGGACGCCTTGCCCATGCAAGAGCTCAACGAGTTCGATCACAAAAGCCGTCACGAAGGCAAGATGCATGCCTGTGGGCACGACGGCCATACCGCCATGCTGCTGGGCGCCGCTCGCTATCTGGCTGAACACCGCAATTTTGCGGGCACGATCTACCTGATTTTCCAGCCTGCCGAAGAGGGCTTTGGCGGCGCACGGGAAATGATCAAAGATGGCCTGTTCAAGCTGTTCCCCATGCAAGCCGTGTTTGGCCTGCATAACTGGCCCGGCATGCCGGCCGGCACCTTTGGTGTCTTGCCCGGCGCCATGATGGCCTCCAGCAACACCTTTGAAATTCGTATTGAAGGCAAAGGCGCACATGGCGGCATGCCTCACCTGGGGGTCGACCCCATCATGGCGGCCGTACAACTGGCGCAAAACCTGCAAACCATTGTCAGCCGCAATGTGGACCCACTGGAACCCGTTGTCGTAAGCATCACCCAGATTCATGCTGGCTCCGCCGACAATGTGATTCCCAACGAAGCGCTAATGCGCGGAACCGTGCGCACCTTCTCCACCGAAGCGCTGGACTTGGTCGAGACCCGGATGCGAGAGCTCAGCGAACAAAGCTGTGCTGCTTTGGGCTGTACGGTCGACTTTGACTTTGACCGTCGTTACCCGCCCACCATCAACCATCCTGAACAAGCAGCCTTTTGCGCCCAAGTCATCCAGGAACTGGTCGGGGCCGACAAGCTGCGCCAGGACATTCGTCCTTCCATGGGAGCAGAAGACTTCTCCTTTATGCTCCAGGAAGTGCCCGGCTGCTACGTCTGGCTGGGCAATGGGGACGGCGACCATCGCAGCCAGGGCCACGGCCTGGGTCCGTGCATGTTGCACAACGGCAGCTACGACTTCAACGACAGCCTGATTCCCATTGGTGCCAGTTACTGGGCCAAGCTGGCCCTGGATTGGCTGACACAACACCGTTGACGCTTTAACAAATGTTTCATAGCGGGCCCAAGCCATGCCGTTACAATGGCAGGTTCTATTTCTGACGGCGTGCGCTGCGCACGCAGCGGCCCCACAGCCCCTTCTTCCAATACGGGAGTATTTGTGACTACCTCAAGCCCACTTTCTTCGCTACCGGACGGAGCACCCACCCTGCGCGTCATGCCTATGCCCACTGACGCCAATATTCACGGTGACGTGTTCGGCGGCTGGATCATGTCCCAGGTGGACATTGCCGGGGCCATTCCCGCTACCCGACGCGCCCAGGGGCGAGTCGCCACGATTTCAGTGAATGCCTTTACCTTTAAGCAGCCAGTTTTTGTGGGTGACTTGCTCAGCTTCTACACAGAAATCGTCAAGACGGGCCGCACCTCCATTACGGTTTCAGTAGAAGTGTATGCAGAACGCAAACGCCTGCAACTTGAAACGGTCAAGGTAACCGAAGCCACGCTTACCTATGTGGCCACCGATGACGAGCGCCGCAGCCGCCCGCTGCCCCCTCTCTAAGTATTCGTGACAGGCAGGTCTATGCAGGAAAACCTGGTACCCCCTACTTCTCCCAGCTCCACCCCCAAGCCGCGCCGCCTGGAGCCCGAGGATGCGCAGCAGGCGCTTTATCGTCTGAAGAACATCTTGAAGCGCCAGGAAGTGGTCGAGTCACTGGCCCAACGCCAGTTCGAGGACGACGACCGCTCCAACCTGCTTGAAGGTCTGATCCATCGCCAGCACGAAAGCGAGATCAAGACTATTCTGAATGACCTGCATCCGGCCGACATTGCCTTCATTCTGGAGTCTTTGCCCGAGCTGGAGCGTCAGGCCATCTGGCAACTGGTCGATGCCGAGCACGATGCCGATGTGCTGCTGGAAGTGGCGGATTGGGCGCGTGAATCGCTGATTCGTTCCATGGATGCGGCAGACCTGATCGCCGCCGCCGGCAATATGGACGCCGACGAGATTGCCGATCTGGTGCCCGACCTGCCGCCCGATGTGGTGGCAGCCGTTCAACGCGGTTTGACCGACGAGGAACGCGCACAGCTGATTGAAGCCATGGGCTACCCCGAGGATACCGTGGGCGCCATCATGGACTTTGACATGGTGCGTGTGCGCGAGGACATCACGCTGGAAGTGGTCTTGCGGTATCTACGTCGTTTACAGGAACTGCCCGACCACACCGACCAGATTTTCGTGGTGGACCGAGCCGATAAATTGCAAGGTACCCTGTCCCTGACCCGCATGCTGGTCAACGAGCCTGAAACCCTGGTTTCGTCGGTCATGTCCACCGATTATCTGACGCTAAACCCGCTGGATTCGGACTCGGACGCCGCCGCAGCATTTGAGCGCTATGACTTGGTGTCCGCCCCCGTGGTGGACGATATGGGCCGCCTGATTGGCCGCGTCACCATTGACGAGGTGGTGGACGTGCTGCAAGAGGACTCGGAAGAACAAGCCCTGTCCCGCGCTGGTCTGCAAGAGGACGATATTTTCTCGCCTATCCGCACGGCTATCCGTAACCGCGCCCCCTGGCTGCTGATTAACCTCTGTACGGCGGCAACGGCTTCCTTTATTGCCTCGCGCTTTGAGGATACCGTCAGCCACATCGTGATCCTGGCTTTCCTGATGTCGATTGTGGCCGGTATTGGCGGGAACTCCGGCAACCAGACCATGACCATGATTATTCGTGCCATTGCCACAGGCCGTGTCACGGGTTCCAACGTCATACCACTGATCAAACGCGAACTGCTGGTGACTTTTCTGGTCGGGGTCTGTGGCAGTGCGGTCACCGCATTCTTTGCCTGGTTCATCTCGGGTTCGATTCCGATTGCCGCTGTCATGATGGCAGCCATGATCGGCAATATGCTGATTGGTGC
>JBQEAN010000013.1:33831-63177 GCA_052109075.1 Alcaligenes sp. | reverse complement strand
CCTTGGCCACGACAGCCGCCTGCGTGCCAGTCACGGCAGACAAGACACCATCCAACTCCTGCCACTGCGCATCTGCTTGCATACAAAGCTGAGCCTCTAGCTGATCAGCCAATTCTTGAGCAACAGGGCTCACACGCCGCACCAGCAGAAACGGAATCTGTACACCGGCTAATTTCAAAGCTGCACCGTAAGCTCGGGCCACTTCACCCGCACCGATAAGGGCCACGCGCGGCAATAAAGGAAACATTGTCATAAGCAAAAACAGGAGCAGAGGATTAAAACCGAAGGGGCAAAGAACAAAAGACAAAAGAACAAGGCGCTATATTCACGAGCTAGCCCACCCTGACCCCAAGAAAAAACCTCATGAGCCAAGACTCATGAGGTTTTTAATTACCTGGCTACAGTTGTGGATGGCCCGATCAGGATCAGGCCAGACGCCCGTGGCACTGCTTGTATTTCTTGCCGCTGCCGCATGGGCAAGGGTCATTACGACCCACGCGCGGCACTTCGCCACTCGCCGCTTCGTCCAGACCTGGATCTTCGCCACTTAAGGCAGCGTCGTAGTCAGAGTGATGAAAACGAATATTGGTATTTGCAGGGGGCGCATCCACCGCCACTTCCTCTGTCTGCTCCGGCGCCTGGATGCGAACCGTCATCAAAACCTTGATTACTTCGTCACGCACACGGTCCAGCATGTCGGAGAACAGCTCGAAAGCTTCACGCTTGTATTCCTGCTTGGGGTCTTTCTGAGCGTAACCGCGCAGATGAATACCCTGGCGCAGATGATCCAAAGCCTGCAAGTGACCACGCCACTGCGTATCAATGGACTGCAACAGCACGGAGCGCTCGAAATTACCCCAGTTCGGTTGACCCACTTGCTCGATCTTGGCTTGCATCAAACGCTGGGATTCGTCGATAACGCGATCATGCAAATCGTCGTCAGTCAGATTGGATTCCTGCTCCAGCATTTGAGCCAAAGGCAGATCAATCTGGAAAGTGCTTTGCAAAGCGGTGGTAAGGGCCGGGATATCCCATTGCTCTTCCATCGTGTCTTGCGGCACGTATTCGCGGAACAAACGGCTGACCGCGGCTTCGCGCAGGCTGCTGATAGTATCGGTAATATCGCCCGACTCCAGCACTTCATTACGCTGGGCATAGATCACCTTGCGCTGATCGTTGGCCACGTCGTCATACTGCAGCAGCTGTTTACGAATATCGAAGTTACGGGCCTCAACCTTACGCTGGGCGGACTCAATCGAACGAGTCACCATACGCGCTTCGATAGGCTCGCCTTCGGGCAAACGCAGACGCTCCATGATGGCGCGCACACGGTCACCCGCAAAGATACGCATCAGCGAATCTTCCAGCGACAAATAAAAGCGCGAGGAACCTGGGTCACCCTGACGGCCGGCACGACCACGCAGCTGGTTGTCGATACGGCGGGATTCGTGACGCTCGGTACCAATAATGCGCAAACCACCGGCCTGCTTGACCTGCTGGTTCACAGGTTCCCAAGCAGCACGAATGGCCTGGATCTGGGCTTCTTTCTGCTCGGCAGTCAGCGACTCGTTTTCACGCACCTGGGCAATCTGACGCTCGATGCTACCACCCAGCACAATGTCCGTACCACGGCCCGCCATATTGGTGGCGATGGTCACGTGACCAGGCATACCCGCTTCGGCCACGATATCGGCTTCACGAGCGTGTTGCTTGGCGTTTAGCACTTCGTGCTTGACACCCGCAGCGCTCAGGCGCGAGGAGATCAGCTCGGAGTTTTCAATGCTGGTCGTACCCACCAGAACAGGCTGCCCCCGTTCGTGGCAGTCCTGAATGTCTTTCAGAATAGCGTTGAATTTCTCGTCATCCGTTTTGAAAACCTGGTCGTTTTGGTCTTTACGGGCCAAGGGACGGTTAGGCGGGATGATGACGGTTTCAAGCGTGTAGATTTCCTGGAACTCGTAGGCTTCGGTATCGGCCGTACCCGTCATGCCCGACAGCTTGTCGTACATACGGAAGTAGTTCTGGAACGTAATCGAGGCCAGTGTCTGGTTTTCGTTCTGGATGCGAACGCCTTCTTTGGCTTCCACCGCTTGATGCAAGCCATCGGACCAACGGCGGCCAGCCATCAAACGACCCGTGAATTCGTCCACAATTACCACTTCGTCGTCCTGGACCACGTATTGCTGGTCACGGAAGAACAGATTGTGGGCGCGCAGGGCGACCATCATGTGGTGCATCAAAGAAATGTGGCGTGGCTCGTACAGCGATTCGCCTTCCGGCAGCAGACCGATTTCGGTCAGGATCTGCTCGGCGCGTTCGTGTCCGGCTTCAGAAATATGAACCTGCTGGCCTTTCTCGTCGACCCAGAAGTCGCCTTCGGGCTCGGGCTCGTGCGGACGGGGCTCTTGCGTCATGCGGGTCAGCATGGGCGGAACCACGTTCATGCGCACGTAGAGCTCGGTATTGTCTTCAGCCTGACCGGAGATGATCAGCGGAGTGCGGGCTTCGTCGATCAAAATGGAGTCAACTTCGTCGACAATCGCGTAGGACAAGCTGCGCTGACGGCGATCCTCGGCGCGATATTCCATATTGTCGCGCAGGTAGTCAAAACCGAATTCGTTATTGGTACCGTAAGTAATGTCGGCCTGGTAGGCGGCAATCTTCTCGGCATTGTCTTGCTGGGGAACCACCACACCCACGCTCAGACCCAGGAAGTTGTACAGACGGCCCATCCAGGCGGCGTCGCGGCGTGCCAGGTAATCGTTGACCGTCACTACGTGCACGCCATTACCGGACAGCGCATTCAGGTACACGGCCAAGGTGGCGGTCAGGGTTTTACCCTCACCCGTACGCATTTCAGAAATCTTGCCGTTGTGCAAAGCAATGGCACCGAGCATCTGTACGTCAAAGTGGCGCATGCCAAATACACGGATACCCGCCTCGCGCACCACGGCAAAAGCCTCGGGCAAGAGCGAGTTAAGCGACGCGCCATCCTGAACACGTTGGCGCAGCTCTTGCGTCTTGGCGGTCAAGGCCTCGTCGCTCAAGCCCTGGATTGAAGGCTCAAGAGCGTTAATCTGTGCGACCTGCTTACGGTACTGTTTGAGCAATCGGTCGTTACGACTGCCAATAAGCTTTTTCAGCAATGAAACCATTCTTGTGTCGTCAATGTAGGCGAGGCCGCAAGGGCTTGAATCTGAGCCTCGAGCCTATCTCTGGTTAAAAGGGATGCGCAAGCAAACAATCAGTTTAACGCACATGCTGCGGGACGGAACTACTTGTCCGAATCCAATTGCGCGATCTGCTGTTCTACGTACTCACGCGCCGGCAGAAAAAGCTTGGGATCCAGGGCATGTCCGGCCATGCGCACCTCAAAATGCAGGTGCGAGCCCGTGGACTGCCCAGTAGAACCCACACGGGCGATCAACTGCCCTTTCTCTACTACGTCGCCTAATTTAACAACGATTGAAGACGCATGGGCGTAGCGGGTGCTCATGCCATTGCCGTGATTGATCTCCACCAGCTTGCCGTACCCCGTCATATAGCGAGCCTCAGACACCACGCCGCCGGACGCCGCATAAATTGGCGTACCCTTGGGAGCGGGGAAATCCAGGCCTTCGTGCAAAGCATGACGACCCGAAATCGGGTGACGACGCCAGCCAAAAGAGGAAGCAACCTCGTCATAATCCACCGGACGGTAATTGGGCAGGCGCGCTTCATTACCCGTACGCTCGGTCAGTACGGAGTCCAGCATCTGGAACCAGTCCTGCTGCTCGGACATCTGTTTGGCCAGACTGTCCAGTTGCTCGCCCAGACGATCAGCGTTCCAGACCAGATCGGCACCGTCCATGCTGTCCATGACTTCCAGATCTTGCACCGGCATGGAATCCGCCAGTTCAGGATCGGTGTAGGCAATCCCCGCCGCCTTGGCGACGCGCTTGCTGACACCGTCCATTTCAATCAGCTTGGCCTGCAAACCGCCCATTTTTTCGGCCAGACGAGTCACGTTACTCTGCATAGCCGCGGCTTGGCTTTGGGCTGTGCCAGCATCCAGCAACACGCTGCCACGATCGCCCCAGTGCGACTGCACCAAAGCGCCCGCAGCGGCGGAAACGCCCAGCGATACCAAGGCCACCAGGGCGATCACCGTACGGCGCACCCCTTTGGCTTTAGCATCTAAGGACGTATAGTCTTTATGTTGATCCACTCTTTTGTAACCTCAAACATGACCTGGAAGCCCCCTTTCACCTCCGCCGCGAAAAAACGCAGTAGCGGGCAAAGCCACGCTTTGGGTTGGCTGGCCAGCGACCAGCAAGGTTCCCAGGTACTGGAAATGGCCCGGCAGCTGATGGCGGCTCAGACCCATGTAAGCAAAGCCCTGCCACCCGCTTTGGGCAAGGCCTGTAAAGTTGCACGTATAGACAGACAGCAATTAACGCTGGCAGTTCCCAGCGCGGCGCATGCGGCCAAACTGCGTCAGCTTTTGCCTACCGTGATGCGGCAGATGAATGCCGCTGGCTGGAACATTAGCGAGGCGCTGGTCCACGTGCAAGCCCATTTGTTTGCCGCTGTGACAGAAAAGCCCGCACGCCAGGTACAAGTCCTGGACGAGCGGGCCTTGGAATCATTTGAAAAACTGCATGATTCATTGCCACAAGGGCCCTTGGCGCAAGCCATCGAACGCTTGTTGCGTCATCATCGCGGCTAAACAAAACACCAAGATCGGAACCCTAAGCACGTATCAAGCGAATTTCCACTCGCTGGAAAAGGCATGAGGAGCACTGGCTGCAGACTCGAAAGTCACCAGTTCCCAACTGTCCTGAGCGGCGAGCAAGGCGCGCGCCAGCTGATTGTTCAAACCATGCCCGGATTTACACGCCACATAGCGCGCAATCAGGGGTTTGCCAATTAAGTACAAGTCGCCAATCGCATCCAGAATCTTATGCTTGACGAACTCGTCCTCGTAGCGCAGCCCGTCGCTATTTAAAACACGGTACTCGTCCATGACGATGGCATTATCCAAACTGCCGCCACGGGCCAGACCAGCCGCACGCAAGGCCTCCACTTCACTGGCGAACCCAAAGGTGCGCGCACGCGAAATGGTCTTTACATACGAATCCTGCGCAAAATCCACCTCGGCAAAATTGGCTGTTGCATCAATAGCCGGGTGATGAAAATCGATAGAAAACTGAAGGGCAAAGCCTTCATAGGGCTCCAGACGGGCCCATTTAATATCCTGTCCTTCTCCTTCGGAGACTTCGATGGGTTTCAGGACACGAATAAACTTCTTGGCGGCTTCTTGCTCTTGCAAGCCCGCCGAACGCAACAAATACACGAAAGTTCCAGCGCTGCCATCCATGATGGGCACTTCTTCAGCCGTCAGATCCACATGCAGATTATCAATGCCCAAGCCAGCAATGGCTGACATCAGATGCTCTACGGTTGAAACCCGGACATTGTCCTTGATCAGCACAGAAGCCATACGCGTGCCACCGACCTTGTCTGCTTGCGCGGGCAAATCCACGATTTCCGGCAGATCAATACGGTGAAACACAATACCCGTGTCAGGCGCAGCGGGACGCAGTGTCAGCTCGACACGACGACCGGAATGCAGGCCGACCCCTTTGGTACTGATGACATTTTTAATGGTGCGCTGACGAAGCATGGCTGTTCTTGTATTTGTAAAGTATTGTTCGCAAAGACTATTGTAACCGTAATGCGGGTTATCCACTATACGCTTTTTATTAGCCTACGCGATTATCAAACGTCAAACACCACGACACAACAAAGCACTTACACCCCCTAAACGCGAACGTTCAGGGGGAGTCGTGGGAGAAATCAAATTGGCGACTCGGGTAATCGCCGAACTTGATTTTTAATCAGCCTGCTTACGCAAAAACGCTGGAATGTCGAAGTGATCCATACCAGCGGTCTCCAAGGCACGCACCTGAGCCGAAGCCTGGCTACGTGGATTACGGATCACAGCAGGTACGTCGGCGTTGGCGTAATCCGCACCGATGACAGGCATATTATCCGTACCTGTGCGTAACACTTCTTCGTTGTTTTGTACCAACTGTGGGCGCGCTTGCTTGCGACCCAGGCCGGTAGCTACAACGGTAACACGCAGGCTGTCGCCCATAGCCTCATCGTAAGCTGTACCGAAGATAACGGTGGCGTCTTCAGCAGCGTAACCACGGATGGTGTCCATGATTTCGCGGGTTTCGCGCATCTTCAAGGACGCGGACGAAGTAATGTTCACCAGCATGCCACGGGCGCCGTGCAGGTCCACACCTTCCAGTAATGGGCAAGCAATGGCACGCTCAGCCGCTTCACGGGCACGGTTCGAGCCAGAGGCCACCGCCGTACCCATCATGGCTTGACCTTGCTCGCCCATGATGGTTTTCACGTCTTCAAAGTCGACGTTCACGTTACCTTCAACATTGATAATCTCGGCAATACCAGCGCAGGCATTGTGCAAGACATCGTCAGCCGCCTTGAAGCAGTCGGACTGGGTTGCGTCTTCGTCCATCAGGTCGTACAGGTTTTCGTTCAATACGACGATCAGGGAATGAACGTGTTTGCTCAGTTCCTCGATCCCTTCTTCGGCCATGCGCAAACGGCGGTTGCCTTCGAAGGTGAACGGCTTGGTGACTACACCGACGGTCAAAATGCCCAGTTCCTTGGCCACTTCAGCCACAACGGGGCTGGCGCCTGTTCCAGTGCCACCACCCATACCGGCAGTGATAAACACCATGTTCGCGCCATTCAAGGCAGCGCGGATTTCTTCGCGAGCGGTTTCAGCCGCCGCACGACCTTGGTCGGGCTTGGCACCGGCACCCAGGCCACTGCGACCCAGACGGATCTGAATTGGCGCGTCGCTGCTGACCAGGGCCTGCGAGTCGGTATTGGCGCAGATGAAATCGACGCCCTGAACACCCGAGTGAATCATATGCGTCACAGCATTGCCGCCTGCTCCGCCCACGCCCACGACCTTAATGACCGTGCCGCTACCGCTGGTATCTAACATTTCAAAGTTCATCATGATTGACTCCCACTCAAACACTTAATTAGTCAAGTTTCTACGTACTTCCCCGATACAACTGAAATTTGGAATCAGCTCAAAACATCTGTCAGCCTAGGGACTCACAACCGGTTTGAACTGCCTCCTGGACCGCCCTTGCGAACGGCCCGACCTGAGTGTCTTGCAACACCCTTAATTCATGAACCATTCCTTCATGCGCGCCATCAAACCTTTGACGCTGCCTTTTTGCTGGGCCACTTTGCGGCCACGAGCGCTTTGCAAGCGTGCTTCGGTCAACAGGCCCATCACGGTCGAAAAACGCGGGTTGCGCATGACATCGGCCAAACTGCCTTCGTAGCTGGGCACGGCAATACGCACGGGTTTCAGGAAAACGTCCTCGGCCAGCTCGACAATGCCCGGCAACATGGCCGTACCACCTGTCAGCACGATGCCGGAGGACAGCAAGTCCTCGTAACCCGATTCGCGCAGACTTTGCTGCACAAAGGTAAACAACTCTTCCACGCGCGGTTCGATCACCGCACCCAAGGCCTGGCGCTTGACCTGGCGGTTGGGGCGATCACCCAGACCGGGCACTTCAATCAGTTCTTCTGGATGAGCCAACGACTGTTTGGCCACTCCAAAACGCAACTTGATCTCTTCTGCATCGGGCGTAGGCGTACGCAACATGGCCGCGATATCACTGGTGATCTGGTCACCCGCGATAGGGATCACGTCCGTGTGGCGGATAGCGCCGCCGGTGTAGATGGCGATGTCGGTCGTGCCGCCACCGATATCCACCAGCACCACACCCAGCTCTTTTTCGTCTGCTGTCAGGCAGGACAGGCTGGAAGCCAAAGGCTGCAAAATCAGGTCCTGCACTTCCAGGCCGCAACGGCGCACACATTTGACGATGTTCTGCGCGGCACTGACCGCACCGGTCACAATGTGTACCCGCACTTCCAGACGCAATCCACTCATGCCAATGGGCTCGCGGATGTCTTCCTGCGAATCCACAATGAATTCCTGTGTCAGCACGTGCAGCACTTGCTGATCAGTGGGGATATTCACGGCCTTGGCCGTTTCAATCACTCGCGCGACGTCAGTGGCCGTGACTTCCTTGTCTTTCACCGCCACCATGCCGCTGGAGTTAAAGCTGGTGATGTGGCTGCCTGCAATCCCGGTATAGACCTCACGGATTTTGCAATCGGCCATCAACTCCGCTTCTTCCAAAGCGCGCTGGATGGAATTGACTGTCGTCTCGATATTGACGACTACCCCTTTGCGCATGCCCTGGGATTCGTGCTGGCCCAGACCAAGCACTTCAAACCGGCCTTCCGGCAGCACTTCGGCCACCACCGCAACCACTTTGCTGGTGCCGATGTCCAATGCAACGATCAGGTCTTTGATGTCACGAGTCATATGTTCTTTACTTCACAGGGGTAGATGAAACCGGAGCCAGCGTTATCGCAAAGCCATTCGGGTAACGTAAATCGGCGCTTTGCAAAGCGCGGTCGCCAAGCCGCTGCATCAAGGCAGGCCATGCCTGCACAAATCGTTCAATACGGACCGCAAAGGGCAAGGCCCCTTTACGACCGTGAGGGTCTGCAATATCCGCCGCCGGGTCACGGCCCAGGCTTAACTGCATTCCGCTCGACAAGACCACATCCCAGGCGTAGCGCGGGCTCAAGGTCACTTCACTGACCTGCACCTCCAAGGGGCCAAACCAGCGTGCCAGCTCGGCATACCGTTGCACCACCAGACGCTCCGAATTAGGAGGGCCACTTAGCTGGGGTAAATCCACTTCATCAGGAACCACCGCCTTGTTGCCCGAAAATGATTCACCCCAGGTGTTAATCATTTCGTCTTCATTCCAATAGGCCAGCGGTTGCTGCTCTTCAATCCGTACTAACAAGCTGTTGGGCCAGACGCGCCGGATTTGTGCGCGCCGTACCCAAGGAGCCGTTTCAATCAAGCTGCGCGACTTATCCAGGTCCACCGTAAAAAAGTTGCCTTCCAGACGGCCTGCAATCGTGGCCTTCACCCCTTCCGGTGTGACATAGGCCAGGGGTTCACCCTGCGAAGACTCGATCTGGATGCGCTCGATATTGAAATAGGGACGACGCACCGCCCAAACCACAACACCGATCACCAATGCCGATACCGCTAGCAAAGCCAGCGTATTGGCGATCAGGTTGGTCAGACGGGCATCGGAAAACATGAACCAGGCTCCACGTTCTATAGGCTACGAGCAATGGCCTGCACTTTGCAGCGGGCCGTTGCCAAAATATTCACACACAACTGTGCATAGCTTGTGCCCTCCGCCTTGGCCGCCATCGGCACCAAAGAGTGGCTGGTCATGCCCGGAGAGGTGTTCATCTCCAGCAGCCAAGGGCGGTTTTGTTCATCCAGCATGAAGTCGGCACGCCCCCAGCCTTCACAACCCAGGGCGTTAAAAGCACGTACCGACAAATCCTGGATATGAGCGGTTAACTCGGGCGACAGCTCGGCAGGACAGAAATATTGGGTCTCGTTCGAGTAGTACTTATGCTCGAAGTCGTAATTGCCCTGAGGCGCGACAATGTCGATCACGGGCAAGGCGCGCGCTTGGGCACCCACACCGATAATCGGCACAGTCAGCTCACGTCCACAAATGAATTGCTCAGCCAGCACGACCGTGTCGTAATGCATGGCGGTTTCAAAAGCAGCAACGGCCTGGTCAGCGTGGTCAACGCGCACCACCCCCACCGTCGAACCTTCGTGGGGTGGCTTCATGATCAGGGGCACACCCAGGCGTTCCACAGCCGCCACCACCTGGCTGACCTGATCCAACTGCGCAAAGCCGGGGGTAGGCAGGCCCAGGTGTTGCCACAAGTGCTTGGTCATGATCTTGTCCATGGCCAGGCCAGAGGCCATCACACCGCTGCCGGTGTAAGGGATGCCCATCCACTCCAGGGCGCCCTGCAAGGTGCCGTCTTCGCCGTAGCGGCCATGCAAAGCAATAAACACGCGGTCAAAACCGGCCTGAGCCAGCTCGGTCAGCCCTTTCTCGCCCATATCGAACAAATGCGCATCCACGCCCATGCTGCACAGGGCTTCATGCACGCCTGCGCCAGACATCAAGGACACTTCCCGTTCGGCGGACTTGCCGCCGTACAACACGCCGACCCGACCAAAATCCGCTGTCATGCCATTTCTCCCAATTGAGCAGGAATCCGGCTGATGGACCCTGCCCCCATTACCAAGACCACATCGCCGTCACGGACAAAGTCCAGGACGGCTTGTGCCATATCGCTGATTTCGGCCACAAAAATGGGTTCGACCTTGCCAAGCACACGCACAGCGCGACTCAAGGCACGGCCATCGGCGGCCACAAGGGGAGCCTCGCCAGCGGGGTAAACCTCTCCAAGGAGGACCGCATCGGCCTGGCTAAGGACTTGTACGAAATCTTCAAAGCAATCACGGGTGCGTGTGTAGCGGTGCGGCTGGAATGCCAGCACAATGCGACGCTCCGGCCAAGCACCACGTGCGGCCGCCAAGGTAGCAGCCATTTCGACAGGATGGTGACCGTAATCGTCAACAACGGTAAACGAGCCGCCGCCATGCTCTTGGGATACCGGGAAGTCGCCCACCATGGAGAAGCGGCGACCTACACCGGTGAACTCGCTCAAACCACGGGCAATGACCTCGTCGCTGATACCTAACTCAGTCGCCACGGCAATCGCTGCCAAGGCATTGAGTACATTGTGTTTTCCGGGCAGATTCAGGCACACGGACAGCACGGGAAGATCGCCTGCGGCCGATTTGCGCTGCACGTCAAAACACATGGTCGTGCCACGGCTTTCAATGTTCACAGCCCGTACCTGGGCATCAGTATCAATGCCGTAAGTCGTGACAGGACGAGATACAAAAGGAATGATTTCGCGCACATTCGCATCGTCGTTGCACACGATGGCGCTGCCGTAAAACGGCAGGCGATGCGTGAAATCGATGAAGGCGCTTTTCAGTCGGGCGACGTCATGACCATAGGTGTCCATATGGTCTACATCGATATTGGTGATGATGGCCATCACCGGCAACAGATTCAAAAAGGAGGCGTCGGACTCGTCGGCTTCCACCACGATGTAATCGCCCTGGCCCAAACGGGCATTGGCACCCGCCGAATTCAGACGACCACCGATCACAAAGGTGGGGTCCAGATCGGCAGCACCTAACAGGCTCGCCACCAGGCTGGTGGTCGTGGTCTTGCCATGCGTACCCGCCACGGCAATACCGCGCTTTAGGCGCATCAATTCAGCCAGCATCAGCGCCCGCGGCACCACCGGAATACGGGCAGCGCGAGCGGCCAGCACCTCTGGGTTATCGCCGGCAATCGCGGTCGAGGTCACGATCGCGCCCATTCCAGCCACGTTTTCAGCTTGATGGCCGATCACGATACGAGCGCCCAGCTGTTCCAGACGACGGGTCACCGCCGTTTCCTGAATATCGGAGCCACTGATGGCAAAGCCCAGGTTCAGCATGACTTCGGCAATACCGCTCATGCCCGAGCCGCCAATCCCTACAAAATGAATATGTTGAATGCGGTGTTTCATCCCACCCTCCTTGCCGCCTGCTGACATGCTTCGGCAATCTGCTGCGTGGCATTCAACTGTGCATGTTCTTGCGCGTGGCTAGCCACGCGACTTAATTCTTCACGGCTCAGTTCTTGCAACCACTGTGCAAGCCACTGCGCCGTCAACTCCGATTGTTTCTTGAGCCACGCCCCCGAGCACTCGCTCAGGTAACGGGCGTTGGCGGTCTGGTGATCGTCAATGGCATGCGGCAAAGGCACAAACAGAGCCGCCACGCCCATTGCGGCGACTTCGGCGACCGTCATGGCACCGGCGCGGCAAATCAGCACATCGGCCTCTTTCATAGCCTGGGCCATATCGCCGATAAAGGCTTTGCAGTCCGCCTGTACCTGATTGTCTGCGTAGCTGTTCTGCAGGCTTTCCAGATGCTGCTGACCAGACTGATGCGTCACATGCGGACGCTGCTCCGCCGGAATCAAGGCCATGGCCTCAGGTACCACTTTATTCAGGGCCGCAGCACCCAGGCTGCCACCCACCACCAGAATACGCAGCGGCCCAGTACGCTTGGCATAGCGTTCCGCCGCGGGGCCTTGACCGACGAAAGCGTCGCGCACGGGATTACCTACGGTCACGGCACCGGGCAAGGCACCGGGAAAGCCGGTCAGCACGCTAGTCGCCATCTTGGCCAGATAACGGTTGGCCGTTCCGGCGACCGCATTTTGTTCATGCACCACCAAGGGGCGGCGCGACACAAAGGACATCAATCCACCAGGAAAGGCGACATAACCGCCCATACCCAGAACCACGTCCGGCTTGGCCTCTTGCAGGCAACGGTGCGCCTGCCAGCAGGCACTGATCAAAGTAAAGGGTAAAGAGAGCAAAGCCTTCACGCCTTTTCCCCGTAATCCGGAAAAGCGCAGAGGCAGCATTTTAATCCCGTGCTGAGGGACCAGGCTACCTTCCATACGCTCGGGATGGCCGAGCCACAACACGTTCCAGCCACGTTGCTGCATGGCTTTGGCCACGGCCAGTCCGGGCATGATGTGCCCGCCTGTGCCGCCAGCCATGATCAGGATAGTTGGTGTGCTCATGTGCGCTTACCTCGCATCATTTGCCGGTTTTCAAAATCAACCCGCAGTAACAAGGCCAACGCCACCAAATTCATCACAATGCCCGAACCGCCGTAACTGACCAAGGGCAAGGTCAAACCCTTGGTAGGCAAGAGACCCAACACTACACCAATATTGATAAAGGCTTGTACGCCAAACCACAGCGCCACCCCTTGAGCCACGATGCCACTGAACAAGCGATCCATCGCGCTGGCCTGACGGCCAATATTGAAGCTGCGCCACACCACGAAACCAAAAGTCAGGATCAGGGCAGAGACACCGACAAAACCCAGTTCTTCACCAATCACCGCCACAATAAAGTCGGTGTGGGCTTCGGGCAGATAATGCAGTTTTTCTATGCTGGACCCCAAACCCACACCAAACCACTCACCACGCCCCAAGGCAATCAGTGAATGCGACAGCTGATACGCACTGCCATAGGCGTTGTCAGGATTCCAGGGGTCCAGATACACAAATAAACGCTCCCGACGCCAAGGCGAGAGCCAGATCAGCAGCAGGAAGCTGCTGATCAAAATAGCCAGCAAGGCAGAGAACAGCTTGCCATTGATCCCACCAATAAACAGAATGCCGACAGCAATCGCAACAATCACCATGAAGGCGCCCAGATCAGGCTCCATCAAGAGCAGCACACCGACCAGGCCCAATGCCACCGACATGGGCAAAAAGCCCCGTATAAAGGTGTGCAGATGCTGCTGTTTACGCACGGTGTAATCCGCGGCATACAGCACCATGGCCAGCTTCATCAACTCTGAAGGCTGAAAGTTGATAAGGCCCAAGGGCAACCAGCGTCGCGCGCCGTTCACTTCCCGCCCAATGCCGGGAACCAGGACCACCAGCAACAGGAAAATAGCCAATGCAAACAAGGGCACAGCCAGCTTCTGCCAGACACGCAAGGGGACGGTGGCGGCAAACATGGCCAGTACGACGCCCACCACAATGAACAAGGCGTGGCGAATCACAAAGTAATAGCGACCGTAGCTTTCATAGCGCGGTCCGTCTGCCAAGGCGATCGAGGCCGAATACACCATCAGCAAACCGAACAGGGTCAGCATCAGCGTAGCGGCCAACAAGGGGCGATCAAATGCAGGCAATGCCGTGCGCCCAGGACGTACGACATTAACACCCGAGGTCAGCTCAGCAAACAGACTCATGCCAGCTCTCCTCTATCCAGGGCCATTTCGGTCACCGCCGCCACAAAGCACATGCCGCGATGGTGATAGCTTTTGAACATATCCATGCTGGCGCAAGCTGGAGACAGCAAGACCACATCACCCGAACGCGCCTGCTCGGCGGCGGCTTGCACTGCGGTTTCCAGGCCATCGCAGAAACGGTGGCGTACATCATGGGCCTGCAAGACAGCCGCAATCTGCTCGGCATCCTGTCCAATCAAAAATACTTCGGCCACATTCTGGGTGGCGGCGGCGGCCAGAGGCTCAAAATCCTGGCCTTTGCCCAGCCCACCGGCAATCAACCAGACGCGCTGATCAAAACCACGCAAGGCAGCCACTGTCGCACCGACATTGGTTCCCTTGCTGTCGTCCAGATACTGAACACCGTCCAGCACTCGAACCAATTCCACACGATGCGGTTCACCTTGGTAGGTACGCAAGCCATTCAGCAATTCTGCCCAGCCCAGGCCCAGGCAGCGGGCCAGCAACAGAGCAGCCTGTGCATTCAAGGCGTTGTGACGGCCCTTGATTTGCAAAGCCTCAACGGGCATCAGGCGTTTCAAGCCACCCTTGCCACGCAGGGCAGGAACTACGGGCACATTGCGTTTCTTCAGTCCTGTCGCAGGCAGCTCAAAGTCGGTAGGCTCATTAGCCACCAGCCACTGCATGCCACCGTCCGTCAGCAAGCCCATATCACCCAGCAAGGTGGGTTTGTCCAAACCAAAGCTGCGCACCGATTCTTGGCTGGCATCCGAAACCATGGTCATCACAGCAGGATCATCGCGATTGACCAGAGCCACATCGCACATGCCGTACAGACGTTGCTTGGACTCGACATAAGCATCCATGCCGCCATGCCAATCCAGGTGATCCTGCGAAATATTCAATACAACACCGGCATCGGCCTGCAGGGTGAACGTGCTATCCAACTGAAAGCTGGACAGCTCCAGCACCCACACTTGGGGCAAGGCATTGTTCTCCAGGGCGTCACACAAGGCGGTCAGTGCGGCTGGGCTGATATTGCCCACGGCCAGCGCCGAGACACCGGCTTGCTCCAGCAAGTGACGAGTCATGGCGGTGACCGTAGTCTTGCCATTGGTACCCGTAATCGCTACGACGCGGCATGCATGACCTTGCTCGGCCAGATCTTTCAAGGCACGAGCAAACAGCTCGATCTCGCCAATCACTTCGATGCCTTGTTCGCGGGCCTGAGCAAGAAAAGCACCCAGATCCGGATCCAAGGGCGACAGGCCGGGGCTGATCACCAAGGTATGGACATCAGCCAGGCTATCGGCCTGCAAAGCGCTCGGCCCCAGACGCACATCCAAGGGCGAACTGCTTAGCGCCTGAATCTTGCCCAGACCCTGTACCTGTTCACGCGTATCCGCTAAACGAATGCTGGCCCCCTGGGCCAAAGACCAGCGAGCCGCAGCAAAGCCTGTCTCGCCTAACCCAAGGATAAGCATGAGACCGTCTTGACGGATCGAAGGAAAACTCAAGGCATTCATCGCAGTTTCAATGTAGACAGACCGATCATGACCAGCATCATGGTGATGATCCAGAAACGAACCACCACCTGTGTTTCTTTCCAGCCGCTGACTTCAAAGTGATGGTGCAGCGGCGCCATGCGAAATATTCGTCTTCCTTGGCCATAGCGTCTTTTGGTGTACTTGAACCAGGTCACCTGCAACATGACCGACAAGGTTTCCACCACAAACACACCGCCCATAATGAACAGCACGATTTCCTGGCGAACAATCACAGCGATCGTGCCCAGCGCACCGCCCAAAGCCAAGGCACCCACGTCACCCATAAACACTTGGGCGGGGTACGCGTTGAACCAAAGGAAAGCCAGACCGGCACCGGCGATGGCGGCACAGATCACCATCAGCTCGCCCGCACCGGGAATATAGGGGAACAAGAGATATTTGGAGTAGTCCACACGGCCGACCACATAGGCAAAAATGCCCAGTGCGGCGCCCACCAGAACCGTAGGCATAATGGCCAGCCCGTCCAAACCATCAGTCAGGTTGACGGCATTACTGGAGCCAACAATGACCGCCCAGGTCAGGACCACAAAGCCCAACACACCCAAGGGGTAGCTGACGGACTTGAAAAACGGCACGATCAGGTCAGCCTGGGTAGGCAGCGGCATGGTGAAGCCGCTCAAGACCCATTCTTTAAACAAAGGCCACAATTCTGTATTGGCCGGTACCGAAACGGCAAAGCTCAAATACACCGCCGCGACCATACCGATCAAGGCTTGCCAGAAAAACTTCTGACGCGAAGACATGCCTTCCGGATCGCGGTTGACAACCTTTTTGTAGTCATCCGCCCAGCCAATCCAGCCAAAGCCGAAAGTCACCAACAGGACAACCCAGACAAAGCGATTGGTCCAGTCAGCCCACAACAAGGTACTGATACCAATAGAGATCAGGATCAGCACACCACCCATGGTGGGCGTGCCGTTTTTCTGCAAATGCGATTCCGGGCCATAAGCACGCACAGCCTGACCGATTTTCAGTTCGGTTAGTTTGCGAATCACCCAGGGACCAGCCAGCAAGCCAATCGCCAGCGCCGTAGCGCTGGCCAAAATGGCACGCAACGTAATGTACTCAAACACCCCAAAGGCGCGAACATGATCGTCCGAGAGCCAGCGCGCCAGTTCAAGAAGCATGAGTGGCCCCTTCGTCGTGAGAGAAGTGATTTTCCAAGGCGGCGACAACGCGCTCCATACGGGCGCTGCGCGAACCTTTGATCAGCACATGAGAGGGTTCCAAAGCCAGCAGATAGGCAACCATGTCCTCCAGGGTCTCGAACTGATGCGCACGCGCACCAAAGGCCTGGGCAGCGTGGCTGGCATCGCCACCCAAAGTCAGCAATTCATCCATGCCACGCTCTTTGGCGTAGGCACCAACCTCCGCGTGCAATTCGGAACTGTTATTACCAATCTCGGCCATATTGCCCAACACCAGGACCTTGCGACCCTTCAGTTGCGCCAGCACATCAATGGCCGCACGCACCGAATCGGGGTTGGCGTTATAGGTGTCGTCAATCAGCTGGTAGCCCGAAGACAACTGCTTGGGCTGCATACGACCCGTCACGGGGCGAAAGCTCTCCAAACCCTGCACGATGGCAGCCAATGAGGCGCCAGCGGCATGAGCGCACGCAGCGGCAGCCAAAGCATTGCGCAGGTTATGAATACCGGGGCTGTTCAAGGTCAGGGAGGCAGACTGCCCGGCCACGTGCAGCACGAAACGGGTCTGTGCGGGCTCGACAAACATATCGGCGGCAAACACATCTTCCTGACCGCTCAGGCCAAAACGCAACACGGAACGCGCACCCGCTTGTTCGGCCCACATGGCGCTAAACGCATCGTCATCAGGAATAACCAGTGCGCCATCTTGCGGCAAGACATCAATCACCGCACCGTTTTCACGAGCCACCGCTTCCACGCTGTGCATGAATTCCTGATGTTCGCGCTGGGCATTATTGATCAGGGCGATCGTGGGGCGTGCCATGGACGCCAGCACGGCAATTTCACCGGGGTGGTTCATGCCCATTTCCAGCACGGCCGCTTTATGCTCGGAGCTCAAGCGCAGGATGGACAAAGGGACACCCAGATCGTTATTCAGATTACCGCGGGTTGCCAGACTTTCTGCATCACCCAACCAGGCGCGCAAGATAGCGGCAATCATTTCTTTGGTGGTGGTCTTGCCATTGCTGCCAGTCACGCCGATGACAGGAATCTCAAAGCGCGAGCGCCATTCTGTGGCCAGCGCCATCAAAGCGCGACGGGTATCACCCAGCACGACTTGCGGCAGATCCACTTCGGTGTCACGCTGCGCGACAATCGCGGCAACCGCACCCTGCTCTTTCGCTTTTGCCAAATAACGGTGGCCGTCAAACTGCTCGCCGCTCAAGGCCAGGAACAAATCACCTTTAGTCAGACTGCGGGAGTCCGTGCTCAAGCGCACGCCACGCAGCCACAGCAAGGCGGCTTTGGCCCAATCGGAGTCATCAAAGACGGAGCGTTCACCCTGCACTTCCTGATAGGTTTCGTGGCCTTTACCGGCCAGCAAGACAATATCGTCAGGACTTGCGGCCCACACAGACGACAGGATGGCGCGAGCGCGATCCATCTGCACAGCAGGCGCGGCAGGCATGCCAGCCACAATCTGACGAATAATGTCGGCAGGGTCTTCAAAACGGGGGTTGTCTGTCGTCACCAACACGCTGTCGGCCAGACGTGCCGCCACTTCACCCATAATGGGGCGCTTGGCCGTATCGCGATTGCCACCGCAACCAAATACACAAATCAGCTTGCCGCCACGCACCGTAGCAACGTCACGCAAGGCTTGCAAGGCACGCTCCAAGGCATCGGCAGTATGGGCGTAGTCCACCACCACTAACGGCAGGGGCTGCTGACGACCCGAGGTGCTGCTGGGGGTCACGATTTGCAGACGACCAGGGACGGATTCCAGCTTGTCCATGATGCGGGCAATCTTGGAGACGGGCCAACCCACTTCTTGCAGCACACCGGCCACCAACAAGAGATTGGCGACGTTATGCTCACCCAGCAGGTGAGTCAGAATCTGTGCCGTACCGTGAGCGGTGACCAGATTGAACACCTGACCATCGGCACCGGTGTGTACGTCCTGCGCCAGCAGATCCACGTCGGGCTGGCTCATGGAGTAGGAAATCACGCGAGCAGCCAGACCGGCCTGCATCAATTCGAGGCCAGTGGCATCATCGGCATTCAGCACGACACTGCGCAGACCCGGCCAGCTGAACAGGCGCAACTTGGCCTGTTTGTATTCTTCCATGCTGTGGTGGTAGTCCAGATGGTCATGCGTCAGGTTAGTGAAGCCGGCAATATCAATGCGGACTCCGTCCAGACGACCTTGTTCCAGACCAATCGAAGAGGCTTCCAGAGCCACTGCGTTGCCACCCTGTGCGCGGATCGCAGCCAGGCTGCGATGTACCGTCAGCACGTCAGGCGTTGTCAGAACACCCCCCAGGTTGGAGCCGTCGGGCAATGTCACGCCCAAGGTTCCGATTGTGCCGCAAGGCACTTGGGAGTGATTCAAGGCCGAAGAAACCCACTGCACTGTCGAAGTCTTGCCATTAGTGCCTGTTACGGCCACCACCGTCATGGCCTCGGAAGGACGGCCCCACCATTCGTGAGCAACTTCACCCAACAAGGCGCTCAGATTCGGTACCTGCAAGACGGGTACGCCGGGATCAACAGCCTGATCGCCCTGCTCGCGCACAATCGCAACAGCACCTTGCTGCACAGCCTGAACTTCATACTCACGGCCATCACCCTGGTGACCACGGCAGGCAAAAAATGCATCGCCCGCCTTGATCTGGCGGGAATCCAAACACAGATTAGCCGTGGGCGCTATATGCTGCGCCAGCCACTCCAATATTGCTGCGGCGTTCATCGTACACTCTCCGCACCGGGGCCAACGGCCACCAGCGAATCTATGGGCGCATCAGGCTGGACGCCTAGGCGTCGCAAGCTCCGGGCCACAATTTCTGAAAAAATCGGCGCGGCAATACGCCCGCCGTAATAATTGGAACTATGTGGTTCGTCAATCGTGACGGCCACCACAATGCGTGGATCAGAGACGGGCGCGAAGCCAACGAACGAGCCGCGATACAGGGATTTGCTGTAACGGCCATCTACAATCTTGCGGGCCGTACCGCTCTTGCCAGCCACGCGATACCCTTGAACTTGAGCCAAACGGGCACCGGCCGGACCTGCCGCGGCTTCCAGCATGGCACGCAGTTCAGCGGCTACTTTGGGGGTATAGACCTGGACGCTGGCGGGCTTGCCTTCACGCTTGAGCAAGGTCATGGAGACCATATCGCCATTACGCGCAAACGCCGTATAGGCGTGGGCAATTTGCAGCAAGGAAACCGACAGACCGTAACCATAAGACATGGTGGCGCGTTCAATGGGACGCCAGCGCTCCCAAGGACGCAGCCGACCACTGGCAATGCCAGGGAAGTCTGCCTGCGGAGAACGTCCAAATCCCAGCTCGGTAAATTTGTTCCACATTTCCTGCGAGGTCAGACGCTCGGAAATCATGGTCATGCCAATATTGCTGGAACGGCGCAAAATACCTGCCGCATCGAGCATGCCGTTGTTGCGACTGACGTCACTGATCACGCTACCCTGGTAACGGTACTGGCCATTACCCGTATTGAATTGCGTGCTGGTGGTGATGCGGTTGATATCCAGCGCCAGACCCACTGTGAACGGCTTCATGATGGAGCCGGGTTCAAAAGTATCGGTCAGGGCACGATTACGCAGCGACGGGCCTTTGCGATCGTCCCGGTCGTTAGGGTTATAGGTAGGCAAATTGACCAGGGCCAGAATCTCCCCGGTTTTTACATCTATGACCACGGCAGCGGCCGCATTGGCCTTGACGTCTTCCATGCCTTTTTTCAGGGCGGTGTAAGCGTCAAACTGCAAACCTGCATCAACGGACAAGTGCAAGTCCTGCCCATGGGTAGGCGGGACAATAGCGCGTACGTCTTCCACCACGCGGCCCAAGCGGTCACGAATGACGCGACGCGAACCGGGCGTACCCGACAGAGCCGAATTGAAAGCCAGCTCGATCCCTTCAATACCTTGGTCTTCAATATTCGTGAAACCCACGATATGCGCCATCACATCCCCTTCGGGATAAAAGCGACGCATTTCTTCCTGCTGGTGAATACCGGGGATTTTCAGTTCGGCAATCTGGGCAGCCACATCGACGTCCACTTGCCGTTTGATATAGACGAAATTGCGGTCCTCGACGGACAGGCGGCGATCAATATCGGGCTGGCTCATGCCCAGCAGTTTAGCCAACTGGCCGATCTGTTCGGGCTTGGCATTGCGGGCGTCGTCAGGAATGGCCCAGATCGCCTTGACCGGCACACTGGAAGCCAGCACGACAGAGCCACTACGATCAAAAACCTTGCCACGCATAGGCGGCAGCACCTGGGTGCGCTCGTAGCGGCGCTCGCCTTGTTGCTGCAAAAACTCGGTCGACAAGCCCTGCAAGTACAAAGCCTTGACGATCAAAGCGCCAAAGCCCAAGAACAAAAGGACCAGAACCAAACGCGAACGCCAGAATGGAATCTGGACGCTCAAAACAGGATTGTCGTGGTAGCCGAATCGTTTCATGGCCGCCCTCCGGGCTGCGCCAGGTTCGAACTGAGCTCACCACCTTGTATATAAAGCGTGCGGTCCGGGGAACCCAGAACCAGCTTCAATTCATTGCGACCAATATCATCCACACGGGCATTGCGAGCCAGCTCGGCACGCTCCAATTGCAGACGACGCCAATCCGTATCCAGTTCACCCGCTTTGGTGACCAGACGATCGGTTTGCACAAACAGCTCGCGCGCTTGATAGCGCGCCGTCACCAAAGAGATGGCCGAGAGCATCAACACCAAAGAGAGGGTGATGACAAGGCGCATCATCGGCGACCTCGCTTGCCGGCAGGCTGTCGGCTATAGGCGGCCTGTTGCAGCAGACGCTCGCTGGCGCTGCGCATCCAGTCCTGGGGGATAGGGGTTTCGGTGCGTTGCACCACTCGCAAGACCGCCGAGCGGGCTCGGGGGTTATCGCTGGACTCCTCGTCGGTGGGCAAAATTCTGCCCAAAGACTGCACCAGAGGCTGGGGCATATCTTTTTCAAGAATAGGTAGACGTGACTGCTCCTGCGCGGGACGCGCAGCTGCATTCATAAACTGTTTGACCATGCGGTCCTCCAGCGAATGAAATGCAATCACCGCAAGCCTGCCCTGAGTCGCCAATCGACTCAGAATTGACGGAAGCGCGTACGCGAGCTCTTCGAGCTCACGATTGAGGTAAATCCGTATAGCCTGGAAGGTCCTGGTTGCCGGATGTTGACCCTTTTCGCGCGTGCGGACGACACCGGCGACGAGCTCGGCGAGATCACGCGTTGTATGTAGCGGGCGGGATTGGCGGCGATCAACAATCGCCTTTGCAATCTGGAAAGCAAACCGTTCTTCGCCATATTCTGCAATGACCTCCTTTAAAACTTCTACGCTGACTTCGGCCAGCCACTGTTCAGCGGTTAAGCCACCGCTGGTATCCATGCGCATGTCCAGGGGACCTTCGCGCATAAATGAGAAACCTCGTTCTGCGTCATCGATTTGTGGCGAGGAAATGCCCAAATCCATCATGACGCCTTGCAACGGCCCGACCTCCAGCTCGTCCAGAGCCTGGGCCAGATCACCAAAACCACTATGCACAACCGTGACACGGCTATCTTGTGCGGCCAGCTCTTGGGCCACCGCAATGGCCTGAGGGTCTTTGTCGATCACAATCAGACGCCCCTGTGGGCTTAGGTGTGACAACAAAAGGCGGCTGTGCCCCCCGCGACCAAAGGTGCAATCGACGTAAACGCCGTCGGCCAAACCCTTGATTTCAGGATTTTGAGCCCAACGCCGGGCCTCAAAGGACGGATCCACGAGGGCCGCCACCGTAGGCTCCAGCAGCACGGATCGATGTACCAGCGTCATGACTTACTCAGAAAGAAAAAGTGTCGAATACGTCTGTGGAGTTTTCTGCCAGATCCTGGGCCTGTCGGCGTTCCAGTTCCTGTGCATTCCACAGCTCAAAATGGGTGGCCATACCCAACAGCATGGCATCGCGCTCCAGGCCAACTGCGGCACGCAGTTCGGGCGCGATCAATATCCGACCAGCGGAGTCCAGATCAACATCCTGAGCACTGCCCAACAGCAGGCGTTGCAAGAAACGGGCACTCATGGGAAAGCGGGCAATTTGTTCGCGCTTTTCTTCCCACACACTGCGCGGATACACCAGCAAACAGCCGTCGGGATGGCGAGTGAGGGTTAAGCGGCCTTGTTCCTGCTGCGAAAGCGCGTCACGGTGCCGAGTCGGAATGGACATCCGACCCTTGGCATCTAATGTGAGTGCGCTGCTGCCTTGGAACACTTTTTTCCCCCACTTTTTTACACTATTTCCTACTTTTCCCCACTCTACGGGGGAAAGCCTTTGCGGTCAAGGCAACGGTTGCAATTTTTTCAATCACAACAAGCACTTAGCGCACTATGCTAGAAGTGACCAAAAAAAAATACCGTGTGAAATCAAGAAATTGCGGGGTGCATTAAAAGTGAATTGTTATAAAAATGCGCACAAGCGACTCTTGCCAAGGATTCAACATCCTTAACAATTGCTTTCAAATGTACGAAATAGGTGCAATTTGTGGCGAATGCCACTAGAAGTGTGAGACAGGCCTATAGGCCGGATTCTGTATGCCAGCGGGAACCCGCTGGCCGGCAATCATTCCTCTGGACCGACCATTGCTGGCCGGCTCTAGCTACCTACCCGCATACTAAGACGAGCCGCCTATCGGCTAAAAGCCTGCGTATGCCTATTTGGTATTGCTCCGGGTAGAGGTTACCGCGTTTCACCCCACAACACTTTGCACCGAAGTACAAGAAAACACGGAAGTAGCCGTATTTGTGCCTGCTTACGCAAGCCCTTGCTGTGGTCTCGTCTCTGTGGCCCTAGTCCTCGACTTATCTGGCGTGATGCCAGCCTTGCCGGACGGCTGTTAGCCGCTACCCTGCTCTATGGAGTCCGGACCTTCCTCGATACTGACGTACCGCGACTGCCCAGCCTGCCTCACAGATGCATTGTAACCTGCGACAATAGAGAAATTCGCAGGACGCGCTGTTTTATCTGGAGTCTTATGTCCAACAATCTGATTTCCCTGACCGATGTGCAGTTGGCATTCGGCCACCATGCTTTGCTCGACCACGCCGATCTGGTCATCCAAAGAAACGAACGCATCGGTCTGATCGGGCGCAATGGTGCTGGCAAATCGTCGCTATTGAAAATTCTGGATCAACGTCAGGCTCCCGACGATGGTCAGGTTAAACGGCTGGGCGGGCTGAAAATTGCCACCGTCGAGCAAGAACCCGAGCTGGCCCCCGAAGTCAGCATTTACGATTTGCTGTGTGGGGATTTCACCGAAACCGAGGACTGGCAACGCCCTGCCCGCGTCAACGCCTTGATGGACAAGCTGGGGCTGGACCCCGACGCCCTGACCGGCAGCCTGTCCGGCGGTCAGCGCAAACGCGTTGCGCTGGCCAATGCCCTGGTGGAAGAGCCCGACCTGCTCCTGCTGGACGAGCCCACCAACCACCTGGACTTTGATGGCATTCTTTGGCTGGAACAACTACTGCTGGACTTTCGCGGCAGCGCCATGATCATTACCCATGACCGCCGTTTTCTGGACGTGGTCACCACCCGCATTATCGAACTGGATCGTGGGAAACTCTTCAGCTTCCCCGGCAACTTCACCCAGTGGCAGGAACGTAAAGCCGAGTTTCTGGAAGCAGAAAAACAACACAATGCCAAATTCGACAAGTTTCTGGCTCAGGAAGAAGTGTGGATTCGCAAGGGTGTGCAGGCACGTCGTACTCGTGACGAAGGCCGGGTACGACGCCTGGAACAATTGCGCCGCGACCGTGCCGAGCGACGTGACCGCTCGGGCGACGTCAAATTCGCCATTTCCGAAGGTCAACGCTCCGGCAAGCTGGTCGCCGAACTGCAAGATGTCAGCCACGGCTTCGATGACCGTGTACTGATCAAGGATTTCTCCACCGTGCTCATGCGTGGTGACCGTATCGGTTTGATCGGCCATAACGGCGCAGGCAAAACCACTTTGCTGCGCATCATGCTGGGCCTGCAAGAGCCCAAGTCCGGTACCGTGCGCCACGGCACCAAGCTCAATATTGGCTATTTCGATCAGATGCGCAGTCGTCTGGACGAAAACGCTACGCTGGCCGACACCATCAGTCCCGGTAGCGAGTGGGTAGAAATTGGCAATCAGCGTAAGCACATCATGAGCTACCTGGAGGACTTCCTGTTCCCGGCAGCCCGTGCACATTCCCCCGTGCGCACGTTGTCCGGGGGCGAGCGAGCCCGCTTAGCGCTGGCGCGCATGTTTGCACAGCCCACTAACGTATTAGTCCTGGACGAGCCCACTAACGACCTGGATATTGAAACACTGGAACTGCTGGAAGACCTGATCCAGGACTACACCGGCACCGTGCTGCTGGTCAGCCACGACCGAACCTTCCTGGATAACGTGGTCACGCAGGTGATTGCGGCTGAAGGCGATGGCCTCTGGGGTGAATATGTAGGCGGCTACGACGAGTGGCTGTCACAACGCCCACAAGCTAAAGCCGGGAAGTCGGCCACGAGCCCCCCTGCCTCTGGCGCTGCCGCCAAACCGGCCGCCGACCGCAACAGCAAAGTCGTGAAGACAGTCCGTCTTGCCCCATGGGAAGAGAAGGAACTGGAAGCTCTGCCCGAGAAAATTGCAGCCATAGAAAGCCAGCAGGCCAAACTGGCCGATCAGCTAAGCGCACCCGATCTGTATAAAGACGGCTCCAACCTAGCCGACGAGATCAACGGCCAACTGGATCAGCTTAATAAGGATCTGGAGCAGCTGTTTGAGCGCTGGGAAAAGCTGGAAGAGAAACGCCTGGCCAGTTAATGGCAGGCTAGAGGATCAAGAGCTCAGCCCTGAAAAGCTGAGCTGATCCGCGCTTTCCTCTTGGGTATTGGAAATGCGCTGGCAATCGACAGCGATAGGTTCTGTCACCGTGCAGCAGCACGGCAGCACCTCGCCCGGAGCCACATAGGCCAGGGGCTGCTCTTTATACGTTACTTGCCCATAGATAAGAGGGATGCGGCAGGAGCCGCAATAGCCGCTCCTGCACTGGTACTCAACCTGGTGGCCAGTACGCTCCAAGCCTTCCAACAAGGTCTCACTGTCCAGCAACTGAAATTGGGTATCAGTTGTCCGGACTAGACTCATAGCTCAATACCGTCGAAGTCGCCAGCCGACACGGCCGAATCGATCTGGCCGACCAGGTAAGAGCTCAGTTCCACCTCTTGAGGTGCCACCTGTACGGTGTCCGAAGACAACCAGGTGTTGATCCAGGGAATGGGGTTGTGTTTGACCGACTCAAACGCAGGCTTGAGGCCCACAGCACCCATACGGATATTGGTGATGTATTCCACATACTGGCCCAGAATATCTTTATTCAGACCAATCATGGAACCGTCGCGGAACAGGTAATCGGCCCACTGTTTTTCCTGCTCAGCCGCATGCTTGAACATGTCAAAGCAGACAGGCTCCAGTTCGCGAGCAATCTGGGCAAATTCAGGGTCATCGTTACCGGAACGCATGATATTGATGATGTGCTGCGTACCCGTCAGATGCAGTGCTTCATCACGCGCGATCAGGCGAATGATCTTGGCATTACCTTCCATCAACTTGCGCTCGGCAAAGGCGAAGGAGCAAGCAAAGCTGACATAAAAGCGGATGGCCTCAAGAATGTTGACGCTCATCATGCACAGATATAGCTTTTTCTTGAGCTCGTAGACGTTCACGGTACGGGTTTCACCGTTGATCTGGTGCTCGCCCGCGCCCAACTGGGCATACAGCATGGTGTCGGTGATCAGCTCATCGTAGTACGAGGAAATGTCAGCGGCACGCAGCTGAATGTTTTCGTTGCGCACGATGTCGTCAAAAATAACGGACGGATCATTGGCAATATTGCGAATGATGTGCGTGTACGAGCGCGAGTGAATCGTCTCGGAAAAAGCCCAGGTTTCAATCCAGGTTTCCAGCTCTGGAATCGAGACCAGAGGCAGGAAGGCCACGTTGGGGCTGCGGCCCTGGATGGAGTCCAGCAAGGTCTGGTACTTCAGATTGCTGATGAAAATATGTTTTTCGTGATCAGGCAGGTTCTGGTAGTCGATCCGGTCCTGGGTGATATCCACCTCTTCTGGACGCCAGAAGAAGGACAGCTGCTTTTCAATCAGCTTTTCAAAAATCGGATATTTTTGCTGGTCGTAGCGAGCCACGTTAACCGGCTGCCCAAAGAACATCGGTTCTTTGAGCTGGTCGTTATCCGTTTTAGAAAAAGTACTATAGGTAGTCATGATGCTATTTACCCTTGCTTAGATCTTGCACGCCCCACTGGCACAACCGTCGTCTTCAACTTCGCCATGCGAGTCGTCGGCACCGTCGCGAGTGTTGTGGTAGTACAAGGTCTTCACACCGTATTTGTAGGCCAGCAGCAAGTCCTTGAGCAGTTGCTTCATCGGCACACGGCCGCCCTCGAACCGCTGTGGATCATAGTTGGTATTGGCAGAAATCGACTGGTCGACAAACTTCTGCATCACGCCAACCAACTTCAGGTAGTCATCGTTACCGGGCATTTGCCACAGCAACTCGTACTGGTCCTTATATTTTTCAAATTCAGGCACAACCTGACGCAAGATACCGTCTTTGGATTGCTTGACCGACACCAGACCACGAGGAGGCTCAATACCGTTAGTGGCATTGGCGATCTGGCTGGAGGTTTCCGATGGCATCAAGGCTGTCAGGGTAGAGTTGCGTAGACCGTACTTGACGATGTCAGCACGCAAGGCCTCCCAATCCAGATGCAGTGGCTCGTTGCAAATACCGTCTACGTCTTTCTTGTACGTGTCGGTAGGCAAGAGCCCCTTGGCATACGTGGTTTCGTCAAAGGCATCGCAAGGACCGTATTCACGCGACAACTGCACCGAAGCCTTCAACAGGTAGTACTGAATGGCTTCAAAAGTGCGGTGCGTCAGGCCCAGCGCTGCCGGGTCGGAATAACGGGTGCCATTCTTGGCCAGGTAGTAGGCGTAGTTGATGACGCCAACGCCCAGGGAGCGACGCTTATTGGTGGCGTTCAACGCTGCCTTGACCGGGTAATCCTGGTAGTCCAGCAACGCATCCAGCGCGCGAACAATCAGTTCAGACAAGCTGTCCAGTTCATCCAGGGATTGCAGAGCACCCAAGTTGAACGCTGACAGCGTGCACAGTGCAATTTCACCTTCCGCATCGTTCAAATCATTCAAAGGCTTAGTAGGCAGGGCGATTTCCATGCACAGATTAGACTGGCGCACGGGAGCACGATCAGCCTGGAAAGGGCTGTGCGTATTGCAATGGTCTACGTTCTGAATGTAAATGCGGCCGGTACTGGCACGCTCTTGCATCAGCAAAGAGAACAACTCCACGGCCGGCAGGCTGCGTTTGCGAATAGCAGGATCTTGCTCGTACTTTTCGTACAGGCGCTCGAACTCGTCCTGGTCGGCAAAGAAAGCGTCGTACAGGCCGGGAACGTCATGTGGCGAGAACAAGGTGATGTGACCACCTTTGATCAGACGCTGATACAACAGACGGTTGATCTGGACGCCGTAGTCCAGGTGACGGATACGGTTTTCTTCCACACCACGGTTGTTCTTCAACACCAGCAGCGTTTCCACCTCCAGGTGCCACATGGGGTAGAACAATGTGGCTGCACCACCGCGCACGCCACCTTGCGAGCAAGACTTCACGGCAGCCTGAAACATCTTGAAGAAAGGCAGGCAACCAGTATGTTGAGCTTCACCACCCCGAATTTCGCTGCCTACGGCGCGAATACGACCACCGTTAATACCGATACCGGCACGCTGGGAGACGTAACGCACAATGGCACTGGTCGTGGCATTGATGCTGTCCAGGCTGTCATCACATTCAATCAGAACGCAAGAGCTGAACTGGCGAGTGGGTGTGCGCACGCCAGCCATGATGGGCGTGGGCAAGGAAATCTTGAATTGCGATACCGCGTCATAGAAGCGCTTGATAAAACTTAGACGGGTTTCAGCGGGGTAACGGGCGAACAGGCACATGGCCACCAGCATGTACAGGAACTGGGGGCTTTCATAGATGCGCTTGGTGACGCGGTTTTGAATCAGGTACTTGCCTTCCAGCTGCTTGACGGCACCGTACGAGAAGTTCATGTCACGCCAGTGATCCAGGTGAGCATCCAGCTCATCGAACTCGGCACGCGTGTAATCTTGCAGCAGATGGGGATCGTAGCGACCTTCTTTGGTTTGAAGTGTCACGTGATCAAACAAGGTCGGTGGCTCAAACTGACCAAAAGCGATTTTGCGCAGATGGAAAATCGCCAGGCGGGCAGCCAGATATTGGTAGTCGGGCGTATCTTCAGAGATCAGATCCGCTGCCGACTTAATGATGGTTTCGTGGATATCGCTGGTGCGAATACCGTTATAGAACTGAATGTGCGAGCGCAGCTCGACTTGAGAAACGGACACATTACTGAGACCTTCAGCAGCCCAATCAACCACTCGGTGAATCTTGTCGAGGTTAATAGGCTCTGTACGGCCATCTCGCTTAGTGACCATTAACTGTTCGGTTGATTGCATTTCAGTCTCGGAATCGATAAAGATTGACGGAAGTAGCGACTTTAGCAGCCGCCAGCGTCATTTGGTGCACACCATATGTAGTGTGGAATAGGCACCATTCTACTACATATAGCGGATTCGGCGAATAGTGGTTTCGGTATTGA
>JBQEAN010000013.1:3094-33731 GCA_052109075.1 Alcaligenes sp. | reverse complement strand
TAGGCACCATTCTACTACATATAGCGGATTCGGCGAATAGTGGTTTCGGTATTGAGAAGCTGATTTGAAGTTTTAAAATGCAACTAATCTTTGCGCTGCTAACAATTTCTATTGCGTTTGAAGCTCTTGAATGCAGCGCAGCAATGCCTCTCCATAGGCTTCCCGCTTACGTACCCCAATGCCTGTAATCGGCTCCAGATCAGCCTCTGTGTGCGGGCACTGGACGGCCACTTCACGCAAAGTGGCATCGTGAAAAATGACATAAGCAGGCACACCATGCTCACGTGCGGTGGCCGCGCGCCAGACGCGCAAAGCCTCGAAACGCCGCTGCTGATCGGGCTCCAGCGCTGGGCCAACCGGGGCCTGACCTTTAGTTCTATGTGCAGCCGGTCCGCGTGTTACGGTTTCGCGGCGCAGCATTAAGGTCCGCTCGCCCTTCAGGACCTCTCGGCTGGCATCGGTCAGTAACAAGGTGCCGTAGCCTTCCGGGTCCACCGTCACCAAGCTATGTGCCAGCAATTGGCGCAAAACACCGCGCCAAGCCTGATCGGACAACTCCTTGCCCACGCCAAAGACCGTTAGCTTGTCGTGCTCGTGCTCCTTGACCCGCTCGGTCGTTTTTCCCAGCAAGATATCAATCAGATGCCCCGCCCCAAACCGTTGGCCCCGCTCGCGCCACAATCTATAGATCGTGGACAACATCTTCTGGGCCGCCACTGTACCATCCCAGGCCTCCGGTGCTTCCAGGCACGTGTCACAGTTACCGCAGGGTTCGATCTGCTGATCAAAATACGCCAGCAAGCGCTGTCGGCGGCAGGAAATGGTTTCACACAAGCCCAACATGGCATCCAGGGCCTGGCCTTGCTGCCGTCTGTGCGCCGCATCGCCTTGCGACTGATTGATCATGCGATACAACTGCACCACGTCTTGCAAGCCATAGGCCAGCCAGGCGGTGGCGACTTCGCCGTCACGACCGGCACGCCCGGTTTCCTGGTAATAGCCTTCTACCGATTTAGGCAAGTCAATGTGGGCCACAAAGCGCACGTCCGGCTTATTGACGCCCATGCCAAAGGCGATCGTCGCTACCATGACCACCCCTTCCTCGCGCAGAAAGCGCGCCTGATTGATGGCACGTTGCTGCGCCTCAAGGCCGGCGTGATACGGCAAGGCGTGAATACCGTTCTTGCACAGGAACTCTGCCGTGTCATCGACACGCGAACGAGACAGACAATACACAATCCCTGCATGCCCCGCGTGCTCTTCCTGAATGAAATTCAGCAGCTGTTTGCGCACCTCATTCTTTTCAATAATGCGGTAGCAAATATTGGGGCGGTCAAAGCTAGCCACAAAGTGGCGGGCCTCTTCCAGCTTCAGGCGCTGGGCAATTTCTACCCGCGTCAGCTGAGTGGCCGTGGCCGTCAAGGCAACCCGCGGCACGCCTGGCCAACGTTCTGCCAACAAATCCAGACCCAGATACTCGGGACGGAAGTCGTGCCCCCATTGCGATACGCAGTGGGCTTCGTCAATGGCGAACAGGGAAACCTGCCCACGAGCCAGCAAATCCAGGCAACGATCCGTCAGTAAACGCTCTGGCGCGACATACAGCAGATCCAACTGCCCGGTCAGGAACTCGCGTTCGACCTCGCGGGCGGTTTGCCAATCTTGGGTAGAGTTCAAATAGGCGGCGTTCACACCCAGTTCGTTGAGCGCATCCACCTGATCTTGCATCAAGGCAATCAGGGGAGAGACCACCACACCGGTGCCGGGTCGCACCAATGCAGGAATTTGGTAACAGAGCGACTTACCGCCGCCTGTAGGCATCAAGACCAGGGCGTCACCGCCTTGGATCAGGGTCTCGATAATCTCGTGCTGAGAGCCACGAAAACTGTCATAACCAAAAACTTCCTGAAGAACCTCAAGTGCTGACTGGGCCATGCCGCCTGCTTAAAAAATCGGAATAGAAAAACGCAGCGCGATGTTCGACTGACGACTTTCCAGATGACGGCGAGCCTGTAAACCCACCCTAAGGTGGGGACTGTACCAGAACTGCTGCGTGACCCCAAGGTAGCGGTTCTCCCCGCCGGCAACGACCTGCTGCACCTCGTACTGGGTCTGAACCTCGCCCCAGCGGTGCAAAGGAACGGACAGGCCCACGACCTGCCGACTACTGGCGGCGTCCACCTTCATACCCTGATAACGGCTTAAATCCAGAAAATTGTCCTGGTAGCGTTCACCCTGCCATTGCAGGTGCAGATCGTCCAGCACATCCAGTCCGTAAGCGGCCTGATAACGCCAGCCCTGCCCCACCGCATGGGTTGCTCGGGCTACGCTGGCCTGCCAGACACCGAAGTCTGGCGAGCGATAGGTTGCCCCCAGCCCGGTCAGGCCAAAATTGCTTGCGCTTTCCATCTGGGTATCAATACTGGTTCTGCTGGTGACATCTGTGCTGAGCATCAAACTGCTGGCGGAAGAGCCATATACCAGATCCCCGTTATCCTGCTTGCCCGTCATGTCCAGTGCCCCCACCGCCAACGCGTAACGCCACGGCCCAACGGGTCCCTGCTCAAACTGCTGGGTAATATTAATACCGCCCAGCGCCACAGGCCGCGCCCAGTCTGGCGCGGTTACCGTGTCATTACCCAAGGTCAGTTGCAGGCCCTCATCATTCATATAGCGCCAATTACGCTCGCCAAACTGCCAGACCTGATCAGGCGAGCTGCTCAGCCAGCGCGCACTCCAGATGGGCGACGATTGCTGACTATATTGAATGGATCGGGCCAGACTGGCGGTGTTGGAACCGTTCAGACTGAAATCAGAAAAAGAAAAATCCATGGACGCAGCAGGACTGGGCAAATCCTGATCACCCTGGCGATGCCATTGTGAGGCATCAAAAAAGGGCTCCACCGGCGCAAGTTCTTGAGCCGGAATAGCCTGAGGCTCATCCACTCCGTAAACGCGTGTGGCAGACAGGTTTTCCAGCCCAACACGGCTTTGAGCGGCAGCCAAGGGAACAGCGAACAGCATGGCAAGACCGGCAATCAGCCCGCCTGCCAAACCTCGCTGGCAAGCTCTTGTACGCATGATTTATGTCACAAAAAGAGTTTAGCGCCGGGCATCCAACATCACTTCGCCGCTCGCATCCAGGGAGCGTTTGATGGCGGAATACTTTTCCAGCACGGCAGACTTATAGACTACACCAATCAGGCGACCCGAACCGTCACTATTCAATACGGGCAGACGCTCTCCGGCAAAGCTCACGAAGTGTTCCTGAGCCTCGTCCAGACTCATATTCGGGTACAAAGTTTTGACGAAATCCATACGCAAAATATCCCCGACCATCCGTTCCTGTGCCGCGTTGTCGTCCAACAACATACGCGTCAAGTCGGGCTGGGCAATCACCCCTTGGTAAACCTGCTCTTCGTTCACTACGTACAAATAGCGAACGGGATAGTCCAAAAACATTTGCAGGGCATCGCGCATCTGGGTGGTCGTGCTGACCACGGTGTCAGCCGGGCGCACCAACTCCGCCAAGGTGGTGTGGCGCAACTTGTGGCGTAGCAAGGCATCGCGCTCGCGCACTAGCGTAACCTCGTACATGGCGACCTCGGCCACACCGCGCGATACAAAATACGCCATGACACAGGCCACGATCAGCGGCAGCACTAACTGATAGCTGAGCGTCATTTCAAACAACATCAGAATTGCCATGAACGGTGCACTGGTCGCCGCGCCCAGAAAGGCTCCCATGCCCACCAAGGTGAACAGATACAGAGGCAAGTCCAGGTTTGGAAAAACCAGCAAGGTCAGCTGACCGAATAGCGTGCCAAAGGCAGCGCCAACAAAGATCGCCGGG
Source organism: Alcaligenes sp. (assembly GCA_052109075.1). GTDB lineage: Bacteria > Pseudomonadota > Gammaproteobacteria > Burkholderiales > Burkholderiaceae_B > Alcaligenes. The sequence continues at coordinate 29,878 of JBQEAN010000013.1, read as the reverse complement.
GTGAATACACCGCCCACCGCCCCCGAGCCCACCGTCAGCCCCGTGGCCAAGACCTTGAACAGCAAGATGACTAGAACGCTGTACCAGGCCCAATCGCTATGCAGCATGGACGAGACCACACTAAAACCGTTGCCCGCCACGCGCGGCATGACGATCAGCAGGAGTCCCAGTAACAATCCCCCCAGGGCCAGCCGCAAGGGCAAGCCCAGCCCCGTGCGCTTGAACAAGGTGCGAAACAGATTCAGCAATTTCAAAAAGGCCGGCGCAGCCAGACCGATCAGCACACCCAAGACCAGAAAAGGCAAGATGTCCCAGCCAGCCACCGCCTGCACATTCGTCATTTCATAGGGGGCGTGATAGCCACCCAGCATGCGCATGGTCAGGTGGGCGCTGACTGCAGCCATCAGCAAGGGGCCAAAGCTGCTCATGGTCATCGTGCCCAACACAATCTCGGCCACAAACACGGCCCCGGCTATCGGTGCCCCATAAGCGGCGGCCACCCCGGCAGCCGCACCACAGGCCACCAACAAACGCAGGCGGGCTTCACCAAACAAGGTGAAACGGCCAATGGCTGAGGCAGACAAGGAGGCCAAGTGCACCATCGCCCCTTCCCGGCCAATCGAACCACCGGAGGCAACAGTCATCAAGGATGATAAGGATCGCAACAAGCCCTGACGGATCGACAAGCGGCCATCACCAATGGCTACCGCTTCCATATAGTCTGAATTGCTTCCCGACGGTAGGCGGCCGGCAAGCCACAACAAGACACCCGCACATAGACCACCCAAGGTAGGAAACAACAGGCGCATGTACCAGGACAGGCTTTCCGTTACCGCCACAATGCCGCCGTATTGTCCCGTGACGACTTGCTGCACAAAGCGCATGCCTTGGTGAAAGGCCAAGGTTGCCAAGGCCCCCAGAATTCCGGCCAGCACCGCCCAGGCCAGCATGGCGGGCATATCAGACAACCACTTAAAGCCCTGCAAACGCTTGCGCATCGACAGTACGGAATGGGCAATCATAAAAAAGGTCAGCCTTTAAAGCTGGGCGGCAAAGGTGGGCGGGACAAACCAAACATGCGCCAATACACCCATACGTTGAAAATCAGTACGATGGGCAAGGAAATCACAATGGCAGACAGGATCAGGCTCAATGCAGGCACCCCAGCGGCTGCATCCCAAACCGTCATTTCGTCCAGAATCAAATAGGGGAAGAAACTGAACGCCAACCCTGCCATAACGGACACCATCACAAACAGCGTCAGCAAAAAGGGCAAGGCGGTGGTGCGATAGCTGCTGTTGATCATGCGTTGCAGGCTCATTTCAATCGATACAAAGCAGCTTAGAATCAGCGCCCACAAGAACAGCACCAGTCCCCAATAAGGCCCATCGCTCCATTTGAGCAACACGCCGGCGTTCACAAACGCCAGCACGACGGATACACCGACTGCACCCGCCGCAAACCACCTTACCGAACGACGGCCCCAGTTCACAGCACGGGCTCGCAGCTCACCCGCTTCGCGCATGATCAGCCAGCTGGCACCCAGCAAGCAGTACGCGGCGATGGCGCAAAAGCCCATGAAAATCGAGAACCAGATATAACCTGCATCACTCTGAAAACCGACAACGACTTGAGCCAACAAGACACCGTGGGAAAACGCCGTCAACCAGGAACCCAGGGCAAAACCCATTTGCCAACGAGACTGACGCTCTACCGGTGCACGCAGACGGAACTCAAAGGATACGGAACGGGTAAAGACGCCCACGCCCAAGGCACATAAAGGCCCATACAGCCCACCCATCACTGCTCCCCAGGCTTTAGGGAAGGCGCACACAAACAGGCCTAGACCGAGAAACAGCCAGAACTCATTGGCATCGCGCCAAGGGCTGAGCAAGGACAACATGCGGGGGCGCAAGGAATCAGGGGCTAATAAAGACAGGCAGCCAACACCAATATCGAAGCCATCCAGAACCGTGCCGGCCACAATGATCAAGAAGAACAGAGCCAGAAACGCCAGTGGCATCCAAAAGGCGGGGTCATGAGCGCCCAGCCCCAGCGCATTCGCGAAAGAATCAATCATGCTCGCCCCCGATGACGCGCGATCGGCACCACGCCAAAACGAACCGCATGTCGCAGCTTCTGGAAAAAGCCAATCATGCACAAGACGTACACCAAGCCATAAAAGAGCACGCCCAGCCCAACGGTAAAGACGCTTTCGGGGCTCTGTACCTGCGCCGCCAGAATATCGGTCCCCACCAGATACGGTAGAAAGCCCAGCAAGACGTAGGCAGCCCCGGCCAGCAACATGATCCAACCCAATACCGAGGCAGCCACCATCAGCTGACGCTCTCTATAAGAGAGGGAGTGGGGATCCAAGCTATAACGACGCGTACGCAGCACTACCCAGAGCAGCAGGAACAGCATCAAGGCCCCTGCCAACACCGCCAGGCGGAAGGACCAGAAGGTCAACGTCACGGGCGGCATGGCCTCGGAAAACTGATCCAGCCCCATTAAGATGCCGCTGTCATTACGACCCAGCCAGCGCCCACCCGCATGCGACCAACGAAGCACACCCAAGACACCGTCTTGCAGGGCCGAAGGTGCGGCCGCCAGAATCAAGTCCGGCTGCGAACCGCTTTCCCAGTACGCTGCCGCTGCCGCTGCCTTGGCGGGTTGATACTCGGCCGTCATCAAGCCATTTCCCACCACCACGAACACCAGGGCGACCCAGGCCGCCAAACCTAAAAGCAAAGCACTGCGAAATGCCAGTCGCTCCTGATCCGTCACGGGTTTTTGCATGGTCTGGGCGCAGGTTACGCCCAGCATGAAAAAGGCCACGGTCAGCAAACTGCCGACCAATAAAAGACCAGCGTACCAGGGCAAGGCGGGAGTACTGAGGACATCCAGCCAGTCCATCACCACATAATGGCCTTCAATCACATCCACGCCGGTGGGCACCTGCATCCAGGCCACAATGGCGACCAGCCAGAACGCGGTGACCGTCACGCCCAAGGCCACCATCAGCACCACCAACGTATGCACCAGATTGGAGAGCATGCGCTGCGCAAACAGCATCACGCCCAAAAAGCAGGACTTGAAGATAAACAGGGACAGCATGGAGGCCGCCAGCATGGGACCAATAACATCCCCCACCCGCTCCATCAGCCCCGGCCAGACACTGCCGAACTGAATCAACACAGGCATGGAGGCGGCAAAGCTTAAAATGAAAGCCAGCGCAAACAGGCGTACCCAAAAACGATACGCCCCCATCCAGGCCGTCGCCTTGCTGCCGAAGGTCTTGAGCTTGAAAAACAGCAGCACCCAGGCCAGTCCGAGCTCCAGAGCCAGAAACAGCAGCATGAAGCCCAGGCTAAGGAAAAACTGGGCATGAGACAGAGAAAGGGCGGAGTGCGTCATAATGAGCGCTAGTGTAGGGTGAATTGGCCTGCAAACGCCACCATACTACCTTAAGTTTCCACGCCAATTTTTAGAAGCCGTTCTAGGGACAAATACCCCTCTAAAACAAGAACGTGGCAAAATGGCCGATTAGTCTGTCGGCTTCTTTATTTCAAACGTGTATGACCTCTGACACCACTCCCGCTCCCGTATCTAATTTTCTGCGCACGATCATCGACCAGGATCTGAGCGCTGGCCGTTACGCACAAAAATCCTGGGCCGGCCAACCAGGCCCGGCCAGTACCCAGGCAGGGGCGGCTATTGATGCCGCGCGTATTCGTACACGCTTCCCCCCCGAACCCAACGGTTACTTGCACATTGGGCACGCTAAAAGTATCTGCTTGAACTTTGGGCTGGCCAGCGACTATCTGGGCACCTGCCACCTGCGTTTTGACGACACCAATCCTGAGAAAGAAGAACAGGAGTACGTGGATGCCATTATCGACATGGTCAAATGGCTGGGCTTTGACTGGACCTTCAAAAACGAAGACAACCTGTACTTTGCCAGCGACTATTTCGACTATATGTACCAGTTCGCCGAAGCCTTGGTGAACGCAGGCTACGCCTATGTCGATGAACAAAATGCTGAACAAATGCGCGCCAACCGTGGCACGCTGACTGAAAAAGGCGTGAACTCGCCCTGGCGCGACCGCCCTGCCGAAGAATCCATCAAGCTGCTGCGCGAAATGCGCGACGGCCAGCATCCCGATGGCAGCATGGCCTTGCGCGCCAAGATTGATATGGGCTCGCCCAATATCAATATGCGCGATCCGGTCATGTACCGTATCCGCCATGCTGAACACCATCGCACCGGTAATAAATGGTGCATCTACCCCATGTACAGCTGGGCTCACCCCGTGGAAGACGCGCTGGAGCGCATCACTCACAGCCTGTGTACTCTGGAATTTGAGGATCAGCGCCCGTTCTACAACTGGATTCTGGAGCGCCTGGTCGAACTGGGCCAGTTGTCTGACCCCTTGCCCAAACAGTACGAATTCTCCCGTTTGAACCTGTCCTACGTGGTCACCAGCAAGCGCAAACTGCGCCAGCTGGTTCAAGAAAACCACGTATCGGGTTGGGATGACCCCCGCATGCCTACCCTGGCCGGTTTGCGTCGCCGTGGTTACAGCGCCGGTGCCATCCGTCTGTTTACAGACCGCCTGGGTGTATCCAAAGCGGCTCAACACGTGGACTACAGCTTGCTGGAGCAAGCCTTGCGCGATGATCTGGACCCAGTGGCTGACCGCAGCGTTGCTATTCTGGACCCGATCGAACTGATCATCACTAATTACCCGGAAGGCCAAAGCGAGCTGTGCCATGCACCGCGCAACCCACACAATCCGGAAGCGGGCCAACGCGAGTTCCCCTTCTCCGGACGCCTGTACATTGAGCGCGAGGATTTCAAGGAAGAGCCGCCTAAAAAGTACTTCCGCCTGTTCCCCGGCAATACCGTGCGCCTGAAATACGGCTATGTGGTGCGTTGCACCGGCTGCGTCAAAGACGAACAAGGCAATGTCACCCAAGTGCTGGCGGAATACCTGCCAGATACCAAAAGTGGTACGCCCGGCGCAGACTTGGTCAAGGTCAAGGGCACGATCACCTGGATCAGCGCCGAACACGCGATTGCCGCTGAGATCCGCCAGTACGACCGGCTCTTCGCCCATCCCCAGCCAGACTCGGCCGACCAGGACTTCCTGGAGCACATCAACCCGAACTCGCTGCGCGTGATTCAAGGCTGGCTGGAGCCAGGCACCCAAGCAACTCCCGATGCCCACTGGCAGTTTGAGCGCCTGGGTTATTTTGTGGCTGACCGTGAGGACTCCACCCCTGAAAAGCCTGTTCTGAACCGCACCACGACTCTGAAAGACACTTGGGTCTAAGGCTATTAACGTGAACGATCAGACTCATGCCAAAGGGCCACAGGCCCTGGATTTCAAAAGTGCCACGCTGTATGCCGTACGGGTGGTGCTGCGTTCGGCCGACACGGCCGAGCAATTAGCCGCACTGGCTCAACGCATGAAAGACGCGGGTTCCTTCTTTGAGGACGAACCCGTCGTTATCGATGCCAGCACCATTGACGCCCCAGTGGACTGGACGGCCCTGGTGGCCGGCCTGCGTCAGCACAAGCTGCATCCTGTGGGCATCATTGCCCACCCGAATCATGCCGATAACGCCATCGACAGCGGCTTGCCGCATGTTGAGTTGTCCAACCCGCCCGCTCGCCCACAAGCTCAGGCGGCACCGGACAAAGAAGTGCCTGTTTTGTCGAAGTCGGCACAGCCAGACACCCCTGTTGCTTCTGCCCCACCACCTCCCGCAATTGCTCCGGCCGCGCTCCTCATCAATCGTCAATTGCGTTCCGGCCAGCGTATCTATGCTCGTCACACGGACTTGATTGTGATTGGTGCCGTCAGCCAGGGTGCCGAAGTGGTGGCCGATGGCAATATCCATGTCTACGGTCCGCTGCGCGGCAAGGCAATGGCAGGGGCACGCGGAGATACCAAAGCACGCATCTTCACAACCGAGCTGGACCCGGAGCTGATCGCCATTGCAGGCGTGTACCGCATTATTGAAACGCGCCTGGATGAGCAACTGCGTAACAAGCCGGCAGTCGTCACACTAGAGGACGATACGCTCAGGTTTGATCCCCTAAGTTCCTAGCAGTACAAAGCGCCGGCTAAAGCCGGCGCTTTTTATAGTGGCCTGCACCGCGCCCGCTACACAGGCAAGCAAGTGCAAGCACAAACGTGTAAGCTGACACCGAACAAAGCAATTGATATGTTTTGTTTCTAAGCAGTAGGCTAAGTGGCAGAGCGGATGTCAACATTAGGCCCGTTATGCTTTACGATTATGTGACTTGAAAAACAAAGGAATCCGATTGTCATGGCGCGTATAGTTGTAGTGACCTCCGGCAAGGGTGGCGTGGGCAAAACCACCACCAGTGCCAGTTTTGCATCTGGCCTTGCGATGCGCGGTCACAAGACCGCCGTCATCGACTTTGACGTCGGTTTGCGCAACCTAGATCTGATCATGGGTTGCGAACGCCGTGTCGTCTATGACTTCGTCAACGTGATTCAAGGCGAAGCGACCTTGAACCAGGCCTTGATCCGTGACAAACAGATCGAAAACCTGTTTATCTTGCCTGCCTCCCAAACGCGTGACAAAGACGCTTTAAGCCGGGAAGGGGTGGAGAAGGTTCTGGAAGAGCTCAAAAGCATGGGTTTTGAATACATTGTGTGCGATTCGCCCGCAGGTATTGAAACCGGCGCCTTGATGGCCTCCTATTTCGCTGACGATGCCTTGGTCGTGACCAATCCCGAAGTCTCTTCAGTACGCGACTCGGATCGCATCCTGGGCATTCTGGCAGCCAAATCGCAGCGCGCCGAACTGGGCAAAGAGCCCATCAAAGAATACCTGCTGCTGACGCGCTACAGCCCCAAGCGTGTATCCGATGGCGAGATGCTGTCCTTGCAGGACGTCGAGGACATTTTGCGCATCAAGCTGATCGGCGTGACGCCCGAATCGGAAACCGTGCTGCAAGCCTCTAACCAAGGAGTACCCGTTATCCATATCAAGGAAAGTGACGTAGCCCAAGCCTATCACGACATCATTGACCGCTACTTGGGTGGCGATAAACCACTGCGATTTGTGGATTACGAAAAACCAGGCCTGTTCAAGCGCCTGTTCGGAGGAAAGTAATATGTCTTTCCTGTCCTTCCTGCTCGGTCACAAGAAAACGTCGGCAACGGTCGCCAAAGACCGTCTGCAACTGATCCTCATTAACGAACGTGGTCAAGGCGGTGTTGCCCCAGACTACTTGCCCCGCTTGCAAAAAGAGCTGGTCGAGGTCATCTCACGCTACGTGAAGATTAACCCCGATGACATCAAGGTGAACCTTGATCGCCAGGACTCGCTGGAAGTGCTTGAAGTCAAAATCGAAATGCCGCAAATCGATGCCAGTGCTCTAGGCAACAAATAAAGCACACTGACACGACAAGCCTGTTTTTCTTGAGATGGCCATCCGCAACGGATGGCCATTTTCTTTATTGGGCCAACACCCACAGCAGCGTACCGCTCGACGCGGGCAATGCGCACAAACAGCACAACCACCCGGTATAAAAAAACCTCAAAGCCGGAATAGAAACTCCGGACCTTTGAGGTTTTTGTTCCGGCGAGCGTTCTAGCTCGCACAGAGAAATCGATTTCTAGCGACTCTTGCCAACCTGATCACCGATGACACCACCGATTGCGGCGCCACCCACCGTGCCCAGAACACCGCCACCTGTGATGACAGCACCAGCAACACCACCCAGACCGGCGCCAGTAACGGCCCCTTTCTGACGCTTGCTCATGCCATCCCAGGAAGAACAGCCCGCCATCACGACAGCCAGAACCGTGGCCAAACCCACTTTAGTGATAGTAGTCATTTTCATCCGCAAATCTCCGTGAAATACCCGTGCTTAACACGACCTATCTTCACCCTCTGCCACCAATTAGTCCAGACCCTATTGTTAAACAACGCAACAGATGTAATTAGCCCACTGACGGATTTATTTGATCAGCGCCAGAACTTGCTTAAAGACGGGGTTCATTGGCGTCTCCAGCCATTCAAACATGGCCATTTCGGCGCTAACGCGCTCCAGTCCATGCATCGCCCAGCGATCCCAGGCTGCCTGCCGGGACTCAGAATGACGCGAACCGACGCAATCCCCCACCAGCACGGGGTCATAACCATGCTCTCTCAAACCCAGCCCAGTTTGTAACACGCACACGTGAGACTCTGTACCCAGTAACAACACGCGGGTGCGACCAACGGGCAAAGCAGGCAAAAAGTCAGGTTCGCGCGTGGCGTCAAAGTGCGTTTTATGCAGAACTTTGTCTACGTGCGGCAATAAAGCGGGATCTGTTGGGCCGATTTTCCCGGCCCAGTGTTCAGTAGCCAGAACCGGCACCCCTAACAGGCGTGCTGCCTGTGCTAATTTTCCAGCGCGTTCGACCAAGGCTTGATGATCTGCAATGGCGGGCAATAAACCCGTTTGCATATCAACAATCAAGACGAAAGACTGATGGGCATTAAGCACAGGCATGGCGCGATCCTTATTTCAGGGATTTGTAGCGGATACGACGGGGCTTGGCAGCATCTTCACCTAGGCGGCGTTTCTTGTCCGCCTCGTACTCCTGATAGTTACCATCGAAGAATACGGCCTGCGAATCGCCTTCAAAAGCCAGGATGTGGGTTGCGATACGGTCCAGGAACCACCGATCGTGACTGATCACCATGACCGAACCGGCAAACTCCAGCAAGGCATCTTCCAGCGCACGCAGTGTTTCCACGTCCAGATCGTTGGAAGGCTCATCCAGCAGCAGAACGTTGCCGCCCGCAATCAAGGTCTGAGCCAAGTGCAGTCGACCGCGCTCCCCGCCGGACAGATTACCCACGATCTTGTTCTGGTCTGCGCCCTTGAAGTTGAAGCGACCCAGGTAGGCACGCGACGGCATTTCAAAACGGCCCACCGTCAGCAAATCGGCACCATCGGCAATGGCGTCAAAGACGGTCTTGTCGTTGGCCAAGGCATCACGCGACTGATCAACATAGGCCAGTTTGACGGTTTGACCCAGGGTGACCGTGCCCGAATCAGGCTGTTCTTGACCGGCCAGCATACGGAACAAGGTCGATTTACCCGCTCCGTTAGGGCCAATAATCCCGACAATAGCGCCAGGCGGCACCTTGAAGCTCAAGTTGTCGATCAAGAGACGGTCGCCGTAGCCCTTGCTGACGTTTTCAAATTCGATGACTTCATTACCCAGGCGCTCGGCCACAGGAATAAAGATTTCCTGGGTCTCGTTACGCTTCTGGTATTCGTGCGATGACAATTCCTCAAAGCGAGCCAGACGGGCTTTGGCCTTGGCCTGACGCCCCTTGGGGTTCTGGCGTACCCATTCCAACTCTTTCTTGATGGTGCGTTGACGAGCGCTTTCCGAAGCCTCTTCCTGCTTCAGGCGATCGTCCTTCTGTTCCAGCCAGGAACTGTAGTTGCCCTTCCATGGAATACCGTGGCCACGGTCCAGTTCCAGAATCCACTCGGCAGCGTTATCCAGGAAGTAGCGATCGTGAGTGACCGCCACCACGGTGCCCGGGAACTGGCGCAGGAACACTTCCAACCAGTCGACACTTTCTGCGTCCAAGTGGTTAGTAGGTTCGTCCAGCAGCAACATATCAGGCTTGGATAAGAGCAACTGGCACAAAGCGACACGGCGTTTTTCACCGCCGGACAGATTGGCAATAGATGCATCCCACGGTGGCAAGCGTAGCGCATCCGCAGCAATTTCCATCTGAGTTTCGATGTCGTCAGAACCGCTAGTGGCCGCCGCCTCAATAATGGATTCCAATTTGGCCTGCTCGGCAGCCAGAGCGTCAAAATCAGCATCCGGCTCAGCGTAATCGGCATAGACCTGTTCCAGACGCTGGCGGGCCTCGAACACTTCCCCCAAACCCGCCTGCACAGCTTCACGCACGGTATGTTCAGGGTTCAGCTGGGGTTCTTGAGGCAGATAACCAATTTTTAGCCCCGCCATGGGGGTAGCTTCGCCCTCGATCTCGGTATCTACTCCGGCCATGATCTTAAGCAAGGTAGATTTACCCGAGCCATTCAGGCCCAGCACGCCAATCTTGGCACCCGGAAAGAAAGACAAGGAGATATTGCGTAGAATCTGCCGCTTGGGCGGCACAATTTTACCCACGCGGTTCATCGAATAAACGTATTGAGCCATAGAAACCTAAAAAGGAAAAACAGGTCGTGTTCGGAAAACTGGGATTGTAGGCGTTTGAGGCCCAAAAGGCGCGCTTCTGTCTTGTAAAGCGAACGACGCCCGGCCTGAGAGCAGGCCTGTCTCAGGTAATATACTCACTTTATGCTGACAAACCAAAAACACCATGTCCACACCTGAAGCCCCTGACCTTGTATTTACCACCGAAGAACTCGAAACCCTGGGCCGCACTGCCGATGCATTGAGCGCCTATTTAGGCCGTGCTGTCTTGGCTGAGATCGTGGGCGCAGAAGAAACCGGGTTTGAGTGGGTTATCTTTGCCATGCCCCTGGACAAAAAAGAAGACGAAAGCGAATTTACCGTTGTGCAGGTCGGTGGTGATCAGGCCCGCATCGTGGGCAACCGGGGCGGCCTGGATCCCAAGGACAACGCGGTCTACGCCTGCCGTTACTTGTGGGCTATTCAGCTCAGCGATGCCGAGCCGGTACGCTTTATCAAAGTAGATGAAGACGGCGAGGAAGTGGCCTGGACTGAAACTCTGGAAGAGCTGCTGCCCTTTGCCTTAAGCGAAGATGCCTTTGCGCACGAAGACGATACGGGTGAAGAGGACGACGAGGATGATGACAGCCCGGAACCGGGTGTGCATGGACATACTCTGCACTGATATGGCTCAGGCCCGCTGCCTGTCACGCAGGTACAACAGCGCACCCACCGGCCACATCAGGCCCACCAATGCATACGAAGCCAGCCCCTTCAGGCCATAGCCGACAGGCGGCTTGCGCCCGTTGGCGCGCAGATGCAATCCAAAACGCGTATAGCGGGCCGCCGCCATCAAAAAAGCCTTGGGCTCGTAGCGGAACCAGGGCAGGCACTTCACCACCGTATCTTCAGCCAATAGCCACAAGCCTAAAGCATGTTGTTGACTGGTTTTACCCTGCATGGATAAGGAGTCGGGGCTGTCGTGATAGACCCGAAACACCGTATTCACAAAGCGATTCTTGTAGCCCGCACGGGCTATGGCACGCCACACCAGACTTTCAGGCACAAAGCCTTCGATCTGATCGGGAAAGGGAAACTTGCGCAATACCGCGGTACTTAAGCAGCCAAACTTCTCCCCGCGCACATGGTGGCGAAAGCTCATATCCAGCGAGCTGGCGTCAAACACATCCTTGGGGAACATATCCCCCACCACCTTGCCGTCGGGGCGCACACACAGGCCGGTAATGCCCGCATAGCCTGCTCGCTCGGACACGGGGATGTCTGACCAGATCTGCGCCATATCGTAGAGCGCATTCACCAGCAGGGTGTCATCACTATCCAGGGCCACCACCAATTCGCCCTGAGCGAGGGCCACGCCGTGATTAAAGGCCGCTTTCTTATGGCGGTTTTCCTGCCAGGCGTAATGAATCGGAAAAGAGGCTTGCTGCTGCCAAGCTTGAACCAATTCCCGCGTGCCATCTGTGGAGCCGTCATCGACCACTACCCACTCGAAATCCTGCCAGGTCTGCTCGCACAAGGAATGGTAAACACGCTCCAGGGTATGGGCGCGGTTATAGCTAGGTGTCAGAACGGTGAACAGATGGCGCCATTCCATAATCGGGTGTCCCCAAGATCAGCGGTTTTGATTGTTGTTACAGCCCCCTACCTACATCTGCCTTAATACGACACCATGATAAGCCAAGCTTTGCTTTGTGCAGCACACTATCTGGCGGGCTATTCCAAGCCCCAAAGGAAAATCAAACGAGCACAAAAAAACCACAGGTAAACCTGTGGTTTTTTTGCTGCTAGACGTGAGTCTAAGCAGGAAAATCAGCTTCCTGCTTGCACACGCTTACGTGAAGCACTTAGGCGCGCTTAACTTTTTCCAGCATTTTGAAAACGCCCTTGGGTGCGCGAACAAACAGACGTTTGAATGCTTTGCCCAGGCAACGACGCTCAAGCGTGTTGCGGCGATTGCGTTTGATTTCCGCCATGGTGATCTCCGATCTTAATGTAAGCCCTGCCGGATGATCCCGACAAAAGCGCAATAGCTAACCGTAAATTCTACCGTAATCCGCGTTAAGATACAAAGGCTAGAGTGTGCATACCTGGCAACACCCTGCTGGCATGTACCGCTCGCACTGGCGCATAGAGCCTATTTTACCGGCTCGTTGACCGCCTCTTCCCCACTCTGCCCTCTCCCAGAAGCCGACCTTGCCATGAGCTCAGAAATTCGCATTTTTGGCGCCCGCCAAAATACCCTGAAAAACCTGGATGTACGTATCAAAACGGGCGAGTTACTGGTTATTACCGGCGTTTCCGGATCAGGCAAAAGTTCGCTGGCCTTTGACACCTTGTATGCAGAAGGCCAACGGCGCTACGTAGAAACTTTTTCACCCTATGCGCGCCAGTTTCTGGATCGCATGGACAAGCCCCAGGTGGATCGCATCGAGGGTATTTTGCCCGCCATTGCCATCGACCAGGTGAACCCGGTGCGCAACTCGCGCAGCACCGTGGGCACCATGACCGAGCTGAACGACTACATCAAACTGCTATACGCCCGCCTGGGCGAGCTGTATTGTCGCCAGTGCGCCCAGCCGGTGCGCCGCGACAATGCCGATAGCATTGCCAGACAGATTCGCAAGCTGGCTGCCGATCACGACGACCCGCGTCTGGTCCTGACTTTTCCCGTCAAGGTGCCGGCCAACTTCACGCAGGAAGAAATTGAAACCTTGCTGCATCAGCAAGGCTATACCCGCCTGCACCATGAAGAAACGCATACCGTCACGGCCAGCAGCACCAGCAGTAAAAAAGGCAAAAGCAGCAAGACAGCCAAAGCTGCCCCGGTAGAACAAAAACTGCTCTATGTGACGCAGGACCGATTCCGCTCCAGTACGGTTGAGCCGGAACGTTTCATGGAAGCCATTGAAGCTGCCCTGCGTCACGGCCAGGGCAAGTTGACGGTCTATGCCTCGGCCAGCGCCGATGGCCCAGAGACAGCCTGGCGCTTCAGCCAAGGTCTGCACTGCGCTCAGTGCGATATTGAATACAGCACGCCCGTTGCCAGCACCTTCTCCTTTAACTCACCTTTGGGTGCGTGTGAATCCTGCCGTGGCTTTGGCCGGGTCATGGGTATTGATTACGGTCTGGTCGTCCCCGACCCCAGCAAAAGTCTGCTGGAAGGGGCCATTCGTCCCTGGCAAACGGCCAGCTATAAAGAATGCCAAGCAGAGATGGAGCGCTACGCCCCTGCGGCGGGTGTGCGCTTGGCGGTGCCCTGGAAAGATTTGACCCAGGAAGAACAAGACTGGGTGATTAACGGCACCCCGGACTGGAAAGGCGGTAATCAGGCCTGGAAAACCCAGTGGTACGGCGCCCAACGCTTTTTTGACTGGCTGGAATCGCGTGCCTACAAAATGCACGTACGCGTATTGCTGTCCAAATACCGCAGCTACAACACCTGCCCTTCGTGTGCCGGTTCGCGTCTGAAACCCGAAGCCAGCTTGTGGCGCGTGGGCGATCAGGCTGCACCTGCGGATTCCCGCTACCCCCGCTTCATGCCCGTGCATTCTCAATGGCTGCGCGAACAGCTGGGCGCCATGCCCGGCTTGAGCGTCCCGGACCTGATGCGTTTGCCTATTGAGCACGTACGCAGCTTTTTCCGTGGTCTGCATTTTGGCGATGCCCGTGATGCGGCTATCGACCTGCTGCTGAAAGAAACCCTGTCCCGCCTGAATTACCTGTGCGATGTCGGCTTGTCTTATTTGTCTTTAGACCGTCAAAGCCGCACCCTGTCTGGCGGTGAAGTGCAGCGTATCAACCTGACCACGGCCTTGGGCACGTCCTTGGTCAATACCTTGTTTGTGCTGGACGAACCCTCGATTGGTCTGCACCCGCGTGACATGCACCGCATTATTGAAGTGATGCACCGGCTGCGAGGCAATGGCAACACCTTGGTCGTGGTCGAGCATGACCCGCAAGTGATGGTGGCGGCCGACCGTGTTCTGGACATGGGCCCCGGCCCGGGCGAGCGGGGCGGACAAATTCTGTTTGATGGCACGCCCCAAGCCCTGCGCGGGGCAGAAACCCTGACGGGTCGCTATTTAAGCGGCGAATTGAGTATTGAGTCGCCCCGCCCCATGCCGGTAGCCGACAACACGCCGCGCCTGCTGCTGGACGATGTCAGCGCGCATAATCTACGCCATGTCTCTGTATCTATTCCATTAGGTCGTCTGGTCTGCGTGACAGGTGTATCCGGCTCGGGGAAGTCCACCCTGATTCAGGATGTGCTCTACCCCGCCATCCTGAAGCAACAAGGCAAACCCACCGAGGCCCCCGGCCCCTACGGTGCCTTGCTGGGTGCCGAGCAAATTGCCGAAGTGGTGATGGTAGACCAGACGCCTATCGGCAAAACGGCCCGCTCCAACCCGGCCAGCTATGTCGGTGCCTTTGACCCTATCCGCAAGCTGTTCGCCCAGGCCCCGCTATCCAAAGAACGCAGCTACACGCCGGGTACCTTCAGCTTTAATAGCGGTGATGGTCGCTGCCCTACCTGTGGCGGCACCGGCTTTGAACATATAGAGATGCAGTTCCTGTCCGATGTGTACCTGCGCTGCCCGGATTGCGATGGCAAACGCTTCCGTCCCGAAGTGCTGGAAGTGCGTATCGAACACTTTGGTCGCAGTGCCTCGATTGACGAGGTGCTGGACATGACCGTGCATCAGGCCATGGAGTTTTTTGAAGGCCTGCGTGATGTACAGACCGGCTTAGCCCCACTGGCCGATGTCGGTCTGGATTACCTGAAACTGGGGCAACCTGTCCCTACGCTCTCGGGTGGTGAGGCGCAGCGTCTGAAGCTGGCCGCCTATCTGGCCCAGGCTTCGCGTACTCGTCTCAGCCAGGTGAAGGTCGCCAAAAAAGGCAATCTGTTCCTGTTCGACGAGCCCACCACCGGCCTGCACTTTGACGATATTGCCCGCCTGATGCGCGCCTTCCGC
Source organism: Alcaligenes sp. (assembly GCA_052109075.1). GTDB lineage: Bacteria > Pseudomonadota > Gammaproteobacteria > Burkholderiales > Burkholderiaceae_B > Alcaligenes. The sequence continues at coordinate 14,678 of JBQEAN010000013.1, read as the reverse complement.
AAGCTGCTGGCCGCCGGTCACAGCCTGCTGATCATTGAACACAATCTGGACCTGATCCGTGCGGCGGACTGGATTATTGACCTGGGCCCCGAGGGTGGTGAGCACGGCGGCCAATTGCTGGGCGCCGGAACTCCGGCGGACATCATGGCACTGGCGCAATCGCACACCGGCCACGCCCTGAAAGAGTACGAGCAGGCCACCATAGGGAAAGGCTCGGCCCTGTTCCAGGAAGCAAGCGTCGATTACAAGATCAGCGCCAGCGACCATATTGATGGTCAGATTTCCATTCTGAATGCGCGCGAGCACAATCTGAAAAACATCTCGGTCCACATTCCCCACAACACCTTTACGGTGGTGACGGGTGTGTCGGGCTCGGGCAAATCCACCTTGGCTTTCGACATTCTGTTTAATGAAGGCCAGCGCCGCTATCTAGAGTCCCTGAACGCGTACGCTCGCGCTATTGTGCAACCGGCCGGTCAGCCCGACGTGGATGCGATTTACGGCATTCCCCCTACCGTTGCTATTGAGCAGCGCACCAGCCGCGGGGGTCGCAAATCCACGGTGGCAACCATGACGGAAATCCACCATTTCCTGCGTCTGCTGTACGTGAAGCTGGCAACCCAATACTGCCCGGATTGCCATGTACCCGTAGCACCGCAAACCGCCGAGCAGATCGCTGCCCAATTGCTGCGCGATCATAAAGGCGAGCATATCGGCCTGCTGGCTCCCCTGGTGACAGCGCGTAAAGGCTATTACACCGATCTAGCCAAATGGGCGCAGGGCAAGGGCTACACCCATTTGCGTGTGGATGGCGAGTTCATACCCGTCAACCCCTGGCCACGTCTGGACCGCTATAGCGAACACACGCTGGAGCTGCCGGTAGCTGATCTGATTATTGACCCGCGTAACGAACTGCAATTGCGCCAAGCCATCCGCGAAGCGCTGGAACTGGGCCATGGCTCCTTTAGCGTGCTGGCTCCCTTGACGCCATCAGGTGCCATGTCTTTGGACGAACGCCGTCTGGGCAAGCCGCTGTCCAGCGCCAGCCAGCAGCACTTCTCCGTCAAACGGGCCTGCCCATGCTGCGGCACCAGCTTTCCCGAGCCGGACCCACGCATGTTCTCCTACAACTCCAAACATGGCTGGTGTAAAGACTGTTTTGGCACCGGCTTGAAGCTGACCGGCTTTGATCAGGATCAGACCGGCGAAGAAAACAGTTGGAATACCGGCTATGAAGGCGAGGCCGTAGACTGCCCAAGCTGCCACGGACAACGTCTGAATCCGGTATCCCTGGCTTTTGAATGGCGCGACCAATCCATTGCCAAGCTGGCAGGCTTGCCCGTGGATGAGGCGCAAATCTTTTTTGGCAGCCTGAACATGAGCGGGCGAGAGGCCGAGATTGCCCGCGACATTCTGAATGAAATCCGCAGCCGTCTGGACTTCATGCATGAAGTGGGCCTGGGTTATCTGGCCCTGGACCGCGCCGCCCCCACCCTATCCGGTGGCGAGGCCCAGCGTATCCGTCTGGCCGCCCAATTAGGATCGAACCTGCAAGGCGTTTGCTATGTGCTGGACGAACCGACGATTGGCTTGCACCCGCGCGACAACCAGATTTTGCTCAAGGCCATGGCGCGCCTGGAAGGCAATGGCAATACGCTGGTAGTGGTCGAGCATGACGAGGACACCATACGCCGCGCCAAACACATTATTGATATGGGCCCCGGCGCCGGTAAGCGTGGTGGTGAAGTTATCGCCCAAGGCACGCTGGCAGAAATCGAGGCCAATCCCAACTCGCTGACAGGTCGCTATCTGCGCGAACCGCTTAAGCACCCTATGCAAGCACGCCGTCCGGTACAAGCCGACGCCCCCATGCTGACAGTGCACGATGCCAGCCTTCATAACCTGAACAAGGTCCGGGCAGGTATCCCGCTGGGCAAACTCAGCCTGGTAACGGGTGTGTCCGGTTCCGGCAAATCCACTTTTGCCCGTGATGTATTGCTGGATAACTTGCATCGTGTCGTCGGCAGTAAAGAAACACCAGTATGGCAAGGTTGCTCCAGCATCAGCGGCTGGGAAAGCCTGGATCGCGTGCTGGAGGTGGATCAGACCCCGATCGGAAAAACACCGCGCTCTTGCCCGGCCACCTATATCGGCTTCTGGGACGAGGTGCGTAAACTGTTTGCCAACACCAACGACGCCCGCTTGCGCGGCTGGAGTGCCACGCGCTTTTCCTTCAATACAGGCGATGGCCGCTGCCCCTTGTGCGAAGGCCAAGGCATGCGCACCCTGGAAATGAGCTTCCTGCCCGACGTTAAGGTGCCTTGCGATGCCTGCCACGGCAAGCGCTTCAATCCTGAAACCCTGTCTGTGACATGGCGGGACGTGTCTGTTGGCCAGCTTTTGCAAATGGATGTGGATGAAGCGATTGAATATTTTGCTGCACATCCTAAAATATTGCGCCCACTGCAGCTGATGCAAAGCGTGGGCCTGGGCTATCTGACCTTAGGCCAACCTTCTCCCACCCTGTCTGGTGGTGAAGCGCAGCGCGTCAAGCTGGTCAGCGAACTGGTCAAGGCCCGTCTGGACGAAGGCCTGACCCGCACAGGCCGCGCTTATAAGGCTCCCCACACGCTATATGTGCTGGATGAGCCCAGCGTGGGCCTGTCCATGGCCGATGTGGAAAAGCTGATTGTGGTGCTACACCGTCTGGTCGATGCCGGCCATACCGTACTGGTGATTGAACATAATCTGGATTTGATTGCCGAAGCAGATTGGATTGTGGATCTGGGCCCCGAAGGTGGCTCAGGCGGTGGCAGGCTGGTGGTGCAAGGTACCCCGGATCAGGTACAGGCCAACCGTGCCTCGCATACCGGCATGGCTTTGGCGGAATTTTTAAAGGAACACGGCGCATGTATGGCCGATTTGAAGACAGACTAAAAGGCTATGCGCTGGAAATGCAGGGCTACCTGGGCCATATCCAGGCCCGTAGCCCTGAAGAGTTAAGTACTGCTTTTGAAAAAATTGAACAAGCCAGGCAAGCCGGTCACTGGGTGGCTCTGGCGCTGGACTATGAACTGGCTGAACTGTTTGAACCCCGTCTGCCCGCCCGTGAGCCTGCTGTACACGCGCCCCTGAATGCGCTGGTGTTTGAGCAAGCCCAGGAAGTCGAATTATGGAATAACCAGGCGGCACCTGAGCTGAAAGTTAGCCTGCAGATCAGCCAGCAAGAATATAAAGACGCCCTGGCCCAGGTCCGAACTGGACTGCAGGCCGGGGACTTCTACCAGATCAACTACACCATGCCCCTACAGATCCAGTCAGGCATGGCACCGCGCGACCTCTATACCGCGCTGGCGACCCGCCATCCGGTCGCCTACGGCGCCTATCTGGATTTAGGTGATCGCCATATTTTGTCGCTATCACCGGAGCTGTTTCTGGAAAAACGCGGCAATCGCATCCGCACCCGCCCCATGAAAGGCACGCGTGCGCGCGACACCAATCCAGTGCAAGATCAGCAAAACGCCCAAGAACTGCAAAACAGCCTGAAAGACCGGGCCGAAAACCTGATGATTGTGGATCTACTTCGCAATGATTTGGGCCAGGTAGCCCGCACAGGCACCGTGCAAACCACCAGCTTGTTCGATGTAGAGCAATACGCCTCGGTCTGGACCATGACGTCCAGCATCCAGGCCGACCTAAACCCGGACTGCAGCCTGGAGACGCTGCTGCGCGCCTTGTTCCCTTGTGGTTCTATTACGGGCGCACCCAAGCTGGCCGCCATGCAATGCATACGTCGTCTGGAACAACATCGACGCGGCATTTACTGTGGCTCGGTCGGCTACCTTAGCCCCCAGGGTGATGTGTCCCTGAATGTCAGCATCCGCAGCCTGGAGCTGAACAATCAAGGTCAAGGCACCTTTGGCGTGGGTGGTGGCATTGTGTTGGACTCCGAGCCTGATCAGGAATGGCTGGAGTGCCTGTGGAAAGCACGCGTGCTGCAAGCCCCCGTAACACTGACTTAAAGGCAGCATCATGAGCCAAAGCAAACCTGAATTGATAGAAACCTTGCGGGTAGACGCGGACGGCCAGATTCCCTTGCTGGAACTGCATCTGGAACGGGTGGCGCGTAGTTGCACGGAGCTGGGCTACGACTGGGATGCCAATATCTGGTTGCAAGCCATGCATACGGCGCTGGGCCAGGCCCCTGTCAACACGCCTCTGCGACTGCGTATCCTATGGAATGCCAATACCAGCGCCCATGCACAGGCCCAGGCCTTGCCCACACTGGAGGGCCCTTTACAGCTATGTCTGTCCAAGACCCCCTTACCCAGCCAAGACCCGTTACTCTCGCACAAGACCACGCATCGTCCCTGGTATCAGGATGCCGCTACCCTACTGGAAAAACATCCCCAGCTCTTTGATGTGATCTTTCTGGATACGCAAAACCGGGTTTGCGAGGGCAGCCGTAGCAATATTTATGTCAAAGACGATCAGGGACAGTGGTGGACACCCCCAGCACAAGGCTGGTTGCTGCCCGGCGTGCAACGACAAGCGCTTTTAAATAGCGGTCTGGTCCGGGAAGCGGAGATTTCCCTGGATGCCCTGCTGAATGCAAAGGCGATTCGTGTCTCGAATGCCTTGCGCGGCTGGCAGAATGCCTTATTGGTTCAAAATCCGGTTTAGGGCGTAATCAGCGGCCTGCATCCCCATGCTGGCCGTGATCGTGACCCCGGAGCCGTAGCCCGCACAGGCCAAACCCTGCAAGGCACCGTCTTCTGCCTGGGTCCAATTTTGCGGCAGTCGGGTTTCCTGTTCAAACCACAGACAATCCACGCCCATACGAGGCACGCGCTTCAAGGCACGACCTTGAGCATCACTGCCGCGCGCAAAACCATGTTGTTTACGCAGAATCTGACGCAGCTTGCCCAATAAGGCATCATGGCGTGCTACCGACAAATCTCCCCGGCGCAAGCTCAGGGGATCGGTTTTACCGCCTGCACCGCCACAACTTAGTAACGGCACCTTGCAACGCTTGGCCTGCAGGATCAGGGCAATTTTGGCGCTGGCCTGATCGGTGCAATCCAGAAACACGTCGGGAAGCTGATCCATCAGGCTAGCCGCATTGTCCTCGGTGACAAAGTCTTCAATCAATTGCAGCTGACACTGAGGGTTGATCTGGGCAATGCGCTGAGCCATGGCTTCAATCTTGGCCATGCCCAAGGTGCTGTCCAACGCGGCTAGCTGACGATTGATGTTGGATTCGGCAATATTGTCCAGATCAATCAAGGTGATCCGGCCCACCGCAGAGCGGGCCAGAGCTTCCACCGCCCAGGTGCCTACGCCCCCAATACCGGCCACCATCACATGGGCGGCGGCCAGACGCTCGCGCGCTCCGGCTCCGTACAAACGATCCAAACCACCAAAACGGCGTTCGGCATCCAGGTTGTGCTGCTCTGTCATGCAATTCGTCCATCACCGGCCCATACGGCCAAACCCATCAATTTTACGTCTAATTCCGCCTATTCAGCCCCTGAAAGGGCGCTTATGCCCTGGCAGCTTGACTCTGCTCAGCCAAATAGCAACACTCATATAAGCAAATTAGTATTTTTCCTTAGTTATCAGCAAGAAAGCCCGCTACAGTGGACTGTCATTACTCTACAATTGTCATAGGCTTCAAGCATCTATGATTTTGGCTTACTACCCCTTTTCGCCGTGAACATCGATTCTATTTCCGACTCGCCCTCCGCCGTACCCACACCGTGCAGCTTTCGTATCCTGAGTGACGAAGAGCGTAACGCCTCGTTGCGTCAATCTCTGGAAGAAGCGCAGTGGTGTGCCAAGCAAGACCTGTGGGTCTATGGCTACGGCTCGCTGATCTGGCGTCCCGACTTTGAATTTGCCGAGCAGCGCCAAGCCTTGCTGCGCGGTTATCACCGGGCACTATGTTTATGGTCACGCATCAACCGCGGCACGCCCGAGCAGCCCGGCTTGGTCTTTGGGCTGGATGTAGGTGGTTCCTGCCGGGGTATGGCCTTCCGTATCCCTGCTGACAGCGTCCCCAAGGTTTTTGATGCCCTGTGGCTGCGCGAGATGCCCAGTGGTGCCTATATCCCCCGCTGGCTGCGCTGCCGCACCAGCCAGGGCGATATCCGTGCACTGGTCTTTACCATGAACCGCAAAACCGATGCTTACGTACCCCGCATGCCGGACGAACAGTTGCGGCAAGTGGTGCACTCGGCCCAGGGAACCAATGGCCCTTGCATCGAATACGTCATGGAAACCGCTTCGGCGCTACAACGCTCTAAAATTCTGGATAAACGCCTGCAATCAGTGGTTCAATTACTACAGAACCAGACTGCACTGCTTACTCCTCAACAAGCCTAAGAGCGCCCCATGTCCCTTGCTGATTTTCGTAACGAATACGAACGCTTTTCCCTGAGCGAAGACGAACTTTGCGCCGATCCCCGCCAGCAATTTCAACGCTGGATGGATCAGGCCCTGGCACTGAAAGAAGTCGAGCCGACCGCCATGACCTTGGCCACGGTCAACGCTCAGGGCCGACCGTCGGCGCGCATCGTTCTGCTTAAAGGGTACGACGAGCAAGGCCTGGTGTTCTTTACCAATTACCTGTCCCGCAAAGGCAAGGACCTAGACCAGAACCCCTGGGCCAGCCTGTCTTTTTTCTGGCCCTCCATGGAACGCCAGGTGCGCTTTGAAGGCCGCATCAGCCGTGTCAGCGCTGCCGAGTCGGACGAATACTTCCACAGCCGCCCACTGGGCTCGCGCATTGGCGCTTGGGTTTCGCCCCAAAGCCAGCCCATCAGCCGCGCCGAACTGGATGCCCGCACTCAGCAGTACACTGACAGCTTAGGTGATCATCCCGCCCGCCCTGAACATTGGGGTGGCTTTCGACTGATACCAGACCATATCGAATTTTGGCAGGGCCGCGCCTCGCGACTGCACGACAGGCTGGTGTTCGACCGCAAGGACCAAGCTGAATGGGAGTTGAGCCGACTGGCTCCGTAACGGCGTACCTCCAGTCACGCCCTCCTGTCAGACATGATGCAATGACTGTTTTTTCTTCTACTTTCGATAGCGATTTCTTTCGCTCGGCACTAGGCCGTTTCGCTACAGGCGTGACGGTCGTGACCGGCCCCAATAAAGACCTCCCGGGTCAGGCCATTGGCCTGACCGTCAGCTCCTTTAACTCGGTCTCCCTGAACCCACCCTTGGTGCTGTGGTCGCTTGCCAAGCGCTCCCATTCCCTGCCGCACTTTGTGCAGGGCGCCGGCTACGTGATCCATGTTTTAGGGGCCAGCCAGCTCTCGCTTGCCAAACGGTTTGCCTGGGGCGAGCAAGCTGAACGCTTTCGCGACCACCCCATCAAACACTCTCCATTAGGTTTGCCCATGCTCGACGACGAGCGTTGCAGCGCCTGGTTTGAGTGCAAGCCCTATGCCGTGCATGAAGCGGGCGACCATCTGATCTTTATTGGTGAGGTCACTCACTGCGAACGCAGCGCCCACCAACCTCTGATCTATCATGCGGGCGACTTTGACCTGACTCCCTCGCTGGTGTGATGCGCAGTTTCAATCCGCTCCCTGACGGCGGCCACAGGCCGGGAGTACACTACGCCTTTTGCTCGAACGCGCCAACAAGGTCTTAATCATGGCAAACGATGTCGATTGCATAGTGCTGGGAGCGGGAGTCGTAGGATTGGCCTGCGCCCGACAAATGGCCCGGCAAGGCCTGGAGGTTCTGCTGATCGAGCAAACCGCCAGTATCGGCAATGGGGTCAGCTCACGTAACTCGGAAGTCATACACGCCGGTATCTACTACACGCCCGGCAGCCTGAAGGCCCGGCTGTGCGTCGAAGGCAAAGCCATGCTGTATGACTATTGCCAAGAGCACCATATAGACCACGCCCGTTGCGGCAAACTGATTGTGGCTACGACACCAGAACAGGAAGCTGACCTGCAAAAACTGCAGGATCAGGCACGTGCCTGTGGCGTGGACGACTTGCAATGGCTTGATGCCGCTCAAGCCAAGGCACTGGAACCGGCCTTGAAGTGCAGCGCCGCTCTGCTGTCACCCTCTACCGGCATTGTGGATACCCATGCCTTGATGCTGGCTTTGCAAGGCGATGCAGAAAACCATGGTGCACAACTGGTATTCAATACCCCTTTTGTCAGCGCCCGCGTGCTGCCCGGCCAAGGCTTTGAGGTTCAGGTCGGTGGCGTCGAGGCGTTCAGCCTGACCACCACCCACTTGATCAATGCCGCTGGCCTAGGTGCGATTGACGCGGCACGACACATTGAAGGCCTGGCCCCCAGCCACATCCCGAACGCCTATCTGTGCAAGGGTAGTTACTTTTCACTGGCAGGCCGCTCGCCCTTCAAGCATCTGATTTACCCCATGCCCAATAAAGCTGGCCTCGGTGTGCATCTGACACTGGACTTGGCCGGCCAGGCCCGTTTTGGCCCAGACACGGAATGGGTACAGGACGAAAACTACGATATGGACCCGCAGCGGGGCCAATCCTTTTACGCCGCGGTGCGCGAATATTGGCCCGCCCTGCCCGATTACAGCCTGAACCCCGCCTATAGCGGTATCCGGCCTAAGATTGTGCCCGCAGGCCAGGCGGCAGCCGACTTCGTCTTTTCAGGGCCAGCCAGCCATGGCGTCCCCGGACTGCTGAATCTGTTCGGCATCGAATCCCCCGGCCTGACCGCCTGTTTAGCGATTGCACAACACAGTCAGCGAACTCTGGCTCAAGCAGCTTAAAAACTTTTCTGAAATCTTTACAATACTGTCGATGAACGATTACATCTTGACCCTATCCTGCCCGGATCGTACCGGCATTGTCCACAACGTATCGGGCTGGCTGCTTGAGCAGAACGGCAACATTCTTGAGGCCCAGCAGTTTGGCGACGCCGCCACCAACCGCTTTTTCCTGCGCATCCAGTTTTCTCTGCCTGAAAAGCAAGACGTGAACGCCCTGCAAGCTGGCTTTGCGCCCATTGCTGAAAAATTCGGCATGGAAGCCACTATTTATGATGCCCAACGCAAAGCCCGTTTGCTGATTCTGGTCAGTCGTCAGGGCCATTGCTTGAACGATCTGCTGTTTCGCGCCCATAGCGGCCAGTTGCCCGTTGAAATTGCTGCCGTCGCCTCCAACCACACTGACCACGCCGGTCTGGCTTCTTCCTACGGCATTCCTTTCCATCACCTGCCAGTGACACCAGAGACTCGTCCCGAGCAAGAACAGCAAATCATCGATCTGGCTCGTGATCTGAAAGTGGATCTGGTCGTGCTGGCCCGCTACATGCAGATTCTGTCCACCAATCTGTGCCAGTCCCTGTCTGGCCGTGCCATCAACATTCACCACAGCTTCTTGCCTAGTTTCAAGGGAGCACGCCCCTACCACCAGGCCCATGCTCGCGGTGTGAAGATTATTGGTGCCACCGCTCACTATGTGACGGCTGATCTGGACGAAGGCCCGATCATCGAGCAAGACGTTGAGCACGTCACCCATGCCGTCAGCCCGGCTGAACTGACTCAGATCGGTAGCGATGTGGAATCTCTGGTTCTGGCCCGCGCCGTGCGTGCGCACGTTGAGCATCGTATTTTGCTGAACGATCAGCGCACCGTGGTGTTCCGCTAAGCGGTACGCGTCAGCCCAGGCCCAAGCTGAAACACACAGCCCTCAATACGTGGATACAGATCCACCTATTGAGGGCTTTTTTATTGCCCCAGTGCCAAGCCTTCGCGCCGTGGGTCTACCCCGGCCTCCAGCCCTTCTTTTGTCCAGCGGATCACATGCGTACCACTGGGAAAGGGCTGTTCACGCACCTCGTGCCCCATCGCCCGTAAAGTCTGGGCCTGTTCTGTCACCACCGTACCCGCTTCCAGTTCTGTTGCCCAGTTACGGCTGCCATAGTGCGGCAGGCTGACGGCTTCTTGCGCATCCAAGTTCCAAATCAACATACCAGTCAACGCCTGGGCTACGTAAGGAATGATGGCGCTGCCACCGGGTGAGCCCACCGCAATCACAGGACGACCATCCTGCATCACGATCATGGGTGCCATAGAGCTGCGTGGACGTTTGCCCGGCTCTACACGGTTCACAGACAAACGCCCCATCTCATCTTTGGGGCTCAAGGCAAAGTCCGTCAGCTGATTGTTCAGCAAGAAACCACGCACCATAATCTTGCTGCCAAAAGCCGATTCCACCGAGGTCGTCATGGACACCACCTGTCCATTAGCATCCGCCACTGACAAATGCGTAGTCGATGGCAGCTCCGGCGTATTGTCAGTGGCTGCTTGCGAGTCCGCCAGGGGCTTGCCCGGCTGGGCGTGGCCCATGGAACGATCAGCCTGAATCAAGGCGGCACGCGATTTCAGATACTCCGGGGCCAACAAAGCCTGCTGCGGCACAGACACAAACGCAGGGTCTGCCACCCAGGCGTCCCGGTCGGCAAAAGCCAGACGACCCGCCTCGGAGAAATAATGGATCGCTTCGGCTGACTGGGGGTTTGCAGAGGCAATAGGCGTGTGCTGCAAGATACCCAGCACCTGCATCACGCTGATCGGGCCAGAACTGGGTGGTGCCATGCCGCACAGGGCCCATTGCTGCCAGTCCATACAGAGCGGGTCGCGTCGCAAGGCACGATAGTTGTACAGATCCGCCTCGGTTAAATCTCCGGCAATTGGATCGGCTGCCACGGCAGTCACCATATCGCGAGCCAGGTCACCACTGTAAAACGCCTGCGCGCCGTCTTTAGCCAGCACACGCAAAACCTGTGCGTATTCTTTATTGTGCAGACGGTGACCCACCGGCCAAGGCTTGCCTTGTTCATCCAGGAAATAAGCTCGAGTGGCGGCTTTATCAGCCAGCTCCGGGTTGTCGGCAATCAGGGCATGCAAGCGCGGGCTGACCTCAAAACCGCCTTCGGCCAATTCAATTGCTGGGTCAAACAGTTGAGCCCAAGGCAAGACACCACCATCCTGATGCATCAACTCCAAGGCACGCATCAAGCCCGGCACCCCCACCGAGCGACCGCTATTAACCGCCTGCTTGAAAGACATGGTTTTGCCATCCAGCGCGAAGCGGTCCAGGCTGCTGGCGGCAGGCGTGGTCTCGCGTCCGTCATAGCTCGACAAGCCAGACTCGGGCTGAAACATCAACAAAAAACCGCCCCCGCCGACCCCGGAGGATTGGGGTTCTACCAAGCCCAAGACCAACTGGCTGGCAATGGCCGCATCCACCGCACTGCCACCCTGCTCCAACATGCGCAGACCGGCGCGGCTTGCCAGAGGATGCGCCGTCACAACCATGCTTTTGCTAGTCACTACCTTATCGCGTTGCGCATAGCTGCTGGCTGCTTCGGGATTCAAATGGTGGCTTAGATTCTGCTGGGCCTGGGTAGGCAGCGCCAAGGCTAAAGCCAGCACCCCCAGCAAGACGCGGGGTTTCCAATGCAATCTCATGTGTTCTCCTTTTCTTGCTCCAGCAGCCATTGTTCCAGCAATAGCAGCGCTTCACTGGGCTCATTGGCCGTGGGATAACTAAAAAAATAGGCTT
>JBQEAN010000013.1:0-2994 GCA_052109075.1 Alcaligenes sp. | reverse complement strand
AATAGCAGCGCTTCACTGGGCTCATTGGCCGTGGGATAACTAAAAAAATAGGCTTCGCTGACCGGCATAGCATAGGGCACCGGCATGACCAGTTCTCCTTGGTCCAGGGCTTGTTGCACCAAAAAGCGTGGCATCAGGGCAAGACCCATATCGGCTTGCAGTGCCGCCATCACCAGACTGAACAGCTCATAGCGCGGGCCGGAGCTGACACGCAAATCAGGCTCCAGACCGGCGGAGCGATACCAATCTGCCCAGCTATCCGGTCGCGTCGACATGTGCAGGTGAACCAGCTTGTGCCAATCGCCACTGACCGCCAGCGTGGGCGAGCAAACCGGCACCAAGTCACCTTCATCAAAGAGCTTGATACCTTCGGTTTGCGGCCATAACTGCCGTCCATGATAAATGGCGGCATCAAAGGGGTGGTCACCAAACTGAAACGGGGTAGTACGCACGGACAGGCTGACCGTGATGTCGGGATGACACTGAGAGAAGCGGGCCAGACGCGGCATCAGCCACACCGTCGACAAGGTCGGCAACACAGCCAGATGAATGCTACGACCCACTCCAGCCCGTGCAATCAGGCTGAAAGTATCTTTACCGATCTGCTCCAGGTGATGGCGGATACGGGCGGCATAGTCCCGCCCTGCAGGAGTCAGCACCAACCGACGACGCACTCGTGTCAGCAAGGCCACACCCAGACGCTGCTCCAGTCCGCTAACTTGTCTGTACACCGCGCTATGCGTCAAAGACAGCTCCTCGGCCGCACGTGAAAACGTGCCCAAGCGGGCCGTCGCTTCAAAAGCCTGTAATGCGCCCAGGCTGGGCACGCCTTGTCTCATTCGCTCCCCTCTTGATGAACGTCTCTGTCCTGCCCAGGAATAGCCCTGACGGGATCGTTACGCCAGCACACGACATTGTGCAATTTTATCAATTGCCTTGTGCGCTTTATGCACACTATGCTGAGACTTTATAGTGATATCGCCTGCTTGCCACCGCCCGATGATGCTCAAGCCCTCCATCAGCAACCCACAGCCAGCCTCCCTCAGCGATACTCAAGCTGCTCTTTTCCATTTTCCAGACCCATGGCGTCCTTGCCGGCCCCATTTGACTGACCGTATTTGATCTTCCCGGAGTACCACTATGTCTGCCAATCCCTCCTTCCATTGGGACGACCCCTTGCTGCTGAATCAGCAGTTAAGCGATGAAGAACGTATGGTGCGCGACGCGGCCCATGTTTATGCGCAGGAAAAGCTGTTACCGCGCGTGCTGGAAGCCTTTCGCCACGAACAGACCGACCCGACCATCTTTGCCGAGATGGGCGAACTGGGCTTGTTGGGAGCCACGATTCCTGAGGCCTATGGTGGCGCCGGTCTGAACTATGTCAGCTACGGTTTGATCGCCCGCGAAGTGGAGCGTGTGGACTCGGGCTACCGCTCCATGATGAGCGTGCAGTCCTCGCTGGTGATGGTGCCGATTTTTGAATTCGGTAGCGAAGAGCAAAAACAAAAATACCTGCCCAAGCTGGCCAGCGGACAATGGATTGGTTGCTTTGGCCTGACCGAGCCCAATCACGGCTCAGACCCTGGCGCGATGGAGTGCCGCGCCGTCAAAGTGGATGGCGGCTATCGCCTGAGCGGCAACAAGACCTGGATTACCAACTCCCCCATTGCCGACGTATTCGTGGTCTGGGCCAAGGTCGTCGGTGGTGAAGACGATGGCAAGATTCGCGGCTTTATTCTAGACAAGGGCATGAAAGGCCTGTCCACTCCCGCCATTCACGGCAAAGTGGGCTTGCGTGCCTCGCTAACCGGCGAGATTGTGATGGCCGATGTAGACATTGCAGATAGCCAGATGCTGCCCAATGTCTCGGGCTTGCGTGGGCCTTTCACCTGCCTGAACTCTGCCCGCTTTGGTATTGCCTGGGGTGCTTTGGGCGCGGCTGAATCCTGCTGGCATACCGCCCGCCAGTACACATTAGACCGCAAACAGTTCGGCCGCCCCTTAGCGGCCAATCAGCTGATCCAGAAAAAACTGGCCGATATGCAAACCGAGATCACGCTGGCGCTACAAGGCTGCTTGCGCCTGGGGCGCATGAAAGACGAAGGTACGGCGGCGGTAGAGATCACATCCATCATGAAACGCAATTCCTGCGGCAAAGCGCTGGATATTGCCCGTCTGGCACGCGACATGCTGGGTGGCAATGGCATCTCTGACGAGTTCGGTATCGCCCGCCACCTGGTCAATCTGGAAGTGGTGAACACCTATGAAGGCACCCACGATGTTCACGCCTTGATTTTGGGCCGTGCCCAAACGGGGATTCAGGCTTTCTTCTAAAACAGACCTGCCAAAGGGCTAAGCAATCTGTTTTGCCCTTGCCCCCTTGCGAGCAGCCAGCCAAAGGCGCAGCGTGGGGGTTCTGTCCTACCGCCCAGCCGCCCCATTCTTGTTAAGGCTTTAATTCAAACATACTGGTCGCTTCCAGCTCCAGCACCAGTTCATCGCGCTGGTTGTAGACATTCCAGCTCCAGCGAACGATGCCCAGATCTGAACGACTGCTGGACACACGCTTGGACAGGACGGTAGCTTCCAGGCGAATGGAGTCGCCTTCCCGTACCGGCAAGACCCAGCGCAAGCGTTCCAGACCCGGGGAGCCAAAAGACTCGGAGTCATGCAGGGCAGAGTCCACCGCCATGCGCATGGTTTTGCCGCAAGTAAGCCAGCCACTGGCAATCAAGCCGCCCCAATGGCCTTGTTCCGCTTGCTTGTCGTCAATGTGAAAGGACTGCGGATCGTATTTCTGGGCGAAATCCAGCATTTCTTCGCGAGTCACAGGAACCAGTGGATGCTTGATAAGCATACCCACTTCAAATTCAGCAAATTTCATGTTGTTGTGCAACCAAAAAAGCCCCACGCTACGCCTTTGGCTTGCTGCCCCCAAAGGGCGAGCTTTTTGCCGGGGGCGCCGAGCCTTGGGACGGCCCGGCGGCAAAAAAA